>CALIAF010000063.1 GCA_938041335.1 uncultured Ulvibacter sp. | reverse complement strand
CACATTGAACTTACGTTTGAAGGTTTGGATACCTACGCAAGTATTTACCTCAACGATTCATTAGTAGGAAAAACAAATAATGCGTTCAGAACGTGGAAGTTTGACATCAAAAAACTCGTAAAAAAACAAAATAAACTTCGCATAGCTTTTCAAAAAACGAATATTCAAGAAGAGAAAGAAGCTTTAAAACTAGATTATAAATTACCCGAAAGTCCGCGCGTATTTACTCGAAAAGCACAATTTCAGTACGGTTGGGATTGGGGACCAATATTGAATACTTCAGGAATTTGGAAACCTGTTACCGTAACTTCTTGGAATGATTTAAAACTAGATGATGTTTACATCAAACAAGATAGCTTAGTTAACGATGTTGCGTATTTGACTGCTGAATATACCATTACTGCTGACACAGAAAAAGAAATTAAATTTGGAATTGAAAGTGACTTCTATCAGTGGACAACATTTATTCCAAAAAAAGGCACGCATACCTACACATTACCAATTAAAATTAACAGACCAAAACTTTGGTGGACGCACAATTTAGGAACTCCGTATTTATATACATTTGACTTTACGTTAAAACAAGGCGAAACAGTAAAAGAAACACGTACGTTAAAAAAAGGAATTCGAACTATTGAGTTGGTAACGGACAAAGATACCAAAGGCGAAACGTTTCATTTTAAACTAAACGGTGTTCCTGTGTTTATGAAAGGCGCCAATTACATTCCGCAACACAGTTTTCAAAATGAAGTAACAGACGATAAGTATGAAAAAATCCTGAATGATGTGGTAGACGCTAATATGAACATGTTACGAGTTTGGGGCGGCGGCATTTATGAAAATGATATATTTTATGATTTATGTGATGAAAAAGGAATTCTCATCTGGCAAGATTTTATGTTTGCTTGCGCGATGTATCCTGGTGATGCAGCATTCTTAGATAACGTAAAAGCCGAAGCCATAGATAATGTAACTCGTTTAAGACAACATCCAAGTATTGCGCTCTATTGCGGCAACAATGAGAATAGCGAAGGTTGGGCAAGATGGGGCTGGCAAGCAGATAAAACAGAAGCCCAAAAAGAAGAAATCTGGAACAGCTATCAAGCAGTGTTTAATGATATTCTCCCTAAAGTTGTTGATAGTTTAAGCCCTTCTATTTCCTATTGGGAAAGTTCGCCCAAATATGGCCGCGGAGATAAACGCTACCAGTTTGAAGGGGATGCTCACGATTGGTGGGTTTGGCACGACGGCTATCCTTTTGAACATTATGAGGCCGAAGTACCACGATTTATGAGTGAGTTTGGCTTTCAATCTTTCCCGAGTTATGAAGCTATTAAATATTTTACCGAGCAAGATAGTATTGACCTCAACCACCCAAGTTTTGCGACGCATCAAAAACACGTACGCGGGTTTCAATTGATAAAAGAGTACATGGAACGAGACTTTCCTGTACCTACTAATAATGAAGATTATGTGTACGTCAGTCAACTCCTTCAAGCCTACGGTATCAGTAAAGGAATAAGAGCGCATCGCGCTGCAAAACCCTACAATATGGGAACATTGTACTGGCAATTAAATGACTGCTGGCCTGTGGTCTCTTGGTCTAGCATAGACGGTTTAGGCAATTGGAAAGCCTTACATTATGAGGCGAAAAGAGCTTTTGAAAATAGAATTGTCATTCCGTTTGAGGAAGACAATTTCTTAAAAATTAAAGTAGTTGATGATAGCCCAACTACCCTTGGTGATGATATGTATGTGTTGTTTTATGATTTTGAAGGGAACATCTTGCACGAGACAGAAACACAATCGGTGAGCACATGTAATGAAAAGAACGAAGTGCTTTATGAGGTAGCGCTTTCTACTCTAGACTTTGACAGAACTTCGACCTATGCAAAAGTGATTTTTGGGGATACTCCCGCCATCCATTATTTTGTGAAGCCAAAAGATTTAAAATTAAGTGCGCATTCAATTACTTCGGAAATAGTAAAAGTGGAAGCCGGTTATGAAATAAAACTTAGCACTAAAACACTTCAGAAAAATGTATTTTTATCTTCAGAGGAACAAAGGCATTTTAGCGATAACTTTTTTGACTTATTACCCAATGAACAAAAGACGATTCATTTTAAAACTAACGTATCAGACTTAAAAGAAATACAAATAAAAACGCTTAATGGAATTCAAGAAAATATCAAAAATGACCTTTAAATACCTTATTAAAATAGTAGCAGCATTTGCTATTCTTACTTTAATAAGTTGTGCTAAAAATTCGGACTTAGACTACATTGCAAGTACAAACATAATTCCTGCTCCTAGTGAGTTAGTTGTAAACGAAGGGTATTTTATAATACCGAGAGATTTAATGATTATAGAAGCGCCCGATCATTTTAGTAATGCCACGGCTCTTTTACATCATTATTTAGGCAGTCTTGGTTTTGTTGATAATGCAAAAGACAGGCCCGAAGAAACACCATCATTTATTTTTAAACAAGACGACTCCATTAAAGCTGAAGGCTATATTCTGGATATTACCGAGGTAACTATTACTATCCGTTCAAGTTCTGCAAGTGGAGCATTTTACGCAGTACAGTCTTTGAGACAAATGCTACCACCAACACTTGAAAACTCTAAAAATCTAATTGTTGAGAATATAAAAATCCCAACACTCACAATAAAAGACGAGCCTAGGTTTCAGTACCGTGGTATGCACCTAGATGTATCTAGACACTTCTTCCCTGTTGCGTTTATTAAAGAATACGTTGACCATTTAGCGATGCTTAAAATGAATACTTTTCATTGGCATTTAACGGACGATCAAGGGTGGCGCATCGAGATAAAGCAATATCCCGATCTTACTAACAAAGGAGCGTATAGAGAAGAAACATTGATAGGTCATTATAATGATACGCCTCAACAATTTGATGGCAAACGCTACGGTGGTTTCTACACTCAAGAAGACGTAAAAGAGATTGTGGCCTATGCGGCAAAAAGGCATGTCACTGTGATTCCAGAAATAGAATTGCCAGGGCACGCTCAAGCCGCCATTCACGCTTACCCAGCATTAGGCTGTACGGGAGAACAAGTACCTGTTGCTACAAAATGGGGTGTTTTTGAAAACATCTATTGCCCAAAACCAGAAACATTTACTTTCCTAAAAAATGTACTTGATGAGGTGATGCCACTTTTTCCAGGAGAATACATTCATATAGGTGGAGACGAAGCTCCCAAAGAACAATGGAAAGCTTGTGGTCATTGTCAAAAGCTCATTTCAGAAAAAAAATTAAAAGACGAGCACGGGCTGCAAAGTTATTTTATTTCAGAAATAGAAAAACACGTAAATAGTAAAGGCAAAAAGATAATAGGTTGGGACGAGATTCTTGAAGGTGGATTAGCGCCAAATGCTACAGTAATGTCATGGCGTGGAACTCAAGGCGCGGTTGACGCTGCAAACCAAGGTCACGATGTCATATTAACACCTACCTCGCACGCATACTTTGATTACTATCAGGCTACGCACGAAGATGAACCTACGGCCATTGGCGGATATTTACCCTTAAAGAAAGTCTTTGGTTTTAACCCAATCCCTAAAAAACTGCAAGGAACACCTGCTGCAAAGCATGTATTGGGCGCACAAGGAAATATCTGGACAGAGTATATGACAACAGAAGACCAAGTGGAATATATGGCATTCCCAAGAATGCTTGCTATGGCAGAAGTAGTTTGGAGTGGTCCCACAGAAAATCTAGAAGAAGATTATACCGAGTTCCTAACACGCGTAGAACCCTTTATGGAAAGATTAGATGTACTAGAGGTGAATAATGCCAATCACTTGAACGATATAGTGGGTAAAGTTTCTAATCAAAACGGCGTGATAAGCTATACACTAGAAACGGCTAGCTTAAATAAAGAGATTAGATACTCATTAAATGGGACTGAAGAAAAGATATACGAGGGACCCATAAAAATAGTTGAAAGCTCAGAATTGGCAGCTCAGGTTTTTAAAGACAATAAAAATGCAGGTCGCCTTTTTATAGAAAACGTTATAATGCATAAGGGGGTTAAAGCAACGGTTTCAACAAATGTAGATCCACATCCATCCTATAATGCTGGCGGAAAAGAAGCACTACTTAATGGAGTGAACGGTAGCAATACCCGTTTTGGCGATAAAGAATGGTTGGGCTTTTGGGGGGATGATATTGAGATTACCATTACATTTCCAGAGCCTACTAAAGTGACTAAAATTTCTACTCGGTTTTATAATGCAAATGGGCAGTGGGTGTATGCACCTAAAGAAATGGCGCTGGCTGGGGTTTTAGAAAAAAGAATGTTTTTAGAGACAAAACTAATTGAGGGAGAAGGCTCTTTGATGAAAGTTGAAATACCATTAGATCATATTCCAGATTGTATATTAGATAGCATCACGCTAAAAATCCCAAGTTACGGTATCATCCCAGACGGTTTACAAGGTGCTGGCAATAAAGCCTGGACATTTATAGATGAGATTGTGATTGAGTGATTATTTAGGAAGGCACTTCTACTCCCGATAGCTATCGGGACAGTATGACAAAATCACTTTATATAAAACCACATCACTGTCACCCTGAGCTTGTCGAAGGGCAACAACTAACAAATATGAAAATAGAAATCTGTGCAAATGGTTTTGAATCTGCAAAAATTGCCCAAGAAACTGGCGCAAATCGCATAGAACTATGTGAAAATCTTTCTGTTGGCGGTC
Organism: uncultured Ulvibacter sp.; assembly: GCA_938041335.1. GTDB lineage: Bacteria > Bacteroidota > Bacteroidia > Flavobacteriales > Flavobacteriaceae > Patiriisocius. Next base: position 3,520 of record CALIAF010000063.1, on the reverse strand, counting down.
TTACTCCTTCAAGAGAATTAATTACCAATGTCGTTAAAGAAATAGGGATTGAAACCCAAGTTTTAATACGACCAAGAGCAGGTGACTTTTATTATACAGAAGCAGAAATCGAAACGATGATTCAAGACATTTCATTTTGCAAGAGTATAGGCTGTGCAGGTGTTGTAAGTGGTATTCTTACTTCAGAAATGCACATTGATGTTGCAAATACGCAAAGACTCATTACAGCAGCTCAAGGAATGGAGTTTACCTTCCATCGCGCTTTTGACGTTTGCGATAATCCATTACAAGCATTTAAACAATTAAAGGATTTGAATATCACACGTCTTTTAAGTTCTGGACAAGAACCAAAAGCTATTGATGGCATTGAATTACTAAAACAACTAAAGAATCTTTCGGAAGATAAGATTGAAATCATGCCTGGCGGTGGCGTACATCCCACAAATGCATTAGCATTTAAAAAAGCTGGATTCAAGATGCTTCATTTTTCGGCTATTAAAAAAGAGGCCGCAGCACAAAGCGATGATTTGTTTACTGCCGAAATATCTGGGGTTTCAAATGCAGCGACTATTCTTGAAATAAAGAAAATTTTAGGATTATAGTGTTACCAATCTTTAAAAGGATTTTTACTCAACTGCGAGTTATAATATTTTACATTTCCTGTTACTTCTGCGCCTAACCAATCTGGTTTTTCAAAAGTCTCGTTCTCATGAGATAATTCTATTTCAGCAACAATCAATCCCTCATTATTTCCAAAAAATTCATCTACTTCATAGATATGTTTGCCTACTTCTATTTCATAACGGACCTTATCAATCACACCTTCTCCACATAAAGCTAAGAGCGCTTCGGCTTCAGAAAGCACTATTTCTTTTTCCCATTCAAAACGGGTGGTTCCAGATTCATTTCCTTTCCCTTTAATTGTTAAAAACCCTTTGTTTCCCTTAATTCTAACACGTACAGCGCGAGCTGGGTTGCTATTTAAGTATCCTTGTACAATTCCGGATTGTTGCTGTGCTTCCGTTTTAAATACATCTGAAATCACTAAAAATTTCCGCTCTATTTCTTGATTCTCCATGGTGGGTTTTTTCTGTTTTCACCTGCGTGATAGATGATGATTTGGTTGCCGTCAAGATCTTTTAATCTCGCTTCGGTCCATAGCCAGGTTTGCGCTGTAGCTTCTGTTTCAAAGATAATTCCTTTGGTCTTCAATTCGGTTACTTTTTTTGAGACGTCTGGCACTTCAAAATAAAGGATAATTCCTGCACCCCTTACATTTTCGGCAGTAAAATGAATGCTAAAAGTGGCATTACCCTCTGGAGTTTCAAATCGTGCATACTGGTCGTGGGTATGAACAATTAAATGTAATCCCAAGGTTTTATAAAACGCAATGGCTCTTGGCACGTTTGAGGAGGGTATAGTAACTTGGTTGAGATTCATAGTGTAATATATAACCCTTATGTTTTCTCTTCATGAGAGGTTTGAGTCAGATAAAGATATTAAATTTACTTCGTGAGCAAAGAAGAACTTCCGTTAAGAAAAATCATCCATGTAGATATGGATGCGTTTTATGCGTCTGTTGCCCAGCTTGACGACCCTTCATTAATAGGTAAACCAATAGCAGTAGGTGGCGGTGGCAAACGAGGCGTTATTAGTGCAGCGAGTTATGAGGCGCGTAAGTATGGTGTACGCTCTGCTATGGCAGGAGCACTTGCCGTTAAGTTATGCCCTGACCTTCTCTTTGTAAAAACAGATTTTAAACGGTATCAAGAAATTTCTGACCAAGTGCGGAACGTTTTTTTTGAATACACAGATCTTGTAGAACCGCTATCACTCGATGAGGCTTATCTTGATGTCACCGAAAATAAAAAAGGAAATCCAAGTGCTTCTTTAATTGCTATAGACATTCGCAAGAAGATAAAAGAACGAACTGGATTAAACGCATCGGCAGGGATTTCTATTAATAAATTTATTGCAAAAGTAGCAAGTGACATTAACAAACCTAATGGACAAAAAACGGTTCCGCCAGAGGAGGTCTTAGGCTTTTTAGAGGCCTTAGACATTAAAAAGTTTTATGGTGTGGGCAAGGTGATGAAAGAGAAAATGTATAGACATGGTATTTATACAGGAAAAGATTTAAAGGGAAAAACAGTCGCATTTCTTACCGAACACTTTGGCAAAAGTGGCGGGTATTATTATGACATTGTACGTGGCATTCACAATAGTCAGGTCAAGGCAGAACGAACCAGAAAATCGCTCGCTGCAGAACGTACGTTTAACGAGAATATCTCTTCGGAAATATTCATGTTGGAAAAATTGGTTCCCATATCAGAAGAGGTAGCGCGCAGACTCAAAAAAAGCAAGGTCGCTGGCAAAACCATAACACTAAAAATTAAATACAGTGATTTTACTTTACAAACGCGAAGCAAAACACTGCCATTATATATTGCAGACAAAGATCTTATTTTGGACACAGTTAAAGAGTTGCTTTTTCAAGAAGGCATGAAAAACAGTGTGCGTTTATTAGGTATTTCTATGTCAAATTTAAACAACGAAAAGAAACAAGCCGTGAAGGTTTCGGAAGAAAAAAAATATGAGGTGCAGTTAAAACTAGATTTTTAGGGCTTGCACCAAATAACGAATTCTAGAACAATCTTAACGCTTACTAAAGCGTTCTAGTCGTATGGTAGAGTGGTCCATATTAAACCCTTAATGGTGATACATTTGTCATAACAATAAAAACCTATATTATGAAAAACACAATCACACACATCGCAGCCATTGCATTACTTGCTTTATTTACAGCTTGTAATACCGAAAAAAAAGACGAATTAGCAACAGCAGATATTTCCGAAGCAAATAGCACGGAGATTATTACTGAGACCATAGACAAAGACGACTACGTTTACATCACCGCTCCTAGTGGTTTATCCCTTAGAGAATACGACAACTTAGATAGTGAAAAGTTATCTGTAATGCCTTATGGGACAAAAGTAAAACTCATCACGATTGAAGAGAATGAAACCATGACCGTGGGTGGTATTAAAGGTGGAATGAATCAAGTACGATACAATAATAAAACAGGATATGCCTTTAATGGATATTTGTCTAGCTTTTTCCCGCCAGAGAAAAACAGCAATGCCAAGCAGTATATAGAAGATTTAAAAGCTTCGCATCCATCAGCTACTTATACTAAAACTACGGGAGGCACTGCCAGTAGTCCCACAGAAACAGAAACGGTGCTTTTGCCTACCGCAAAATGGCACGAGGGTTTCACTTTTGCTCAGCGATTGTTTGACTTACCATTGGCATTTGCCTTTCCAGATCCAAAAGGTAGAGACGAAGAAAATATCACGAACCCAAAACAACCAGATTATTTGTTTTTAAGTAAACTTATTGTGGTGCGAACAGATAACCAGCTGCAAAAAATAGGATATACTCAAGCAGGTGAAGGGTATCAAAGTAGCGTTACGGTTACTCCAGAAGGTGATATGATGAAGATTGAATATGTGACGGTGGT
>CALIAF010000062.1 GCA_938041335.1 uncultured Ulvibacter sp. | reverse complement strand
TCCTTTTGGGATAGGTCAAACGAATAATTACCAGATTCATCAGTATCACATTGCACGATTGGGCTTGCCGTAAAAGCAGTTGGAGTATTAAATACCTCCAACGTAAAATCGCCCGTAATAAAGCAATCGACATTGGTATTATTTTCTAACCGGTAAAAAATAGTTTCTGGATTGCTACTATTATCAAAGCTGCCAATGATAGCATTTTGATTTGTTTCTGCTTCTGTTAATGAGGGGTGATAAGTAACCGTAAAATCGGAAACAGATTGACTTCCTAAAATTTCAGTAGTTTTTTGATTGAGGTCAAATGAAAATATACCATCATTATTGTCATCACACACTTGCCAATCAGTAACTGTTTGCAACAGCGGTGAATCGCTCACTTGCAATTCAAAAGATGTTGTATCATAACAACTAGCATCTGCAGTATTTTCTACACGGATAAATAGTGTTTCGATATATGCTGTTATGTTGGTATAATTGTTTTTATTAATTGGATTGCCTCCGTTTTCAGCTTCCAAAAGAGATGCATGAAAAGTAATGGTGCTACTTGCAGCGTTTTGAGTTCCTAAAATTTCAGCTTCTTTGGTGGTCAAATCAAAAAGAAAAAGCCCGTCATTATCATCATCACAAACTTCAAAATTTGACGGCGTATTTGCCGTAACTCCTGAAATAACTTCTAAGAAAAAAGTGCCCTCGCCGTAGCAGGTCGAATAGGTATTATTCTCTATTCGAAAAAAGACTTCTTCAAGTAGTAAGGTGTTCGTATAATTTATAGCAATCGGGTTTGTTTTATTGTCTAGATCAACTTGGTTCGAATAGTAGGAAACAGTAAACTCCGTTGCATCATTATTTACTAATATACTGGTAGTTTTTTCGGATAAATCAAAGGTGTAAAAGCCATCCATATCAGTATCACAAACCGTCCAATCTTCTTGGGTATTTACGATGGGTGCTTTTTGAATGATCAAATCGAAACTCGTGGTATCAAAACAATCAGGATTATTTACATTCTGTATTCTAGCAAATATGGTTTCTGTCGCTAGTGTGTTGGTATATAAATTAGGCAATTGATTGGTGTTGCCTTGTGCATCTGCCAAGGTTGGGAAATAAACTACTTGAAATTCCGTAGCTAATTGTACACCTAGTACTTCTATGTCTTTAGACGAGAGGTTAAATTCATAGGTCGCATTCTCAGTACAAACTTCAAAATCAGAAACTGTGTTCGCTATGGGGGTTTCAAATATGCTAATATCTTTCGTCTCGGTTTTTGATTCTGTCGTAGTTTGAACAGTTACTGAAATGGTATAGTCACCAGAACTTGAATAGGTATGGTTGGGTGTTTCCAATGTAGAAGTTGCACCATCGCCAAAATCCCAAGTGATTGAAATAATGGGGTCGGTAGTATTTACTGAAAACTCCGTTGCATCACCCAAACAAAAATGTTCAGCCGTTATACCCACATGAAAATAGGAAGTTAAAAATGGTGGCAAACCCAAAACACCTCTGCCTGTTCCTAAATCGACCACTTGCTCTTGATAATTACTGCCGGCACCCATAACATTTGGGTCGTTAATAACATTTAAATATCTTCTAAAGCCCCTTACAGTATATATTTTTCCGTCAATTGCAGTTTGCAAAGCCCCTAAAAAAGGGGGTGATGAATTGAATGGACTTATCATATTAACCGATGCAAGAATAGCAGCTTGATCGTAATTACTAATATCAAATTGGAGTACACCTGCTTGTACGCTTATGTACAATATATTGCTGTTTGGAGAAAACTCTACCCCATAGGGTTTTTCATAATACCAAAAATCATCCAAATAATCTTGCAATGAAACCCAGTCGCTTACCACCCCTGAAGCCGCATTGAACCGACAAATTTCTGCCATACCTCTACTAAAATAAGCTGTTGCCAAAAAATTACCATCAGGTGACGCCTTTAAGTAGCCTTGCGCTTCTTGATTTATAATCGTAGCCGTTGTAGGTGTAAACCCAATGTTCGAAACAACGGGTGTCGTACTTACCCCAGCAGCATCAACCCTGTAACTCAAATATGCGTTATTCTCCCAGCCTTTAGAAACCACCCATACTGCGCTACCATTTGCATGGGCAACAGCAGTTACTTTTTCACTTACTGGGGTGTGTAATAAAATATTCTTCTGAGCAGTTACATCGCCCATACCTCCATCAAGATTCATATCTACAACGTTATATTGCAAACCATCAGGGCCGCCCACATCATCAACAGTAAACACATAAAAGATATTGGGCTCATCAGATTTCGGTACAATAATAGCCGATTGTGTACTTGAAGGGTCACCTTTTAAACCTGTGCCATTTGGCATGGGGTTATGATTTCTATTCCAAACTGTGATACCATCAGTATAAAACATGAGGTTGCCATTTGGGTCAGAAATCACAGCGCAACCTTCGTTGACATCGATTTGACCATCTGTTAAAACTACAGGCACACCTGTATTAAAATCAACACCAGCATTATAGCCAAAATACCAAACTGAGGCTTCTTTTTGGGCATGTGACACTTGTAATAAAAATAAAAAAAGGAGTAGTAAATATCGTTTCAAAATAGTTTGGGACAGTTAGATTTAAAAGGCTAAAATATGCTTTTGATTTTTGGTCGTAAGTTATCTTATATTAAACGTAAGAATTATCGATTAAGTGCATTTGAAAGACCCATTTTTATTGATTTTTACACGAATATGTTACTTTCAAAATTCTTCAAAAAAATAGCTCATCATTTCTTACTCGACTGGCTGGAAGTTGTACAAGTCACTCTTATATATTTTACCAAGAAATACCCTTCCAAAAGCTATCTGGTTTTAGTACAGATTCGCTATGCGAAGTTTGCAACTTCGCAGTCTATATGCTTACCAAGAAATGCTTTTCCAAAAACTATCAGGTTTTAGAACATCTACAACGGGATTGTCTAACAGCGTAATCTTAACTTCACCTTCCTGTTTCACATAATTTACAGCACTAGAATAGCTATAATCAGAAGCCTTTTCTACCAGACCTGCCCGGACAGGATTCAAATGAATATAATCTAGTTTCGACCACATAAATTTTTCTGAATATATTTCTTCAGGATGATTGCCATATTTCCAAAATTGAAATGCTTTATTTCGAGAATGTGAATCGGTAGCTCTAGCGAAACGCTCGAGCATCCATTCTCGTCTGCTTTCTGGTTCTTCCTCAATTGATTTTATGATCTTTTTTGAAGTATGCTTTTTAAAATCTCGTATTACATCTGAAAGTAGGCCATCATCATTCTGCATTATAATATGCAAATGATTACTCATAATCACATAACCAAAGACAACCAATCTCTTGTTTGCAATACAGAAATTTAAACTTTCAACAAGAATATCTTTATATCGTTTTCTTGTAAAGACATCAACCCAGTCAACAACCGTGAAAGTTAAAAAGTGTGGTTTTGTTTGATCTCGTATTTTGTAACCTTCGCCATTGAACATAGCTTAAATATACGAAATCACTTACAAGATAATTTTCTTAAATGAAGCTGATGTTCTGCGAAGTTTGCAACTTCGTAGCCGTAAACAATTTATAAAAAACAAACCACAACATTGCTGTTTTGGTTTGTTCTATCTTATGTTTCTTACTCTTATCGCTTACTCAATACGCTACGAAGTTGTAAACTTCGCAGAGCTGGTTACTTCAGAAAGAAGTTGCCCTAGAGCTTCAACTTGATAAGTCTTCTTATTCTAAAGTTGAAAAAGGTATGAGAGAAGTAAAGGTTTCAGAACTTAAAACACTTTCCAACCTGTTCAATATGTCTATCGATGATATTATCAACTATGATGAAAATATCACACCTAAAGAAATTGTTCTTGAAGATAAAAGTGAGAACGAACAATTGAAGTTAATCAACCAACTTGACGAAGAGGATAAATCGACCATTCTTAAAATCATCGATACCATGCTGACCAAAAAGAAGTTCAAGGATTTCTTTGCCAAAAATGTAGCTTCACTTTAAAGCATAAATAAACCATCCCGAAAGATGGTTTATTTTTAAATCCAAATATTCATTGCTATCAGTTCTCGGCATCCTCAAAGGGGGTTCCGCTAACTGGATTCAGTTTTTCACTTACAAAATGAAGAATATTGGCTATCCTATCAAAATCAACATAAGATATTACCTTATCTGAGTTATTCAGTAATTTTTCTAATTCTTCTATGTCGTCATACAAAGACCCTATTAAAGGTTCTTGGTCAAAAGATTGCCATTTATCAGTAGGGATAAATCTATACATATCTTTATCTACCTCAATTTTATCTATGCCTTCAAGAATATGCAATTGTTCAATTACCATTTTGAGAAGCTTTCTTAAATCATCTACTTTTATTGCTTTCATAATTTCTATTCATCTGATGTTGACATAATCCCTATTATCATCAATGTTTTTAAGTCATCGACTATTCCAAATGGGTTTACCCATTCATCCACAAATCTGCCTACGGCATTGTCTCCAATTACATTTTTACCAAGATTAGCAGCGTCTCTAGTATCGACTTGTCCTGGTAAAGTCGTAATTGTTTTTATTACATTTATTGTTGCATCTACATCCGGTGTTGCCGCAGAAACAGCTTTTTTGGTGGCTGCGTTCGTAACCGCGGCAACTGTACCTGTCTTCACCTTATCCGAAGTCTTATTTAATTCTTTTAATTGTTTCGTTACTTTATTTAATTCCCCTTGGTTCTTTTTAGTTTGCTTTGCCAAAGCTCCGCCTCTTCCTTTAGCTCTTTCCAATAAAACATCTTTCGTCGGATTATCTTTCGTCATTTGCTTAATTGCATCATCACCTGAATTCTTTATTGGGTCTTTCATGAAGTCAGCTTCCTTTTTAATATGCTTTTTCACATTTTCCTTTAAACTTTTCTGAGACTTCTTTAAAGCTTTTTTCTGTGCAACTTTGACTGCTTTTCTAGTTGCATATTTCGTTGCCTTTCCAGTAATCCATCTTAAAACTCCGAATATCGGGTTTTCTCCATTTTTTTCGTGAAAAGCGATAGGGTTATTAACAGCATAAACATAACCTCCTTGTGAACCATAACTTTCTGCTTTAGGGTCTATGGTAGTGAATTGACCTATTGCGGGGTCATAAAATCTAGCACCATAATGGTACAGGTTCAATCCCAATTCTTGTTGATGTTCCTTGCCGTTAAACTTATAATTCTTGGCCGCACTATTGCCTAAAGAACTTACATTAGAGTTATACCCCTTATGTTCGAGCCCAAAAGGATAGTAGTTCGATTCCTTTACGACTTCATTCTGGTCTACGTTTCCGTCATTGTTCGCATCCGTATAGCTCAAACGCACATTGTCTAGGTGGTCTCTGTACTCGTACACATATTTGAACGAACCATTATCGTTTGAAACGTAACCTTCTGCGTGCCTGAAGAACTGCAAAGTACCGTTCTCATAGATATAGTTACCTACTTATTCGGTTATGCATTTTTTTAAGCGGGAACACTTTTTTGGAGTCACTTTTAGGATTAAAAAACCCTCTTTCAATAAATTTAAGAACGTATTCTTAGCTAAGATAAATATAACGTTTTTCAGGTCTTTTTATTGCCATTTTTCCTACGGATTGGAAGCGTTCTGCCCGTAACTCCTCGCAGGGCAAATCCAGTTTTTTGCTTTGGGCAAAAAGCCTCTGTATTTTCCCTGCTCCCTCGGCCTCGGTATGTTACATAAAACGGGTTATAATACACTTTTAAGTATGGATTATCCTGTGGATGATTCATACTTAAAACAATGTTTAACTATTAATTTGATGATTGTTGTCTGTGTAAGTTATAACCTGTTTTATGTAAAATACTCCCTGCGCCCAAGCTGCCACCCCGCACACTCTCCAAGCCTCACACTTCATAGTATTAGTTTTGGTAAGATTTGGGGGGATGGTGGTTCGGGCTTTTCCCGAAGTTGGCGGATTGTTTCCGACGGGAGCGTTTTAAAAAAGAACGATTTTGCGTTGGGCGGTGCGCAGAGAATCGGTCTTTTTTTAAATGATAGGCAAGCGACGATTGAGCGTCACGACCGAGTAAGTTGTCATGACGTGCACACATCTTGAATAAGGTTTTTCGGAGTTGTTTTTGAGCGTGGGCAAGTGCGGCTATTTTACATAGTTTACATTATAACTTACTGCTTTGGTGCAGCGTGGATCTGGCGGCAGTATTATAATGCAAATTATGTAACATAGCTTGGGGCGGTTTTTGGCTAGTGCGTTGGCTACGGCTCTTTGTTTTTTTGGTGCGTGAGCAGTACGCACAAATATCTGTTTTTCACAGAATTTTTGAGTGCTGCGATTGCTGGAGCGTTGGAACACCAAAAAAGCAATGTGCCGTAATCGCTTGGCAGACAAAAATTGCATGCGCGGTGGCGAGCGGAACAAAACGGAACACAGAGGCTTTTTGCTTTTCGCAAAAAACTGGGTTCTGTTTTGTGGGGGCTTAATATCCTAAAGGTTCTTTTCTTGCGTAGCGTACTCGAAGAATGTAAATCGCTTTTTCTTCGATTAGGTAAGATATTCTATACGTATGTTTTTCGTATGCCCTTATATTTCCTTTGTTGTTTTCTTTGAGCGCATCCAGTTTATAGATTTCTGGATTTTCCATCAATACTTCAGTCGATTCGTAGATTTCGGTAATGACCTTGATAGTCGTTTCGATTGATTTGGATTCTTCCAATAATTCTAAAAACGCTTCGCTGAGTTCTGCATCTGCTCGATGCGTCCAGATTATTGTTTTCCCCATTGCTTGATACGTTCTCCCATTTGTTGGTGTGTATAGGTTTGCCCGTTTTCTATTTGCGCAATGGATTCGTCCATTTCTTTATTGTACTGCTCTATACTGATACGCTCCGATGATACATTTTTTCGGTACTGCAAAAGGTTTTTGAAGACCTCTATAAGAGTAGGGTCTTTAACTTGTTTAAGCTCCTTCTGTATCCATTTGATGTCCGCTTTTATATCCATGACATTGATGTTTATATCCATAACAAAGGTAATTTATATTTTATTGCTGTTTTCTTAAACTATTTGTGTCCTTGGTATCACAGATTGTGATACCAAGGATGTGGTCGCAGATTGCGACCACATGATTAACTTAATGGGTGGAAGTTGTCAATTACGTTTTGAAGGTTTTCGATGTCATCTTGTTTGTAGGCTTCTGTAGAACAAATATGTCGATGTCCTGCAAGTTCTTGAACTTCCCTGATATTGTATTTACGTAACCAGTTTACAATTACGCTTCCCCTAATTCCGTTGTTGTTGGTTACCTTTTGGTTATAGCTTTTCAGCTTTTTAAAAATGGGGTGCAATAGCACATTAAACTGCGATGTTTTGAGTGGGAACAATCGGTTGTTATATACTCCGATGTGCTTTTGTATAATTGGCAAGGTTTCTTCTAGGTATTCTTTTAACAGCATAATCTGCCAAGGTTTGAGCGGTATCTTTCTTGCTGCGTTCCTTCGGGTACTGGCTATATAAATCGTACCTCTTGATAAATCTACATCTTCGATATTTATGCGTAAAAAATTGTTACTCAATAATCCTTGATAGACTAATAACCCTACAATTACTTTGTTCCGTTTCGAAGCTGCTTCAAAATAGAAGTTGGTCTTTTTATGTTCGTTGGTTTCAAAACTATAATACAGGTCTTCGAGTTCGTCGGAGCTTAAAATATTCTGCAATACTTTTCTAGTACTGCCTCTGACCTTTATCCCTTCCGCAACATTATCGGCAACGACTCCTTTTTCAATCAAATGGTTCATGTAATGGCGTATGGCGGTTAGTTGGTTATTTACAGAATCAGGTGCGTTGGTTGTTTTTAACATCGCTACATATTGCAGTATCTCTTGGTACTTTATTTTATTCAATTCGATTCTTTTGGGTCTGCACCATTGTTCCAATTTTTCAATGTATTTGGTATAGCATTTTATGGTCTTTGGACTATGGCGTAACCGTTGCATATGTATCTTATAATCTTGTTCCATAATAATGATTTATTGGTCGTCGAGCTTCTCGACCAAGTGCGTATATATTTGAGTCGCCTTTAGTGAACTATGCCCTAAAAATTGTTGAATATCCTCTAGCTTTACTTCTTGCTGTAAAAGATGGGTCGCAATAGAATGGCGCAAACAATGTGGGGTAATGTGTTTTTGTTTCAGTTCTTTATTATCGGAGAGCGATAAAATATACTCCAATCTTCTGGCCATGTCTTGACCTTGCAATCGTTTTCCATATCGATTGATAAAAAAAGCTTCATTGTTTTCTGATGGATAAAGTAGTCGAGCTTCGTATCTATAATCTTCCAATATTCTACGATTGTATTTATTCAATGGAACATAGCGTTGTTTAAAGTTCTTCGCTTTTTTCACGAACAAGAGTGACCTATCGAATAGTACGTCGCCAATATCAAGATTCGTTACTTCACTACGGCGCAGACCGCAACTATACAAGCAAACCAATAATGCTTTATCTCGTAAACGAGTTCTTAAATGTTGGCTGCTATGGTTTGTAATTTCGAACAGTTCTTTGATTTCATCTTGGGTAAGCACGTCTTTTATTTCGGGGTCTTTTTCTTCGAAGCGCAGATGAATCTTAAAGGATTTCGCACCATGTTTTTTCAAGTATTCCCTAAACTTTTTGAGTGCGCCCTGGTGCTTGTTCAGATAGGCTTTACTTAGTCCGCCACTTTTTCGTTCGTTGCAACGTTCGTTCAAGTATTCGTAATAATCGGTTACGTTTTTAAGGCTAATATTTTCAATCTTATTGATGCTGCGTTGCTCCAACCAGTAAAAGAACTCCTGTAAAAAAATAGGCATATAATAAACCGTGCTTTTGCTATAGCCCAAGATATCGAGCCACTCCTTAAAATTTAGCAATAGGGCTTTATAGCTTTGGTTCTGTAGTTTTAATTTCTTCATTTTTGCCTGCGGAGGCTCTCCGCTTTTTTTGGGTCGGTTGCATTTTTGAGATTTCGTGAACCACTTGGATAAACAATTGGTTTTCAGATATGCTAATGGTTCATTTTGGGGTTTGAACCATTATGAACTACTTTGAACTTCTAGATTTTTTAAAGTGGTGTTCAATAGTATTTCTATCTGTTTGTTGGTGTCCTTGTAATCATCATAGCTGACCACTTCGTACAGATACCCTTTTCGTTTATTCCCTTTCGCTTTGCGTATTAGGTCGGCAAGCTGCAACTGTACCATATACCTTTTTTGGTTGCTCGGGTTCAATCTTAAAGTCCTTCTGATTTCAGAGTTGGTAAATGTCGATTCTCCTTTTTGTTTTAAATGTGTCTTGAGACGTTCGAAGAATTGTCTGCAAGCACCATTGAGCAAATCACTTTTTCTAAGTAGTACTTCTTGGATAAGTTCGTTGGCTTCCTGTATATCCTCGATGGTAGTTTCGATATACATTTCGCCTGTATCTTCATTTGCTTTTTGCTCGCGTTGGTATTGTTTGTAAAAGGTAATCGCTTCGATAAATTGTAAATAATGGCTGTTGGTTCTTCGTGGTTTGAACACACTTTGGGGCAACTCTAAATATTCAGCAAAAGGATTTATCACTTTTATCGGCTTCAATACCCTTTGCGCGTTGCGGAGAAGCTCCGCTGCTTCAAATTGTTCTTGCTCATTTAATTTGCCCGCACTTATTAGGCGTTGGTAATTCATTATTCTTTTGTCCTGTTCTGAACTTTCGTCGATGTAGAGTAAAAAATTTCTGTTGCTGTTATCCTCGTAAATACTTTCTTGGGTGGTACAGCCTGCAACCGATACAGGTCCTTCGACTGTTAGGTGTATGGTTTTCGTAGTTCCTTTTGCATCTTTATGGACGACCGTTTTTGTGATGCGCTTTTTCGATTGTAATTCTCGAAGTGGATAGAGTACAGATTCTGCGCCGTCCAAGTCTTCTATCAATATCAACTTGTGCTGTAGTTCGGTTCTGTTAAAATAGTAAAAGGCATTTGCAGATAATACCGTGATTTCTATTTTATCTTCTTCCGGTATCAGTTCGGCAACTTTACTTTGCAGATGCGTTTTGCCAACTCCGCTACTTCCCAAGCTGATACAATGTAATGGGTTGTTCGTTTTTCTGCTCGTAAAAATCAAGTACATCAAAAGTCTGTTGGTCGTCTCGCCGATTACTCCCGATTTCCCTATAAGCTCATTTGTACTTTCAAGGAGGTTTTTCTTTTTTAAAAATGCCTCTGCGGCTCGCAGTTCGGTTGCCGATAGTTCTTTGTAAAATGGTGCGTTTGCAGAGGCTTCTTTTTCAATGAGCAAAAAACGATAGTTCTCTAGCTCCTTAGTTAAAGTTTGTAAAGTCTGCCGTGTGATACTTGTACCGATTTCCAATCGTTCCGCAATGGTTCGTGTAAATTTCTCGACTTGGTTATCATTGTATAAATCCAACGAGTGGCGCAGTACATTATGTTGGTTGGGCTTCTGAACACTAAGTGTTATTCTTAAGCTTTCTAGCTTACTGGTTTTCAGCCCTCCGAGGATGTGGATTTCAAGCTGTTTTGTAGTGTATTCGTAATTGTTCGGGTTGCTAGTGTCGAGCTTGTTCATAAGTTTTTACTAATCGTTTTCGATTACAAACCTAGCAAATTTAACGTATTAAACAACTACTATACAACTCGTATTTTATTAACAATAGCAATATTCGCTATGTAATCTGTATTTTTGCATAGTGTTTATGCGTATTTACACGTACAAAAAGACTTTAACCCTATGGATAACTTTGGAAGTATATTGAAGAATTTGAGAACGCAAAAGGGATTTTCCCAAGAGGCTTTTGCTAAATTGATTGAGATTCACGTTTCCAATCTTTCCAAGTACGAACGTAATCTTTCGATTCCTTCTTTGGAAGTTGCCAAACGTATGGCTGAAGTCTTGGAGATTTCTCTCGATAGATTGGTGCATGGCGAGAACATTGCCCAAGATACTTTGGAAGACACCGATTTGCTGACCTTGTTCAATAAGGCACAAAAATTATCGAGTAAACAAAAGGAGACCGTAAAAGATTTTCTTTCCGCTTTCGTACTAAAGGCTGACCTTACACAAAAACTGGCGCAATAAAAAAACCACAATATTGCTATCGTGGTTATCATTCAATTCTTTATCTCTTACTCGGTACGCCACTAGTTACAAACTAGCGGGAGCGGGGGCTTATCATACACAGGATAGATACCGAACTCTATAAAAATTCGCCCTATTTCAAGGCATAAAAAAACCACCCCGTTAAAGGTGGTTTTCAATATTTACTGGAGTATATTAATTTGTAATTTTACGCATATACAAAGTTTTTTCTCCTTTAAGATTCATTAAACTGCCATCAGCATTCGTTGAAAAAAAGTATTCTGCATCATCCGGAACTGTTGAACTAAATACAGGATTTGATTTAGCTACTAAAGTTTTACCATCAATACAAAAACGCACTTTATTACACTTTATAGTCTCTACCTGCTCAACCACTTCTAAGTTGTCAAACTTAATTTCTAATTCAGAATCTATTTCTACAATTTTATAATCTTTACCAGATATTGATAATGTGTCTGTAATTCCAAAAAACATTATAGAAGAACAATCATTCATTTTATTAGTTTTCTCTTTATTTATACAACTAAGGCTAATTAGGGTCGTAATAACCACTAGTGCCAGTTGTGAGACCTTGTACTGTGCCATAACTTGGAATTTTTGTTTGTAAATCAGATAATTTCATTACTTCTGGTTTTGCGTGCCATCCGTTTTTAGAATAAACATATGTTGTACCGTTCTTACTTTTACCATAAAAAACAGCTCCGTGTTGAGTATTATTTCCACCATCAGCAAAACGTAGTACAGTTTTACCAAAACTAGCATTTGCGGACGTTGCTGGTGTATAATCAGTAGTTAAATTAGTATCAAAAGTAGTTGGCAAGGCAATACCTACGGTGTTATCTATCTTTTTTCCTTGACTACCAGCACAAGCAGAACCCCAACAATTATAATTATCCTCCGTTGTTCCTCTTGTAACTCCAGCACCTGAGCCAGAAGGTGGGGGCGTTAATCCCATCATGACATCTGTACTAAATCCACCTGTTGAATTATCGATAGATTCTGTAAACACATTATCCAACTCAACTTTATCTCCAATCTTGAGACTAAGTATACCTTTATTATCAATTGTATAGCCCTGGTCTTCTAATTGTTTTGCAGCTTCGGTATATGATATCCCTTGATAATCAGCTAATGATTGTGTACTATCTCCAGCTTCTGCAATTAAATTGCCTTCACTATCAGGAACCCATAATGCAGACCTTCCGTCTGGGTCAATAAAATTAATAGGATTATTAAGCATCGCATTATAAGGCGATACATCACTAAAATCTTCTGCTAATGGGTCAAGGTTCATCCACCTACCGATAGCAGAGTCATAGTTCCTAGCCCCAAAGTCCAGCCATTCTAGCCCAACTTCATCCTGTTCTTCTTTTCCGCCAAAACCATACTTATGATTTCGGTTTGCACTTTGAACATTATTATACCCTTTATGTTTGAGTCCAAAAGGATAATAGTTGTTTTCCTCCTGTATCTCTAAATCAACAGTCGAAGCTGTACCTACATTTTTATAAGATAATCGGATATTTCCGAGGTGGTCGGTGTACTGATAAATGTAATCATAACCCTGACTTAGATTGTCTGGGTTCTTGGGTTCAACATAACCTTCAGGGGTACTGAAGAACTGTAAAGTACCGTTCTCATAGATATAGTTACC
>CALIAF010000061.1 GCA_938041335.1 uncultured Ulvibacter sp. | reverse complement strand
ATTTGTATTTGAGTGGACTTTAGACGGCGCAGTACTAGAAGGAGAAATAGGGAATACCATCACTGCAGTAGCAGGAGGGGTATACCAAGTAACCGCGACAGAGATTTCTTCAGGCTGTAGTGCAACAGCAATGACAACAGTTACTTTATCTGCACCGCCTATTAACTATAGTGCACGTTTAGTAGATGGTGCATTTTCAGGTAGTACTACAGTAGAGGTGCTAACAGAAGGAATAGGTACCTATGAGTACAGTATGGATGAAGGCCCTTTCCAGGAGAGTAATATCTTTGAGAATGTAGAATCTGGATCACGAATGATCACGATACGTGATGTGAATGGATGTGGTGAGGTAACGTTTAAGTTTGGAGTGATTGATTATGATCGCTTTATGACACCAAACGGAGATACCTTTAATGATACTTGGATGATTGATTCTATCGCGAGTTTTGACCCTACGGCTAACATCTACATCTTTGATAGATATGGTAAACTATTAAAGCAGTTGAGCCCATTAACTGAAGGGTGGGATGGAACGTATAATGGGGCAGAGATGCCGTCTAGTGATTACTGGTTCTTGATAGAGTATACCGAAGATGATACGAGAAAACAGTTTAGAAGTCACTTTTCATTGAAGCGTTAATATATTTGTATCGCAAAAAAGCCGTTCCTATATGCTACAGGAACGGCTTTTTTCATGTCATATACTTTTACTTAATTTCTTTAATTAGCAACAGATATACTGGAAAATGGTCACTATATCCACCTGTAAATCCACCTCCTGTAAAACTTCTATAGGGATATCCTTTATAGCGTCCACGCGGATTTGCTAAATACGTTTTGTTGTATATCCCTGCTTTGTACAACCGGTACGATGAATAGTCTTCTTTGGTTAACTCTGTAGAGACAATCATTTGGTCAAACAGATTCCAACCATCTCTATAAGCGAGGGTTCCTAATCCTTTTTTATGCATAGATTCCATAGGGTTATATAACTCTTTAAGTTCCATGCCTTCCTTTTTATCTTTAGCATTTAAATGCTCTTTAATACTCTCATTTGTAGGGTCATCATTAAAATCTCCCATAGTAATCACTTTTGCATATGGGTCTTCACTAAATAGCGAGTCTATAATATGTCTATTTAATTCTCCAGCTTTGTTTCTCTTGTATCTACTGCGGGCTTCACCCCCACTTCTTGATGGCCAGTGATTTACAATCACATGAATTTTCTCTCCATCAAGCATCCCACTAACTAAAAGCTGATCACGTGTATAAACACGCTTTGTATTATCATTATTATCATATATATATAAAGGATATGCCTTGGTGTTTGTTGGAACAAATAGCCTTTTTTGATATAACAGCGCTACATCAATACCACGTCTGTCTGGTGACTCATACTGTACAATACCATAATCGTTTTTAAGCAGTGACTCTTGATTAATAAGGTCTTCAAGGACTCTTCTGTTTTCTGTTTCACACAGACCAATAAGAGCTGGCGCGGTACCAGTGACATCAGACCCTATTTCTGCAATCACTTTTGCTGTATTTACTAACTTGGCATTATAAATTTCTTCTGTCCAGTGATCTTTACCTTCTGGAGTACGATCATCATCAAAAGTGATGGGGTCATCTTCAAAATCGAAAAGATTTTCAACATTATAAAACGCGACCGTATTCACCTTATAATTCTTCTTTTCTTGTGAATAAGAAGTGGTCATACTTAGCGTTAAAACAGCTAATAAACAGTATTTTAGCTTCATGGGTATAGGTGTATTAGTTTTATGTAAAGGCTTATACAAATGTCTTGCCAAATGTAGAAAATCTCTATATAAATATGTAGCTTTGCGCTCCTTAATAACAATTTATTAATCAACGATTTATTAATGAAACAATTATTATTTACCGTTTGTTTTTCCTTCCTAACTCTTTTTACTGTAACGGCACAAGATGTAATGGTTAAAGGTAGGGTTGTAGACACAAACTCAAGTGATCCAATACAAGATGTACAAGTCAGGATTTTAGAAAGTGTTTTTAGTACAGAAACCAATGCAAAAGGTTTATTTGCTTTTACAAGTACTGATCTCCCGCAAGGAGAACAAGTGCTTGTTGTTAGTAAGCCTGGTTATAATACACAGCAAATTCAGGTAATTATTCAAAATAATAATCCCATTAATCTAGACCCCATATTGCTTGAGATAGATTATTCTGAGATTGAGGCGCAGATAGGTATCATTACCTTAAGCGATAATGAACTAGATCAAGATGAAGGTACCTCTTTTAACACTTCGGGGTTACTTCAATCGGGTAGAGACGCCTTTTTAAACGCGGCCGCATTTGACTTTAGCGCAACATTTTTTAGACCTAGAGGATATGATAATGCAAATGGAAAGGTGCTCATAAACGGTCTTGAAATGAACAAGATGTTTACAGGTCGCCCGCAATGGAGTAACTGGGGCGGACTAAATGATGTACAACGTAATCGAGAATTTACACTCGGGCTTAAGGCAAATGACTATGCTTTTGGTAATGTAGGAGGTGTTACAAATATAATAATGAGAGCATCTCAATATCGCGAAGGAGGTCGTGTTTCTTACGCCTCTGGAAATAGAGGATATAGAGGTCGTATGATGGGGTCATACCATAGCGGTGTAAATCAAGAAGGTTGGTCCTACTCCGTATTGCTCTCTAGAAGATTTGGAGATGAAGGCTTTCAAGAAGGAACCTTATATGATGCCAATTCATTTTTTGCTTCCGTAGAAAAAAAGATTAACGATGAGCATAGTTTAAACTTTACAGGGTTTTATACCCCTAATAGAAGAGGACGTTCTGCACCAAACACGCAAGAAGTTATAGATTTAAAAGGTATAAAATACAACCCGAACTGGGGATATCAAGATGGCGAGAAACGCAATAGTAGAGTTCGTGAGATTGCAGAGCCTACATTTACTTTAAATCACTATTGGGACATCAGTGACAAAACAAGACTAAACACCAACATCGGTTTCCAGACGGGAAGAAATGGTCAAACTAGACTTGAAGGTGGAGGAACTAGACTTGAAACTGGAGAAAATGGTGAGCCCGCTTTTATCGGCGGTGCACGTAATCCCTTCGGAAATTATTACCAACGATTACCTAGTTATTTTTTACGTTTCCCGGAGCTTACAGCTACAAACTACGCGAATGCCTTTTTAGCGCAACGAGAATTTGTTGAAGATGGTCAGTTAGATTGGAACTATATTTATGGAGCAAATGCAAGAGCGGTTGCAGAAGGAGGTAATACCATTTTTGCATTACAAGAAAACAGAACAGACGATACTACAATAATGGTGAACTCTATTTTTAGCCATGTACTTTCAGAAAACATTACGCTTAATGGTAATCTATCGATGAGGAGCTTGCATAGTGAAAACTTTACAGAACTTGTTGACCTTCTCGGTGGAACAGGATACTTAGATGTAGATTTCTTTGCAGGTGATGATGAACAAAACGAAGAAGTAAACGTAGGCGATGTTGCGCAGAGCGATATTAGAAACCGAAATAGAATTGTACAAGAAGGAGATCGGTATAAGTATAACTATGATATGGATGCCAATGAGGTGTCTGGTTTTGCTCAAGGACAATTTAAGTACAGTAAATTTGATTTATATGCTGCCATTTCTGGTGGGTCTGTTTCGTATCAACGTACTGGGTTGTATGAAAACGGAAACTTCCCTGGCGACGAATCTTTTGGCGAAAGTGAAAAATTATCATTCACTAACTACGGTATTAAAGCCGGTGGTGTTTACAAGTTAACAGGACGTCATTTAATAGACATGAACATAGGGCTATTGCAGAACGCTCCAAGTATTCGTAACTCGTTTACTAATGCACGTGTGAGCAATGCGACTGCTATTGGCATTTCAGAAGAAAAAATTAGTAACGTAGATTTAAGCTACATCTTTAGTTCTCCTATTGTTAAAGCAAGAGTAACAGGTTATTATACAAAATTTAAAGATGGATCTGATCTTGGATTCTACTTTACTGAGAACATTGCTGGACAAGGTTTAGAGCAAGATGCTTTTATTCAAGAAGTAATGACAGGTATTGATAAACGACACGTAGGTGCAGAATTTGGTATTGAGGCTCAAGTAACACCAACCATTAAGTTAGTAGGTGCTGCTGCTGTGGGTCAATATACTTTTGACAACAATCCAAATTTATATATTACAAGTGATGATCTAGAAGGCGCAGTAAGTTTTGGAGATGGCACCGCAAAACTTAAGGGAGTTCATGTTGCAGGTGGGCCTGAAAGAGCATTTAACGTTGGTTTTGAGTACCGCGATCCTGATTTCTGGAATTTTGGGTTGACTGCTAACTATTTTAGTAATGCCTATTTAGATGTAAATAATTTATCACGTACGGCTGCTTTTAGTACCGATTACGACGGTAATACCTTCAATGATTATGATGAGACTGTTGCAAGAGACTTATTACGTCAAGAGCAGTTTGACAACTACAGCCTAGTTAATGTTAGAGGAGGGAAATCATGGAGAGTTGGTGATTACTTTGTAGGATTCTTTGCCACCATTAACAATGTTCTTGACACTAAATATAAGACTGGTGGTTTTGAGCAAGGAAGAAAATCAAACTTTAGAGATTTAAACGAAGATGCCAACCTTCCTAATGGGAGAATCTTTGGCCCAAGATATTTCTTTGGTAATGGTACCACCTACTACGTTAATGCGTATGTAAGATTTTAATAATAAGACGATTTCAAAAAAATAATAAAATGTATACAATGAAAAATTTTAAACTACTTCCAGTTTTAGCGATTCTTTTCTCGTTTGTCTTTGTGACTTCTTGTGTCCCAGACGATGACTATGATACGCCAGACACATCTATCACAGAGCCAGAATTAAATGGGGAACTTGTGAGTATTTCTTCTGTAAAAACAGCCTATGACCAAGCTGTTGCAGGTGGAGAAGACCAGAGCTTTACATTTACAGAGACCAATACATTTATGTCAGGATTTGTAATCTCTAGTGATGAAGGGGGAAACTTCTTTGAAGAATTAATTGTTCAGGATGCTTCAGAAAATGCTACGGCAGGAATTAAAGTATTACTTGATGTAGGCGATCTTTTTACACGATATGAAACAGGTAGAAGAGTGTATGTAAAACTTGATGGTCTTTCTGTAGGGATGGATAGTGGTGTAATCACCTTAGGTATTCTAGAAGGAAGCGATATAGAAAAAATACCTGCTCCTCTAGAAGAGGAATATGTGCTGCGTTCTTCTTTAGTTGAGGCTATTGTTCCTAACATTAAAACGTTGAGTCAAATTTCTGAAGCAGACACTAATACATTAATAAACTTAGCAAGTGCTCAGTTTACAGAGAGTCAATTAGGAACTTCATTTGCAGGAGAAGTTGGAGATGAATTTGATGGGGATCGTACCATTGAGAGTTGTGCTGCAGATGGTGGAGATATCTTATTCCAGACATCAACTTTTGCAGATTTTAAAAGTAATACCTTACCATCTGGTGCGGGTTCATTAACAGCTGTATTAAGTAAAGATTTCTTTGGAGAGAACTTTACACTTTCGGTAAGAACTTTAAGTGACATTGTTTTTGATGGAGAACGCTGTGAACCAACTTTATTAGACCCTAACATTACTGCAACGACTACCTTTTCTGCTGTGATAGATCGTTATAATCAAGCAGGCGGCTTTGCAGAATTTAGCCTTGATGAAGCAGAACTTATTATTGAAGGGTATGTAGTGTCAAGTGATCAAGAAGGGAATTACTTTGAAGAATTAGTAATTCAAAATACGATTGATGGAAATGACAATAGCGCAAATGACCCTAGATTAGGATTTCGTGTTGCAATAGATCGTGGAGATTTATACCAGACATTACCAGTAGGTCGTAAGGTATATATCAAACTAAACGGTCTTGCTGTTGATGAAGATGCAGGGAATATTACAATAGGATATCCTAACGTTTCTGAAATAGAAAAAATTCCAGATGGTGTTGCAGATATGTTTGTTTTTCCTGGTGAGGTAATCGCAGATATCATCCCTAAATTGACCACTGTGAATGCATTTACATCAAATGACTTAAATACATTAATACAGTTAGAAAATATGCAGTTTACTGCAAACGATTTAGGATTAACTTTTTCTGGAGAAGACACAGACGGTTTTGACGGAGAGCGTTCTTTAGAGAGTTGTGATAATACGGGAGATATTAGATTATTTACAAGTTCTTTTGCAGAATTCAAATCACTAATATTACCTTCTGGTGTAGGAAATATGACGGCCATTTATACAAACAATTTCTTTGGAGATGAACGTATATTAGAACTTCGTACAAACGAGGATCTTCAGTTTATTAACCCAGAACGCTGTGATCCACCTATCGTAGATTGTGGTAACGCTGCAGCAGAAGGACCTAACGTATTATTTGCAGAAAACTTCGAAACGCAATCTGTAAACTCACCTATTACTGACAATGGCATGACTAATTATCAAGAAGCTGGAACACAGCCTTGGGAGGCTTATACAGATACTGGAGCGAATGCTTCTATTGGTATTTCTGCGAGAGTAGGTTCTTTTAATAGTGGTGATGATAGCACAGTAACCTGGTTAGCTTTCCCTGAGATTGACTATGACGCACAAGATGGTGAGACTTTACGTTTCATGACTTCAAACAGTTTCTCAGATGGAAGTGAGTTAGAGATCCTTTTCTCAAGCGATTGGGACGGTGTTGATTCTAATATTCCAAATGCAACCTGGGCCATTTTACCAGCTGCCTTAATTGTGCCAGATGATGCGTTCTTTGGTGATTTTATTGATAGTGGAATTGTAGACCTTTCTTGCGTAGAAGGAACAGGATACATCGCATTTAAATACATAGGTAGCGGTGTTGCAGAGTTTGATGGAACATACGAACTTGATGAAATAGAAATTCGTTCTAATTAATACTGAAATATTCAAATATTGAAGCCGCTTTGGTAAAATACCAAAGCGGCTTTTTTATGGAAAAAATTAGAGCATTGGAAACCACGAACATTAATTGTGATTGCGTCTAATAACTCCCAACTACGCACTAATTTTTAACTACTTTTGATACAAGTGAAAATTATTAGCAAAATATTTGGTCTTTTATATCGTATCTGGTTTTACATTCTGATGCTGGTGCCTATACTTATTATGTCGCCACTACTTATTATAAGTGTGATGAAACAAGAATGGTATCCTTTCTTTTTTAAAATGGCAAGAGCTTGGGCGATTTTTATTCTGTTCGGGATGGGTTTTATGCCCAAGATACGAGGACAAAAAGAGTGGCAGAAAGGAGAGTCTTATCTCTTTGTGAGTAATCATGCCTCTATGACAGACATCATGTTAATGTTGTATGTGGTAAAGAATCCATTTGTATTTGTAGGGAAGGCAGAGCTCGCCAAGTTTCCTATTTTTGGCTACTTCTATAAAAGAACTTGCATACTAGTGGACAGAAGTAGTATGAAGAGTAGAAGGGCTGTATTTGATAGCGCGCAACAAAAGATCAATCAAGGACTCAGTGTTTGCATCTTTCCAGAAGGCGGAGTTCCTAATGACGCGAGTATCGTCTTAGACAGTTTTAAGGACGGAGCATTTAGATTAGCCATAGATCATCGCATACCGGTAGCACCCCTCACCTTTCACGATAATAAAAAACGTTTGCCTTTTGACATCTTTAAAGGTAGACCAGGCCAAATGCGTGTTAAGGTACATCCCATAATCCCAACAAGAATACTTGAAGCAGAAGACCGCAGAATGTTGCGCGAGCAAACACGAAATATAATACGTGAAGAATTAACAACACCTTCCGTATAATCTACAATTATTTCTGGTAAAACAGTTGGTTTAACATCGAACCAAAAAGACCCTCCAATGGCGATGGAGGGTCTTTCTATTTTTGCTGCAATCTAGAGTAGTCCAGATTTTAGCCAACTAAAACTAACCTAAAATTTAAAACTTAGGCCACTATAAACACCTAAGTAATAGGGTTTAAATTGTACTGAATTATCTGTGTATGGATTGAGCTGATATTTAAACATAGGCTCAACATTAAACTTAAACTTTTTTGACAATTGGTAACTAAACCCTAGCCCAACATTGGTGCTAAAACTAACGTCACTTAAATTGTTTGCTTCTCCCAATACATCTTCAAAATCATTAGCAGATACTGCTACCTCATTATTACCTAATAATAAAGTGCTAAATCCTCCTATGAGGTTCACGCCTAATTTTTTATTCACCAAGGCATAGGTAAGCTCTGTAGGTATTTCGGTATAACTTATAGATTGTGTTAAAAATACATCTCCATCGGTCGCCTTTCTTGTTAAGTTTTCAAAAGGCGCTCCGCCTTGTGTATCATTTAAGGCGCCTTGATCTACCGCAGTTACAACCGTCCCACTACTGTTATATCTCACAGATTGTAAAGCCGCGCTAGCGTCTCCAGTGGCTAACTCTAGCCCACCAGTAGCATAACTAAGGTTAACGTTACTCACTCCAGAACGAACCGTTAATCGTGGCGATAGTGCATAACTTACATTAATCCCATAACTTACATTCACTTCTCCGTTCTGCGTATTGTCTGCAAAACTTGGATCTATAGAAGAACCTTGACCTAAAGAACTATAATAAACCGGAGCCACATTAGGGCTTATTGCCCAGCGATCTGCCGGTAACGCATCTGTTGTATTGGCTACCGCTTCTTTCTGTTCTTCAATAGCGTCAAATATGCTCTTGTCATTCCCCTTAACAATGGTTTCCTTATCTATTGCGTCTTGGGTTTCTTTTATTAACTCATTGGCAACAGATTCCTCTAGTGTACCCTTTAAAATTTCATTGGTATTTATAGCGCCTTCTTTAATTAAGGCAGGCTCCTGTAAATTCTTTTCAGCTATTAATTTTTTGTCCGTAGCAGTATTTGTTGCCACTACCGTATTATTAGCAACCTGTTTATTAGGCGTTTGCCCAGTTATGTTGTTCACTTGATTAACAACATCTGCCGTAATATTTTCTGTAGCTGCAACCGAAGTATTCTCAGTATGATTAGTATACACCGACGACTTTATAAATGTACTTACTTTATTCTCAATAGCATATTCAACAGACTCTTCAATATTTTCTGAAGCGACTCTAGTATCCTCTTGTTCCTGTTTATTATGTATCCTATCCTGCAAACCGTTATCAAGCTTCTGTTTTTCTAATCCATCTGCTTGCTCCACCTTATTTGATGACTTCGTTTCCTCATCAATCACTAATTGATTCTTGTCATTAAAATTATCTGGACTGTCTGACATAAACATATTTGCCACAGTAAGCAATAACACCAAAGCAGCAGCCACACCGCCAAGTTTCCACCATAATGGAACGACCCTACGCTCCCGCTTTTTATGACCCAATGCTTCTTGGATATTCTCCCATACCACTGGTGGCGGAGAGGTCTCCATCCCTTGCAGGCGGTCCTTAAACAATTGGTCGATATTTTTATTTTCTTTGTTAATCAAATCTATTTTTCATTCTTGCGAAGGCAGGAATCACTCCCTAGCATGGACGCATATGTGTACCATTTAATCGGTTTTAACTTATATTCCTTTCAAAACGTCATCATTTTTCAAATCAAGAACATTTTCGCCACACGGCAATATTACTGCTGCCTTGCTTTATAGTCGTTTACCTTTTTTTGCAAAATCTTTCTAGCCCTAGCCAAATTAGATTTTGAAGTTCCATCACTTATATCCAACTGCGCTCCTATTTCTTTATGGCTATATCCGTCCAACACATATAGCGAGAACACCAATCTATACTGGTCTGGCAACTGCTGTACCATCTGCAGCAAGTCATCTAAAGGAATCCAGTTATCTTCTACTTCAACATCCACTTCATCAGCAATCTGATCTTCTCTGACTATATCAAAATGTCGCTTTTTTCTATATTTCTGCAACACCGTGTTAACTGTCACTCGTTTTAACCAGCCCTCAAAAGAACCTTTGCCCGAATATTGCCCCACCTTACTAAAAATAGTAAGAAATGCGTCTTGCAAATTGTCTTGAGCTTCCGTGTAATTAGGCGAATACCTGAGACAAATAGCAAACAACACCCCAGAATATTTCTGGTATAGTGCTCCTTGCGCTTGCGCATCTTGCTTTTTACATTGTATAATGAGCTGCTCTTCTGTCAACGTGTAGGCTCCTTCTATGGTTAGTTTTTTTATGGTACTCTAGAATAAAGGTACCGTTTAATCACAACAAAATCAGGTTTCTACATACAATAGATACCTGATTTTGTTATTGGTTGCGTTGCCTATTATCTTTTTTGATAATTTTGACATTCGCTTATTATTTCTGAAACGTTCCAAACCAGACCTTTAGGTCTAACAATGATTATTTCTTACTCTAGATGGTTTTAATTAGAATTTTGGTTCTAATAGCTGTCAGTCAAAACGCTATTATTCTTGTAACGCTTTAATAGCGTCTTTTATTTTACCTTCTAGTTCATCCATTAATTCTGGGTTATCTAACAGTAATGCCTTAACCGCGTCACGCCCTTGTCCTAGCTTAGTCTCATCATAGCTAAACCAAGAACCCGCTTTTCTAATTATTTCAAAACTAACTCCAAGATCAATTATTTCTCCCACTTTAGAGATTCCTTTACCGTACATAATATCAAATTCTGCTAATTTAAACGGTGGTGCTACTTTATTCTTCACCACTTTAACACGCGTTTTATTACCCAAAACATTGCTGTCCGTATCTTTAATTTGAGTAGAACGACGTATATCTAAACGAACAGATGCATAAAATTTTAAGGCATTTCCACCTGTGGTCGTTTCTGGATTACCAAACATAACTCCAATCTTTTCACGAAGTTGATTAATAAACATCACGGTACAATTAGTCTTACTAATAGACCCTGTTAATTTTCTAAGCGCCTGTGACATTAAACGAGCGTGAAGTCCCATTTTACTGTCTCCCATCTCGCCTTCTATCTCACTTTTTGGTGTTAAGGCGGCTACAGAATCTATAACCACAATATCGATCGCTCCAGAACGAATTAAGTTATCTGCAATCTCTAACGCTTGCTCTCCATTATCTGGTTGTGAAATAATTAAGTTCTCTATATCTACCCCCAAGCTCTCTGCATAATATCTATCAAAAGCGTGCTCTGCATCAATAAAAGCGGCAATACCTCCTTTTTTCTGGGCTTCTGCGATGGCGTGTAAAGTAAGTGTGGTTTTACCAGAAGATTCTGGCCCATAAATTTCAATTACTCTTCCTCTTGGATATCCACCTACACCTAATGCAATATCAAGCCCAAGCGATCCAGAAGAAATAGTCTCTACATCTACCACTTGTTTATCGCCCATTTTCATTACCGTTCCTTTACCATACGTCTTGTCTAGCTTATCAAGGGTTAGTTTTAGCGCTTTTAATTTTGCATCTTTTTCTTTCTCACTACTCATTATTTCTGAAATTTTATTGTTTTATCTGGGGCTAAAGTACAACAACTTGGAAATATTCCAAAACATTTTGGACACAAAATCTGATAGCGCTAATAAATATTATTTTTTGACTAATAAAAGAGACATTTCCCTTAAGAATTAAAAGAACGTTAAAGTCAAAAAGTTCGCTGTTAAAAGGGTTGCACACCAATATCAAAACACCTACTTTTGCCTTGTTTAAAATCAATCTAAATAATAAATGCACACTATTGCTTCATTAAAAAAGGGACAGCGAGCTATCATCAAGGAGTTTTCTGTAGATGTCGTTCCGCTAAAATTGCTCGAAATGGGCTGCCTACCTGGCAACGAAGTCATGCTTGTGCAGATTGCTCCTTTTCAGGATCCTTTATACCTTACTATTAATGGAAGCCATTTAGCAATAAGAAAAGAAACAGCAGAAAAGATTGAGATAGAACTACTATAAAAATGAATAAATATTGATTTGCTTAGCTACTAGGCGGGGTCAATACTAAAAAGATTTCTGCCTTTGCAGAAACTAAAGATGGCAAAACAACTTAATGTTGCTTTAATAGGAAATCCAAACACGGGTAAAACTTCTGTGTTTAATAGGCTCACTGGTCTAAACCAGAAAGTAGGAAACTATCCCGGTATAACAGTTGAAAAAAAACAGGGAATTTGCAAACTTTCTCGCAATGTAAAAGCCCACGTAATTGATCTTCCAGGAACGTACAGCCTAAACGCTTCTTCACTCGACGAAAATGTAGTTATAGAATTACTTTTGAATAGAAATGACAAAGATTTTCCAGATGTCGCCGTTGTGGTTGCAGATGTAGAAAACCTTAAGAGAAATCTGCTGCTTTTTACCCAGATTAAAGACTTAGGCATTCCCACTATCCTGGCAATAAACATGGCAGATAGAATGAAGCGCAAGGCTATATCTCTAGACATTGAACAATTAGAAAAGCGGCTTGAAACTAAAATTGCTTTAATAAGTTCTCGCAAAAACGAAGGTTTCGATCATCTTAAAGAGCTTATTGCAAACTACAACCTACTCAACACTACGCCCTGTTTAAATGCTTCTGTAATCGCTCCAGAATATTTTGACAGATTGCGTAAAGCCTTCCCAAACCAAGATGTGTATAAACTCTGGTTGGTGATCACACAGGATGTAAATTTTGGGAAACTAGACCGTCAAGAGTTAAAGGGAGTTGCTAGTTTTAAGACAGCATCTGTAAGTAACTTAAAAAGATTACAGCAAAAAGAAACCATTGCGCGATACCAATTTATTAATGATGTCTTAAAAGAAACCTTGGTTGTAGACACGGTAAATGCAAAAGATCTACGCAGCAGACTTGACCGTGTTTTAATGCATAAATTCTGGGGATATGTTATTTTCTTCGGAATTTTATTACTCATTTTTCAAGCAATATTTGACTGGAGCACCTACCCAATGGACCTTATAGATAGCTCTTTTGCTTCATTTAGTGAATGGACTAAAGTGAGCCTGCCGCCG
This sequence comes from uncultured Ulvibacter sp., assembly GCA_938041335.1. Classification (GTDB taxonomy): domain Bacteria; phylum Bacteroidota; class Bacteroidia; order Flavobacteriales; family Flavobacteriaceae; genus Patiriisocius. The sequence goes on along the minus strand of CALIAF010000061.1, from coordinate 28,927 downwards.
GGAGATTTTACAAACCTCATTGCCGAAGGTATCATTCCAGGGCTGGGCGGAATTGTAATATTCATTCCTCAAATTGCCTTTTTATTTTTGTTTATTTCTATACTAGAAGAGAGTGGCTATATGAGTCGTGTAGTTTTTTTAATGGACCGTATTATGCGCCGTTTTGGACTAAGCGGAAAAAGTGTTGTGCCATTAATATCGGGTACAGCTTGTGCCATTCCTGCAATTATGGCAACACGTAATATAGAAAACTGGAAAGAAAGATTGATCACCATTTTAGTGACCCCTTTTACTACCTGTGCGGCACGTTTACCTGTATATCTTATTATCATTTCGCTGGTAATACCTGAACAACGCGTATTTGGAATTTTTACGTTACAAGGGCTTACGCTTCTATTTATGTATTTTCTGGGCTTTGCCGCTGCCATTGTTTCTGCATGGTTGTTAGACCGTTTTTTGAAGATAAAAAGCAAAACTTTTTTTGTGGTCGAAATGCCAAATTATAAGTTACCCTTATTCAAAAATGTTGCTATTACTGTCATAGAAAAAACCAAATCCTTTGTACTTGGAGCAGGTAAGATTATCCTTGCGATTTCTGTTGTACTTTGGGTATTAGCTTCTTATGGTCCAGGCGATTTTAATGATGCTGAAGCCATTGTTAGTCAAGAGCATATTTCTGAAACACTCACAGATGAAGAACTAGATACAAAGATCGCTGCTTTTAAGCTTGAGCATAGTTATATTGGTATTCTAGGAAAAGGTATTGAACCCGCCGTTGCACCCTTGGGTTATGACTGGAAAATAGGGATTGCCATTGTGAGTAGTTTTGCCGCACGTGAAGTTTTTGTTGGAACATTAGCCACTATCTATAGTGTAGGGAGTGAAGAAGAAGAGACTATTAAAAACAGAATGGCCGCAGAAGTAAACCCTATTCTAGGCGGTCCACTTTTTAATTTTGCAAGTGGGGTTTCTTTATTGCTATTTTATGCTTTTGCTATGCAATGCATGAGTACTGTTGCCATTGTAAAACGAGAAACCAATGGCTGGAAATGGCCTATATGGCAATTTAGTGTAATGACATTTATTGCGTACGTGGTTGCACTTGGGGCTTTTCAGTTTTTGAAGTAATAAGCAGTGAGCAGTGAGCAGTGAGCAAAAATGAATTTTTTGTATCTTACGTAAAAGATCGAATTTGATCTCGATAATTATCGGGAGCAACAAAATATAAATAAATGCGGGTATTATCTATACTTTTAACACTACTACTAATATCCTGCGGCGGTAAAGACGACCCAGGTTGCTTTGTGAGTGATGTAAGTTTTACAAATCTAGAGTCTGCTTATAGTTGTGAGAATACTAAGAATCTAATGGAAATAGATTTGCAGGAAACGTTTACACTGATACAAACACAAGCAGAATTTGATGCACAAATTACAGGTGCGTGTATGCCAGAGATTGATTTTACCATTTATACATTAATTATTGGGAAGAAGGCATTGAGCAATGGCAACACCTCAATAAGTTATGATTATACCAATGATTGTGCAACAGATATTAATACACTAACAGTTACTTTTAATCAAAACGAAACTGATGTAGCGCCTAATCTCACGTATCATATTCTATCCCCTAAACTTGAAGAATCCACTACAGTAGAAGTTATAACTAACACAAGTACAATATGAATATTCAATTACTATTAGTCATCCTTACTTTCTTTGCAGCCGTGGGTTATATCTTGTACACATTTGTGTTTAAATCTATGCTTCAAAAGAAAAAGCGAGCTTTAGGCACGCTTGATGGGGGTAAAACTAAATGTGGTAAAAATGATTGCGCATGCCACTAATTTAATCTCCTACGGCACGCATTAACAGCGCATAAGGCGCCCTATCGGCTACCATAATGTTAGCATCTGGATATGGCGTTAACTTTAAAAACTGTAGTTCTTTATTTTCAAAAAGGCCTGCAATAACAGACATTCCATTATTAAATACTAGTATTTTCTCTATTGCATCACCATCACCTGTATCAATACTTACTTTTACTTTTGCTTCTCCCGCCCACATACAATCTACATTTCTAGGACATCTAGAGTCTGTAATCACTTCTAAAAATGAAACAGAAATTCCGTCGAGTTGTATCGTTTCAGCAACCCCTAATTTTATCGCAATTTGAGGCACTTCTATAGGTTTATCTTCTTGGGCAACTAATGGAATACTTAGTAGCAAAGTGAGCATAAATAGTACTGATTTCATAATAATAATATTTCTGTTTTAAAGATATATGAAATAATGATGCCAGCTTTTTAATGAGGTCTAATTGTGTAAAAAAGCATTATCCCCTAAACAAAAAGAAGTCATCTTTTAAATGTTCAATCTTCTCATCTTTATTAGTGATGATGTACTCTAAGGCAATACTTGTAAAATTATTTCCTTTTTCTGTAAGAGATACTACTTGATTATTGATAGAGATTAAGTTGTTCTTTTCAGCCAAATCTACAACCGTCTTCGCGCGTATCTTTTGCCAATTAATGTGCTCCTGTAAATGATTTATGTGGCGTTCTTCTTCTTCATTATGGTTATTTAAATGGAGTAAAAATGTGAGTAACGAAACTTCTATGCGCTGTTGCTTATGACGGTACATTACTGCGATTAATCCTTTGTTTGGAGCAAATAAATATACCATCAAAAAAACCAACCCTAGCATGGTTGAAATCGATCCCGCAATGGAGGCATCTAGCCAGTGTGCTAACCAATAGCCAGAAATCGCAGAAAACACCCCAAAAAGCACCGAAAGCATCAACATCTTCTTTAGGTCTGAGGTCAAAAGATAAGAGGTTGCGGCAGGGGCAATCATCAATGCAACTACTAGAATAGCCCCTACTGCCTCAAAAGCTCCAACTACAGTAACTGAAGAAATAGACATCAAACCATAATGCAAAATAGCAGGAGAGAATCCCAGTGCCGAAGACAAACCAACATCAAATGTACTCACCTTTAATTCTTTAAAAAACAACAATAAGAGCATCATCGTAATGACTAAAATCACACCCATTACCCATAAAGATTTTGGCCCCAAATCTATCCCGCTCATCATCAATCTATCAAAAGGGGCAAATGCGAGTTCGCCCAGTAAAACCGCATCCACATCTAGGTGTACATCATTTGCATTTTTAGCGATTAATATAACACCAATACTAAACAGCGCAGGGAACACGAGTCCAATAGCAGTATCTTCTTTCACTAAGCCCGTCTTTTGTATCCACTCTACAAGTACTACGGTGATAATTCCAGTAATGGCGGCAAGTATAATCAACAAAGGAGAATTTAAATCTTGTGTAATAAAAAAGCCCAACACAATTCCTGGCAGTATAGAATGGCTAATTGCATCACTAATCAAGGCCATTTTCCGAAGTACTAAAAACACACCCGGTATTGCACAAGCTATCGCTACAACTGCCGCAATTAACTGTATTTCTATCTGTGGATTACTCATTATCTTCTTTAGTTTCAAACATTGTTTTCGCTGCTACAAACCCTTTTTCTGTTAATGCCCATTCTTGCTTGTTCAGCGTAATCCATTCTTTTTCTTCTAGTTCTCGCAAAGATGTTTTTGCAAATCCCTGAAAGTTATTTAAAATTTTAATCGCGTGTGGGTGAGAGATATCAGCGTGGGTTTCTGCTATCCCAAACATAAATTGCAATGTCTTTTTTAATTCTAAATCTCTCCTGTTTCTTCGGAAACGTAATTGACGAAATAATAGCCCTCTACCTGGAGAAAAAATGAAAGAAAACAACACAAATACACTGGCAACCAAAACAATTACTGGCCCAGTAGACAAGTTATTCTGACTTGCACTTATTGCTGTTCCAAAAACACCAGAAAAAGCCCCAAATACTGCTGCAAGAAAAACCATTACGCTTAACTTATTGGTCCATTGTCTGGCTGCTGCGGCTGGAGCTAAAAGCATGGCACTCATTAATACAACACCTACGGTCTGCAGTCCGAGTACAATGGCAAGGACAATAAAAAAGGTAATTGTAATATCTATAAACTTAGTATTGAAGCCCAAAGTCTTTGTGTAATCTGCATCAAAAAGAAGAATTTTAAACTCTTTCCAGAATAATAACATCACTGCTAATGCGAGCCCTGTAACTATGAGCATTAATAACACATCACTCTCAACAAGTGTAGCTGCTTGACCAAACAAATATTTATCTAGCCCGGCTTGATTTGCGTTTGGCTGTTTTTGAATGTAGGTTAATAACAACATCCCAAAACCAAAAAAAAGACTGAGCACCAAACCTAAAGCGGTATCACTTTTAAGATGTGTTTTTTTTGTCATCCCTCTAATCCATAACGTACCTATCAACCCACTTACCAAAGCTCCTAACAATAATGTATTTGTATCTTTTGCTCCAGTAATCAAAAATGCTACCGCAATCCCCGGTAGTGCTGCGTGTGATATTGCATCACCTAACAAACTTTGTTTTCTGAGTACAGCAAAACTTCCAAGCATCCCACAAATGGCCCCCAATACAGCTGTTCCTAACGTAATCGTACGAAGGGTATAGTCTGTGAATAGAAGGTTGAAGTATTCTGTGATTGTCATTGGTTGATGGTCTTTAGTCTTTAAATGTTAGTTGTTATTAATTCTTTATTAGTTTTAGAATGCACTCTTGCAGTCCCTTTATATGTTATTCTTTGTATGAAAGTACTCTTGCGGGCACCCCTGTGGTCCCTCAAGGGGGCGATGTATTGCGGGCAGTTACTTTTATTAACTCTCTTCCACACCAAAAAAAGTATCCCCTTGAGGGGATTATAGAGGTGTTTGCGTCCAGAGAATCACGGCAGAGTTATCCATAACCACTGCTAATGCTCACCTTGTCTGCTTACTTATTGACGGCCACTTTATAATTAATCCCATACGTTTTGGTCAAATTATCATCATTAAAGATCTCTTTCACAGGTCCTGTTGCTATTTTCTTTACGTTTAAAAAAGTCACCCAATCAAAATACTCTGGTACCGTTTGCAAATCATGATGCACTACAACTACTGTTTTACCAGCTTTTCTTAATTCTTTTAATATATTTATAATAGCAATTTCTGTTGTTGCATCTACTCCTTGAAAGGGTTCATCCATAAAATAGATGGATGCGTTTTGCACCAATGCTCTTGCCAAGAAAACACGTTGTTGTTGGCCCCCACTTAATTGACTTATCTGCCTGTTTTTAAAAGCAAGCATTCCTACTTTTTCTAGCGCTTCTAATGACGCTTTCTTCTCTTTCTTGCCAGGCCGTTTTATCCAGCCCAAGCTTCCATACGTTCCCATCATCACAACATCCAGTGCCGTTGTGGGAAAATCCCAATCTACACTTCCTTTTTGAGGTACATAAGCCACTAGTTGGCGTTGTTTATCATATGGTTTTCCATAGATTGACACACTTCCTGCTATTGGATCAATGATGCCAAGAATCGCTTTTATTAGAGTAGACTTTCCAGCCCCGTTGGGCCCAACAATAGCCATCAGTACTGCTTCGGGTACGACTAGGTCAATATCCCAAAGTACGGGCTTATAGTTATAAGCTACTGTTAAATCATCTACTTGTATGGCAATTTTATTCCTCATATAATTATTTCAAAGCATTTACAATCGTATTGACATTATAGGTAAACATGCCAACATAAGTGCCTTCTATTGTCCCAGTATTTCCAAGTGCGTCGCTATATAAAGAACTTCCAATAATTACTTCGTGATTTTTAGATAATACTGCTGCTTGTAAGGCTTCTATCGTTCTTCTTGGCACTGAGCTTTCTACAAAAATAGCTTTCACTTTATGGTCAATGATAAACTGGCTCAATCGTTGCACGTCCTTTACTCCTGCTTCTGTAGCCGTAGATAAGCCTTGTAAGCCTACCACATTAAAGCCATAGGCTTTTCCGAAGTAATTAAACGCATCATGTGCGGTCACTAAAATTCGTTTTTCTTCTGGAAGGGTTGCTATTTTTTTATTCACTGAAATCTCAAGCGCATCTAACTTTGCTAAAAAAGCAGTCTCGTTTTCTTTAAAAGCGGCACTGTTTTTAGGATCAGCTTGAGATAACTGAGTGGTTACTGTATTGGCAAATGCTTTAAAATACCCAATATTAAACCAAACATGTGGGTCATAGTTAGACGCAAAATAATCACTGCCTATTAATTCGTTTTTTGGCAATACCTCACCTAAGGCCACCGTCTTTTTACTGTTCCCCATTTTCTCAAACACCTCAACAAGCTTACCCTCTAGATGAAGGCCATTATAAAAAATAATGTCTGCTCCAGCTAGTTTAGAAACATCACCCTCACTTGCTTTGTACAAATGCGGATCTACTCCTGCACCCATTAATCCTTGTGTCTCTACAAGATCGCCTCCTATGTTTTCTAGCAGGTCTGTTAGCATAGAAGTGGTTGTCACCACTTGCAATTTTCCTGACTTTTTGGTCTTTTCTGCACAGCTAAAAAGGGATGCCACTAATAATAAAACAAGAATTTTTTTCATTGAAGTATTTTAATTAATTAGTTTGTACGTATAAACTCTCGGCTATCTTCTTTGAGATAAAAGACTGGTTTTTACCTACTTCTATTACCATAGAACCGTCAAAAAACTCTTTACCCAACACTTTTATTTTAGTGCCGATGCTTATGTTTTTCTTATCTAAAAATTGTAAAAATTCTGGGCTCGATTCTTTGACACCTACACAAACACCACGTTGTCCTTTTTTGAGTTTTGAGAGCAGTTTCTTTTCTGTTTTCTTGAAGTTCCCGTTTGCGTCTGGAATAGGATCTCCATGTGGATCGAAGTCTGGATTCCCTAAAAACTTGTCAAGTCTTTTAATGAGCTCGTCACTCTGTATGTGCTCTAATTGCTCTGCAATATCGTGCACCTCATCCCAGTGAAAATTGAGTTTATCTACCAAGAAAACTTCCCAAAGTCGGTGTTTTCTGATGACACTTGTCGCCACTTTTCTGCCCTGTTCTGTAAGTGATGCTCCTTTGTATTTGCGATAAGCAAGTACTTTTTTTTCGGCTAGCTTCTGCACCATATCTGTGACAGAAGACGGCTTGGTCTCCATAACATCTGCTATGGCATTTGTTGATACTTCTTTATCACTTTGTGCTTGTAAGTGAAAAATGGCTTTAATATAATTTTCTTCTGCGTACGTAAACATAGGGCAAAGGTAATTTATTTTTTGACGTGTAGTGATTAAATTTTTAGGCTAGGCTAAAAAATAAAACAAGAATGGTTTTCTCAGTCAAGAATTGAACGAAAATATACCCATTATTGGGTATTTTATCCATCCACTGTTTTTTGCAATTTTGAAAAAAAAATCAAATATTATGAACAAACTTTTACTATTACTATTAGCCCTAACTGTACTTTCATCTTGTAATAAAGACGATGATAACCAAACACTTAGTGTAGATTTTTCCATCACACATGATACCTACTCGGATACAGAATCCCCGTTTACCACTATAAAAATATATGACGAAGATGGGAACGAAATAGACAGCAAAATAAATCTTGGAGGCAATGACCCTACGTGGAATGTCACGCTTAATATGCCCTCATCTGGAGATGAGACAGATATCGAAATTTTTGCCTCTATAGGACCCTCTGGCAAAACAGTAATTGCAAATAATGTTTCAGATGGTGCCAATGTAAGCTGGAACACCGTCGATGGCTTTGCTACCGTATCTGGTGGCGGTGGTGGATCGTCACTTTTAGGGAGATGGAATCAGTTACCCACAGCCTGCACAAACACAAATGGTGATGGAAATTATTTTAACTTTACTTCAGAATCCTCTGGATTGGTTTTTCAAGCAGATTGCAACAGCTCTTGTGCAGGAGGAGGTGTAACAACTAGTTTTAATTACAGTACTCAAAATAGTAGTGTTACTATAACCCCAACGCAAGTAAGCACATATTGTGGTCAAACAGCTCCTGTTCCCGCTGCATTTACCGTACCTTATTCCATTTCTGGTGATGTACTTACGCTAGACGGACAAGAATTTGAGAGAAATTAAACGTTCCATAAATAAAAGCCTTGTAGGTAAAATCTACGAGGCTTTTTATTTATCCAAAAACACATTTATGGAATTTTAGAGGTGTTAAAAACCTCGCTCTTTTTGCAACTGCTCGTAGGCCTCTTGCACTTTTCTAAACTTCTCTTCGGCGCCTTTTTGATACGCCTCATCCATATGAACCAACTTATCCGGATGGTATTTTTTTGCCATAGTTCTGTAGGCTTTTTTAATTTCTGACTCTGTCGCGGTTTTCTCTATCTCTAAAATTTTATACGCGCTATCAGGTTTCTTAAAAAACATGGCTTTAATACTTCTAAAATCTGCCCCTTGTATCGCGAGATACCCTGCAATTTGCTGTATTACATTTACTTCTGAGGTAGAGACGTGTCCATCTGCATTTGCGATGCTAAACAAGAAATGAAGTATTTGAAGCCTGCTTTCATAACGTGTTCTGGCTCTTAGATGCATGGCAATACGTTGTGGAGACACTTCTCTTTTTTTAATGACCTCATTAAATATTTTAAACGTTGCGTTTGCTCTTTCTTTACCATATGATTGCACAAAATATTGGCGTACGTAGTCTAATTCACTTTGGCTTACTTTGCCGTCGGCCTTTATTACAAATGAAGAAAGTGACAAAAGATTTAGTTCAAAATCTGCTGGTGACACTTGATCTCCTCTGCTTTGCTGTTGAAAAACACCGCCAAAACCTCCACCACCAGAATAGGTTTTGCGCTGGCCGCCTCCAGATTTTCCCATCTGGCTAAATAAATAACGTACGGCCCAAAATGCAGCGAGAATTAATAAATACTTTGTCATTTGTTTAATTATAAAATACAAATATAAGTAATCATTGAAGGCTTTATGTTACAGCTAGAAAGAACTTCCCATTGGTAAATAGTTTTCAGGTATTACTCTAGAAAGGCCATATCATATGACAACGAGCAACAAAAAAAGAATAGTACTCCGTCTCAAAAACTTCTCTAAAGTAAATACCCTTAAAATTTCCGAAGTCATAGACGATAACGATACCCTATGGTAGCATTGAGTTTACAAATAAGGGCTTCTTGAAATCCTGTTAGTTATTCGTATCTTTACCGACTAAGAATTACACTTAAAAGAAAAGAATATGTATCCAGCAGAATTAGTAAAGCCAATGAGAGAAGACCTAACAAACATCGGGTTTTCTGAACTATATACAGCACAAGACGTAACAGACGCATTAAGCAAAGAAGGAACCACTCTAGTGGTTGTGAACTCTGTTTGTGGCTGCGCAGCAGCAAACGCAAGACCAGGCGCAAGAATGTCTATTCAAAATGCAAAATCTCCAGACCACTTAGTGACGGTTTTTGCAGGTGTAGACCGCGAAGCAGTGGACGCAGCGAGAGCAGCGATGATCCCTTTTCCTCCGAGCTCACCATCTATGGCTTTGTTTAAAAATGGCGAATTAGTGCACATGTTAGAGCGTCATCACATAGAAGGTCGTGCAGCAGATATGATTTCTGAAAACTTAATGGGCGCTTATAACGAGCACTGTTAAGTCTCAGACCCCCTCTTATTAAGGGAGAGGAACGTTAAAAAATTAAGATTAAAAGAGAAAGAAAATCATTCTCTTTTAATCTTTTTTATTGAAAAGCATTTCTATATTTACATTATAATCAAAATACTTCTCGCTTTTTGAAGCTTTTTTTAAAAATACTTTCATACCCATTTTCTGTAGTTTTCTACTTGTGTTTTGGATGCGCTATAGTAGTTTTTCACGCGCTACAGTGGGTTGGGTTAAATGTATTTGGCTATAAAGGACATAAGATCGCGGTCGATGGGTTGCAGTGGTTTTTAATGCGTTGTCTTAATATTCTGGGTACGAGACACTCATTTTCTATCACTAGTAAAATCCCAGAAAATGTACCGTTAATTATTGTGAGTAATCATCAAAGTATGTGGGACATCCCTCCTGTTATTTGGTACTTAAGAAAACACCACCCCAAGTTTATTTCTAAAAAAGAGTTGGGCAAAGGTATTCCCTCCATCTCCTATAATTTGAGACATGGTGGCTCAGTACTTATTGATCGAAAAGATCCTAAACAAGCCACAGAACAGATTATCAAAATAGGACACTATGCCCAAAAACACAATAGAAGCGTGGTTATATACCCAGAAGGTACTAGAAGTCGTGATGGTTATCCTAAACCCTGGAAGGTAAGAGGGCTTAAAACATTATTTAACGAGATGCCAGACGCTTACATACTTCCAGTAACAGTAAGTAATAGCTGGAAACTACAGCGCTACGGAGCATTCCCAATACCCTTAGCAACACATTTAAAATTTATCACGCATGCCGCGATCAAAATCGCAGACTACACTCCGGAAGCACTTATTGCAATGACAGAAAAAATAGTGGTTGAACATATTTCTCATGACTAATACTTCGAAAATTTTAATAAACAACACCATTGCTTTTGTTAAAGAAACACTAGCAGATGCAGAAGGTGGTCACGATTGGTTTCATATAGAGCGGGTGTATAAAAATGCACTCCTTATTTCTAAAACAGAAAAGATAGACACCACCATTGTTGCACTTGCGGCGCTGCTTCATGATATTGCAGATTCTAAATTTCACCATGGTGACGATGCTATTGGGCCCAAAACGGCAGATAATTTTTTAAAAACCCAGCCCATTTCAGAAGGCATAAGAAATCACGTGGTACAGATTGTTGCTAATGTTTCTTTTAAGGGCGGAAATGCTAAAAAGACGTTTCACTCAAAAGAACTTGAAGTAGTGCAAGATGCTGATAGGCTTGATGTGCTAGGAGCAATAGGCATTGCGCGCACATTTAATTATGGAGGTTTTAAGGATCGTAAAATTTATGATCCAGCCATTAAACCTCAACTAGAGATGACTCCTCAAGAATATAAGTCTTCTACCGCGCCAACCATAAATCATTTTTATGAAAAACTATTATTGCTTAAAGACAAAATGAATACGGAAACTGGAAAAAAAATTGCTCAAAAACGGCACCAATTCATGGAGCAGTTTCTTGAGCAATTTTATAACGAATGGGATGGTGAACAATGAAAAAAATAAAAATGCCGTATCCATCTAGATGGATACGGCATTTACTTGTTATATATTAATTACCCTTTCACTGCCATTACCGATTCTGGTTTTAAATGTTGCGCAAAAAAGCCCATCATTGCTTTGTACAATTCTAATCTATTTTCTTCTTTGCCAAAACCATGACCTTCGTCATATTTTACTAAATATGGCACGGCTATACCTCTTGCTCTTAAATTCTCTACCATTTGATCTGCCTCGTTAATATTTACTCTAGGATCATTCGCTCCTTGGACCACAAATAATGGCTTTACAATAGCTTCTGGGTGTAATGCTGGAGATATTTCATCCATAATAGCTTTCTCTTCTGGGATATTCGGATTGTACCATATTTTTTCCATCAATGCTCTATACTTTTCCCAGTATGCAGGAAAGGTATCCATAAAAGTATTAAGGTTACTTACACCTACGTAATCAACACCGCAAGCATATTTTTCTGGGGTTTTTTGCATACCACGTAATACTGCATATCCACCGTGACTACCACCATAGATAGCTACTTTATCTTTATTTATCCAACCTTCATTAATTACATAGTCTACTCCATCTTCTACGTCATCCATCGCTTTACGGCCTATTTGTCCAAAACCTGCTTTTAAGAATTCTTTGCCATAGCCGCCAGAAACTCTAAAGTTTACATGTAGTGTCGCATACCCTCTACTTGCAAATAGCTGTGCTTCAGGATTAAAACCCCAATTATCACGAATCCCCTGTGGACCACCGTGCGGATTAACAATTAAAGGTAATTTTTGACCTTTTTGAGCTCCTTCAGGTAGTGTAATATAACCGTGTAATGTTAAGCCATCTCTACTTTTAAAAGTAATAGGCTTCATAGTTGCCATATCTTCTGCTTGTAATTGTGGCAACAATTTATAAAGCATTTTAACCGTGTCTTTCTTAACATCATACATATAATATTCACCTACAATCTTGTCACTAGTTACAACTACTAGATATTGTGATTCATCATCTGTTTTACCTACAGTGAAAAATTGTTTATCACCAAATTCTTTTTGTAAACGCTTGTATATCTTTTTATACGTCTTACTCTGCGGAAGCACAACAGCCTTATCTGCCGTGTAAGAAAAGTAATCTACCTCATAGTTGCGTTTTCGTGATAAAGAAATACCAGACACATCATAAGTGTCATTATTAAATACCGTTTTGATCTTCTTATTTTCTTTTAAATCATATAATTGTATTTCTAGTTTATCTGTTCCAAGATTAGATAAGACATAAGCATCATGTGGATTTTCAGTACTCGGGTTAAATGAACTAATCCCAAATGAATCCCCAAATTCTGCTAGGACAATCTGCTTAAATTCACCGTTAATTTTATAAAGCACCTCTGTTTTTGTACCATCTACTATTCTTGTGATTGCACGCAAATTTCCTTCACGGTCAAAGTTATATCCTGCAACAGGTGGATCACCTGCATTCACGGTATAAAGTTTTGTTGTTTCACCCGTGTTTATATTTAATTTATAAGGCTCTTCTTGCTGCTCATTATCCTTATTCATTTGCACAATCACGTGATTTACGTCTTCTTTAAGGCCTTCTATAATATTGACCCTAACTCCTTCAAAAGGTGTTAATTCTTTTGCATTTTTTCCATCGATGTCTACTCCAAATACATGATAATTTTCATTTCCGCCTTTATCTTGCAAGTATAAAATACGGTTATCATTTGCCCAATAGTATCCTCTAATTAGATCTTCTTCTTGATTCATTAACAAGGTCTCCTTCTGTGTAGCTGTTTCTTTAAGATATAGATCACGCTCCCCAGAACTTCTACGTTTCATATAAGCGATGTACGTTCCATTAGGAGACATTTTAAATGAATATGCTTCTGGTGTTTTAAAATAATCTTCTACCCCATATTTATAATTGCCCTTCTCCATTTGGCCTAGTTTAGCAATTTCTGCGTCACTTGAAGGTAGCGCTGTATTTCCAGGTTTTGTTTTAATTGTTTTCTTTAAACTAAGTGGGTATTCTTGTCCCATTTGCTGGTACGTACCCGTAATAGCCTCTCCATTTAAAGTACCTACATAAGTCATTTTTAATTTTGCCGAAGCAATGGTTAGCTCACCATTCTCTAGACTAGCATTATCCATAGGTATATCTGTTGCGCCTTGCATAGGGACATCCATTGTTGCCGCTAGACCATCTGGTGTATTAGAGAAATTAAAGATTAACTCCATTTCCATACCCTGCACTTCTAGTGTACCTGAATAGGCGCCATTTACTTCTTGTGCTTGCATTGTAAATCCCATTAATAGTAATGCGAAAATACATATATCGTGTTTTATTGTTTTCATATGTTTATGTTTTGTTTTATTAATTGATTTTGAGGCTTATCCCAAAATTGAAATAGTGATTGCGATTAAGTAATTGATAATTGTTGTCATAATATGTTAATTTAAAAGATGAGTGAAATGATTAAATAAATAGATACTCCAGTAAGAATACCTATTCCAAATTTGATGAATTGGATGCGTTGTGCTGTTTTATTTTTCAATGCTAGTGATTTTATATTCCTGAATTCTATACGAGATGATTATGGTTTTGTTTTGATAGTACAAACATCTGGCATAAAAACACCTTATAAAAAAGAAGCCTACCCATTTTTAGAAAAATAGGGTAGGCTAACAAACTTGTAAAGCGTTGTTTTTATTGGGATATCGTGTTTTACTTTGGAAATTTTAAAGCTCAAAAAACGAGTTACCCTAAATTTATAAATTTGGGTTTATAATGGTGTTTTCTATGGTATTTGAGGTTTCTTAAGTAATAAACCTAACTTAAAAATTTTGAAGTATTTAAGCAACGTTCTTAATATTCTTGATGTAAAAAGAAGGATTAAGACCTGTGTCTTTTTTGAAGTATTTAGTAAAACTGTCTGCACTTTTATAGCCTACTTCTTCTGCGATGGCTTGAATAGAAAATGATCTAAAGAAAACATCATTTTTTAAGCGCACAATGGCATAGTTAATACGTAAATCGTTTATATATGTATTGAAGTTCTTGCCGTAATGTGAGTTAATGACCTTAGAAAGATAGGATGTATTTGTATTTATTTTCTTAGCTACATTATACGAGTTGCAGTCTTGTTTTAAAAAGTATTCTTTCTCTTCAAGTTTTTTAAGACCTTCAAGAATTTGAGCCGTTACTTCTGGAGATACATCGCTTGTCGCTTTTTCTTCCAGCACCGCATCTTTAGTATCTATAATTTCTGAAGGCGTATTTGCTGCGTTTATTTTTGCAAGCAATGCTTCAAACTTTGCTTCGTCTGCTTTCTTATTTCTGTAAAATTTCAGAAGAAAAAACAAGAGGGTAAGGATAACTACAGAACCTCCTAATAATATATAGTTGAGATAAGATTGTTTCCTCTCTTTTTCTGCTGTAAGTGTTTCAAACTCGCTTTTAAATGTGGCTCTTTCTTCTGAAACAAATAACTGTTTAGCTTCATCGCCAAGCTTTCTATATTCTTCTTGAGTCGTTAAGTACTTTTCAAAATAATAGCTTGCTCTCTCAAAGTCGCCAGTATTCTTATAAGCTTCTGCTAATTTTTCGTAATAATCTTGCATGAACCCTTCTTCTGCAGTAGTTACCTTATAATCATCCAGACCTTGTTGCAATATTCTAATGGCTTCTACATAATTTTTAGCCCCAACTTCAATTTTTCCAAGCGAGTACGCTTTATTAATTAGTGCAAGATCATAGTCGGATGGACAAACAGAATAGGCTTTCTTATATTTTTTCGATGCCTCATTAAATTTTTTATCTTGATACGCAATCTCGCCATCTAGCATAATAGAAAACACAATGTTACACGAATCCAAATCCTTTAGACCATATTTTCTAATGTTATCTGCGTACATTTTTGCAGAGTCCAATTGCTTGGCTTGAATATGCTCCTGCGCGAGCGTACTTTGTATGACCACCAAAGCCGAATTCCTTTTTATTTCTGTGTAGGTGGTATCAATTGCCTTAGTCTTATAATATTCCAGCGACTTTTTCCTAATCTGAATCGCCTTTTTATAATCTCCACTAATACTATAAACACTTGCAATTTTATTAAGTGCTCCTTCTCTATAAATATCGTCTTTTTCAACTTCCGCAAGGTCTAATAACTGATGGTAATACGCCAATTGTTTTTCAACACTTGTGGTAATCATTTGCAGATCTCCTAAAAACACAAGTGATCTCATTTCCAACTTAGGTAACTTATTCTCCTGTGCAAATAACAGTAATTTTAAACCCTGTTCATTTGCTTCTTTAAAATCCCTGTTCACATAATACGCACGAGCAATGGCTTCCATGCCCAGCCATTCTTCTTCCTTGTCACCCTCTTGCTGTCCTTTAAGTATATAAGCATTCGCAGCTTGCTTCGCTTTATCAACATCTGTAAATCTGTATGCAGTAATACTGTCTCTAATGGCATCAAATGAGAGTGTTTCCCATTGGGTTTCCGTTTGAGAAAACGAAGAAGTCGTCATCGTAAAACTTAATAATAAAAGCAAGTAATATCTCATAAGTGATGAGTGTGGGAAAATGAAATTATGTTACGACGACGGGGCTAATTAAAACAAGTTAATTATTTGTAAAGCCTACTTGTTGTCTCGTACAAAATAGTTTGTTTTATGCGTGTTTTCTACTCTTTCGATTATAGTACCATCTTCCCAAAAGTTGAAACACAAAAATTAAAAAGATAGAGAATTTATCAAACGGATGTATGTATAAAGATAAGACCATAAGTACAAGCCAAAACAAAACGGCCAACCACGCTCTAAATGTAAGATAAGCGGCGTCATATTTCCCAATCTGAAGTTTTGCCCTTTTTAAAACTATCCTCATCTGCAGTAACATCATCAAACCTAAAAAAACTAAGTTCCCACAATAAAAAGTAAAAGGACCCACATAGTTAATTCCGTTTACAAAAAAGCCCGTTGAGAAAGGTAATAAGGCCACTCCAAGCAGCATAAAGGTATTTATAGAGAGTAGTTTATTGTCAAAATCCTGTATGTAACGAGAGTATATCAAATAGAATTTCCAGTACAGCGCAATCACCATAAAGCTTACAAAAAAGCCAATAAAATCTGGAATAAGAACTTGAAACGCATGCCCAATCCCGTGCTCTTTAATCACGCTAAATGAAGGAATACTAATTTCTAAAACCAACAAAGTAATGGCAATAGAAAATACGGCATCTGTAAATCCAAATATCCTTTCTTTCTGAAATGTGTAGTTTTTGAGCATGGATGTATTGTTTATAACAGTTTACTTATTTTCCTGGAAATTCCGCCTTTCTTTTGTTTAAAAACGCCTGTGTTCCTTCTTTAAAATCTTCTGTACCAAAACAGTTTCCAAACTCTAATATTTCGGCCTTAAAACCATCTACTCCATTCTCAAACCCTGCATTTATAGCGTTAATTGCAGCGCTTATGGCTACTGGAGAGTTGCGCATAATCTTACCCGAAATCTTCTCTACAAATGGAATTAGCTCTTCTAGTGTTGTAACGTGATTTACTAAACCATATGATTGTGCTTTATTAGCATCAATCATTCCGGCAGTCATAATGAGCTCCATCGCACGTCCTTTACCTACTAGTTGTGGCAAGCGCTGTGTGCCGCCATATCCAGGTATCACACCTAGAGAGACTTCTGGCAAACCCATTTTTGCGTTATCACTGGCTACTCTAAAATGTGCCGCCATTGCGAGCTCTAATCCACCTCCTAGTGCAAAACCATTTACGGCAGCAATTACGGGTGTCCCAAGATTAGCCACAAAATCAAATAACAAGGCCTGCCCTTGAGCGGCAAGTTTACCACCTTCTGCTTCACTAAAATCTGCAAATTCGCTTATATCTGCTCCAGCCACAAAAGCCTTCTCGCCACTACCGGTAATGATAATCACCTTGGTATCATGGTCTTCATTTGCATTATCAAAAGCATCGTGTAATTCTTGTATGGTAGCGCTGTTTAAGGCGTTTAATTTAGAAGGTCTGTTGATTGTAATGGTTGTAATGCCATTAGAAAAATCACTAAGAATGTTTGTGTAGCTCATGTAATAAAGTGTCGTTTAAATAGGTAGTAAAAATAAACATTTACCTACAGTTGGCTTGGAATTCTCACTGTAAAAGTTGTAATAATTCCGGGTTGAGAGGTGAAACCTATATGTCCCTTATAATTTTCTACAATAGTCTTCACCATTGCTAGACCCAGACCCATGCCACTATTTTTTGTGGTGAATTTAGGCTCAAAAATCTTATCCGAAAATTCTGGTTCGATTCCAATGCCATTATCAGAAACGGTGATGACCACCTCATTTTCTATTTCTGAAATATTAACATCAATTCTAGGAGTTACAGGTTCATTTTGATCAATGGCTTGGGTACTATTTTTCACAAGGTTTGTTAAAACGCGAATCAATTGTGTGCGGTCAAACTTTGCAATAATGGTATCATCACTACTCGTAAAATAAATATAAGGTTCATTAAATATATCTAAGGCTAGCTTCACTATTTTAACCACGTTCAAGGTTTCATCTTTTTGAGCAGGCATTTGAGCATAATTAGAAAATGCAGAAGCAATAGAGCTCATGGTATCTATTTGTTGGATGAGCGTGTTGCTATATTCATTAATCTTCTCATCAATATTCGGGTCGTCTGCATCAAACCTGCGTTGAAAACTCTGTACCGTCAATCGCATAGGTGTTAATGGGTTTTTAATCTCGTGTGCCACTTGTTTTGCCATCTCACGCCAGGCAGCCTCACGTTCATTTGCCGCAAGGGTTGCAGCACTTTCTTCAAGCTCATCTATCATCCCATTATAAGCGTTAACCAAGTTGCTTATCTCTTCTGTAGTGTTTGTGACATGTATGCGTTTATTGCGCTTATCTAGGCGAGTATCTATTATTTTCTGGCTTATCGTATTCAGCGATTTGGTAATATATTTTGATAAAAAATAAGCTAAAGCAATTGCTATTAAAAGCATAAATAAATAGGCTGCCGCTAGTCGTGTTAGATTTTCTCGCAACTCTTTTTTAATAAAACCATCATCTTCAATATAGGGTAAATTTAAAATGGCCAATGGTTTAAAAGAAGCATCTGTAATATAGCTGTAACTGGATTGGTATTGGACTCCCTCCTCTTCAAATTCTTCTACAAAAGTCTTATCACTTGACATGGACAAAACGTTCATTACATGGGCGGGTAAACAAGTTTTTGAAGTGTCACGAACAAAAGAAGCTTTAGATGACTTTAACAAACTCCCCTCTAAATCATAGAAATACAATTCTAACTTATGAATTTTTTTAAGTTTGTAAATATCTTCCTTAAAAATTAAAGGTATGTTCTCTGTTTTTACTTCGTAGGTGGTTTCATCAAGAAAATCTGCAATATGTTCTGTGATATTTTCCTGCTTTCGCTCTAATCGGTCCTTATGGTAATCTTCTGCCTCTTCACGATATTGATACACCGTTACGGCCGCAATTAAGATAGAGGCAATGATAACCAGCGCCAACATGGACAAGAAGATGCGATTACGTAAAGATTGTGTGTAAAATTTCAAATGTTTCTAGTTTTTCTTCGGCCCCAACACTTTGGGATTAGCGATTGAAAGATAGCAATAATTACACCAAGTTTTTAGAAAAAAGAAGTAAGACCACTTCGTTGAAAGAGGAAAGAAAAAAAACACAGAATATTGAGTATGGATCGCAGCACTTATAGAATATAAAAGGTTGGCGTTTTACTATTTCCTATTAATGCTGAGTGTGTTCTCTTACTTCTTTCAATGAGCAAGGCGAATGATCTTACTTCTTTCTTCTATATATAAAGCGAATCTCCGATAATCTTTTAGAGTCTTCAAATACTATAATATGCTTATTACTGCTCCCTAATTCGTTTATACATTTTAACACCAAGCATTAAAATAATAGAAAAAACAACAATACCCACCGTTCCATAAATCCAATTAACGGCACTTTTCAGAATCACTAAAAACACCACCGAAAATAGTATGAGGGTAGCACCTTCATTAAATAATCGCATCCAGTTTGACGAATGTTTATACGTATCATTAAAATGCGATTTAAAAATCAAATGACATTTTATATGATAGAAGATGAGCGCAACCACAAACGCTAATTTCACTTGCATCCAGGCATCTGTAATCCAAAATGGCCGCAACACTAATAACCAGATAGCAAACCCAATTGCCAAAATCATAGAAGGCCAGGTGATTATATACCACAATCGTTTGGTCATGATTTTATACTGCTCACTTAGTATTTTTCGTGCAGGTTCTTCTTTAGTTTGTGCTTCAATCTGGTACACAAAGAGGCGCACAATATAGAATAGGCCAGCAAACCAAGTGATGACAAAAATTAAATGTAAAGATTTTATATAATTGTATTCCAAGGTGCGAATTTACTAATCTTCTTCAACAAATAAATAATTTAATTGCTTTGTGTTAAACGCGGCGTTAAACATTTTTATTTCTTCTGAAATGAGCTCATCAAACTTAGTTAGTTCTTCAACAATAAGACCGGTCAACTCATTTTTAACGGCAATGTCTTGCGTAGTTGGCGGAAAATCATCCATCCCAACCAAGCTATTTAAATGTGCCAATTTATTAGTTAATCTAATTGGAAAATTCAACGGGTCTTGACCACTTTTGTTCTTAGTTTGATACAAGGCTTTCTCAATTTCTGAAAACTGCTCACTCAATGTATCTGCTTTTTCAACTAATTCTTTTACTGCATCGTTATCCTTGTATTGCTTCTTGAAAGCTTTTAGTTGTCCATTGATATTCCTAATCTTTTTTATCGATTTATGTGCTTTGTCAACTGTTGCATTTACGTCTGTAATAAAGTCAAACTGTTTCTGCATTCCTGCTGTGTCTGTCTCTGCATTTTTATCTGCAATAATATTGAATGTTTGCGTCAGTGTATTTTGACCTTCTACTTCAAGCACTACTTTATATTGACCAGGAACCGCTTGCGGTGCGTTTGTACTTGCCCACCACAAAATCATTCCTTTTAAGCGTTCTGCGCCTTTACCACGCATATTCCAGGTATGATAATTTGCACCGTCTTCTACTTCAAGTTCATCAATATTTTTCTCTTTATCTGCTTTAGTACTAAACTTTTTTATGGTGTCATTCTGCATATTTAAATAGCTCAACGATACTTTTTTGTCTTCGGAAATATTAGAAACATTAAAATAGGTCATCACTCCACTTGGATGATTTGTACCATCTGTAAGTGATCCTTCTCGAGAACCTCCACCCATTCTATAGGTGTCTTTTGGCTGAAATAGAAATGTGTTGTTGTTTTTAGCATCTGCCAATTGATGAATCACGCTCAAATCATCAATAATCCAAAGACTTCTACCCTGCGTTGCCACAATTAGGTTTCCATCTTTTAATGCTAAGTCTGTAATAGGAACAATAGGTAAATTAAGCTGAAATGGCTGCCAGTTATTCCCATCGTTAAACGAGATATACATTCCTGTTTCTGTACCCGCGTAAAGCAAGCCTTTTTGAGTAGGGTCTTCACGTACTACTCGCGTAAAATGTTCATTATTGATGCCATTTGTGATTTTCTTCCAAGACTTACCATAGTCTGTCGTCTTGTATAAGTATGGCGCAAAATCTCCTGTCTTATATTTTGTTCCAGCCACATAACAGGTTCCTGCATTAAAGCGGGAAGGTTCTACGCTATTAATCATCATCCATTCTGGCATTCCTTTTGGCGTTACGTTTTGCCAATCTGTTCCTCCATTTTGAGAGATATGAATTAAGCCATCATCGCTTCCCGTCCATAAAACACCTTCTTTAACGGGGCTTTCTGCAGCGGCAAAAATGGTACAATAGTATTCTACAGAAGTATTGTCTTGTGTGATTGGCCCTCCAGATGATTTTTGCTTCTCGGCAACATCTCTTGTTAAATCTGGGCTAATTAGCTCCCAGCTTTCACCTTCATTTGTAGTGGCGTGTAAATGGTTAGACGCTGTGTATAATTTTTTGGGATTGTGTGGCGAAAAGAAAATAGGGAAGTTCCACTGAAATCGATACTTCATATCTTCCACCCCATGTCCCATCGGGTTATCTGGCCAAACGCTAATACTTCTTACTGTATTTTTCTCGTGATTATATCGCGTTAAAAAACCATCATAACTACCACCATAAACAATGTCGTTGTTTAATGGATCTACGGCAATATGCGCACTCTCACCCCCCGCGGTTCCTTCCCAGTCATCATCGCTTATGCTTCTGCCTTCCGTACGATGGGGAATTCTAATGGTAGAGTTATCCTGTTGCGCCGCGTAAATACGATACGGGAAAGCATTATCTGTTGTTACTCTATAAAATTGTGAGGTAGGCTGGTTGTAATACGTACTCCAAGTCTCGCCGCCATCTGTACTTACTTGAGCTCCACCATCATCACCTATAATCATACGGTCCGGGTCTTCTGGTGCAATCCATAAATCGTGATGATCGCCGTGTGGTGCATTATAAGTCTCATACGTTTTTCCGCCATCTGTACTTTTATGATAGCGCACGTTTAAAACGTACATTATATCTTCATCTTTAGTATCTGCATAAATGCGTGTGTAGTACCAAGCACGTTGTCTTAATTTACGTTCACTATTAATTTTTGACCATGTCTCGCCACCATCATCGCTTCTATAAACACCGCCTTCTTTTTCGTTCTCTACTATGGCCCAAACACGATCACTATTAGCTGGTGATACCGTTACTCCAATAATCCCCAAGGTACCTTCTGCAAATCCTTCGTTTTGAGAAATTTCTTTCCATGTTTCGCCACTATCGGTACTTTTCCATAAAGCAGATCCATCACCTCCACTGCTTAGACTATAAGGTGTTCTGCGTATATTCCAGGTAGACGCATATAAAATTCTAGGATTATTAGGGTCCATAATAAGATCTACGGCTCCAGCATTTTCATTTGCAAATAATGTTTTACGCCATGATGTACCGCCGTCTGTGCTTTTAAAAACACCACGTTCTTGAGTGGGTTTATAGATATTGCCCATCACTCCTGCGTAAACGGTATTGTAATCTGTTGGGTGCACCACAATTCTAGGAACGTGACGGCTGTCTTTTAATCCCGCTTGTGTCCAAGTTTTTCCAGCGTTTTCAGATTTCCAAATTCCATAACCAGAAGAAACATTACCTCGTACTGTCTTCTCTCCTCCGCCTACGTAAATCACATTAGGGTCGCTTTTAGCTACTTCAATAGCGCCAATTGAGCCTCCAAAAAAGCCATCGGAAATATTATTCCAGCTTCTACCTCCATTTTTAGTTTCCCAGATTCCGCCTCCTGTGCTACCAAAATAGTAAAGGTTGGGTTTTCCGGGAACGCCAGTAACTGCTGCACTTCGGCCCCCTCTAAATGGGCCAATTAATCGATATTCTAGCGCATCATATAAGGCTTCGTCAAATTGTTGGGCTTGTAATGGTTGGTTAACATTTCCGAAGAAAAAAACAGCACAACAAAGTGCTAAAAATGGAGATCTAAATTTCATATCGTGGATGGTTTCTGAAATCTAAAGATAATTAAAACCTTAGGATTCTACTAAATCCTTCTTCACTGCTTTTCTAAGAAAATAACCCGTAACAGCGGTAGAGAGCACATCTGCAATAGGAAAAGAAATCCAAACCCCAAATACACCATAGTAGTTAGGCAGAATTAGAATTAAAGGAATCAAGAAGAATCCTTGTTTGGTTAAGCTGAGCAATAATGCGGGTATTACTTTACCAATAGATTGAAAATAAGACCCTCCAATAAGCTGGATTACAATCACTGGAGTAGCGGCAAAAACCCATCGTAATGCATTTGGCGTGCGCTCTAAAAGTGCTGCATTATCTGCTAATGTTCCTGCACCTTGACCTGCCTTATCACTAATAAAAATGCTAACAAAAGGCTCTGCAAAAATCATAATTGCAATGAAAATTGCCAAGGCTAATATCCCAGAATAAATGATGGACGTATTTATCGCCTCACGGACACGCGCAAACTTATTGGCTCCATAGTTATAACCAGCGATGGGCATAAAACCTTGGTTTACTCCAATTACTGGAAATAGCGCAAACATTAACACCCGACTAATAATTCCATAACTCGCTACGTCTATGGCATCACCCACGTCTATCAATACATTGTTAAGAAGAATAGTCAACACTGCAATCACGCCTTGCCGCGCCAATGTGACACCGCTAAGACCACTTATCTCCTTTACTATTTTAGAATCGAGCACAAAACTTTGAAGCTTTAAGCGTAATTCGCTCTTAAATATGAAGAACCAAACTATAAATAGAAAACATATAGCATAACTTATAAAGGTGGCCCAAGCCGCTCCTTCCATACCATAGTCAAGAACGTTTATAAGCACATAATCCATCCCTATATTTGCAACGGCAGGAAGCATCATAGCGTACATGGCAAACTTTGGTTTTCCTTCTGCACGGATCACGCTATTACCCATCATACACATGGCTAGCATTACAATACCATACATTACAATGCGGTAATAGGTCAATGCTAAATCTCTAAAACTATCATCTGCCCCAAAAAAGTTAATGGCATAATCTTGAAATACCAAGCCGAGAATGGCTAATATTCCAGATGTCAAAAATGTCAAAGTCGTCATGTTTCCGAAGACCTTTAACCCCTTCTTATCATCACCCTTCCCTAATGCTCGGGAAAGCACAGAGCTCCCGCCAATACCTACGGCAAGACCTATGGCTGCAATAAAAAAGGTAACCGGCAAAACAACTGTAATGGCTGAGATTGCTAGTGGTCCTATCCATCGACCTACAAAAATAGTATCTACAATGATGTTTAGTGACATCACTAAAATACCAATAGAGGCTGGCACCGCTTGTTTAATAAGCAGGCTGCTAATGGAAGCCGTTCCTAAAATCTCTGAATTTTTTTTCAAATGTATTTTTTACGCGATTGCGGTTTTCGTATCAACTATACGCCATTCTTCCACCATGTTTGCAAGTACTTGAGCAAAATCATCTCTGTCGTTTAAGCACGGGATTACAGAAAATTCTTTACCACCTACTTCGTGAAAAATCTCTTCTGCTTCCATGGCAATTTCTTCTAGGGTCTCTAAGCAATCACTGACAAATGCCGGTGTTACTACCACCATTTTTTTAGTTCCAGCTTTCCCCATTCTTTCTACCGTTCTATCGGTATACGGTTGCAACCAAGGGTCAAAACCTAGTCGAGATTGAAACGTAGTGGAGTAGGTTCCGTTTTTAAGTCCTAGTTTTTTTGCAACATTCACTGTCGTAATTTCGCATTGATGACGGTAACAAAACTCGTGTTGTTCACTGCCTTTTTTAAAGCAGCATTTACCGTCCATTTTACAGTTTCCGTTTGTAATATCACTTTTTCTAATGTGTCTTTCTGGGACACCGTGATAACTAAACAAAACGTGTTCGTAATCTGTTTTATCTAAATGCTCCCCTATACTTTTTGACAATACATCTATATAATCTTGTCTTTTATAAAACGAAGCTGTGCGCGTGATTTTTAGCTGCGGAAATTTTTCTGCAACAAGCTCGTCAATTTTAACATCAATGGTTTCTGTCGTTGCCATTGCAAATTGAGGATATAGCGGGATTGTTTTAATCTCGGTACACCCTTGATCTACTAGTTCTTGGAGCCCTTTTGTTAAGGTCATAGAACCGTAACGCATCGCTAAAGCAACAGGAACGTTTAGTTTAGACTGTACTTTTTTCTGAAGCCTTTCAGAAAGGACAATTAACGGTGAACCTTCTTCCCACCAGATTTTTGCGTATGCCTTAGCAGATTGTTTTGGTCTTGTGTTAAGAATAATACCACGTACTAAAAGAATGCGCGCCCAACGTGGCACATCTATTACTCGCTCGTCCATTAAGAACTCATCGAGGTATTTTTTTACGTCTTTAGGTGTTGGGCTATCGGGCGAACCGAGGTTTACTAAAAGGACTCCTTTCATATTATATTTTGTAAATTTTAGTCAAAGACTCGATACTTTAAAAATGTATTCTTATTAATCATCTCCATCATCAAAATCTAAATGGTCTAAAGGATTAAAAGGAATATCATCATCTGGATCATGGTCATCATAGTTCACTCCTGGGGGGTTAAAAAGACCCCAACGATCTATAGTGTAATTAAATGGATCAAAACTCGCAACCCACTCTGCAAACAAGATTCTAAATTCTTCAACAGCGTTTCTCAATAAATCTAAATAATCTGTTTGCTCAAAGCCAGCTATTTCCAGTCCTCTTAAATCGGTAATAATTTCTCTACAGGCTTTACGAATTAGCGCTGCATTTTCCATCTGTAAATCGTATTCAGCATTAAACGCTCCTGCTATTTTCGCGCCGATTAAAGAACCATTTGCGCCTAAATATTGCATATTATTGGCTAGTAAATGACGCTTATAATCTGCGTGCTTGTCTTTGGAAAGGTCAACATCTGTTTTTTCTACCACATCTAGTATTTCTCTGGATAACGTAAAAATTTCTAGTGCTTTTTTAAATAGCGGTGTTTCCCTGTGATCTTTTCGTTTATTCTCAAAATCATCTTCAAACATAGGTGCAAAAATAAAGCTTATTGTTGGTTTGAAAGACACCAAACCATAGATTAACAAAATAGTAAGATTTTAATATTGAATATCTAAAAAAGTTCAAATTTGGAATTTTTATTTTTATTTTTGAAATTTGCGGCTTTAAGAGCTCAACCCCATCACAAATTTCTTAGGTGTAGTCCCAAACTTTTTCTTAAACGCCGTAATAAAATGGCTCGCGGTACTATATCCTACTTTTAATCCTACTTCATTCACATTGTAAGAACCTGTAGCAAGTAATTGACGTGCTACTTCCATTTTATAGTCAAATAGAAAAGCAAAAACAGGATCTCCATACACTTGTTTAAAACCTTCTTTTAGCTTATTTATTGGCAATTGTATTTCGTCACTTAACTCTTGTAATGTAGGCGGCTCTGCCATTCTTGCAATGATTATTTGTTTGGCCTTCTTAATTTTAGAAACATTCAATTCATCCACTAAAAACGGACATTGCTCTACATCCACATCTTCCTCACGATTAAAATACAAGCTCAACAACTCATAGGCTTTACCCTTAAAATAGAGTGGCTTTACAGTAGGGTGTAAGTTATAATTCATGATTTGGTTAAGCACAATCGCCATAGAAGGAGATATTTTTGCATCCTTATAGTATTTTCTATCCTTATTCTCATCATTTAAAAACGAAATATAGCTCGCCTCTGTGGAGAACAAGGTGTGAAACTTTTTGATTGGCAACAGCACAGAAATCACCCAAGAATTTTCGGCAACACTCACTTCTATGGGTAAATCACGTTGTGGATTGTATAATAGTAGCGAACTATTTTCCTGAATAGGTAATCTATAATTTCCGTTATTAAAACTAAACGATCCATTGCCCTTTATACAAAAATGAAACTGGATATAGTTTGAGTTTACATCTCTCTTAAATAGCTGATTTTCATCTGTTTCATTCTTAAATTTTAATATAAAAAAGCCTTCTTCTATTACTGTTTCTTTATAAATACCTTGAGCGATACTTTCTGAAATATTATCGATGTTAGACGTGTTCATTTATTTAGAATTATTATAAATAACTTTCTTGTGCTATACCACAAAGATAGGTAATTATTGAATCTAAGCGAGTTTTGAGATTAATATGAGAAAAATCTACTCACATCGACACTATTGATGCCGCTGGCGTTGTTTTTTAGGTATTTGTTATTTTACTTTTGCCCTAAATTGCGATTTTGTGGTAGAGATGCCCGCCTTTGCAAGCACAAGAACAACGCTATCAGTACGAATAACAATCATTTGAGCATCCCTTCGGCAGAAGATTTTTACGCCATTGGCCTTAACTATAAAAAGGCTGACGCAGATATACGCGGTCATTTTAGTGTTTCCGAAGCTACCCAAAAAGATATTATTACTTCTGCTAAAGCGGAAGGCATCGCTTCATTAACTCTAATTTCTACCTGCAACCGTACTGAAATTTACGGCTTTGCTCAAGATAGTAATGATCTCATAAAACTGCTTTGCGACCACACTAACGGAACTGTTGAAGAATTTAACAAGGTCGCTTACATCTATAAAGGTAAAAATGCCGTCGCTCACTTATTTAAAGTAGGGACAGGCCTTGATAGTCAGATTTTAGGTGATTTTGAAATCATTAGTCAATTACGAACGGGCATACGCCGGTCTAAAAAGGCCAGAGTACTTAACCCGTACATGGAGCGACTAGGCAATGCCGTAATTCAAGCTAGTAAGCGTATTAAAAACGAAACAGAGATTTCTACTGGAGCCACCTCTGTAAGTTTTGCAGCCGTACAATATATTATGGCTCGTGTTCCTTATGTTTCAGAAAAGAATATCCTTCTGTTTGGCATTGGGAAAATTGGACGAAATACGTGTGAAAATCTAATCAAGCATACCAAGAATGAGCATATTACACTCATTAATAGAACCAAAATAAAAGCAGACGAGATTGCTGGTAAATTCAATCTTATTGTCAAAGAATACTCGAATATACAAAGTGAGATCGCAGCCAGTGATATCCTAATAGTAGCAACAGGCGCGCAACAACCTACTATATCTAAAGAACTTTTATATCTAACGAAGCCCTTATTAATTTTAGATCTTTCTATCCCTAAAAACGTTTCAGAAACGGTAAAAGAAAACCCTTTTGTTACGTTGATTCACTTAGACGAATTATCAAAAGTTACAGATGCTACGCTAGAACATAGACAGTCTCAAATTCCATTGGCACAAGTGATTATTGATGAGGTAGCTACAGAATTTGATATCTGGGCAAAAAATCGCTCTTTTGCACCGACAATTAAGGCATTAAAAACGAAATTAGGAGAAATCAAACTAGGGGAAATAAATAATCAGCGTCGCAAGATTTCAGACTTCAATGAAGAGCAGGCAGAGATTATTAGCAATCGTATCATCCAAAAGATTACCACCCAATTTGCCAACCATCTAAAAGGTGCCAATGGTAAAACAGAACAAAGTATAGATCTTATAAATCAAGTGTTTCAACTTCAAAACACAGACGATGAGTAAAGTAATTCGTATCGGAACTCGCGACAGTGAGCTCGCATTATGGCAAGCTAACACCGTTAAAACCCAACTAGAAAATTTAGGGTATAAAACACAATTGGTGCCTGTAAAATCTGCAGGAGACCTCGTGCTAGACAAACCATTATACGAAATGGGAATCACTGGCATTTTTACTAAAACACTAGATGTTGCAATGCTTAACGGCACTGTAGATATTGCGGTTCATAGTATGAAAGATGTACCTACAGCCTTACCAAAAGGAATTGTACAAACAGCGGTTTTAGAGCGGGCAGAAACCGAAGACATTCTGGTCACAAAAGGTGATATGGATTTTACAAAAACTTGCACTATTGCGACAGGAAGCCTTCGCAGAAAAGCGCAATGGCTGCATCGATATCCGCATCACACCGTAGTTGATCTCCGCGGAAATGTGAATACTAGATTACAAAAGCTACAAGACAATAATTGGGACGGAGCCATCTTTGCAAAAGCAGGATTAAAACGAATTAATGTATTGCCAGAAAACTATATCGACCTCAACTGGATGACTCCTGCACCGGCTCAAGGCGCTATGGTTATCGTAACATTGCAAA
>CALIAF010000060.1 GCA_938041335.1 uncultured Ulvibacter sp. | reverse complement strand
TATTTTTGCAGCCGCTTAACTCTAGAAGCTAAGCAATCCTTTATTTCAACCTCTGGCGAGATACGTGAATGTCGTTATAAAGTAAACTATCAAATGAACAACAATGGAAGAGTTAGTAAAATTTGTACAAGACGAATTTGTAACCAAAAAAGATTTCCCAGCATTCTCAGCAGGGGATACAATTACTGTATTCTACGAGATTCGTGAAGGAGAAAAAACAAGAACACAGTTTTTTAGAGGTGTAGTAATTCAAGTAAAAGGTACTGGATTATTAAAAACCTTTACAATCAGAAAAATGTCTGGTACTGTAGGTGTAGAACGTATATTTCCAGTAAATATGCCAGCACTTCAGAAAATTGAAATCAATAAAAAAGGTAGTGTACGTAGAAAGCGTATCTATTACTTTAGAGGCCTTACAGGTAAGAAAGCGCGTATCAAAGAACAGAGATACTAGTAGACTTCTTGTCAAAAACTCAGCGTCCTTCATATCATTTGAAGGACGCTTTTTTTATGAACAATTGTTGACAAGCCTAGTTCATAACATGTTAATATATAACCCATTACATTTCATTGTCATTTCAGAAATAGATATTACATTTATACTATCAAAATATAGCTACGGGTATAGATTGATATTTAGAAAACGTTCTTTGTCTTAGCAATTACATTTTAATTTTACGATTAAAGTACCAATACTAAGACATATAAAGATGTTTCCTTAATTTTTCTACTCATTCATATATTTGAAAAGTGGTTTTAATCACCAATCAAATGAATCTAGAAAAAAAGATTTAATTTTTAAAGGCATAGAATAACGAGAGTTATTGGTTTTAAAAACTAAATCTGGTGCATCATCCACGACGGCAGCAATATAACAAAACTGCATTAAGAACTTTCAAGGAGTTCGTCGGTAAAAGATGAGACACGTAAAGCCATAACAATGTTTCAGGACTTGTTATGGCTTTTTTTATTTTGTTTTTTGTCCTTCTCTACAGTTTTATGCTGCGTTACAAATCCGTATATTTGCACTTCCTCAAAAACAAAATTATTTCATTTAAATATTACCAAATATATGTCAAAAGTTGCTAAAATTATCTACACTAAAACAGACGAAGCACCGGCACTTGCCACACAGTCATTCTTACCTATTGTAAAGGCTTTTACGGCGCCATCAAATATTGACGTAGAAACGAGAGACATATCACTTGCAGCAAGAATCTTAGCTAAATTCCCTGATCACTTAGCACCAGAGCAACGCGTAAATGACGCATTGACAGAACTTGGTGAACTAGCAAAAAAACCAGAAGCAAATATTATAAAACTACCTAATATT
Source organism: uncultured Ulvibacter sp. (assembly GCA_938041335.1). Classification (GTDB taxonomy): domain Bacteria; phylum Bacteroidota; class Bacteroidia; order Flavobacteriales; family Flavobacteriaceae; genus Patiriisocius. Next base: position 6,864 of record CALIAF010000060.1, on the reverse strand, counting down.
AGTGCGTCTGTACCTCAGTTAAATGCAGCCATAGAAGAACTACAAGCAAAAGGCTTTACGATACCAGACTACCCAGAAGAACCACAAACTGATGAAGAAAAAGCCATCCAAAGTACGTACAACAAAATTAAAGGTAGTGCTGTAAACCCAGTATTGAGAGAAGGAAACAGCGACCGTAGAGCACCTAAGGCAGTTAAAAACTACGCTAAGAAAAACCCGCACAGAATGGGAGCTTGGAGTACCGGTTCAAAAACGCATGTAGCGACGATGACTGATGGTGACTTTAGACACAATGAAAAATCTGTTACCATAGCAAGCGAAGGGGCAGTAAAAATAGTACTTAACACAAGTTCTGGACAAGAGATTGTTCTTAAAGATAACGTAGCTGTACTCGCTGGAGAAATTATTGACGCTACAGTAATGAATAAGAAGAAATTACTTGCCTTCTTAGAAGCACAAGTAAAAGATGCAAATGAAAAAGGATTACTTTTTTCACTGCACATGAAAGCAACGATGATGAAAGTAAGTGACCCTATTATTTTTGGTCACGCGGTTAAAGTTTTCTTTAAGTCTGTTTTTGAAAAACATGGAGCGGCTTTAGATAAAGCAGGAGTAGATGTAAACAATGGTTTTGGAGATCTTATTGACACCTTACCAGAACTAGATGCAACGCTAAGAGCTTCCATAGAAGCAGATATTGCTGCCGCATTAACTGCTGGACCAGACTTAGCTATGGTTAACAGCGATAAAGGGATTACCAACCTTCATGTACCAAGTGATGTTATTATTGATGCATCTATGCCAGCAATGATACGTACTTCTGGTCAAATGTGGAATGCAGCCGGAAATCAGCAAGATACTAAAGCGGTGATACCAGATAGTAGCTACGCACCATTATACCAAGCAACCATAGATTTCTGTAGAGAAAATGGAGCATTTGATCCAACTACAATGGGAACAGTTCCTAATGTTGGCTTGATGGCACAAAAGGCAGAAGAGTATGGATCACACGACAAGACATTCCAAATCTCGCAGGCTGGGAAGGTGAGTGTTGTAGATCAAAACGGAACTGCATTAATGGAACACACTGTTGAAGAAGGGGATATCTGGCGTATGTGCCAAGTAAAAGACTTACCTATTCAAGATTGGGTAAAGCTTGCTGTATCTCGCGGAAAAGCAACTGGATGGCCACTAGTGTTCTGGCTAGATGAAGACAGAGCTCACGATGCAGAAATTATCAAAAAAGTAAACACGTACTTACCTAATCACGATGTTTCTGGATTAGACATTAAAATCCTATCTACAGAAAAAGCAACGCAATACACACTCGCAAGAGTAAAAAAAGGGGAGAATACTATTTCTGCAACCGGAAATGTTTTAAGGGATTACTTAACAGACCTCTTCCCTATTCTAGAATTAGGGACAAGTGCAAAAATGCTTTCTATCGTCCCATTAATGAATGGCGGAGGTTTATTTGAAACTGGAGCCGGCGGATCTGCACCTAAGCACGTGCAGCAGTTTGTAGAAGAAGGACACCTTAGATGGGATTCTCTTGGAGAGTTTTTAGCACTGGCGGTTTCATTAGAACACCTCGGGTCTACATTTGACAATGCGAATGCAATTAAATTAGGTGAAGCGTTAGATGATGCCACAGAAAAATTACTCGAAAACAAAAAAGGTCCTTCTCGTAAAGTAAACGAAATTGACAACAGAGGAAGCCATTACTATTTAGCACGCTACTGGGCAGAAGCTCTAGCCGAAGGAAGCGATGCAGCACTAAGCAAACGCTTTACTCCTATCGCAGACAGACTTAAAAATAATGAGTCTATTATAATGAATGAGCTAAATGCTGCTCAAGGAAATCCGGTTGACATAGGTGGTTATTATGAACCTACAGACGCCTTGATCGCCGCGCAAATGAGACCAAGCAAAACGTTCAATGCAATTTTAAACGATATCGAATAATAAAACCAAAGGCCTTCTGTTACTATAGAAGGCCTTTTATTATATGAAACAATACTTTCTTTTTACGCTTCTAACTCTTGTCACTGCACTAGGTATTTCACAAGAGAAATTTACAATCAGTGGAACCGTTTCAGAAAAAGAAACAGGCGAAACACTCATCAACGTCAACGTACTCGTACCCTCAGAAAATGCCGGTGCAGTGACTAATGTTTATGGGTTCTATTCTATAACATTACCAGCAGGTACCTATGAAATTCAATACACCAGTATTGGTTTTACTTCAGAAATAATAACGGTTGACTTACAAGCTTCTATCACAAAAAATGTGAATTTGTCAGAAAACTTAGAATCTCTGGATGAAGTAATCATTACTGCCGATAAAGAAAAAATGAATATTCGTGATCCGCAAATGAGCACAAACACCCTTAATTCTTCTACTATTAAAAAAATACCCGTTGTTCTTGGAGAAGCTGATGTGATTAAGGCAATAACCTTATTGCCAGGTGTGACCAATGCCGGTGAAGGAGCGAGTGGTTTTAATGTACGTGGTGGTGCTGCAGACCAGAACTTAATTTTATTAGATGAAGCTACGCTATATAACTCATCTCACTTATTTGGTTTTTTCTCTGTGTTTAATCCAGATGCTATAAAAGATTTAACGCTTTATAAAGGTGGAATACCGGCACGATATGGAGGTAGAGTTTCTTCTGTATTAGATATCTATCAAAAGGATGGAAACAATAAAGAATTAAAAGCGACTGGAGGTATTGGCTTAATTGCAAGTAGACTGCTTCTAGAAGGACCCATTGTAAAAGACAAAGCCTCCTTTCTAGTAGGTGGACGAAGCAGTTACGCGCATTTATTCCTCCCTTTATTTGACAATGACAATATTGCCTATTTTTATGATTTAAACACAAAACTAAGTTATACTCTAAACGACAAGAACCGATTATTTCTTTCAGGATATTTCGGGAGAGATAAATTTGCAATCTCAGATAGTTTCTCTAATCTCTTCGGAAATACTACTGTAAATGTAAGATGGAACCATGTGTTTTCAGATAAGCTCTTTAGCAACTTATCAGCTATTTATTCTGACTACTACTATGGCCTAGAATTAAAATTTGTTGAATTCCAGTTTGACAGCGGAGTTCGAAATTTTAATTTAAAATATGACTTCATCCATTACGTTTCAGAAAAAACAAAACTACGTTATGGGTTAAACAGCATCCATTATGCTTTTAACCCAGGAGATATTTCGCCCACAACAGAAACATCAGGAATTAACCCTTTTAAGCTTACCGAAAAATATGCTTTTGAAAACGCATTATATGTGGATGGAGAATTTGAAATTACCGATAAACTTAATGTACAGGCAGGACTTAGACTATCCACATTTAATAGATTAGGACAAGATGAGTTAAATATTTATGCAGACAACAATCCTATCGCGTACGATGAAGATTTAGATATTTATCAAAAAGCCGACCCCATTGGCACAGAAAGTTTTGAAAGATCTGAAACGATACAGTCTTTTGCGAATCTAGAACCTCGCTTAGCAGTAGCGTATCAATTAGCAGAAGATGCTTCTGTAAAAACAAGCTATAATAGAACGGCGCAGTACATTCATTTAATAAGTAATACCACATCGCCTACTCCTTTTGACATTTATGCACCAAGTGGTCGCTTCATAGATCCGCAATTAGCAGATCAAGTTGCGGTAGGATATTTTAAAGCTTTCGACAAGTTTTCTTTTGAGGTAGAAAGTTATTTTAAGAAAGTTCAGAATAGACTGGACTACGTTGATGATGCAGACTTAATTGCCAATAATGCAGTAGAACAAATCCTACTTACAGGAGAAGCCAGAGCATATGGTCTTGAGTTTTTAGCAAGAAAAACGCAAGGTCGTTTAACGGGCTGGATTTCTTACACGCTTTCAAAAAGTGAACAACGCACACCTGGAAGAACGCAAGAAGAGATAGGTATTAATAACGGAGCATGGTATAACTCACCTTGGGACAAAACACATGATATCTCTGTAACGGCCCAATATGAATTTTCAAAAAAATGGTCTTTCGCTTCAAATTTAATTTACCAGACAGGATTGCCGGTTACGTATCCTACGGGGCAATATGAATTTGATGGATTAGTGATTCCGGTGTATGAGTCTAGAAATGCAAGTAGATTACCTGCATTTCATAGAATGGACCTTTCTGCTACATATATTCCTAGAAAGAGCAGAAATTTTGACAGTGCTAGAACAAGACCTTGGACAAGTGAGTGGATCTTTAGTATTTACAACGTCTATAATAGAAAAAACGCAGCATCTATTTCTTTCAGAGAAAACACCGATATTGGGCAAAATGAAGCAATAAAACTGGCGATTTTTGGAATCATTCCTTCAATTACTTATAATTTTAAATTTTAAGCTATGCGTATATTTACACTACTTTTTAGCATACTCTTTCTAATTTCTTGTGAAGAAGTGATTGACGTAGAATTAAATGAAAGCGAACCAAAACTTGTAGTAGAAGCTACAATGATAAGGTTATTGAATAATGAAGGAGGTAGTACAGATGTAAAGTTATCTTTAACAGGTCCCTTTTTTGATGATGAGGTTCCTCCTGTTACTGATGCTACAGTATCGATTACCGATAATAATGCCAATATATTTATGCTTAATCATATTGAAAATGGAATATACACTACTGAAACTAGTTTAACACCAGAAGATAATGTTGCGTATACCATTACAATAATTTACGAAGGAGAAACATTTGTTGCTACAGAGCAACTTGATACTGTATCACCCTGGGAGATGAATATTGAACAAGATAATGAAGGAGGATTTCTTGGCGACGAAATTGAACTTAAAGCTTTCTTCAGTGATCCAGAAGATGAAGAAAACTATTACTATTCTCAAATAACTTCAGATAAAGGTAAAGACAGAGACATTACCTCTGACGAGTTTTTTAACGGAAATCAGATTTTCGCACTTTATACCGCTGAAGATCTAGAACCTGGTGATGAAGTACAATTTATACTAGATGGTGTAGATAGAAGTTTTCATAACTTCATGTTCATTTTACTTCAGCAGGGTTCTGAAGATGGAGGTGGCCCTTTCGAAACGCAACCTGCTACAGTAAGAGGAAACATTGTGAACCAAACAAACCCTGATAATTTTCCACTAGGATATTTTCGAGTTTCAGAAAGAGACACTATGTCATATATCGTACAATAAATAACAAGAGTAATTATGGGATTCACGAAAACTACAGAAACTGATTCTCACTATCACGACATTGAAAAAATGAGTGTAGAAGAGATTCTACTTACTATCAATAAAGAAGACAAGACTGTAGCCCTTGCAGTAGAAAAGTCACTCCCGCAAATAACCGCGCTCACAACAATTGTTTCCGAAAAGTTAAAACAAGGTGGTCGCCTCTTTTACATTGGAGCTGGCACTAGCGGAAGACTCGGTGTTGTAGATGCAAGTGAATGCCCACCTACTTTTGGTGTTGATCACGGGGTCGTGATAGGACTCATTGCTGGAGGCGACAAAGCGATACGAGCGGCAGTTGAGTTTGCAGAAGATAGCGATATTCAAGGATGGAAAGATTTACAATCGCATCAAGTTTCCGAAGCAGATATTGTTATTGGCATTGCTGCATCGGGTACTACCCCCTATGTCATTGGTGCATTAGAAATGTGCAACAAAAACAAAATTGCAACCGGATGTATTACTAGTAATGAAGGGAGTCCGCTGGCATTAACCGCAAAACATCCAGTTGTTGTTGTAGTGGGTCCAGAATTTGTAACTGGAAGCTCTAGAATGAAAGCCGGTACTGCACAAAAACTAGTGCTTAATATGATTTCTACAACGGCCATGGTTCAGTTGGGTCGTATAAAAGGGAATAAAATGGTAGATATGCAATTGAGCAATAAGAAACTTGTTGATCGCGGTATTCGCATGATAATGGGTGAGATTGCTGTAGACAGAAATACCGCTGCTTCACTACTTGAAGAATATAAAAGTGTACGAGCGGCAATAAAACACTATAAAAATGCATAAACACTCCGATAAAAAATTATTAGGAAAAGGAATTAAGTTTCTAGCAATTTCTTTGCCTCTGCTGTTTCTGAGCCCATATTTGCTAACAATTACATTTTTAAACAAAGGTCACGCGTGGTTCTATTTAGGTCTTATTCTGGGAATTTTAGTAGGTGCAGCAGCTATCTTTTTTGTTTTTAAAGCATTACGCACTTTTATGAAAGCTATTTTTTAGCATCGTCTTCTTTATTTGAGTGTTACTTTTAAAAAATGCTACTCTAAATTCTGTACTTGTATTTACTTCTAAAATGAGACACGCAATTAAGATAAAAAAATTATATCAATTTCCTGAAAACACATAACTTACTAAATTTCAATACATTAAATTTAATTTAATGCTTGGCATCTATCTTCCATTAGAATCATTTTATAGCTAATTAATTAACCTTTATTAAAAAAAGGACACCGTCTTTTGATTGAGTTCTTTAAAGAGTATCTTTTATAGAGCCGTACTGTACATTTTTATAGCTGTGCCACCACATACTCGTGGTCGAGTAGTTCTTTCGGTTTATTTTTTGTCATCCCTCACTTGTTACGGGAGCAAACAAAAAGATCCAATCAAATAAATGATTGGATCTTAAAGAAGGTGTCTCTATGATTTGATAAAACGATTAGAAGCTTCGCTTCTAATCACCACGTTACTCGTGGTTGAGTAGTTCTTTCGGTTTATTTTTTATCATCCCGAACTTGTTACGGGAGCAAAAAAAAAGATCCAATCAAATAAATGATTGGATCTTAAAGAAGGTGTCTCTATGATTTGATAAAACGATTAGAAGCTGCGCTTCTAATCA
>CALIAF010000059.1 GCA_938041335.1 uncultured Ulvibacter sp. | reverse complement strand
GGCAAGTGTGATTTTTTATGTTTTTCTGAAGAGATCCATTGATAGATAAATCGAAATATAAAAACAAGCTGCGCTACAATCCCTAAGATTAATAACCAAGCAGGTATGTTTTCAGTACTAAAAAACACATCATAGTCCATTCCTTTCCCAAAGGCATACCCTCCAATAAGTAGCGGGAAAACAAAGAGGAGTACTTGAAAAAACTTAGGTAGCTTTTTCCATTCTCCTTGCAATTGTAAATTACGGATATAAATAAAATAGGTGAAGCATTGCCCAAGCATGATAGCAAAATCTTCTCGTAAATATCCGTAAATAAAAAATATAAGTGAGGCTAGTAAACTTAGTTTCCAGAAGATGGTGGGAGTAATTACTTTCTTGCTTTTTTCTGAAAGGATCAATTGAAACAAGAACCGGCTAAAAAATAGCCCTTGTCCTATAAAACCTATGATGGTGATATAACTTATTGCTTCTATCATCCTTTTTTAGCTACCTCGTAGTTAATGTATTTTTTTTTCATCCATAGATAGGCAAAGCAATCCACAAAGGGTCCAATTAAACGGTTCCATACCCCAAATTTTGCCTTCCCTGCAATACGCGGAAAATGCTGCACCGGGACTTGTATTATTTTGCCACCTTGCAATAAAATCATGGCAGGCAGAAAACGATGAAGCCCATTAAACATAGGTATTTTTTTTGCGAACGTGGTTTTAATCACTTTAAGCGGGCAACCTGTATCGTCCATCCCATCGTGCGTAAAACTACGTCGTATACCATTAGATATTTTTGAAGACATATTTTTAATAAAACTGTCCTTGCGATTTGTGCGTACCCCAGTTACTAAATCGAACTCCTCTATTTTCTCGAGTAGCATATTAAAATCTGAAGGAGTGGTCTGCAAATCGCTATCCATGTATCCCAGTAATTCTGTGTTTACGGCGTCAAAACCAGCTTTAATAGCGGCACTCAAGCCTTTATTTTCTTTAAAAGCGATAAATGAAAACCCTTTATTGCGCGTGCAAATGGCTTCAATCATTTGTTGACTATTATCCTTAGAGCCATCATTTACAAATAGTATAGCCGTTTTTTTAGTCGCAATTTGAGTATACGCCAACAACTCTTGCTCTACACGAGCGAGATTATCCTGTTCATTATAAACGGGAACAATAATCGTAAACTGGTACAATGCGTCTGCCATTAGTGCAAAAATATCCTTTTTTTAAAGACTTTACGATACCCTAGATAGCAACTAAAAATTATGTTTCTTTGTATTTGTATAAAATGAAATATCCATTGAAAATTATTGTAACCGGCGCAGCTGGATTTATTGGTTCTCACACTTGTGAACGTCTTCATTTGTTAGGGCACACTGTCATTGGTGTTGATAATTTTTCTTCTTACTACGATGTAGCCTTAAAAGAAGCTAACGCTACAATTTTAAGCAATCAAAACATTACTGTCCATCGCACAGACTTAAGAACCGATGATTTAAGCCCGTTGATTACCGAAGACGTGGACGCTATTTTTCATCTTGCTGCCCAACCGGGAATCTCTTCAGACTCTAGTTTTGAAGATTATTACACCAACAACGTGATTGCCACACAGCGTATGCTAGATGTAATAGAAAAACTGAATTCAAAACCTTATTTTATTAATATCGCCACATCTTCTATATATGGCCTTGTTGCTACACTTAAAGAAGATGATGCTCCATTGCCTGCATCTTGGTATGGCGTTACAAAACTAGCTGCAGAGCAATTGGTACTAGCTTACAGCCGCCGCGGATTATTAAAGGCTACTTCTTTACGTTTGTATTCTGTTTATGGCCCTAGAGAGCGTCCAGATAAATTATATACGCGTTTAATAGACTGCGGTTTAAATAACAAGTCCTTCCCGCTTTTTGAAGGCAGTTTAAAACATTTGCGCAGCTTTACCTATGTACAAGATATTGTAGATGGTATTGTTTCTGTACTTAAGCATCAAGAAGCTTGTAATGGCGAAATTTTCAATCTAGGAACCGAAAATGAAAACAGCACACAAACTGGTATAGACACGATAGAGGAAATACTTGGGCTCACTGTAAAAATAGACCATCAACCAGCAAGACCTGGAGATCAATCACGCACTAAAGCAAATATTGACAAGGCTAGGCGCGTACTTAATTATAATCCGCAGACTTCATTGAAAGAGGGCTTAGCCGCGCAGGTGGCTTGGTTTAGTGATTGTTTTCTTAAATAAAATAAATCATTTTTTATTATGGATTTATACACAAATTGTACTTCTTGTAAAAAAGAAATCAAAGTAAAATCAAATGCAAAAACTCGTGCTGAACTTCAAATGGAAGTAGGCGATGAGATTTCTTTAAATTGTCAAAATTGCGGCAATTTTATAAAGAGGCATGTAAATAAAGTAAGAGCAAAATCAAGTAATACAATCATGCTCTTAGGTGTTGGTCTTGGTGTGGTTTTTACAGTTGTACTTTGGTACTTCTATGGGGCAATAGGTACTGCTAGTATAGGTATTCCAATTATTATTTGGCAACTACAAGAGCAAGTTATAAGAGGATTTAATTCTTACATGATTAAAAGAAAGTAGTTAAATTACTTCAGAAATATTCAAGCTAGAAAATTGTTAGTTAATTTTCATCAAAACCTCCGCCGCCTCAAAAGGGGTTGTCTTATGTTCCTCTATTAAGGCCAACTGCTTTTTTAGCGCTGCTTTAATTTTTGGGTTAGAAAAGAAATCGGATTTTAGTTGGCTCTCAATGGTTTGCACTAACCAAAATTTATTCTGCTCTGTGCGTTTATGGTTAAAGTAGTCCGACTTTTTAGTTTGTAAGATATAGTCATTTATTAATTCATAAACCTCTTGGATTCCTTCGTTATGTAATGCGCTACAGGTAACTGTTTTAGGAGTCCATTGGCTTTCTTTAGCAGGGTAGAGGTGGAGCGCTCGGTTAAATTCTACCTTGGCCAATTTTGCCGCTTTCACATTTTCGCCATCGGCTTTATTAATCACAATGGTATCTGCCATTTCAATAATGCCACGTTTGATGCCTTGCAGCTCGTCTCCAGCTCCAGCAAGTTTCAGCAATAAAAAGAAATCTGTCATAGAATGCACGGTAGTTTCGCTCTGTCCCACACCCACGGTTTCAATAATAATCGTATCAAAACCTGCGGCTTCACATAAAATAATGGTTTCTCGAGTTTTACGAGCCACACCGCCTAGAGCGTCTCCACTGGCAGAAGGTCTAATAAACGCATGGTCATCTTTTACCAGCTCTTCCATTCTAGTTTTATCTCCTAGAATACTCCCTTTACTTACAGTACTGCTAGGGTCTACAGCGAGTACAGCAACCTTGTGCCCTTGTGAAGTGAGTAGTTTACCAAAGGCTTCTATAAATGTACTTTTACCTACGCCAGGTACGCCTGTGATGCCTATGCGCTGAGACTTGTTTGCAAAAGGTAAGCAAAGCGCAATGAGCTCTTTTGCTTGCTTTTGATGCTGTTGTGTCGTGCTTTCTATTAAGGTGATGCTTCTACTTAGGGCGGTCTTGTCACCTGCTTTAATGCCAGCGAACAGTTGCGCCACTTCTTGCTTCTTTTTTCTGTTCTGCATCAACTTCTGGGCAGCAGCATTGTTCAACGAATCGGGCTGTTCTATGCCTTCCTGCTCGTTTAATGCCGATTTGTTTTTACCTATGATGCCCATTTACTATTTAAATGTTGTGCTGAAAATTTGAATTTTTTTGTGCTCAGTTTAGAAAAAAAATATTCGCATAGCTTTAGTTACGGTTCTATTTTATGACGACAAATGAGCGGAAAAGAAACCAATCTTGCTCGACATTTGAGCTGTAAATTGGTGTAAATCCCATACTACGAATTTATGACAAATTTATGAATCTATCTTTTCAAAAAAAATGGCTTCGTAGTATCTTGTCAACATATAGATAAATTTAAATATATAAGCATGAAAACATTATATGAAGCAACTTCTACAGCAGTAGGAGGTAGAGCTGGAAGCGTAAAATCTGAAGATGGAATAATCGATCTTAATCTATCTGTGCCTAAGGGTATGGGCGGCGATGGGGCTGCGGGCTCAAACCCAGAACAATTGTTTGGGAGTGCGTATGCGGCTTGTTTTGGGGGAGCGATACAAGCAATCGCTAAAGGAAAGAAAATGGAAATTGATGATGCAAAGATTAGCGTAGCAGCGACAATAGGCTTTTGCGAAAGCAATAAAGGTGGTTTCTTATTAGAAGCGACACTGGATTGCTTTATTCCAGGAGTAGATGTAGAGACTGGCGAGCGCTTAGTAAATAGTGCGCACGAGATTTGTCCATTCTCAAAAGCAACTCGTGATAATATTAAAGTGACTCTTAATCTTTTGTTAGATGAGTAAATAAGAATAGTGGATAATAAAAAAAGCTCGAACTAATTAGTTCGAGCTTTTTTTATTTGTTTTAATCAATACTTATTGTTTAATAAACTGGTAGGTGTTTACCAGTCTGTTAATGGTGACTGAAATAAAATAGTTTCCAGGACTTAGTGCAGCAATATTAAGCGAGCTAGTTGTGTTATTAATGTGCTTAGCTAAAATAGTTTGCCCTAGAACATTTGATATTTTTATTTGTTCAATTGGTGTAGTGCCATTCAAGAAAAGTTCTCGATCAGCTGGATTAGGATACATAGTAAAAGCATCAAATACAGAAGTCTCAACTCCCAATACTTCTGAGGTAAAATTAAAGCTCGTGTCTCCTCCCATATTTGCCGCAAGGGCATAATAGGTTTGTCCCGCAGTTGCAGTAATAGAAGCAGTCTCTCCTGTAAAACATGGGTTGTCTTCTTGTGCTACTCTTGCCAGCTCATCTATTGTTGCATTTTCTGATGGTGCTGTAAAGAAAATCACCGCTCTAATTCCTAAAGGGGTTTCTACGGCTCCTGATATTAAAGTGTTTGCTTCTGGTGTAAAATGATACCAAACGCCATTAATACCAGCAAGGTCACAGTCTTGTGTGGCCCCAGCTTCTGGTGTTGCATCTGTAGATGATACATCTGGATCTGTATACGGGAAGCCGCCCGCATCATTAATAAAAATAGAATTTTCTATAAGGTCATTTGGTGGAGGCATAGGCGGGCCCGAGCATGAGATGGAAAGACTAAAGTTTCCGCTATTTATTAGATACCCTTCTATCATTATAATATAGGATGATATACCATCAGATGTAAACATAACTTCAGATTGGGTATTACAAGTATCATCATTTTCGGCAATTTGATTATTCAAATCACAAGAAGAAAATATGCGCAACCAAGAGTCATAATCAGTGCCGCCATCGCACATAGTAACCGTCACTTCTTGTTCAAATCCATCCCCTGTAAAAATAAAAAACTCATCTGGAGATTCATTAAAACCAGAATCTGTGTCTGTGGTTGTTTCACCAACCACGGCATCACCACAGGCAATGGGTGTAGCAAACGAACAGGAGTCATTAGTTAGACCAGAAACGCAAGATATATCTAATTGAAAAACGCCACTATTTGCGGCAAATCCTTCTACCATAATATAATAGGTGCTGGTTCCATCAGATAAGAAGGAAACCTCAGATTGGAGCTCACATGCATCATCGTTTGCAGTAACCTCTGTAGCCAATGTACAATCTGTATATACTCTTAAATAACTATCGTAGTCTGTTACATCAGAGCATAAAGAGATAGTTATCTCTTCAAGGTCACCATCACCGGTGTATTTATAAAACTCGTCTGGGGCAGCATTTGCAGCTGTATCTGTATTATCAAGTGTAGACCCCGTAATACTATCGTTACAATTTAAATCTATCGCACCCACACAAGTGTCGTTATCCCCTAAAGTATTAGCCATCATATGCAAGGGTAGGGTTAATGTAATAATAAGAAGGAAGAGGTAGTTGTATTTCATTTGTAATGCGTTAGTTTAGTAGTAAATATATTAATTATTATCGAGATTAAAATTTTCGCGAAAGCATAAAACCTTTTTATCTTTAACTGCGTGAAATTTTATAGATTGGAACCCGTTCTGAAACGGAGCAATTATCTTCTCGTCTTTACCCCGAACAGCAATCAAAACCATCTAATAATTGTCTGAACAATTACTTGTAGAACAGTGCAGAAATAATAGTCAGCGCGCCCAAATGCAGCTTTATAAGCAGTACAGTAAGGGCATGTTTATTATCGCGAACAGGTATATGAAAAACACTGCAGCGGCAGAAGATGCTATGCAAGAAGGTTTTATTAAAGCGTTTAAAAAGATACATCAATTTAGTGGTGAAGTGACATTTGGGGCTTGGTTAAAACGTATTGTAATTAATACATGTCTAGATGCAATTAAAGCTCAAAAGATGCAATTTACCCAGATCAATGAAGAGGTTGGGTATATCGCAGAAGAAGAAAATGATTGGGATATTGCAGAGTCTAGCACGATAGACGAGGTGAAAAATGCCATCGCAGCCTTGCCAGAAAAGTACAAAATTGTAATCCAGATGTACTTACTAGAAGGATATGACCATCAAGAAATAGGAGAAATAATGAATATGAGCGAGAATACATCACGGACGATATTACATCGTGGACGTATACAGCTTAAAGAAACACTTAAACATTTACGATATGAAACAGGATCTTAGAAAAATGATGCGCAATGCGCCAGAAGAAAAACAACATATGCCCGCTGGTCATGAAGACCGTTTTGCAGCAAAGCTTGCAAAAGAATTTGGCAAAGAAACTAAACAATCAAAAACTTCTTGGATACAATGGGGAGTTGCTGCAGTGCTTATTATGGGCTTGGGTTTCTTTGGTTGGAATGCTATAAACACTCAAGCGATAGATGGTGTAGAGCTAGTAAATGCAGAAAATACTGTTGTGGTTAACAAACAGGTGACTCTAGCAGATATCTCGCCAGAGCTAAAACAAATAGAGAATTTCTATAAAACTAATATTAATATTCAGTTAGCATCTCTTGAGTTTTCTGAAGAAAACCAAGAATTAGTGGATGGTTACATGCAACGCTTAGGCGATTTGGACACTGCATATAGACAACTGAGTGCAGAAATGACAGAAGTAGGTCTTACAGAGGCCATTTTAACTGCTCAAATAGATAATTTAAAATTTAGATTAGAATTGCTGTTCAAGCTTAAAGAAAAATTAAAAGAACTTAAAAATCAAAATGATGAACAATTTAATTCAATACAAGCATAGCCTTACGGTAATCGCCGTATTGTTAGTATCCCTTTCTGTTTTTGGACAGAAAAAATATGTGGAGAGTTTTAAAGCCACTTCAGATAAAATAGTAAAATTAAACACCGCCTACACTCAAATTATTTTTGAGAGTTGGGATAAGAATAAGATTGAGATTGAAGCAATTATTGAAGGGGATCATTTGACACCAGAAGAAAAGCAGCAGCTCTTTGATGCCTGGGAATTTACAATCACAGCAAATGATAATGAAGTCGTTGTGACGTCTTTGGGTAGACCTTCTAGTCCTTTTGGAAATGAAATGTTGAGCGGGATGTCTTTTTCAGATCCCTTTATGTCAGACTTTTTTGCGAGTCAATCTTCTATGTTTTCAAATCCAGGAATAACAGACGTAATGTTGTCTCAAATGAGTGGGATGGATTTTGATTATGAGGCATTTCAGAAAAACCCTAAAGAGTACATGGCATCATTTGAGAAGAAGATGCTAGGAGAAGAGAAAGAAGGAGTGACTAGTAAAGATAGGCTTAAAGAGATGGAGAGTCAGATGGAAGGGACCATGAAGAAAATGGAAGAGCAGTTTAAAAATAGCGGGATGGACTACACTCAAAAAGTAGTTACAGACGAGAATGGAAATAAAACATATATCATTGAAGGGTCTTCCAATGGCGATATCAAGAAAAGATTGATCGGTAAGAAAACTTTAATTATTAGAATGCCCAAGAAAACGGCTAGTGAGATTAACGTGCGCCACGGAGAGATAAAAATGGCAAGTGCAAGCAATGTAAAAGCCATACTTAATTATGCTCCTTTTCAGGCAGATAGTATTGATGGCGCAGAAACTAATATAACAGCGGCCTACGCTCCAGTGGTCATTAATGATTGGAAAAATGGAAAGTTGTATGTTAAGTTTGTAGATCGTGTTACATTAAACACGGTAGGTGAGATTAATTTAACGGCTAATTCTAGTGGTGTAATTATTGGAACAATAGGCACGAGTGCTAGAATAGCCTCTGCTTTTGGGACCTTGCGCATTGATGCTGTGAGTGATAACTTTAAAAAGATTGATCTGCAGCTTGATAATACAAATACAGGCATTGTAATCCCATCAACGGCATTTACAGTTTCTTTTAATGGGAAACGATCTACCTTGAGGTATAATAAAAATATAGAATTAAGTCAACGCAAACAATACGATAGAGTACTTGTAGATGGCTATCATAAATCTAGAGATACAGAGCGTGAGATCATGATTAGTGCCGCTTACAGTAATTTAGTATTGCAGTAATTAATTTTAAGTAAAAAAAAGGGTGAGACTTTTAAAGTCTCACCCTTTTTTTTGTTTTGTAGAAAATGAATTTAAGATTATTCTGTAGTAGCTTTATTTACAGTTTTTAAAATAAATGCACTGATAGCGGCTGTGATAACACCAATAACAAAAGCTCCAATGGCAATTTGCCATCTGTAATTATCAATGTTCAGTAAATCATTTGCTTGTTCAATTTTGAGTAAATCATTAGTCACAGACTGGTTTGCGACTGTCTCAAAATTTTCCGGTGTGATAAAATTTTGAGTAATATATACAGCAATAGGCGAAAGCAGCGCCACAAAGATGGCCATTAATACCCCAGAGATAAAACATTGCTTCCAGGTAATCACTCTGTTGTAAACTCTTCTGCGCGTTTCTTTCATGGCTAGCCAGTACATGGTTATAGCAAAAGGAATAAAGAACATTGAAAGCCATTGTTTATTTGCAATCCCTTCTTCGTGCCAGCCTAACGTTTTTTCAAGGAGGGTCCATACAAGAAATAGTATAGTATAAATGATAGCCCATTTAAGTGCTATTTTTATTTTTTTGTATGGTTTCATTTTATGCAATTATTGGAAATGAATTTCACTCTTATTTCTACACCAAAGGTATTTAAAAATAAATGGTATAATCACGGGCTATAATTTTTGATTTAAGACTTTCTTTATGAGTTCACCCTTACTATGTATGTTTAAGATTAGGTATATTTTTTTGATGTGATCTCTAACGGTGTCAATAGAAATCATTAATTTTTCTGCAATCATTTTATAGCTTAGACCATCTACCACACACTGCACTATTTGTTGCTGCCTATGTGTAAGTTGGCTTTCATCTATGGATTGTGTTGGCTTAAAATAGTTTACTACTTTTCTGGCAATACTGGGTGACATATACGAACCTCCTCTAAAAATAGTGAAAACAGCTTCTTCAATTTTTGTGAGTGGTGTTCTTTTAGATAAATAAGAAACTGCGCCAGCACATAAGGCTTTAAAGATTTTATCATCTTCTTCATAAGTAGTGAGCATGATGATATTTGCTTTAGGGAGTTTATTTTTAATAAAACTAATGCCTTCTAATCCTGTCATTCCAGGAAGGCCAATGTCTAATAATAGTACATCAACTTTTGGTTTGCTAGTCACTTCAATTGCCTTAAGAAAATCTTCAACACTGTTTGCAATACATGTTATTTCAATAGCTTTATTTTCTCCTAAATAAGATTCTAAAGACTCTTTGATAAGAATGTCATCTTCAATAATGGCGAGATGTATATGTTCCATAAGAGTTTTGTGTTTAAAGGTAGTGAAAATAAGAAAAGCCCTTACCTAAAAAAGGACAAAGGCTTCTTAACTTAATTAAATATACTACTTGGTTAGAGCAGGACTATTTCCTTTCATTTAAGAATTTAATAATCTTAAGACAAATATAAACCAAGAAATAGAAGATTTCAACCACATAAAGATGTGGCTCTAGAAAAATCGAAGCCGAAACTGAAATCTAAGAAAGTGATTATAATAAACACTTCAAGGTAGATTTCTTCGGAAACGTGATGTCATAAAAAACCCCGAATGCACTTCCTGCTTTTAGGATTTAATATTTCAGTAAAAAAAATAGAACTGTTAACTAGGAATCGCTACCGTTATCTGAAATCCATCATTGTTTTTGTAATGTAAACTACCTAGCAATTGTGAGGCCCTTAGCGTCATGTTTGTTAACCCTTGGCCAGCTTTAGAACGTTTTTTTGTCGATGTGCCATTGTCCGCGATGTGCATAATAAAATTGTTCTTATTTTTTTTAAGTTGCACATCTACTTTAGTTGCATTAGAGTGTTTAAGGACATTAGCAATGGCTTCTTTAAAGATGAGGTACAAGTTTTGTCTTACGGCGCCTTGCATCGCTTTTGAGAGTTCTATATTATCAATATCTAGTGTGTAAGCAATGTCTTTGAGTGCTAAGTTTTCTATAGCAAACTCATTCATACGATCTGTAAGTCCTTGCCAGTTATCTTTTCGCGCATCCATCGCCCATACCGCATCTCTCATTTTTAGCATAGCATCTTTACTAATTTTACTCACTCGCTCTAGTTTATATTTTTGATCTTCTGGGACTTGTTTTGCAAGAATCTCGGTCTGCATAGAAAGTCCAGTGAGTAGTGAGCCCACATCATCGTGTAGATCTGCAGATATTTTGGTGCGCAGCTGCTCTACGGCCAGACGTCTTTGAAGTTTTTGTTTATAATTTTTATATAATATGAATATCGAAATGCCAATTATTACAAGAACCGCTGCAAATAAAAACCATTGATTTCTGGTTTTATTTTTCTGTTCTAGTAATGTTAAATTTATTTTTTGAGCGTTGATAGTATTATCCCTTTTTTCAGTTTCGTATAACGTTTGATAATAGGCGAGGGATCTTGTTTTTTGGACTCCGGTAATTGAATCTTTTATTTTAGTATACGTTTTATAGTGTTTAAAGGCTTCGTTTTTGTTGCCAAGAGCCTCATAGACCTCGCTTAAAAAATGAGAGCCATTTTGTATGCCTTCATATGCATTTCTATTTGTATTTATCTGTAAAGATTCTTTTCCATAGGCAAGTGCGTCTTTTAAGTTGCCTTTGGCTTTTGCAATTTTCTTTTGTGCATCTACATAATAAATTCTGTTTCGATCGCTTAGATTATTAGGGTCAATCTCTAGTTGTTTTAGAACTTGTTCAGCTTTTAGTATGCTATCGTTTTCGCTATACGCTATGGATAGTGCAGATGTAAAAGGTATTTTATAAAAGGTTTCAAATTGAGATTTTTTAGAATACATAAGCGCATCTTTTAGATGTTTAATGCGCTCTTTCTCTAATCCTTGTTTTTTAACATCTATTGCTGTGTTATATGAAAAGGACGCAAGTTTGCCATAGTTTCCTATTTTTTTTGATAGCAACATTCCTTCATTTCGTTCTATTTCTGCTTCTTTAAAAAAATTGTTTTGACTGTATAATATGGATAAAGAATTTTTTGCACTTATTAAATTGGAAGTGTCTTTTAACTTAATAAAAATTTTAGATGCTTCTTGTAAACTTTTAGATCCCTCAGAAAAATCACCTCTCTGGCCATAGGCACCACCTATGTATAATTTGGCTAAACCTTGCACGAAATCATCTTTTGCTATTGCTGAGTATTCTAATGTCTTATCATAATAAATAAAGGCAGAATCTATATTTCCAGAGAAGTAGTAGCTATCAGCAAGTTCGAGATATACTTTTGCTAACCATTTTTTATTATCATACCCTTTAGTTTTTGGCATGAATTCATTAAAAATGGTAATGCCCTCCTCTGGTGTTCCTGAAATATTATTTTTAAAATTAATAAAATGCATCACCTGTTCTGTTGCAAACCTCATGGAATCCAACTCAATGGCATAATTTATAGTCTCGCGAGCGATGCTGTCGTTATTAAATTGAGTAGAGGATTCTGTTAGTATTGTCAATTTTTTTAACAATTCTAATCTGTCACCACCTGTTGAGTTTTCTAATGCAACTTCTAGCGATTCAATTTCTTTGACCGTGTCTGCGTCTTGCGCGAACATAGTACAAGAGATAAGTAAAAAAAATAGAAATTGCTTCATTGGCGGTTAATTGTATGCTAATATAACTATAAAACCCGAAGTCTAAATATGACTTCGGGTTTTATAGTTCGTACTATTTTTTTAGATTAAGAATCTGTCAAGACCCATTCTCCTTTTGCAATTAAAGGAATGGCTTGTTTATACTTTACTTCTTTAGCTTCGCCACTCATTACGTGCTTGATCGTCACTTTATCGTTACGTCCTATTTTAGGTTGCTCTCTCACAATGGTTTCTGTCACTTGACGCTGCTGTGATTGTGTCTGTCCTGCAGCTCTAGATTGTGCAGAACGCTCATCAAGATTCTGGATCTCATCTTTTTGCTCTTGCGTATTTTCTCTTTTTACTTCACGCGCCTCTTGTATTTGTTGTTGGTTCTCTTTAGGCAACTCTCCTTTAAATAAGAAAGACAAGACTTCTTTATTTACCTTTTCAATCATCTTTTTAAACAACTCAAAAGACTCAAACTTATAAATTAATAATGGATCTTTTTGTTCGTGAACTGCTAATCTAACAGATTGTTTTAACTCATCCATCTTACGCAGGTGTGTCTTCCAAGAGTCATCAATAATGGCAAGTGTGATGTTCTTTTCAAAATCTGTAATGAGTTGCTTTCCTTTAGTTTCGTATGCCTTCTCAAGATCTGTAGCCACATTTAATGTTTTTACGCCATCTGTAAAAGGCACTAAAATACGTTTGTATTTATCAGCTTGCGTTTCATATACATTTTTAATTACAGGGAATGCCATCTCTGCATTGCGCTCCATTTTTTCTCTGTAATGCGCAAAAGCGGCTTTGTATACCTGACCCGTGATTTCTTGGCTTGATAATTTTTCAAATTCGGCCTCTGTAACTGGCGAGGTCGTTGAGAAATAACGAATTAGCTCAAACTCAAAGTTTTTATAATCTTGTGCACCTTTGTTTGATTCTGTGATTATTTCCGCAGTATCATACACCATGTTTGCGATATCTACTCTTAGTCTTTCACCAAATAAGGCATTGTAACGACGCTTATATACAACCTCGCGCTGGGCGTTCATTACATCATCGTATTCTAAAAGGTTTTTACGAACCCCAAAGTTATTCTCTTCTACTTTTTTCTGTGCACGCTCAATTGATTTTGAAATCATAGAATGCTGAATCACTTCACCATCTTTTAATCCCATTTTATCCATCATCTTAGCAATTCGCTCAGATCCAAATAATCGCATCAAGTTATCTTCAAGCGACACATAAAATTGTGAGCTTCCAGGATCTCCTTGACGACCAGAACGACCTCTTAACTGCCTATCTACACGTCTAGAATCGTGACGCTCTGTACCAACAATGGCAAGACCTCCAGCGGCTTTTACGGCATCACTTAATTTAATGTCGGTACCACGACCTGCCATATTGGTTGCTATAGTTACCACACCTGCATTACCAGCTTCGGCAACAATATCTGCCTCTTTCTTATGCATCTTTGCATTTAACGTGTTATGTGCAATGCCTCTAATGCTTAGCATACGGCTTAGTAATTCTGAAATTTCAACCGATGTAGTTCCTATTAATACCGGTCTTCCTTGCTTTGATAAATCTGTTACTTCATCAATAACCGCATTGTATTTTTCGCGTTTTGTTTTGTAAATTTTATCTTCTCTATCGTGTCGAGCAATAGGTCTATTTGTAGGTATTTCTACCACATCAAGCTTGTAGATTTCCCAAAGCTCTCCAGCTTCTGTAACTGCGGTACCTGTCATACCCGTCAGTTTTTTATACATTCTAAAGTAATTCTGTAATGTAACTGTGGCAAAGGTTTGTGTAAGTGCTTCAATCTTTACACTCTCTTTTGCTTCAATGGCTTGGTGCAGTCCATCACTGTAACGACGACCGTCCATAATACGACCCGTCTGTTCGTCTACAATCATTACTTTATTTTCCATCACCACATATTGTGTGTCTTTTTCAAATAAAGTATAAGCCTTTAATAATTGGTTAAGGGAATGTATACGTTCACTCTTGGTACCAAAGTCACGGAATAATATTTCTTTCTCCTTTGCTTCCTCTTCTTTAGATAGCCCTTTGTTCTCAATTTTAGAAATCTCCATTCCCATTTCTGGCATCACAAAGAAATCTGGTTCATCTGCACCAGAAATAAAGTCTACTCCTTTGTCAGTAAGATCTATCTGGTTGTTTTTCTCTTCAATCACAAAGTAGAGTTCTGCATCTACTTTAGGCATCTCTCTATTGTTGTCTTGCATGTAGAAGTTTTCAGTCTTCTGAAGTAATTGTTTAACACCTTCTTCACTTAAAAACTTAATTAAGGCTTTGTTTTTTGGAATACCACGAAAGACACGTAATAATTGAAAACCACCTTCTTTAGTATCACCTTCAGCAATTAATTTTTTAGCTTCTGCTAAAACACCAACTAAGTATTTACGTTGTACTTCTTCGATGCTACTTACCTTAGGTTTTAATTCGTTAAACTCATGCTCATCACCTTTAGGAATAGGGCCAGAGATGATTAATGGCGTACGTGCATCATCAATTAACACAGAATCGACTTCATCAACAATAGCATAGTGGTGCGGGCGTTGCACTAAATCATCAGGTGAGTGCGACATGTTATCGCGTAAGTAATCAAAACCAAACTCATTGTTGGTTCCGTAAGTAATGTCTGCCCGGTAAGCTTTTCTGCGTTCTTCGCTATTTGGCTTGTGCTTGTCGATGCAGTCGATTGTCATGCCGTGGAACTCGAAAATCGGCCCCATCCATTCCGCATCTCTGCGCGCGAGGTAGTCGTTGACCGTCACCAAGTGGACTCCGCGGCCTGTCAGTGCATTCAAAAAAACCGGCAGCGTGGCCGCAAGCGTTTTTCCTTCACCCGTTGCCATCTCCGCAATCTTG
>CALIAF010000058.1 GCA_938041335.1 uncultured Ulvibacter sp. | reverse complement strand
AAAGAGTAGCTTTCTAATCCTATTCCAAAAGAACTACGTAATACAGAAAAAATAAGTACCCAGTAAATTAATACAGGCGGGTTGATCACACTGAGTGCAAACCCTGTTACATATTTAGAACTATATTTTCTTTTGTCTCTTTTCTCAATCTGTTTTGTTTTTATAAAATAGATACCTGCAATCCCTAATATTCCTGCAATTAAAAATTGCAACCAGATATGCATAGCAAAAAACTCTTGGACCACCATTCCAGAAGAAAATGCGATAAAAGCGAGGAGTACTTCCCCTATACCAGCACCATAACTTATTTTCAAAGACTGATATATGTTTTCTTGCACCGTTGTCTTAATAACCGCAAGATTGGACGCTCCAGGAGGCAAAGCTCCTATGATAGTAGCTGTAAAACCAATAAGAAGAATTGTTAAAATCATGGCTCATTAGTAGTCCGCTTTCGCGAAAGCTTACACAGCCACAGTACACTAAGGAACTATTGATTAGTAATTATGAAAATTGAATAGTATCTATTGACCCTTAGAAAAGCGTAAGTTTTACTACTTGAATCATAGAAATTAAAATAAGGATGACACCGATAAGACGATTTATAAAACACTTGAAATTACTTTTCTTATTTTGAATTAAATGCCCTAATCGTCCATAGCCATATAGTGTAATGACTTTCCCTAAAAAAACGCCGCTAAAAAATAAAATGAGAACGGGTATAGCAGCCATACTATTAAAATTATAATTTTTATGAAGCATAGAAAAAATAACAACCCAGTAAATAAGCACAGGCGGATTGACAATACTAAGTAAAAAACCAGTAGCATATTTTGAAGAAAAAGAAGAAGGGTCTTTCACCTCTTTAGGTTTTGTACGCACTAAATAAATACCAACAATAAATAATATCACAATCAGTACGATCTGTATCCAAGTATGCATGACAAAGTATTCCTTAATGACAAACCCAAAGCTTAATGCCAAGAATGCAAGTATGACTTCGCCTAGACCTGCGCCATAACTTATTTTTAAACCTTGCTTTATGTTTTCGTTTATCGTTGTTTTAATAACTGCAAGATTAGAAGCGCCTGGAGGGAGCGCTCCAAGGATAGTCGCAGTAATACCGATAAGAAAAAGTGTAAATGTCATAGTAGATTAGTTAGCTGATTTTCTTAGTTGTTAGCCATTATGAAAGCTTACAATTATTCTGTTATCATAGAATAAAAGGTAATATAAACGAATTCTAGAGATGAAGGATGATTTTTGTGATTCACATTCTAATAATAGATTGCATATATAATTCTATTAGTGTACTAGTTTTACTTCTTGACTCGTACTTTAAAACGTATCTTTGCAGCTTAAATAAACACCATGAGTACCATTGTAGCTATTGTAGGACGTCCTAATGTAGGAAAATCTACTTTTTTTAATCGTTTGATCCAACGCCGAGAGGCAATTGTAGACGCAGTAAGCGGTGTTACAAGAGATCGGCATTACGGAAAAACGGACTGGAATGGTCGAGAGTTTACGGTGATCGATACTGGAGGATATGTGATAGGAAGTGATGATGTTTTTGAAGCTGAAATTGATAAGCAAGTAGAACTTGCTATCGATGAGGCAGATGCTATCATATTTATGGTCGATGTAGAAAGTGGAATCACAGGAATGGATGAAGAAGTTGCTAGCTTACTTCGTAAAATTAAAAAACCTATTTTCCTTGCTGTTAATAAGGTAGATAATAACAAACGTGCTGCAGATGCTGTAGAGTTTTATAACCTAGGACTAGGTGATTACTTTACCATTGCAGCTACCAATGGTAGTGGCACGGGAGATTTACTAGATGCTGTTGTAGAAGCACTTCCTGAAAAGGAAGAAGTAGAAGAAGATGATCTTCCTCGCTTTGCTGTTGTAGGTCGCCCTAATGCAGGGAAGTCAAGTTTTATAAATGCACTTATAGGAGAAGATCGTTATATTGTTACTGATATTGCAGGAACAACAAGAGATTCAATAGATACAAAATACAATCGTTTTGGATTTGAGTTTAACCTTGTTGATACCGCAGGAATACGTCGTAAATCAAAAGTAAAAGAAGATCTAGAATTTTATTCTGTAATGCGTAGTGTGCGTGCGATAGAACATGCAGATGTGATTTTAGTAGTCGTAGATGCTACACGTGGTTTTGACGGACAGGTTCAAAATATTTTTTGGTTGGCTGAGCGTAACCGAAAAGGAATTGTTATTCTGGTCAATAAATGGGATTTGGTAGAGAAAGATACCAAGACGATGAAAGCTTTTGAAAAACAAATCCGCCAAGAGATAGAGCCATTTACAGATGTGCCTATTGTATTTATCTCGGTACTTAATAAACAACGTATTTTCAAAGCGATAGAAACGGCAGTACAAGTATATCAAAACAAAACACGTCGTTTAAAAACGAGTGAACTTAATGAGTTCTTCTTACCTTTAATAGAGGCATTCCCTCCACCAGCTCATAAAGGAAAGTATATCAAAATTAAATACTGTATGCAACTGCCCACACCACAACCACAGTTTGCGTTGTTTTGCAACTTACCACAGTATCTTAAAGAGCCATATCGTAGATTTTTAGAAAATAAATTACGTGAGGCATATGACTTTTCAGGAGTGCCAATCTCTATTTATTTTAGAAAAAAATAAAGGTGAAAGCTTGGGGGAAAATAGGTATTATTGTAGCAAT
>CALIAF010000057.1 GCA_938041335.1 uncultured Ulvibacter sp. | reverse complement strand
TGATTAGAAGCGCAGCTTCTAATCGTTTTATCAAATCATAGAGACACCTTCTTTAAGATCCAATCATTTATTTGATTGGATCTTTTTTTTTGCTCCCGTAACAAGTTCGGGATGATAAAAAATAAACCGAAAGAACTACTCGACCACGGGTATGTGGTGGCACAGCCAGCTAAGGTATGATGAATCCGTGGCTTAAAAAATGTGCTGTGCCGTTACCTTATACAAAGACGCCTTCTTTAAGATCCAATCATTTATTTGAATGGATCTTTTTTTTTGCTCCCGTAACAAGTGCGGGATGATAAAAAATAAACCGAAAGAACTACTCGACCACGAGTATGTGGTGGCACAGCTATAAAAATGTACAGTACGGTGCTATATAAGATCCTCATTAAAGAACTCAAAAAAAAGACGGTGTCCTTTTTTTTAATATTTAATTATAGTTAAACTAAAATTCAGAAAAACAGTGTTTTAGCTATACCATGCAAGTAACAATTTGTTGTTTTTTGAATATGGAATAGAACAAAACAGAATTAAAGTACACTTTTAGATAGTGTTTCTAAAGAAAATAATATTTCCAAAGCAAAATGAGAGTATTTATAATTGTTGAATAGCAGATGTAGTTCTAAGGTAGCCGTTAAAATTAGTTATATTTCTATACTTTAAGAAGGCAATAATCTCCGCTAGGGAAAATATAAATGTGTTTATAAGTGCTTTAAAGCTAAAGATTTACCTAAAGAAAATAAGCTAAAGTTATAGCAGCGAGTATAGTTATAAATTTAGCTAAATTAAAAGAGTGGTTTTTACTGCTTTCAAACAATATGACGGTTGATACATGTAATATCACCCCGATAACAAGTGCAGTTATTTCCGAAGTATATGAGGCAAGAGCGGGAATATAATTCATAATAAATAGGCCTAAAGGGGTCATAGTAGCAAAAAGTGAAATAAAACCAATAATTTTAATTTTGGAATATCCACTTTCATATAGAAATAAGGATAATATGATTGCAATGGGTAGTTTATGAATAATTATCGCAATAATTAAGTTGTTATCAGCTGTAATTGGCATCCCTTCAACCAAAGCATGAATGGATAAACTTATAAATAAAAGTAATGGGAATGACGTATTTTCTTTATTTACGTGAAAATGTCCATGTTCTGCCCCCTTAGAAAAATATTCAAGACAGATCTGGATGAGCAGACCTAGCATAATAAATAATGGAATATTTTCATTATTTTCTTGAAATACTTCTGGTAATAATTCAAATATTGTGATGGCAAGTAAGAAGGCCCCACTAAAGGCCAGATAAAGGCTAACGTGTTTTATAGCCTTTTTTTTTAGTAAGGTGGCTATAAAGAAACCGGTTAGCACAGTCGTAAATAATAATAAATAAATCATAGGACAAAGATAGGGACAAAATGGTTTAATGTTAAAGGGAAAATATAGACTTATCGTGTTTTTTGTTACTTTAACGAAAACCTAGTTAAATGTTTAATGAATTGTATTTTAGTTTATGAAATATTTATATATTACGCACTACTAAACTTATATAACTAAAAACAATTATTATGAAATTAAAAAATGCATTTCTGCTACTTGCTTCTACAGCAATCTTATTCTCTTGTCAGAAAGAGGAAGAGACTGTTGTGATAGACACATCGGCAGATTTAACTACTAACGCTATACAGTTTGACGAATCAAACTACGGTGTTTATGAAGGAACATTCACAACATTAGATAGTGAGAATAGAGGAGTTGTTGTTGTATCTCTTAAAGGAGATAATAATGGTAGAGCTTCTTTAAAATTATCTAACGGTAATGATGTTAAGTTAGCCGTAAATGAAGCATATGCTGAAGGAACTGATACGAATGTAACTTTTTCTGGACAAAATATGTCTTTTAGGTTTACAGTAAATGCGGATGGATCTAATCCTACCGTAAGTGAAGCAATATATAATGGACAAAACTCTATTATTAAAACTTTAAAAGAAACAACTAAGGCGCCAGTTGTTCCAATTCCTGGGACATACTTAGCTCTTGAAGCTGGTACGCACCCAACTCTAGGTACTGGTGTAGCAAAAACTTTCAACCTTGTTTATGCGGGTGACGGTTCTGCAGATGATACTATGGTTAGTACCATACTGCTAGGTGCTAATGATTTCGGTTCTATGACTAACACACAATCTAATTGTGGTGGATTAGGTAATATCACTTGTGATATTAATGGTACTTCGGCTGTTGGTCCACTTTCAATCACTTGGACAGGAACACATACCTTTACTCCAGCAAATTGTTCTCAAGTGGCAGGTACTTGGTCATTTCCTGGTACAGTTTACGGTGTGTTAAGTGGTGAATTTATTAGTGATGCACAATGTTTGCCTCCAGTAAATGATGAGTGTGCAGGTGCAATTGATGTACTTTGTGGTGGTGTTGAAACTGCAACAACCTCTGCTGCAACTACAACGGGACAACCAACAGTATGGCCTGATACAGCAGATCCTGCTGGACCTGGTATCTGGTACACGTATACTTCTACTGGTGCAGAGCAAAATGTAACAGTTGATACTTGTGGATCTAACTATGATACTAAATTATTTGTATATTCTGATACTTTAGAATGTGGTACTGCAGACGTTGGTCTTGTAGGAAACGATGATTCTTGTGGATTACAATCTTCTGTAACTTTCAATGAAGGTACTACGGTTGGAACTGTATTTTATATCTATGCAGCTGGATTTAATGGCGCAACTGGTTCATTTATTTTGAATGTAACTTGTGTTCCTCTACCGCCAGCAACTTGTGATGATGGTATTCTAAATCAAGGTGAAACGTTTATAGATTGTGGTGGACCATGTCCTATAAGTCCAGTAGCTGGTGATACTATGTGTAACCCAATTGCTTTTACTCCTTTAGCCGCTGGAACTGCTTGTGTTGGTAATGAAACATTATTTAATTCAGCAAATGAATTCTCTGATTCTGGTTTTGATTCATCTTGTTTTACTGGTAATGTTGGTAAAGATGCTTTCTACTCTTGGACGGCTACAGAAACTTCATTAGTGTTTAATGGAGAAGCTGGAGGCCCTGGTGTTGTAGTAAGAAATGCTGCAGATGCTTCAGAGGTTGCTGGTGCTTGTTTTACAACAAATACTGATGGTACATTAACCGGATGGGCAATAGGTGATAACCTTGTATTCCAAGTTTATGACTTTGTTGGGGCTGATGTAGAAGTTGGATTCTGTCTTGCGTTTCCAGCTCCACCAATTATGAATGATACTGCTGCAACTGCAATAGCTATTACTCCAGATGCAGAAGGTACTTGTGCAGGTGGTACGCCATCATCTTTCACTTTTAGTGGTGCTACAAACGATGCTACAGTTGATTCTTCTTGTGCTACTGAAGTAGTAGATGCATTCTTTACGTGGACTTCAACTACAGACGGATTATTCTTCGCTAGTGGAACGAACACACCAGCTATGGCAGTTTATGATGCTACAGGAACAACAGAGTACGGTTGTATCCCTGGATTTGGTGCAGGTAACATGTCTGGATGGACAGTTGGTGATGTATTATTAATACAACTATCTGATGGAACAGCAGAATCATCTGTAACTTATTGTCTTGAAGCAGTAACAATTCCTGCTGCTACACCAGTAGCTTGTGGTGCAGATACTTTTGTTGATCCAGGTGGAAACCCAGGAACTTACGATCCAGGTACTGGTAGTGGAGGCGGATTCGGTGGATCTGTTGAATACCTTGTTGACGCAGGAGCTGGAAACGTTGTTAACTTAGCATTTTCTGTTTACGGGTTAGAAACTAATTGGGATTACTTACGTTTCTATGATGGTACAGATGCATCTGCAACTGTAATCGGTACTTCAGATTTAGGAGCTGTTGAAACTTCTGCTAATGGTGGCACTGGATTTACAGGAACTGTTTTAGCAGGTGACTCAATGACATCTTCAGGACAGTTTATGTTTGTTGTGTTTAGTGCGGATACTTGGGGTAATGGTGACGAAGGATGGGTTGCTTCTGCAAATTGTAACCCAGCGCCTCCAGTAGCTCCAACTAATGGAACTCCTGTTCTTACTACAAAAAAATTAACTCAAAAGGATGTTAATGATAGACTTAGAAAAGCAGGTCTTTTAGTAGATGAGAGTGTTATTAATAGTGAGAAGATGGTGATTAAGGATAAGATTAAAAAGTAATATTAATTTTAGTATATTTAAGCCGCTTTGACGTATGTCAAGGCGGTTTTTTTAATTTATATAGTTTATGAGGTTTATATTAATATTTGGTTTAATTATTTCTTATGGTGTTTCCTTTTCGCAAGTATTGTTTGAGGATAATAGTACTGCTTTAGGTTTAAGTATTACCGCAGAAATCGAGGATGGTACAGGAATCTCCTTTTGTGACTTTGATAATGACGGTTGGGATGATATTACCGCTGCGAGCAATAGCGGTGAGCCAATAAAGTTTTACAAAAACAACCTTGGTAATGGATTTATTGAAGTAAACTTATTGCAAACAGATGATCCATTAATAGAAACCAAGCAGCCTATTTGGGCAGATATAGATAATGATGGAGATAAAGATTTATTTATGGCTAGTGAAACGGGTTTAAACAAACTATACAGAAATGATAATGGTAGTCTAGTAGATATAACAAATTCTAGTGGTCTGCCGCTGGATAATAAAAGGACCAATTGCGGAAGTTTTGCGGATTATGATAATGATGGATATTTAGATTTATTTTTAGCTAATCGTGATTTCGATTATCTAATTCCAAATATGTTGTTTAAGAATAATGGCGATGGTACTTTTACAGATACATCAATAAGTTCTGGTATTGGAGAGGTTTCTAACTTAACTTTTCAAGGGACTTTTTTTGATTATAATAATGATAATCTACTTGATTTATATTTAATTAATGATCGACAGATCGCAACAAGAAATATATTATATAAAAACTTAGGAAACGGAAATTTTGAGGATGTAAGTAATCAAACAAATACTGATATCCCTATGGACGCGATGTCCATTGCGGTGGAAGACTACAATTATGATGGTTTTTTAGATATGTATATTACAAATGTCTATGTTCCAACAGTACCTGTTAAGGGAAATGTTCTTTTTCGAAATTCTGGAGCCAATACTTTTAATAATATCGCTTTAGATAGTGGTGTTCGATTTGATAGCTGGTCCTGGGGTGCTAATTGGTTAGATGGTGATAATGACAAAAAGTTAGATTTGTATGTTAGTGGCCTGGCAGATCTTAATACGGAATCTATAAATTCTGCGGCCTTTTTTTTAAATGATGGAGAAAATACATTTACAGAAATAAATGATTCTGGTTTTGAAAATGATTTAGCACATTCTTACGGAAATGCGATAGGCGATTTTAATAATGACGGTTATACAGATATTCTAGTGTCAAATTTGTTTGAACATGATTCTTACTTATGGGAAAATAAAAGTTATGAGTTGAATAATTACAACTGGTTTAAAATCAATTTAGTGGGTACTGCAAGTAATAGAGATGGCATTGGAGCTAGGATCAAAATTGAATCAAATGGAAGTACGCAATATCGCGTTGTAACATGTGGCGAAAGTTATTTGAGTCAAAACTCTAGTTCAGAAATGTTTGGGCTGGGTGAAGATGATTTAATAGACCAATTAACCATTACTTGGCCTAGCGGTATAATTGATGAATATATTAATATTGACCCAAATGTTGCTATAGTAGCAACAGAAGGTGATAGTTTCGAAATATTAACAGTTACCTATCAATCATTAGCTGAAATAACGCTAACACCAAATCCTGCTTCAACTAGTTTTTCAATCTATTCGGGATCAAACAATTTTACGGCAGTAGAAATTATTGATATACAAGGTAGAACCATTGTAACTCAGGAATTTTCTGATACTAATAGCGAATCACTGGATGTTACTGGATATGCAAAAGGAACGTATTTTGTTAAAATTCTTACAGAAAATGGAGTTGTAACTAAAAGTTTACTAGTAGATTAGAATTTATTTCTTATTAAAAACTAGAATTAATCGCTCTGACTTCAATAAATCATAGGGTTCAAGAGTATAGTTACCAAAACAGTCTGTAATTTTTAACGATGCTTTTTCAAAATACAAAATAAAGTCATCCAAGGTTAATGCCTTTACTTTTTCCGTAAAAGAATAGGAGTTCTCATTAGCGTAAAAATGTATATGTTTTAATATATAACCATCCACAATTTCTCTTTTAATATTAAATGAGATTCCATCTACCTTTTTAGTTTCTTCTGGAACTAGATGATGTTGTACATAATTTGCATTTAAAAAATCAATAACACCATAACCATTGGGTTTTAGGTCTTTTGCTATAGCTTGTATTGTTCTGAAGTTATCCTCATCTTTTTCAAAGTAACCGAAACTCGTAAACAAATTAAATACGGCATCAAATTTTTCATCTAAAGGTAAACACATATCGTGTACCTTAAATTTTACATGAACATTTTCGTGTTTTTTGGCTTCCTTGATACTTTCTGGAGATAAATCTACACCCGTAACATGATACCCTAATGTACCTAAGAAAACGGCGTGTCTTCCTTTACCACAAGCTAAATCTAGAATAGAAGCATCTTTCTTTAAATCTAGGTATCCAGTGAGTTTTGTCATAAATAAACCCGCCTCATCATAATTTCTATCGTTGTATAGAATGTGATAGTAAGGCGTGTTAAACCACGAGCTATACCAATTTTCTGTTTCTTTTTGCATGCTTCTCTAATGTAGGCGCAAAAATACTGTATTTTTGTGCTGTTTTGTAGCAATGAATGCTTTTACGACACTTTTTACTAATATAGCCTTAGCTATTAAATAGTTATCCGCCTGCGCGGGCATTATAAATGGAAAAAAACTTTAAAATGGTAGCTAAGACCTTATATGGTCTTGAAGAGGTATTAGCACAAGAATTAAGAAAACTGGGCGCCTCTAATGTAGAAATAGGAGTGAGGATGGTCTCTTTTGAAGGGGATACAGGCTTTATGTATAAAGCAAAC
This sequence comes from uncultured Ulvibacter sp., assembly GCA_938041335.1. Lineage (GTDB taxonomy): Bacteria > Bacteroidota > Bacteroidia > Flavobacteriales > Flavobacteriaceae > Patiriisocius. The sequence goes on along the minus strand of CALIAF010000057.1, from coordinate 20,706 downwards.
CTATGCTGTAGAACGGCTATTAAAATTTTAAAACCTATTACTGGATTTAACGTTTTTACAGAAGATGATATCTACAATAAAGTAAAAGCTATTCCCTGGGAGAAATATATGGAGTCTAAAGGCAGTCTTGCCGTAGATGCCACCGTACACTCTAAACAGTTTACACACTCTCAGTATATTGCACTTAAAACCAAAGATGCTATTGTGGACCGTTTTAGAGAAAAGGAAGGGGTTCGTCCAGATGTAGACCTGGATCATCCTACTTTAAGAATTAATATCCACATAGATCGTAATATTTGCACCATCTCATTAGATAGTTCTGGCTCCTCCTTACATAAAAGAGGGTATAAGACAGAAGCTACATTTGCACCTATTAACGAAGTACTTGCGGCTGGTATGATTATGCTATCTGGATGGAGTGGGCAATGCGATTTTATGGACCCTATGTGTGGTAGTGGTACCATCGTCGCAGAAGCTGCTATGATTGCTTGTAACATTCCGCCTAACCTAAACAAGGACGAATTTGGTTTTGAAACTTGGTTAGATTTTGATGTAGCGCTCTACGAACTCATAGAAAATGCTGCACTAAAAAAGATAAAGGACTATCATTTTAATATTTACGCCTCAGATACCGATTATACGGCGCTTACTAAGGCAAAACAGAATGTGAAAAATGCAAACTTAGACGAATTTATTACATTTGAGCAGGCAGATTTCTTTGAAACTAAAAAAGAAACGGAACGCTCGCTATATATGATGTTTAACCCTCCTTATGACGAGCGTTTGAGTATTGATAATATTGAGCTGTTCTATGGACAGATTGGCAACACCTTAAAACGTGGGTATCCAGATACACAAGCCTGGATGATAACGGCTAACCTAGAAGCGCTTAAAAGTGTAGGCCTTAGACCTTCTAAAAAAATAAAGCTGTTTAACGGACAGCTAGAAAGTAAATTTGTTCGTTATGATATTTATGAAGGGAGTAAAAAGGCAAGTAAGAACAACTACGAGTAGGTGAGAGCGCAAACAAAAAACGAAGAGCTATGGAACGTCATTACTCACGGTATTGGTTTTGTAGCCAGTATAGTAGGACTTATTTTATTACTTCGGAAATATGCTGACTCGACTACCACATCTAATATTGCCGTTAGTATCTATGGGGCAAGTCTAATCAATCTATACCTCGTTTCTTCACTCTATCATGGAGTAATAGACGAAAAGAAAAAGTTTAAACTTCGTATTTTAGACCATATCAGCATTTATTTTCTAATCGCCGGCACGTATACACCAGTATTACTAATTAGCTTGCAACACGCACTAGGCATCCCATTATTGTATGCTGTATGGGGTATTGCAGGGATTGGACTTATCTTAAAAATATTTTTTACGGGGAAATTTGAAATTTTTTCGCTTATCCTATATGTGGTGATGGGATGGCTTATTGTTTTTGATTTTTCGGAACTCAAGGCCGTTGTACCAAGTGAAGGAATTAATTTACTTATGTCTGGAGGCGCATTTTATACGGGGGGTATTGTGTTTTACGTATGGAATAAATTAAAATACAACCATGTGATCTGGCACCTTTTTGTAATGGCCGGGAGCGCATCACATTACTTAATGATATTGTATTACCTCTAAGCCTTATTTTTCAAAAAGTGGTATTAAATAGGAAATGGAATACCCATATCCAACTCCAAACTCACTAAAGTCATTTACTGCATTAAATCCTGGTATATAGATGTTTCCAAAACCATCAGGGGTGTCATCACCTAATTTTCGTTTTAATTCAAGGTGTAAATCGATATAGATATTCTTTGCAACTTCTGTCTTTAGCCCCAGTTGCAGCTCTAGCCAGTGTGCTTTGAGTCCATTGAACTCTTGATTTACAGTTACTGTATTACTCGGAAATGTTTGATCTGTTACATATATACTATAGTCTAGGAGTTCTTGACTAAATGTTGCAAAGCCATAGCGTAAACCAGTATAAATACTATTATTTAAACCTAGCCAGTTTTTGTGCGAGTTAAAATTTACACCAAGCTTCGCGTAACTACCACTTGTAATTGCACTAAGATTTTGCTCGTTGTATTTTTTTGTTTCATTGCCTATCTCTGCAGCAATATACATATTCTCATTATACCTAAAATCTGCTAGTACCTGAAAACCACTATAATCACTGCCAACTAGGGTTCTAAAAGGCTTTACAACATCAACTCCTAAGCGAAGTCCGTGTTTAATTTTTAAGGTATCTATAGCTTCTGTTTCTTGTGCCATTAATGAAAATGAAGCACAATACACACTAATGATAAATAGTAATATGGCTTTGATTTTCATTTGTTATGTTTGGTTCATTTATCACGACATCAAGAATCCATGAGGCACTATCATTGTCTGAATCGGTCACATTTTCGCTGAAAGCTAACTCATTAAAAATTGTTTTAAATCCGCAAGCTCTATTAATATAGCTATCTTCTCTAAGATAAGATGCTTTGTAAACATCTATTGTACTCGTAGAATCTGTGATTGCAAGAGCAAACCGGTACTGCGTGTCATTATCTGTAGTTCGTAGAGGTATTGCAATAGAATCTGTAGACACACCAGAGGCTATTATAACTTCTGGATCATAGTCACCTGAAATAGATAGGCCAGTAACTTGTTTTGCCTCACTACGATTTAAAACATCTTTAAATGTAATAATTAATAGCGGAGTGTTAGCCTCGCTAGGATCACATATATCATCGCGAGTACATCCCGTAAAAAGGAGTACCATTGCAATTAGTATTTGTGGCCAAAATGTTAAGGGTTTCATTTATCGTCTTTCTAAAAGTACTACATTCTCTACGTGATAGGTTTGTGGAAACATATCAACAGACTGAATTTTTGTTACTTTATAATTCTCATCTAATAACGCTAAATCTCTTGCTTGTGTTGCGCTATTGCAACTAACGTACACTATTTTTGGCGCATTAAGATGAATTAACTGCTGTACAACATCTGCGTGCATACCATCTCTAGGTGGATCTGTTATGACAACATCTGCCTTCCCGTGTGTATTAATAAAGGCTTCATTAAAGACTTTTTTCATATCACCTACATAAAATTCTGCATTGGTAATACTATTGCGTTCTGCATTCTCTTTTGCAGCGATAATAGCGTCTGGGACAGATTCTACACCAATAACTTTCTTGGCATTTTTTGCTACAAACTGAGCAATAGTTCCTGTTCCTGTATATAAGTCATATACTAACTCTGTGCCTGTAAGTCCGGCAAAATCACGTGTTATTTTGTACAACTCATAGGCTTGATCGCTATTTGTTTGATAAAAAGACTTTGCATTTATTTTAAATTTAAGCCCTTCCATTTCTTCCATAATATGATCTTCTCCAGCGTGGAGTAGTACCTCTTGATCATATATGGTGTCATTGCCTTTATTATTGATTACATAGAGCAATGAGGTTATTTGAGGAAACGCATCTTGTAGCGCATCTAATAATGCAACACGTTCTTTAGTATCTTCAAATAACTGTAGCAATACCATAACATCTCCAGTACTAGATGTGCGTATCATTAGGGTTCTCAATACACCGGTGTGGTTACGAGCGTTAAAGAAAGGAATTCCTAATGCTTGGGCTGTTGCTTTTACAAAATCACGTATGGCATTACTTGGGTCTTGTTGTAAATGACATTTGTTTAGGTCTAAAATTTTATCCCACATTCCAGGAATGTGAAAACCTAACGCATTTTTATCTTCTATTACTTCTTCGCTTTTTATTTGATCTAGTGTAAGCCATTTATTATCGCTAAATGAAAACTCCATTTTATTGCGATAGAAGTATTGTTCTTTTGCTGCCTTTATAGGAGTAATCTCTGGAAGCTCAATTTTGCCTAGACGTATCAGGTTATTCTCAACTTCTTTCTGTTTATAAAAAAGTTGATGCTCATAGCCCATGTGTTGCCATTTACAGCCACCGCAGGTCCCAAAATGCTCGCATTGTGGTGCTACTCGTTTATCTGATAAAGTAGAAAAGGAGATCGCCGTACCTTCAAAATATGATTTTCTTTTTTTTGTGGTTTGTATTGTGGCAACATCTCCAGGAACGGCGTTATTAATAAAAACAACTCTTCCGTCTGGCGCTTTTGCTACAGATTTTCCTTTAGCTCCTGCATCTATTACAAGCAGGTCTTCTAAGATTACTCTATTGGTTTTTTTTCTTCCCATTATGGCAAAAATAGCATAAAAAAAAACGCCACCATTACTGATGACGCTTTTTAGATCTAAGTAGTTTGTTAATTTTTAGAATCAGATTTCGAATTGAATTTATCAATGATTTTATGCATTTGTTTACCAGCTGCTTCTCTTCCGCCTAGTCCGAAGGAAAGGGCAATAGTTACGGCAACAGTACCTAGAGTGATACCAAAGGCTAGGTTGATAATGTCATCTGCAATGCCCATTGTTCTTAGGCCAATAGCTAAGAAGATGGCAATTATCGCAACTCTAATGATTGCACCAATAAACTTGTTGTCTTCGTTTTTAGCAAAGTTTTTATAGGCCAAGGTTGAAATCCAATTACCAATGGCTAAAATCACTAAACCGAATAAGATTTTACCAGCATAATGTGTAACTGTTTCTACGATATCAGTTAAGCCTTGAAATTCTAGCTTTTCTACTGCAGTCATTACTCCAAATAATACGATAAAGAAATATATTAATTTACCAATTAAAGATACAATGTTTGTATTTCCAGTGATAGCACCCAACCCAATTTTTTCAGAAAGCGCATTTAAGTTCATACTATTGAGCAGATCTTTAACGAGTCCAGAAACAAAACGCGCACCTACTATAAAAATAATAAGGATCAATACCGCCATTATGATTTTTGGGATACTACTTAAAAACTGAGATAGCATTTGTGAAGCTGGCTCAGAGATAGCATCCATATTAAGTATATTTAGCGCTGCAATAAGAATAGGGATAAAGATGATGATAAATACAACCTTCTTTAAAATGGGCACAAGATTAATGTTTTCTGGTAGTTTCAGTTTTGGTACCCAACCTTGAATCGTATTACCAGACATTCCTACAAGATCTGCAACTATATTGGCAAGCATATAACCTATATAAGCCACAAGACCAGCGCCAACTATATTTGGAATATAAGACATAAAGCCGCTAAGCATGTCTTTAAGGGGATCAAGCACTTCGGTCATGCCAAGTTTGTTAAGAGCTAGAATAAAGACAAATATTAGTACTAATAGATAGGCTAATTTTGAGATAAATTCTGAGAGTTTTATTTTGCTTTTTAATCTATCATCAATACCAGATTTCTGAATGATTTTCCTGGTAATTTTCTTTACTATTTTTGCAATAAAAAGTCCAATAATGAGAATTAGGATAACTCCAACAATAGTTGGTATATAGTCTCCTAATGAGTTTACAAGATTGTTCCATAAGTTTGTAATCGTGTTCATTTTATTCGTGTTGTTTAGTTAATGTTTTTCAATGTAGGGATTCTCGTACTCAATAGGAACTTAACTTGACGGTATGAGGCGTGTTTTCGTTATATAATATCTTTAACTAGTTGAAGTAGATTGACCTTAAGTGCTGTATTCTGAATCTCCTAGATATTATGGTTTTTTAATCCTTACATTAATAAACTACGAATTATTTAGTAATTTGCGCCCAAGGATGATTTCTCTCCTCCGCTGAATTTTCGTCTCGATAGCAATTGGGATAAAAAAAATAAAGGTATAGAAGGAATTTCAGAAAATAATTTTTAAATTTTATGTTATGTCAGTAGCGGAAAAAACGCAGTCGCAAAAAGCGATTGATTTAGAGAACAAATACGGAGCGCACAATTACCACCCACTTCCTGTGGTTTTAAATAGGGGAGAAGGAGTTTATGTTTGGGATGTGGAAGGAAAGAAATATTATGATTTTCTTTCAGCATATTCAGCTGTTAATCAGGGACACTGCCACCCTAAAATCGTGAATGCGATGAATGAACAGGCAAAAACACTTACCTTAACTTCTAGAGCATTTCATAATGACATGCTTGGAAAATATGAAAAGTTTGCAGCTGAGTATTTTAACTTTGATAAAATACTGCCAATGAATACAGGTGCAGAGGCTGTAGAGACGGCTTTAAAGCTTTGTAGAAAATGGGCATATGAAGTAAAAGGAATCAAGGAGAATGAAGCAGAAATTGTTGTTTGCGAAAATAACTTCCACGGAAGAACTACTACAATTATCTCTTTTTCAAATGATCCTGTGGCTCGTAAAAATTTTGGGCCATATACCGATGGTTTTATTAAAATTGAATATGATAATCTAGCTGCGCTTAAAGAAACACTAGAAAACAATGCTAACATCGCTGGATTTTTAGTAGAGCCTATTCAAGGTGAAGCTGGGGTTTATGTGCCTTCTGAAGGGTTTTTATCGGGAGCTAAAGCTTTATGTGAAAAACATAATGTACTTTTTATTGCAGACGAAGTACAGACAGGAATAGCGCGCACTGGAAGGCTTTTGGCTACTTGTGGCAACTGTTCTTGCCCTCAAAAGGATTGCAGCGGTACACCAGATGTAAAACCAGATGTATTAATACTAGGTAAAGCTTTAAGTGGCGGAGCTTATCCAGTTTCTGCGGTTTTAGCGAATAACGATATTATGAATGTGATACAGCCAGGGACTCATGGATCTACATTTGGTGGAAACCCGATTGCGGCAGCAGTAGCTATGGCAGCTTTAGAGGTTGTTACTGAAGAGTCTCTTGCAGAAAATGCAGATAGACTTGGAAAAATATTTAGAAGTGAAATAGATGCCTTTATACAAACAAGTTCGATCGCAACATTAGTTAGAGGTCGCGGGTTATTAAATGCCATTGTTATTAATGACTCTGAAGAGAGCGACACAGCTTGGAACATCTGTATGCGTTTAAGGGATAATGGGTTATTGGCAAAACCAACACACGGGAATATTATTCGTTTTGCGCCGCCATTAGTAATGAACGAAGTACAGTTAAAAGAATGTGTTTCTATTATTATCAAAACACTTAAAGAGTTTGAATAGAAAACGCTGGGCGGTTTATTAAAACAAAAATAGCGACTCTAGTAGAGTCGCTATTTTAGTAATAGTAAATATGTTATTGTCCAACTCCCATTTGTTCCATCTGGATTCTAGATTGTTCCATCATTTCGTCCCAACCTACAGTTGATATTTGATAAATAGTATAAATTAAATACAATGCATTAATAATTAAAGATATTAGCGCAATTAATTTCGCAGTTTTAAATGCGCCAGGCTTAACATAGTTATCTGGGTTGACCATTGCATCTTCTTCCGTCTTTTTTGCCATTAAATAAGCTATTCCTGCAGGAATTATTCCAATTCCACCAAACCAACAACAGCATGCAAATGCTACGATGGCGAGAATATAAATAAGGGTCGTATTCTTTTAAATCATAATAAAAAGGTTTAAGAGATTAGTTTAGTTCAATATAAAGTTTTTCAGCAAATAATTTGAAAGAATTAAAATAATATTACTCACAACAAGGATAATTTTTATTAATTCTGAATATTTAGTTTTGTAGAAGTGGTTAAAAATGAGGAAGATGACAAATAATAGTAGTGTGTAAATTGCAGGATACATCTTAAAGGCTTCAACAAATTCGCCTTTCATGAAAAAAGCCGCGGCGCGTTGTGCGCCACAGCCTAAACAATTTGTGTTAAAATATTTCTTAGAAAAGCACTGTAACATGTAATCTTCTAGACCTTCTAAAATCATAGAGGTTTATTATCTCTTATTGAAAATTGTTACTTTATAATCAAGTATTAAATTCTCTTGTGTAGTTAATTTTACGATATACACTCCATCACTAAAAGTAGCGGTAGGGAAGTTGTATCTAGATTGTTCACCAATATTACTTTCAGTGTGTACTAGCTTACCAGTCATATCAAATACAGCAGCTTCTTTTATATCAAAACGCTCCGGATTTAAAATTTCCATAATGGATAATCTATTGTCTTGAAAAACATCAACAGTTTCTTTTGCCAGTGTAAGTCCAGATTCGTCTGCAGTTTCTACGATTACTTGCTCTTGAGATTTAAAAACGATATAAAATCTATTTGTAGCGGGCCCAACTTGTTCAATATTAGCAGTGGCAGTATTTCCTTGTGTAATTAATTGAAATGTCGATTGCGCAGCATCATATAGGTATGCTTTTTTAAATGGTAAATCGGTTTCTTCATAGGCACTTAATACAATACTACCAGGAATATCTACATCTACCATTAATGGAATAATCGCATCCATACTCCAAGGAATTGTTTGAATCACTAACTTTTTTCCGTCCTCTAAAGTCATCGCCATTTCTGAAGAGGCATCCATTGGGTGCTTAGCATCAAAACCTCTATCAAAACCAGTTGTTGACTTATCTGAAAATAATAATGCCATTTCTCTTCGGTGACTTCCCGGGAAATAAGCGTTTAATCGCATATAGGGTATGTTTGTAACAGCAGATGACTCTTCTTGTTGAGTATTTTCTACTGGTGTACTAGTACCAGTAACATCAAATACTGGTGTTGTATTAGATTTAATTGCAGCTGTTTCAGAAGATCTAAAAACCGAGTTTATTCCGTCCATAGCTACAAAAGCTCTTTGAGAGTTTGTAAATGTTGCGGATGTAGCGCCAGTATTAGCCTTTATCATAAAACCTTGCGCAATAGGAGCATATCTCCTAGGGTAAACCGCACCAGTGTTTCCAGTCGCTCCATCTGGATCCCCTGCATTGGTATAATTTAAAAATGGAGCTGCAGTATACATACCTTGTAATGTATTTCCTGCTCCTGCTCCTGCGGGCACCCACGTTCCATAACCACCTTTATTATCAATGTAAAAGTGAGAATTCACTGATCTGTCTTCATCCCAAAATAGAATTTCTTCGATATCTGCATTGTCATTAAAGAATGCCGCCATATCTAAAGCAGATGGATAAGGATTACCCGCTAGTGTGGATTGTTCACTATTTAAATTTACAACAATATCGCCCGTGTTAGGTCTACCTCTAAAGTCATATTGCTGTACATTCGGGTCTTCATTTGCAGTTGCAGTGGTACTTGTGTTTGTACCTTTCATAGAAAAACCATATCCAGGTTGCACAACATCATTACCACCTACCCATTGCCAGCCTATTGTTTCGTTAGTGTATTTATAAAGCCACGTAGACGATATGTATAATAAATTCGAGTTAGAAGAGCCTCCCCAAACAGTAGTAAATATTGTCGTACCAATGTCTGTTGGCAATACCGATGTGTCATCACTAACATTAAGTCGTAAGGGACCATTTGCTGTATTACCAGTTCCTCCAGCATTTAATCCTACAGGGGAAGACCAAAAGTTATAATCGTATTGATCTGCATTTGTCGATTGATAAACAGACAACAAACCATCACCAGAATTATACGTTGTTGAGCCTCTTTGAAAAAGTTGCGAATCACCTCTTAAGTAAATACTACTTTCATAAGGTCCTGCTGCATTTTTTTCGAGTCCAATCGTGCCTTCCACAAATACTTGAACATCATTGGCGTAAATATATGAAGGACTACCATCAGGGGCTGGTTTAACATACAATTGGGCTATCGAACTTGCTGCAATAAGTAACATTGCAGAGGTAAGTAGTAGGTTTTTCATACTCTAAAAATTAGTTGAAACACAGATTTGGGCATGTGTTTTATTAGTTAATGTGGTAAAAGTATGATATTTTTTTTACATTTTGCTTGTAACTCACTAGAAAATAGGGTGTTTTTTAATGAATCATTGCTTATTTTTGTAGTAGTTCAACGAAAACACTACAGAAATACCTTACTTAATTATGCATATTAACGATAAAATAAACGTTTTAGACGATGATATATCTGGGGTTATTGTTAAAATTCAAGACGAAATAGTCACAGTTCTTTGTGACGATGGTTTTGAAATGGATTTTGAATCCACGCAGTTAGTAGTGATGGATAATCTTTTATCTAAAAGTGCTTTTTCAAATGTTTCTGCTCGTGAAATTTTAAATGAAAAGAAAGAAAAGCCAAAAAAACAAACTCAAAAGGTAAAACCAAAAGATCGCGTAAAACCAACTATGGAAGTTGATTTGCATATACACCAACTTGTGCCTTCTGAAAAAGGATTACACCCTCATGATAAGTTGACAATTCAAGTGGATACAGCAAAACGACAATTGGAGTTTGCAATAGCTAAAAAGATACAACGCGTGGTTTTTATTCACGGTATAGGTGCTGGAGTATTGAGAGCTGAGTTAGAATACCTCTTTAGACGTTATGATAATATCTCCTATGAAGATGCAGACTATCAAAAATATGGCAGAGGCGCGACCATGATTTTTATTAGTCAGAATAAAAAATAACTAGTCTTCTACAAAAATAGGTGTAAATGTAAATGTGTCATTAATAACATCTGTTTTTGTGCCCAAATTTAAAGATTCTTGTATAATAGTTTCATCTTCATTAGTCAATACGAGATTAGAAAGCACTATTAGTACACTTGAGTTTCTTGTGTAAGAATGCGAAATAAATGTCGTTATAGTGGCGCCACTTATTGTAATATCATTGTTTAAAAAGTCTGAAGTAGCAGGATTCATTGGATCGTTCATATCATTAAGTGGGTTATTATCACCATCTGTACTTTCGTTTATAGTGTCAATGCCATCGCCATCATCATCTTTATCCAGATAATCAGGTATGCCATCTAAATCTGTGTCCTTTATAGGTGTAAGTGGGTTCCCGTCATCCCCATCTGGATCTGGTTCTGTAGATAGTTCTGCGGTAGTAGGAACGTTATCACCATCATCATCAGAATCATAATAATTAGGTATACCGTCCAAATCAGTATCTAGTAACCCACCAATTCCATCGTCAAATTCCATTTCTTTAGGCACACGATCTTGATCGTCTAATACTAGCGTATTTGTTAAAATTGCGATACCACTTTCCGCTAAATATTCTGTACTAACCTGAGGTGAAACTGGTGGTATACTTGAACAAAAATAACTCGCATCCACATCGCCATTAAACTTTCTATAGCTGACAAAATTAGTAGAAGATAAATTTATAGGAGCGATTTCTTCCTCTAAGAAAATTTCAGAAACAATAGCTATATTTAAAGCAATGCTTTCTTGGGCATCATTATTTATTTTATAAAAAACGAATGAAGATTCTCCTCCACAAAACTCAAGGTTTTGATCTTCAAAATCAAAACTTGTAACAATAAGATCTCCATCATCACAAGATGTAAGAGCGCTAATAAGAACTGCGGAAATGAGCCAGATTTTAATTTTCATGATATCCATTTATAATAGAAAGTGAAAGTACAGTTTTTATTGCATTGCTCCTTTTATTCGACAAAAAAAATGATGTACTTTTGTAGCGTATGAAGAAAGTCTATTTTGATAGTGCAGCAACGACAAAAGTTCGCCCAGAAGTGATTCACTGTATGACTCAGGCTTTAAAGATGGAATACGGAAACCCTTCGTCTACTCACGCATACGGGAGGTCTTCAAAGTCATTGATTGAAACAGCTCGTAAAGAAATTGCTGCCACTTTAAATATAACCGCAGCAGAAATTATTTTTACATCTGGAGGTACAGAAGCAGATAACCTGGTACTTAATAGCTGTGTTAGAGATTTAGGTATACAAAGAATTATCACAAGCAAGATAGAACATCACGCGGTTTTGAATACCATTCAAGCACTAGAACAACAGCATCATATTATAGTAGATTATGTGACATTAGATGATTGTGGTCATGTGCTAATGGACTCTTTAGAATCCTTACTTGCCAAAACAGGCACTAAAACACTCGTGAGTTTAATGCACGTGAATAATGAAATTGGGAATATTATTGATCTAAAGGCGACAAGTATTCTTTGTAAAAAGTATAATGCATTATTTCATAGCGACACCGTGCAATCTGTGGGACACTATAAATTAGACCTTCAAGAAATACCGATAGATTTTATTGCGGTGGCAGCTCATAAATTTCACGGACCTAAGGGAATAGGATTTGCTTTTATTCGGAAAAATTCTGGATTGAAATCTCTTATATTTGGTGGGGAACAAGAAAGAGGTCTTAGAGCTGGAACGGAGCCGGTGCATAATATTGCAGGAATGAATGAGGCGCTTAAGATTTCATATCAGAATCTTGACAAAGAGCAAGATTATATTTTAGACTTAAAAGAATATTTTAAACAGCAGATTTCCGAAGCTATTCCCGGAGTTTCTTTTAACGGTGGCTGCGATGATAATGCCAGAAGTACCTATGCGCTATTAAATGTATGTTTGCCAATGAGTGCAGAAAAAGGAATGATGCTTTTATTCCAGCTTGATTTAAAAGGGATTGCGTGCTCTAAAGGAAGTGCTTGCCAGAGTGGTGCCACAGGAGGATCTCACGTGTTAAACCAGTTTTTATCAGAAGAAGATATGGCAAAACCCTCGCTGCGTTTTTCATTTTCTAGCTTTAATACAAAAGAAGAAATTGATTACGTGGTTGCTTGTTTAAAAGAGCTTTGTCTAGCTTAATTAGGCCTTTTTAATAGGTAACTTAGTATCAATTTGTGCTTTAAAGCCAGCTGTATCGTCCACATATAGTAGTAATGTAGAATAACTTCGCTTTATTCCGTAAAGACCTGTTAACGTATTTTTAGATGTAAAGGTAATAACTAGGTTGTGACCCTCTAAATCTCCAAGAAAAGATAACTTTCTGGTTTCGGCATTTAATTCAATTTCTTTAGTGGTATGAACCACTTCTATAATATCCTCATAGCAGATAGACGTTTCATTCATTATACCGTATCTAAGGTACAGCCTTTCTTGACCTATAATAATCGGTCTTTTGGTCATAGACCTTAAAAAGCCCCAAATTTGTATCCCAGAATATACACTTAATGCAGTTAGAATCCAAGCTGCGATCTCGCTCCATTTCATTAATAAATAATGCAATGTAACCGTCTCGATAGCAATAATTAATAGCAATGCAACGAGTAGGGTAATAGTGCCACTATTTTTATGGTAAGTGAATTCATTAGGTTTTAGTTTTCTCTTTTTCCAGAGAATAAATCCATAGTAGAAAACTGCTATTTCTGTTAAAACGGGAATCACTAATGCCTTTGGTAGTATAGTGTTGCACGTTTTTGTTAAGACAGTAAAAAAATCTGAAGATGTGTTTTTATTTTGCTTGTATGCTTTAACTCCTTTTCTAATAGTATAGATAACATACCCTAGAATCAACAACTCGATAATAGGCAAGGCATAGATTTTAAATAGCGATAAGTAATGCTGTTGTTCTTTAGGCAGAATTAATGATCCAACCACTATTCCAATAATAAGAAAAGGAACTACGGTTGTTTTGGGAATATTTGTTTTTCTTATTAATAGAAAGTAAACAAAAGGTACTGTAAGTAATAAATCAAAGGTAATCCCAATAGATAAATAATCTGGGTTTTCAATAAATAAAGAAGATTGAGACAAGAACACCATCAAAGCAATAATCACGACTGGAATTCCAAATCGGATTAAATTTTTCTGAAGATGAATCGAATGGTTCACTAGTTACACTTTATTTATTTTCGAATAAATATCAACGCTAATATACGCATCGTTTTTTATCTCACAGTCCTGCATGGTGCCTTCTAGGTTGAACTGCAGTTTTTTAAGTGCTTTTTTACATGCTATATTTTCGGTCTCTACAAATCCTTCAATTCTATGTAATCCTATTGTTGTAAAGGCATAATTAAAAATTAATGGCATTGTTTCGGTCATAATACCTTTGCCCCAATGTTCTGGTAAAAGCCAGAAACCTATTTCGGCCTTTTTGTTTTCTTTGCTTAGATCGTTGAGACCGCCAGCACCCATAAAAGTACCGTCATCTTTATTGCAAACTGCCCACCAGATTCCAGTCTCGTTTTTTTCATGGTCTGCAAACCAAGTCATTTGCTCTTTTGTAGCTTCTAGGGTTTTAAAACTAATGCCGTAGTATTTAATAATATCAGGATGGGAGAGCCCTTTAAAAACATTTTCTAGGTCATTATCCGTAAACTGTCTTAGTATTACTCTTTCAGATTCTAGAATCGGAAATTTAGTTTCCATAATAGTAATTTTAAAACTTCATCGTAGTCCTAATGTTAAATACACGAGGTGTTAAGAAATTAGGGATGGAGTATTGTGTTTTTGTATAAACATCACGTACAAAGGTATTGGTAATGGAGTTCTGTACATCAAAGATGTTGAAAATTTCGGCACCAATAGTTAGTTCTTTAAAGTGACGTAAGAAGCCTTCGTCTTTTACATTGTTGTTATCCACTATGACATATGAAACGCCTAAATCTGCACGCTTGTAGTCTGGAAGACGTTGCTGATAGTCATAAGGGTCTGCATAACTAGGAGAACCCCCTGGAAGTCCCGTATTATACGTCAAATTAAGATATCCCTTTAAATTAGGAATCACTTTTACATAATCTTGTATCAATACTGCAAACTTTAATCGTTGATCTGTAGGTCTAAATATGTTACCTCTATTGTCAATGTTTTCTTCGGTTTTTAAATATCCAAAACTCACCCAACTCTCTGTACCGGCCACAAACTCGCCGGCCATACGAACATCAAGTCCGTAAGCGTAGGCTGTAGCGCTATTGTTCGCTCTATACCGTATGCGTACATTCTCTAGCGTATATGGATTTACATCTGTAAGTCCTTTATAATATATTTCACTATTGAGCGTAAAAGGGCGATCATCCCAAAGGATAAAACTAAAGTCGTTACCAAATACAATATGGGCACTTTGCTGGGCTTTTACATCAGGTACTACGGTTCCCGTCTGATCACGCAGTTCGCGATAGAAGGGAGGTTGGTGATACAAACCACCAGAAACTCTAAATAACATATCCATGTCCCAATCAGGTTTCACGGTCATTTGAGCTCTTGGGCTAAAAGTAGTTTGCGTGACACTCTCGATGCCTTGACCGCTTACGGTCCAGTTATGAGCGCGTACACCAGCATTTAACCAAACCTCATTGGTGCCTAGTTCTGTTCTTTTACTCCATTGGGCATACCCGCTAATTCTATCAATCTGCACATCATTCTGCGCTCTAATTTCATTAAAAGGAACTATTTCAGAGTTAAATGGAGTGTACGGTTGATCATTTACAAAATCTGCGATAGGAGGGCGGATAGAAAAGCCTGCCGAGTCAATAATTTCGTATTCTTCTACGCGATCTCTTATATCTTCATGCGTATATTTTATACCATACTCAATGGTGCTTTCGCCAGTGGTCAGGGTTCCTTTATTTTCAATATTGACTATTAAAGCATCAAGATCGTTACGTGCATGTGTCAATTGAGAACCAACCCCTTCACTAAATTCTACTTCTCCCACATCTTGATCTCCAATGTTTGTATTTGGTTGCCCTAATCTGTACTGGGCTAGAATATCAAAATATTCTTGCTCTTGTGTTTGGTATACAGAAGTAATAAACTTAGTGGTAAAGTTTTTATTCACAACATAGGTCCCTTTTAATGCGCCAAAATAAGTGTCGTACTTATCTTCTTCTTGGCCTTCATAAAATACTAAAAGCGCGATTGGATCTGCCAGTGTACCAAAATTGGTTTGGCGACTTAAAGGCTCATAACTGTATTTGTTAATGGCCACATTACCTAAAAATCCAAGCTCAAATTTATTACTAAATTTATAACTCAAATAGGTTTGAGCATCTGCAAATGTGGGTCTGAAATTGGTTTCTGTCTGTTTTGAGTTTACAAAAAGACTGTTGTCACGATAACGCAGTCCAACGATTCCTCTAAACTTTTCATCTTTTGAAATCCCTTCTACAGAAGCACTACCGCCTAAAAGGCTAGCGTCTAAAGTTGCTCCCAATCTTACCGGACGTCGATACTTGATATCTAAAACTGAAGAAAGCTTGTCACCATACTTCGCTTGAAAACCACCAGCGGAAAAATCTACAGAACGTGTTAAATCACTATTTACAAAACTCAACCCTTCCTGTTGTCCGCTTCTTATCAAAAATGGACGATAGACCTCAATTTCATTAACATACACTAAGTTTTCGTCATAATTTCCCCCACGCACTGCATATTGAGTACTTAGTTCATTATTACCATTAATTCCTGGTAATGATTTTAATAAGTTTTCTACCCCTGCATTTGCACCTGGCAGTTTGCGAACTGCTTCTGGCGATATACTTATAATTCCTTCTACACGTTTGCGTTCTTTCGCATTAACAAAAACGGTACCTATTCGTTCAACATCAGTTTTTAAAACTGGATTGAATTCATAATCTTCATTATTAGCAAGCGCCAAATTTAACGTTACGTTTTTCAAACCAACATACGAAAAAATCAGTTTTACTCCTTCATTAGAAGGTATATCTAGTATATAAAATCCGTTAATGTCACTTTGTGTTCCACCATCACCATATGTAATATTAACACCACCTATTGCATTATCAAATTCGTCAAGAGTGATTCCTTTTACAGTAGCGGTTTGGGCAAAAATATAACTAGAAGTTATTAGTAATAATGCGAGCGTAGTATATAATGTTTTCAAAAGCGGTGTTTATGATTGTTTTCTGAAAAATGTAGCCTCAAAAGTAGTACTATTTCCTACGTTATCAGTCACAATTAGTTTCAAATTATTCTCTGAATCTGAGATGATGTTATCATCAAAGTCATAGGTTAGAACGTCTTTTTTGTGTTCATATTCTGTAAGTATGTATTTTCCGTTTAGGGTAGCACGATAGGAGCTGATTCCGCTTTCGCTATCCTGTATTTTTAATTGGAGTGTCTTGTTACTACTTATCCATTTTCCCTCGGAAAAGTTAACGGCTTTGATAACAGGCTTCGTTACATCTGCCGCAATCACATAGTCACCAAAAGTGCGCACCCAAGTTTTTAGAATATTCCCTTCTAGCTTTGTATTGCTATAATAGGGAATGCCTTTATAGTTGAGTCTTCCCAAGTATAATTTACTTTTATCATTGGTCTTATACCCTGAAATATCTGCTGAGATTGTCACATTTTTATGAATAGGTATTTTGTCTTTATGAAAGCTAAGTGTGTCACCTTTAGCAGAAATATCTAAATAGGAATCTTCATATAAACTCTGTGCAGGAAAATAGATATCAAACTTACCGTGAGACATGGTGTTATTACCTGAGGCAATAACGTATTCTAAATTAGGATCTCTTAATTTTTCATCTACAGGTTTTATAGGAACTCCTTTTATTGGGATTCTAATAATTACCTTATTATCTAAATAATCACAAACCTCAATAGTAAAGCTGCTTTCAAAGCCTACAGGAACATTTATAAAACCATTGTCTTCTTCATTCTTAATAATACTTAAAGGATTATTGGTCTCCCTAAATAGCTTCTGTATCCTGCTTCGGTTCTTTTTAAAATACTCGTAATCAATAAAACGATTGAGATATCTGGTTTCATTAAATGAGAATTTTTCGAACAATACATTAAATTTTTCTTGTCCGTTATGGGCAGTTTTTATTTGGTAGACGCCATTTTTATTAGAGGCGCCATTTTGTTGATCGTGAGTAGAGATCCCAAAACCTATTTTACCGTTGGCTTCTACATTTTCTGCTTTATACGACCCATCTTTTAGTTTGGTCAATCTTACTTTATAAGGCTTTACGTCTCGATTAACTTGCGCGCCATCCCCAATAGGATAAGCAAATACGCTATTAATGATGGGCTTTTTTGTGTCAGGTATTTCAATACCAAATAATAAAGGATTCATAGGTCTCGATGCTGCATCACGTATTTCAAAGTGGAGGTGAGGGCCGCCACTGCTTCCGCTGTTGCCTGTGTATCCTATGATATCGCCTTTTTTAACCGGAATATCTGCAGGTTCTGGAAAGAGTTCAATCTCGTACTTTTCTTTCTTGTATTGGGCACTCTTTACTAAGGTTTGAATATTTCCGTCGTAACGCTGCAAATGTGCGTAAACGGTGCTATATCCATTGGGGTGTTTCAAGTAAAGTGCTTTTCCGAAGCCAAAATGAGCTACCTTAATTCTGCTTACATAACCGTCTGCAGGGGCGTAAATAGGTATTCCTTCTACTTGTTTGGTCTTGATATCTACCCCAGAATGGAAATGATTACTACGCAACTCACCAAAACTTCCGGCAAGAATAAGCGGGATCTGTAAAGGATTATCAAAATAATCTTTTGGGATTTCTTTCTGTGCAAAAGTGCTCCCTATAAAAAGCATTGTTAAAAAGGATGTAAGTATATGTTTCATAGATGGTTTGCGTCAAAGTATAATGTGGGGATTCCGCATATATTGTGCCGCTCCATCAATAATACGAAAAAAAATAAAAAACTGTTGCCTTCTACCGATTAGTATCTTAACTTTGTGAACATAGCGTTGAAGAATAAACCAGATGAGTACGATACTTGAAATCGTTGATTCTCTTGAGAATAGAGTGAGCAAGCTTTTGCAACAACACCATAAGCAACAGGCCACACAAGAAGAGTTACAAAGAGAAGTGAGCGAATTAAGAGCGAAACAAGCGAAATTTCTAGAAGAAATAGACCAATGGCGTGAGAAGTATAGTACGATGAAAGTGGCCAACTCAATGCTAGGCAGTGACCAATATAAACGAGAAACAAAGCTAAAGATTAATACTTTAGTGCGAGAGATAGACCAATGTATAAGTCAACTCTCTGAATGAAGTAATTTATATTTCTTTCATTCTAGCGAAAATTAGGAATTTTTTGACCTATTGAAGACTTTTATTAATTGCATAGCATCGCTACGAAATAAATAAAAGACAAAAAGAGGTGAAAAAAGAACAGTTTTTTAGCGAATGAAAAAAGCGTAAATAACTTCAATACAAATAATAGCATGTCAAGCCCATTAAAAATTAAAATTTCTATTGCAGACAGGGTGTATCCTTTGACCATAGATCCTTCACAGGAAGAAGGTTTAAGGAAAGCCGCAAAGCAGATAGAAATTATGATTAAAAGGTTTGAAAAGAGTTATGCTGTGAGAGACAAACAAGATGTACTGGCAATGTCTGCCTTACAGTTTGCCGCTCAGGTAGAACAAAAACAAATAGATACTACTAGTGATTCTCAGCAATTAGAAGAGCGCCTAAAAGCGCTAGACAACTTGCTTCACGAACAAGTATCGTAACGTTCTTTACATTACAATTAGGTAACTGCCTATATTAATATACATTTTGGTAAACTCAACACGAATTCTTTTAAAAAGGGTGAGTTAAAGTTGTAAAAGAATGCCGCTAGAACCTTGGTTCTCGGGCGGACCCTTGATCAGCTTGGGAGCCCTAAACTTTTTTAAATGGAGTTTACACAAATCACATTATTAATATAGGCTTTTTTATGCTCTGTCGGGAGTGACTATATAAACATAATGATAGTGCTTGCTGAAATATGAATGTTTCAACACCTATTACTAATTAAAACCAGACCATCTAATGAATGAATATATAATACCCGCAATTGTAGCAATAGTAGCCTTAATTATTGGCTTTGTGATAGCTAAAGTACTTGCAAAAAATAGTGCTTCAAGTACTGTTTCTGCTGCCAAAAAAGAAGCAGCTTCCATTATCAAAGACGCAACTTCTCAAGGAGAAACCCTAAAGAAGGATAAAATGCTTCAGGCAAAAGAGAAATTTTTAGAGCTTAAATCTGAGCACGAAAAAGTGATCTTGAATCGTGACCGAAAAATGAACGAAGCAGAAAAGCGCATTCGTGATAAAGAATCTCAAATTTCGAGCGAATTAGCAAAAAACAAAAAGCTGAACAACGATGTGTCAGGAAAGATTAAAAATTATGATGAGCGATTATCCGTTCTTGATAAAAAGAAAGCCGAAGTTGAAAAAGCACACCGCAACCAGATTCAGCAGTTAGAAGTAATTTCTAGCTTATCTGCAGAAGATGCAAAAGAACAGTTGATGCATAGTCTTAAAGATGAGGCAAAAACAGAAGCAATGGCATTTGTACAAAACTCTGTTGAAGAAGCGAAAATGACGGCACAGCAAGAAGCAAAGAAGATTATCATCAATACCATACAACGTATTGGGACAGAAGAAGCAGTAGAAAATTGTGTTTCTGTATTTAATCTGGAGAGTGATGATGTTAAGGGTAGAATTATTGGTAGAGAAGGACGTAATATTAGAGCAATAGAAGCCGCAACTGGTGTAGAGATCATTGTAGATGATACTCCTGAGGCGATTATTCTTTCTTGTTTTGATAGTGTTCGTCGTGAAGTAGCACGTTTATCGCTTCATAAATTAGTGACAGACGGTCGTATACATCCTGCACGTATTGAAGAGGTAGTGCGTAAGACGACTAAACAGATAGAAGAAGAAATTAAAGAGGTTGGAAAACGTACCGTTATTGACTTAGGTATTCACGGATTGCAGCCAGAGCTTATTAAAGCGGTAGGTAGAATGAAGTATCGTTCATCTTACGGACAAAACCTATTGCAGCACTCTCGCGAAGTGGCAAAGTTATGTGGTGTAATGGCAAGCGAGTTAGGCTTAAACCCTAAACTGGCTAAAAGAGCCGGTCTATTGCATGATATTGGTAAAGTGCCAGAATCTGAAACAGAATTACCACACGCCATCTTAGGAATGCAGTGGGCAGAAAA
>CALIAF010000056.1 GCA_938041335.1 uncultured Ulvibacter sp. | reverse complement strand
CTTTGGTACGCCGCCGTAGAACCATAGTGCGTTCTCGGTGCAGCGGATGAAGTCCTCCAGTTTTTGGCTTGCACAGGCCTCTACATAAGTGTATTGACTGCTACCGAGTATACACACGAACACCTCCAGTTCCTTCAGTTCACCAGTGTCCCTGTCAACAATGTGGAGTTTCTTTCCCGTGAAGTCTATAAACAGCTTGTCACCGGCCTTGTGCTCCATGTGCATGACCGGAGAGGTCTCCTTGCGCCATTCGGCGTACCAATACTTGAACTGTGAGAGCTTGAAGCCATCGGGGTGCTTGGCATAATATTCTTCCCATAACAATTGTCTGGTAACCCCGGTCTTGCGAAGCTCTTTGTCAAAATAGGGAAAGTACTGCCTTAAGGTCAGCAAACGTTGGCTCTTGCGCTTTTGCCCGTCCTTAAAAAGGTTGTGGAGTTCCTCTAGGGTCATCTTCTCCACTTCCTAGGCCGTAAAACGGTACCGCTTGAAGAATTCGATGTACTTCCTGACCGTGACACGGGATATGCCCAATTGTTGGCTTACCCCACGCTTGCTCGTACAAGAGGTGTACAGTTTGTAAATCAGTTTTGTTTTTCGCATGTCTATCTGCTTGTTCGCCATGGTGCTTTTTGACAAAAAAAGCACTTAGACTTTTTACAGATAGATCTAATCTAAAGGTGGGTCACTTTGGCCCGGCGGGGGCGGGTCACTTTCGTCCGGCCAGCTATGGTCACTTTAACCCGGCGAGGGTGGTATACTATGTCCGGCGTTTCCATTTTGATGGTATGTTCTTGAAATTATTTGTTTTTGCCACGGTTGCTAGTGATATGCCTAATTATTAGACTCAAATATTGCTTCCCTTAGAATGTACCAGATAAGCAGGGTAACAATTACACCTATGGGCGCTTTGTATTTTTTCGAAACAATGAGATCAAATACCTTTTAAATCGCTTACAGAAGCAGTTCATTGACAATAGTTAAGCCAATCCACGGAAATAGTCCTTAAATACATATTAAAGTAATATATACAGGGCATTCGATTCTTTTTTGATTTTTTGTTTAACTATATTTACGTAATCTTAAACAATATTTATTATGGACATTTTAAAAGAGGCATTTGCTTATGAAAATGCCAAGATGAGCGGTATGACCACAAGTAATAGAGTTGATGCTTCTAGAGAGGCTAAACGTATCATTTTGGCCATCAATGAAATTTATAAAGAAACTAAGGATACTAGCTTGATGGATGTTATGAAGCGTCTTACCGTAAAGAAGAAAAAAATCGACAAACGCTTGAAAGGTAGACAGCCTGATGCTTTCTAAAGAATACACTTTATATAAATTTAAAACATGTTCGGACTATTTAAAAAGAAATCGGAAAAAGAAAAACTACAAGAGCAACATGCAAAACTATTAAAAGAAGCGCATGGCCTTTCCACCACCAATAGAAAGTTAAGCGACCAAAAAGTATTTGAAGCGGAAGAAGTGATGAAGCAACTTGAAAAATTAGATTAACCCATTTTAAGAATGTTAAAAAATAAAGAATTAAATATTCTTGGTACTGATTTAGAAGTTTGTTGTGATAATCCTGCTACAGGATATTTTAGAGATGGCTTCTGCAGAACTATTCAGGAGGATTCTGGAACTCACATTTTATGCGCTGTTGTAACTCAAGAATTTTTAGATTACACAAAAGCTCGTGGAAACGACCTCACCACTCCCATACCACAATGGAGCTTTCCAGGTCTTAAAGTAGGCTCAAAATGGTGTTTGTGTATTTCTAGGTGGTTAGAAGCCGAACGTGCGGGTAAAGCACCATTTGTAATTCTTGAAGCAACTCACAAAAAGGCATTAGAATATACCACATTAGAAGTATTGCAAAAATATGAGGTAGTACTTTAATCAGACACTCAAATTAATAATTAATCATAAAAAAAGTTACAAAATGAAAAGTTTTATTTTAAAATGGTATCCAATAATCTTAGCGTTCCTTTGCTTATTATACTCCGTAGGACTAGGATTGTTTGGTATGACTGCAGAAGCACAATATTCAGCACATTGGCCAGGTACAATATTATTGTTTGCAATAGCAATTAGACAAAGAAGAAGAACATGAACATAGGATTTTTTATTGTAGGCGGTATAATATTCGCAATATACATAGCATTAACATTTTGGAATATTTTCTATTCAAACAAGAAACAAAGAGAAGAAAACTATCCAAATTTGGAGAAGAATAAAGTTGCTAATGCAAACATACCTTCTCAGGTCGATTCGGATGAAACCGACAACAAAGACGGGTTGTGAAAAAGTGATACGAGAAACTGTACTGAAGAAGATGACTTTTGAATCAAAACTGTTTGTAAGTGCATCTTTAAATTCTTGATGAGTTATTTTCTTTAGTGTACAATCATTTTTGAATATGAAAAAAGTGTTTTCAAAATATAGATAAACTGGTTCTCTGAAAAGCTAAATTTTTTCCTTCTCTCTGTCATAGACCCAAACCAATTCAATTTTAATGCGCTAGATGATTTTTATTTAAATGCAGACCAAATTTGGCAAAAGCTAGAAGATTA
The DNA here is from genome assembly GCA_938041335.1 of uncultured Ulvibacter sp. Taxonomy (GTDB): domain Bacteria; phylum Bacteroidota; class Bacteroidia; order Flavobacteriales; family Flavobacteriaceae; genus Patiriisocius. The sequence goes on along the minus strand of CALIAF010000056.1, from coordinate 10,886 downwards.
ATGACCGAAAATACATTATTTACAGAAAGAGAGTTAGACCGTATTATTGAAATGGCTTGGGAAGACCGCACACCCTTCGAAGCGATACTTTTTCAGTTTGGTTTGCCCGAAAAAGAGGTAATTAAAGTAATGCGTGGTAACCTTAAAGAATCCAGCTTTAAGCGCTGGCGTAAACGTGTAAATAGCGGCGTGAGCCAAAAGCATCTAAAAAAACGGAATCCAGATATCGAACGCTTTAAATGTTCGCGACAAAAAGCCATTTCAGGAAATAAAATCAGTAAACGTTAATGAATGTTTTGTTTGAAAATGAAATGCCATTGTTTCCTACTACTTACAATGAAATAGAACAACGTATTAGAGGTATCGCCCCTCTAAAGTATGGGAGAACTAGAAATTTCGTAGATGGTGCGGTAACACATCTATCACCTTATATTTCTCGTGGTGTTATTTCCACCAAACAGATTCTTTCTGAAATTTTAAAAAGAGGCTATCAACCTGCAACTATTGAAAAATTCATTCAAGAGCTCGCTTGGCGAGACTACTGGCAACAGGTTTGGATTTCTAAAGGCGATGACATTAATTCAGATTTGAAAAACAAACAAAACCCTATTTCAAATACTGATATTCCAGAAGCTATTGCAAAAGCCTCTACGGGAATTGAAGCTATAGATACCGCAATTACCACTTTTTACAAGACAGGATATTTGCACAATCACCTGCGAATGTACATTGCATCTATGGCTTGTAGTATAGCCCATAGTCATTGGAAACTCCCTGCGCAATGGATGTATTATCATTTGTTGGATGCAGATTGGGCAAGCAATGCATTAAGCTGGCAATGGGTCGCAGGAGCGAACAGTAATAAGAAATATTATGCCAATCAAGAAAACATCAACAAATACTGCTATACAAATCAAAAAAGCACATTTTTAGATGTGCCCTATGAAGCATTTAGTACGCTTGAAATTCCTGAAGTATTACAAGAGATAACTATTCTAAATTTAGAAACACTCTTGCCCACATCTACTTCAATTACAGTTGATAAAACCTTACCTAACCTAATCTATAATTTTCACAACCTAGACCCGCTTTGGAAAGAAGACATTTCTGCCAATAGAATTCTGTTATTAGAACCTTCTCACTTTAAACACTATCCTGTATCACAAAAGACAATTGGTTTTATACTGGCGCTTTCAAGAAACATAAAAAACATTCAAGTGTATGTTGGTGAATTTGATGAATTAGTAAAGTCGCATTCTTTAGAAAATATTTATTACAAAGAGCATCCGCTAAACAGACACTATAAGGGAAAAGAGGAATCAAGAGATTGGATGTTTACAGTTGAAGGGTATTATCCTTCATTCTTTGCTTTTTGGAAAAAATGTAAAAAGGAATTAAACTATTGAAAAAAAAGACTGTCAATATCGTATGGATAAAACGTGACCTTCGATTACAAGACCACGAACCGCTTTTAAAGGCTGAAAAAGCTGGTGTGCCATACATCATTATTTATCTTTTTGAACCTTCATTACTTAAGCATCCAGATACGAGCAGGCGACATTTGCAATTCCTTTACCATTCATTATTAGCGATGAATGAAAGACTGCTACCTTTTCAGAGACAAGTGGAAATTTTCTATGCGGAAGCTATAGACGCGTTTAGGTATTTGAATGACCATTATGAAATAAAAAGTGTATTTAGCTTTCAGGAAAGCGGTACGCAAATCACTTGGCAACGTGATAAGCAAATTGCTCAATTCTGTCAGCAAAACAACATCTCGTGGCAAGAATCACAGCGCGATGGGATTATACGCGGTATTAAAAACAGAGATACTTGGAATAAGGAATGGCATCGTACGGTGCATCAACCAGCAATACAAAACACTTATTCAATTTCTGAAATAGCTCCCTTATTACATAAGTATAACTTACCGACAAAATTAATTAAACAACTACAAGCATACCCAAAACAATACCAACCAGCAGGAGAACGAAATGCGTGGCGTTATATAAAATCATTTACAGCTCAAAGAGGGTTTAACTATCAAAAGCATATTTCAAAACCTACGGAAAGTCGAATGGCCTGTAGCAGATTATCTCCATACATAGCTTGGGGTAATTTAAGTATTAAGCAAGCCTTTCAATTCATAGGCACGCATCCAAACGGTACCAAAAATAGCCGAGCGTTCTCTGCGATGCTAACCAGATTGCATTGGCATTGTCATTTTATACAAAAGTTTGAAATGGAATGTAGCTACGAAACTCAATGCATCAATAAAGGCTACGAGTTATTGCCTCACACCAAAAATGAGGTATTCATTAAAGCTTGGAAAATGGGTATGACTGGTTATCCACTAGTAGATGCCTGTATGAGAGCTGTTGCTCAAACAGGCTGGATTAATTTTAGAATGCGGGCAATGGTGGTTTCATTTTTAACGCTCAACCTAGACCAAGATTGGCGAGATGGGACCTATCATTTGGCACGACAATTTTTAGATTATGAACCAGGTATTCATTATCCACAATTTCAGATGCAAGCTGGTACCACGGGCATTAATACCGTACGCCTTTACAATCCTGTAAAAAACTCACAAGAACACGACCCGAAAGGTGTTTTCATAAAAAAATGGGTGCCAGAACTCAGCAATGTTACCGAAGCTCATATTCACGAACCTTGGAAAATGACGGCTATGGAACAAACCTTTTGTGAAGTAAACATTGGTGTTGATTATCCATTGCCCATTGTAGCGTTACAAGAAAGTGCAAGACTGGCTAGAGCTAAAATATGGGGACACAAAAAGCATCCTTTAGTTCAAAAAGAGAAAAAACGCTTATTACAAAAGCACGTTAATAAGAACAGATAATATGAAATATAACAAACAAGATATCGCAGATTTAGATCGAATTACGAAACTAAAAATCATCAATTCTGTTACAGGTATTAAACCTGCAAATTTAATAGGAACAATTAGTAATAATGGTGAAACAAATGTTGCCGTCTTTAGTTCTGTGGTGCATCTAGGAAGCAACCCGCCTCTACTAGGCTTTATTACCAGACCGCAGACGGAAGAAGTAGGACATACAATTCAGAATATAAAAGAAAACGGCGAATATACTATTAATCATATTCATCCAGAATTTACCAAACAAGCACATTACACATCTGCAAAATTTGATATGACTATTTCAGAATTTGAACGTTGCGGATTAACTGAAGAATATATTGATGATTTTAAAGTACCCTTTGTAAAAGAAAGTGATTTTAAAATGGGACTGCGTTTTAAAGAATCAATTCCTATTCCTTTAAACGGTACTGCATTAATCATTGGTGAAATAGAATATTTATTACTTCCAGATACAGCAATGAGCAATGGAGATGTAGATTTAGAGAAAACCAATAGCGTAGGCATATCTGGTTTGAACAGTTATTATGAAGTAAAAAAAATGGCAACATATCCGTATGTGAGAGTGAATGAAGTGCCTGAATTTTAAGTGATGAAAAAGCAACATTTACCCGAAAAAATATGTGTGGTTTGTAAACTCCCTTTTTCTTGGCGAAAGAAATGGGAAAAGAACTGGGAAACGGTAAAGTATTGCAGCGAACGTTGCAGAAGAAACAAAGCATAAATGAATAGTGTACACCTTATATTTCCGCATCAGCTTTTTGAAACCTCGCCACTTTTTGAGGTGGACTCTCCTGTATACTTAGTTGAAGAATTTCTGTTTTTTAAATACTATCCATTTCACAAACAGAAAATAGCCTTTCATAGAGCCACAATGAAAGCGTATGAAGTGTTTCTAAAATCTAAAAACCTTGAGGTATTTTATATAGAATCCATCAGCTCTAGTTCAGACATACGAAAGTTGATTCCAGAATTAAAGGAACAAGGCATAACTCATATTAATTATATCGACCCTGTCGATAATTGGTTACAGAAACGTATTGGTAAATCTTGTGCAGAAAATAGTATGACAGCTATTGTTTTTGATTCCCCGTTATTTTTGAATACTAAGGAAGAGCTTTCTACTTATTTCCGAAGTGATAAGAAAAAATATCATCAAACATCTTTTTATACTGAGCAGCGAAAAAAGCGAAATATTTTAATCGAACCTGACGGAAAGCCTACTGGAGGAAAATGGACGTTTGACACCGAAAATAGGAAGAAATATCCTGCCAAGAAAACACCACCGTTCATTCAATTTCCGGATATAGATAGCTTTTATACAGAAGCTAAAACTTATGTAGAAAAATACTTTTCAAACCATTTGGGAAGCCTTCGCGAGCAATCGTTGTACCCTACGAATTTTGAAACGACACAAGCTTGGTTTCAGCAGTTTTTAGAACAACGTTTTATGGAATTTGGTGTCTATGAAGATGCTATTGTCGCAGAACATTCTATTCTTAACCATAGTGTATTAACTCCTATGCTTAATGTGGGATTAATTACGCCTAAAGATATTGTAGAAATAAGTTTAGCATACGCTGAAGAAAATAGTGTTCCCATTAATTCTACGGAAGGTTTTATACGCCAGATAATAGGATGGCGGGAATTTATTAGAGGTATGTATGAAAGTCGTGGAAGTGATGAACGTACCCTTAACTTTTGGAAATTTAACAAGAAGATTCCATCCTCTTTTTATGATGGTACAACGGGTATTTACCCGATAGACCAAACCATTAAAAAAGTCCTTCAAACAGGCTATTGTAATCACATTGAACGCTTAATGGTATTAAGTAATTTTATGGTGCTCTGTGAATTTGACCCAGACGAAGTGTATCGTTGGTTTATGGAGTTATTTATTGATTCCTATGATTGGGTAATGGTACCTAACATATATGGAATGAGTCAATTTGCCGATGGTGGCCTAATGGCAACCAAACCTTATATAAGTGGTAGTAACTATCTAATGAAAATGAGCAATTATAAAAAGGGGGAATGGCAAGCTACTTGGGATGGCCTATTTTGGCGATTTATGGACACCCATCGTTCCTTTTTTCTACAAAACCCAAGATTGGGAATGCTTGTGCGAATGTTTGATAAAATGCCACAAGAAAAGAAAGATGCACATATTAAAAATGGCGAAAGCTATTTGAATAGTTTAACCGTCAAAGCATAATTATGGTATTTAATACAACCTATAAAAATGAAGACTATGATACAGAAAGTGCTTCTTTAGCAGGGGATAAATTCACCTTATTTCAACGAGTAAAACAAGGTGGTATTGGTTCTGGTAGACTTATTATTGATAAGACAAGCCCAAAATTAAATCTTAGTAAACTAAAATTCTCTGAAATAAATTATGGTAATATCGAATTACGCCCCAAAGGCGTTATTATACATTATACAGGTAAATTAGAACGCTTTTCGTGGATAGTTCCCTACTACCGTTTAGTAATTTATAATGCGCAGTCTTTTAGTATTCACTCTAACGGAAACTTTATACAGTTTTTGAAAAACAAAAACTATAGGGAGAACAAGAAGTTTATTGACAGAATGATTCAGCTTAAAAGCGATTTTTTAAATCTTGAATATTATGATTATTGATATAATTTCAACAAGCTTATTCTAACTAAAAACTCCTTTAGTTTAGTACAAAACATTAAAATGAAATACGAGAAACTATGATTATTTTATATAAGATTGCAATTGCAGTATCAAGTCTCGCATTTATATTTTACGGATTCAATTGTCTCTACTCACGAAGTATGAGAAACGAATTTAAAAGATTCGGACTTACTGATGGTCAGCGTAAATTGACAGGTATTCTTCAGCTAGCTGGTGGTTTAGGGCTTTTAGTGGGTTACTTTCAGTCCATATACATCTTAATAGCTGCGGCATTTGGACTTTGCTTACTTATGATTTTGGGTTTTGGTGTTAGACTAAAAGTTAAAGATGGCATACTAGAAAGCCTTCCTTCACTTATTTTTGCAATTATTAACGCTTATATAGGCTTAATTACCTTCACCAATATTCCTGTGTAAATCTATAGTATTACAATTGCTATACACATCACAAGAAACAATGCAGCCGGAAACGATTTTTTGATTGGGTCTTTCACTTTTATATGCATAGCGATAGAGCCTAACAAGAGAACAGCCAGACCTATTGCAGAAGGGGTTTGTAGTTTCCCAAACCAAATTGAAGCAATCAGCAATAAAGAAAGTGTAACTTTAAGGAAACCAGTAATGTAACAGACATTCTTAGACAGCCCGTACAGTTCAAATTCTTCAAAAATATTCTGAGCATTTCCACCTCATTACAAATACGCGGCAATAACAAAATTCAATTTTTCCTTCTCTTGTCAATAATTTTGCTTAAAGTATATAATAGAACCAGGAGCAAGGTAAGCCAGATGCTGTAGCTTTTATGCTTTATAATTATATCCTGCAGCGAAGCCCCCATTACCCTGCACAACATTACCCATAACACTTGGGCCACTAAGGCTATGGAGAAAAACAATTTTCGGGATACAGGTACCGTACCGGAAACCATGCTCATAATAGGTCCGGGTAATAGGAGAAATACCGGAATAAAAGCGGTGCTTATTATTTTCTTCAATATACTAATTTTTTTTGCCTGCCTTGGCTTACGCCTGGCATACCACCTAGTGGCACGGATACCGTAAATTCTTCCGAAGGAATAACCAATGGTGCATTGCAGCATAGATGCTAAAATGGCAACGACATAAAATGGACCAACGGAAGTATAACTCGAAACAATGGATAAATTAAAAATGGTTGGACTTAGAAAGATGAATGTAATCGGGGCAGCTGTCAGCATTACAGGCATCAATATAATTCCGATAAGGCGATTGGCTAAAACAATAACAAAGGCGATAGCAAATAGTTTTTCGTTTGTTTTCTTCAATGCATGCCAGGTTTATAGTTTTTTTGTAACACAGCATACGATGCCAGCATAAAAAACAAAGGATCGTGTTTGGTCCTTTTTTTTTCATTCATTTTGTATGTTTTATCAAGGAACAGTTGCACCTGTTGGTGATTGAAAAATGGAACGTCTTTAAACTTTTGGCTTCGAAGAAGGTCCTGAAACATTTGGAATAGGGAACTATTATTACTTACTGCAGGTGGCCCTATGAAGGGCTTTTTTTTGCCCCGGAATACCTCTTCTGTTATATAAGGTCGGGCAATGGTCCGTAACATATATTTATTAACATCATTTTTATAGAGAAGCTTCGCAGGCAAGAGGGCACCTGCCTCAAACAGATGGTGATCAAGAAAGGGAAGTCGGAGCTCCACCCCGTTAACCATATCAAGTCGCTCCCCTCCCAGTACGTAATTTACAAAGGCTGATTTCATCCACAAGTAAAGCAATTGCCTAAATCGCTCTCTTCCAACCAAAGCGCCTAGCCTGAATTGAAGAAAAAACGATAAGTAAGGGTCAGTGTATTTAAACCGTCTTAAAAAACCGGGAGATAACAGTTCGTTAACCGTAATTACTTTATCCCTGACATAATCACTAAGTTCATCAGATATACCTACTACCTTAACCAGCAATGCAAGAAAAGGAGATGTGCGAAACAAACTGTTTGTTTTTGGAGAGGGTTTGATAAGAAACTGGTCTAATGTAGTTTCTTGAATATTTTTTTTGTTGCTTGACTGCAAGGCATTTTGTATAAACTGATACCCGGCAAATACTTCGTCTGCACCTTCTCCTCCCAAAACAACTTTGTATCCCGCTTGCTTTACATGTTGGCTTAATAAATACCTTGCAGGAGCATGTGTGTTAAACACCACCGTTTCGCTAGTACTTACTACTTCGTCAAAAACATCGGCAAAATCCTGGTCTGTAACTTTAAGCGGGTGAAAGTCGACTCCAGCATAACGAGCCATTTCCTCTGCTTGAATTCGTTCATCATAGTCTTTGTGATCAAAACTGATGGTAAAAGCAGCGGTTTTCTTTTCAAGAAAACGACTTGTTAGCGCCAGCACTGCCGAGGAGTCTACCCCACCGCTAAGATAACACGCTACCGGTACATCGGCTCTTGTTCTTATTCTCACAGCCTCTTCAAGCAACTGTTTCATTTGTTGCATAGATTGCATTTCATCTATGGTGGTTTTATCAATAAGAGTATTTAAGAATTTTGCATCCCAGTAACGGTGAAGGTTTACTCCCTTCTTATCTGCTATTAGGTAATGGCCAGGAGGAATCTGGAAAATTTTTTTGAACAAGGTACCCGTCTCCCGAATAGGGAGATGAAAGCTATCATGAACACTCTTTTGATCCCACTCACAAGGAACACCGGCTGCTAGGATTGCTTTTGCCTCCGAAGCGATGTAAAGCGAATTCCGGTAAATCGAATAATAAAGTGGCTTAATTCCGAAACGGTCTCTTGCAGCAAAAATGCGGTCTTTGGTCTCATCTCTTATCACAAATGCGAATTCACCCCGCAGCTTTTCAAAACAGCTTGTATCCATTTGTTCGTACAAATGCACCAGAATCTCCGAATCCGAACGGCTGCCAGGACTATGACCGCTTGCGCGAAGTTCACTCAATATTTTTTCATGCCCGTAAAATTCACCATTCACGACACTCCACACACTTTTGTCTTCGTTGGCTATGGGTTGCCTGCCTCCATGTAGGTCCATTATATTTAAGCGAGTATGACCCATTACTGAGTTTTGCATCGGATTTGCCCAAAACCCTTCCCCATCCGGACCGCGCTTTCTCAGCGTTTCCATGCCTGTTCGAAACAAGTTTAAATCTACCTTAGCTTTAAAGGAATGAATTACGAGAATACCACACATATTATTTTATTTCTTTTAAAGGAATTAAGTTGGTTACTTTCATTTATTGTTGAAAGTCGATCAGAAGTTTTTTGGATATTATTGGGATAAATACTTCAGAATCACGTGGATTAATCCGGTAAAGTGAATAAAACAGGCGGAAATCTTTTTTAGAAAGTTCAGGTTCATGTTCACTTAAATAAACAGCAAGCTTTTTGGAAAGACTACTTTTCAAATCTTCTAGGCGATCTACAGAAATATCGTTCCAAGTTACTCCAACTAAATAGCTATAAAATAAGCTTGATCTGATAGTTGTAGGTATTGTATTTTCTAGGTCATGGATTTTAATAGTGTTTACTCCTTTACCTGTTTCTACTTCAATTACTACACTAAAGTTTCTGTCGTCAATCCAATTAACTAACTCGTAAGACTGGGCCAGCCCGCAAAGCCACAAACCTTTAATACAAAAATCCTGAATGGCCACTACGGTTTCACTATTTGTGTGCACCTCATAAGCTACCTCTTTTTCAAATGCAGGTAATCTCCATTTCGACCCTTTAAACAGCGGTGAAGCAGTTGCCCCTGTTAAAAAAACTACAATAATTAAAGCGAAATATTCTTTGTGACCCAATGGAACAAAAGTTGTAGCTAAAGAACGCTGTTCTTCATTAACACGGTTGTACCGTTGAACCATCTGTTGAAGTTCATTTTTAAAAATAGGAATAAGCACAATGATACAGGCAAAGTTTGAAAAAGATAAACCCAACACAATGATATTAAACAGGTGAATGGTGAATGCTCCAATCCCGAGTATCTTCTTAAAGCCGCTTCCCGTTCGGAGCCACGGCATTAATGCAAGAAGAGGTTCGATTATTAATACCATCCATGCGACCAATTTGAAAAAGAAAAGCTGGCTTGCATTATCAAAAAGATCTAGCCTTGTAAAAGGTAATTTTAGAATAGCAGGAATTGCCGTGCCGTCAAGCCACATCGCACTAGTCCATTTGGTGATTCCGGCTACAAAATAGATGAGCGAAATATTGACGAAAAATAGCTTCAATATACCGTCGGGCATTCGTTTTTGCCAACCTATCTTTCCAGCAACGATTGATTTAATAGAAAAAGAATTTCCATTTGGTAGTATCATGAGCCAGAAAAGAAAAAGGTTCATAAATCCATCTTCAATGTTTATAATAAGGAAGTTCCAACGTAAGGCACAAACGGAAATAAAATAGAGCAACACAGGAACAATAACCGAACGTATACCTGAAGCAATGAGCAGGGAAAGAAAAATAGCAAAAAGGTATATTGCCTTAACAAGCCATACAGGCATATTTTCAGCAAAGAGGGGCTGTATTGTAAATGGATATATACTTAGAGATAGGGAATGATCAAGCAAGCCTTCAGTAGTACTATAAAGCGATACTTCACTGAGCAATAGTAGGAAGTAGAAGAAAGACAATACACCAATGAGTTGACGAAAAAGGTCTATTGGCCAAACTAATTCTAACCTATTTTTTGTTTTGAGCGTCTTCAGCATAAATAATTTGGTAATCTTATAAGAAATAATGGCACCTTTAATTTGTACTTTTTAAAATACTACACCCTCCTATACCAAGGAGGTATTCATTTTAAAATAGCACATAATTTTAGTGAAGCCCTACTAACAATAGTGTTGCAAGGTTCCCTCTAATTTCAAAGAGTACTTTTTAAAATGTATAATTAACATCAATCTCATGTTAAAAATTTCTTCATAACCCAAAATTGTCCTGATTTAATAATTTCATCAATATAATGAAAGGTAATGCTACATAAGTAAAAAAGGTCAAATTTGTAAAGGTATGGGTATGAATTTCATCGATTTTATAGTCTTTTTGGGCATAGTGCTAGACTTATTCCAAATGCTGCAATTATAATTTTAGCCACAAGATTTCGCCATTTTTTATTGAAAAAATATAAACCAGTACATAAAATTCCAATTCCTAAAAACCTTTTATATAGAAGTGATTTAGACTTTTTTTTTGGATCGAAAGATAGGGCTACGGACATTTGTGTCGCTGAACATAAATACCATAGCCCATGTACAAAGTAGTTGACAAAGATACCATAAAAATGGAGATAGTCCCATACATACCGCTTCC
>CALIAF010000055.1 GCA_938041335.1 uncultured Ulvibacter sp. | reverse complement strand
CAAGAAAACGTGGCAGTGTTTACAGCCAATGCCTTAGGTAAAATTAGCTTGCATCCTAATCCAGCAATAGCTGTATTGAATATCGATATTGTGGATGATAGCTTTGATGGACTAGAAATTTATTCTACTTCGGGGCAATTAGTGAGTGCTGTTTCAACAGTTAGCAACGGCATGTCTGTAAACATCTCAAATCTTGCTTCCGGAATGTACTTTGTGCGTTTTATTTCAAGTGATGGAGTTATTTTAACAAAGCGTTTTGTAAAGAAATAAGAATCATTGTAATTCTATTAAAAAAGACCTCCAATTATGGAGGTCTTTTTTGTTGGGCTAAGCGCCTCTGTTCAATTGATCTTGAGTACTAAAGTCTATTTAGCAAACATCAATAACTCCGTGCAAAACACCTCTGTTACATAATGTTTCTTCCCATCTTTATCGTCCCAAGAACGATTGGTTAATTTTCCCTCAATAGCGATCTCTTGTCCTTTTTTTACATAGTTCTCTACTACGTTTACAAGACCACCTCTTACCACTACATTGTGCCAGTAAGCACGTTCTACTTTTTGTCCGTTTTTGTCTTTATAGCTATCATCTGTAGCCATAGAGAAATTTGCAATTTTGTTCCCATCTTCAAATGTTTTGATTTCTGGTTCTTGACCTAATCTTCCAATTAACTGTACTTTGTTTCTAAGTGCGTTCATACTATTAAATTTTGTGTCTATCCCGAATCTTAATTTTAATTTATACGGAATGTTTAAACAGTTATTAATTTTGTCTTTGGGCTCCTCCCGCAGATCTAAATGTCTTGTAAAATAAGGTTTCGTTTTTTTATTTCATTCCGACACTGCAAACATATAACTGCATCCTAATCGCAGTCGGTAACTAACTATTTACTTTCGTTTGCAAGTATTTGTAATTATTTGTAAATGAATAAACATCTAATAAACAGTTATTTATATTTTTTATAACATACTAATTATATGCTGTTTTTTATCCGTTTATAACGAGTAGCGACCTAAAAAGTCATTTTGTAAGCGCAGCATACCAAAGACAATGATTAAAATGCAAACGAATACTAAACCATGATCTACGAATACTAAAGCACACAAAATTCTACTCCATAACGGGCATACATTTGACCAAGGGTAATCGATAAAGCACATTCCTGCCTGCCGTCAGGCAGGTCCGAAGCAAGAAATTAGCACCGATGCTCAAGAAAACTAAGTCTCATTTATTAAAAATCGCGTTATGAAAAAGCTACCATTAATTTTACTACTATTCGTTTCCTTAATCACTTTTGGGCAAGAAAACCAAACACAGAAAAAAGAATCTCCTTACCTCTCAGTGCTGTCAGAAAATGCAGTGATTCCATTAAAAGAATCTAGAGCAGAGGTACACGTTACTGGAACCATCGCTCATGTTAAAATGACACAAGTATATCATAATGAGGGGACGACTCCTATTGAAGCAAAGTATGTGTTCCCACTATCTACAAAAGCTGCTGTGCACGATATGAAAATGAAAGTGGGTGACCGTGTCACCAATGCGAAAATATTCGAGAAGCAAAAAGCAGAAGAAGTGTATCAAGAAGCCGTAACGCAAGGAAAACGCGCGGCCAAATTAGACCAAGCACGCCCCAATGTTTTCCAGATGAAAGTAGGTAACGTGATGCCAGGCGATGCCATAAGTATTGAAGTGTATTACACAGAAATGCTGTCACCTATCCATGGAAAATACCAATTTGTAGCACCAAGTGTAGTTGGCCCGCGATTTACAGGAGAGAACACAAGTGGTGAAGACACCTTTAACAACCCTACGACTAAAAAGGGAATAGCAGATACGTTTATTTATAATTTACAGGTAGAGATCCAGGCGGGTATGATGATCCAAAACATAGAGAGTACCTCTCATAAAGTGAACATTTTATATCCATCGAGAGATAGCGCTTCTATTTTTTTATCAAAGAGTAATACCAATCCTGCCAACAGAGATTTTATTTTAAACTACAGTTTGAGAGGTGAAGATATCGCATCTGGACTGTTATTATATGAGCACAATGATGAGAAGTTTTTTGCTTATATGATGGAGCCACCTGCAACGGTAAAAGCAAAACAAGTTACCGCAAGAGAATACCTTTTTATAGTAGATGTTTCTGGATCAATGAATGGATATCCATTAGAAATAAGTAAAGATTTAATGCGCAATCTGCTGTGCAACCTTAATGTAGAAGACACTTTTAACGTGCAGTTATTTGCATCAAGTTCTACAGTTTTTAATCCAACTCCAGTTAAAGCAACAGATGCAAATATTAACAATGCGACACAATTTTTAACAAGCGGTCAAGGCGGTGGCGGCACACAATTATTAAATGCTCTTAATGTTGCTTATTCCTTACCACGATCACAAGTAGGAAGTTCAAGATCTATGGTTGTCATTACAGATGGTTATGTGTCTGTTGAACGAGAGGCATTTACAAAAATTGAGGATAATCTTGATCAAGCAAACGTATTCACTTTTGGGATTGGGAGTAGTGTAAATCGCTACCTTATTGAAGGAATGGCAAATGCAAGTAAGAGCGAATCTTTTATTGCCACCAACCGTGAGGAGGCAGCAAAAGTAGCAGAAGATTTCAAGCAATACATAGACAGCCCCGTGATGACCCAAGTAAAGTTCGCGACAAAAGGTTTTGAGGTGTACGACATTGAGCCATCATCAGTGCCAGATATTTTTGCAGCGCGTCCTGTTATTATCTTCGGAAAATATAAGGGCGAGGCTAATGGTGAGATCATAATGACCGGTTATCAAGGAAAAAAGAAAATCAAGCAACGTTTTAAAGTTTCTGACGGGACACTCACATCGGACAATAAAGCACTGAGATATTTATGGGCTCGTAAAAAAATAGAACAGCTTGACGATTATAGCACCCGTTTTAGAGATGACACAAAGGCCGAAGTTACAGCATTAGGATTACAGTATAATCTTGCCACACAATACACCTCTTTTGTTGCTGTTGATGAGCGTGTTATCAATGAAGGCGGAAATGCAAAAACGGTAAAACAAACTTTACCAATGCCGCAAAACGTAAACAATAGTGCAGTAGGTGCAGCGGCAGAAGTGAAGGCGAAGTCAGTTTTCAAGAACACGTATACTTTAGGTTTTGATGACTTAGAATTACCTAAAGCAGAAACTAGAAAAATTAAAATGTGGTTTAAAGCACAATACGGCTATCTAGCAGAAAAGTATACCAGAGCGCACTTTGAGTTTAGATTAAAGTTTGGTGACAATGGAAAGATCATTTCTGCTGAGATCTTTAACGGAACCGAGTGGGTAAACGATATAGAAATGCTCAATGCCTTTAAAGGCTTAAAAACAGAAATGGTAATAACTAAAAAGCAATTTACCATTTTAGTAAAAGACAATCGCACAGCGTGCAGCTGCTAGGTATATTTAAGATTTGTGTTTTGGTTTGTTTAGTCCCGATAACTATCGGGGTCAACTCCAAATGGTGTAAAAACTGTTTGGGGTTGTTGTTTTATAGACAGCCTGCTTAACAATATAAATTAACTGTCATTCCGAACTTGATTCGTAATCTTAGTCACGCTATCCTAATAATTATTAGAAGTGAACACCAACTTGCTACAAGTTAAACAATGAGCTACTGTTGTACTTCGACAAGCTCAGCATGACTAGTTCTTCGTTTAGGACGAAGTTATTCGAAGTCACCCTGTCCCGATAGCTATCGGGAGTCGAAGGGCATTCTACAATCCAAAATTGTATCAATAGAAACGAATACTAAACAACTACCTACGAATACTAAAACACCCAAAATCGTACTCTCATCTCCCCATATCTTTGGTATAACAAAACAAATAAACCTTTTTAAAACCAAAGTATTATGAAAAAGCTACTCGTTATTACCGCACTATTTTTGACAGGATTCTCACAAATGAACGCACAGCAGTTTGAAACGACAGATGCATACTTTGTGTCTCTTGCGAGCACTTTAAATCAAGATGGAGAAGAAGTACAATCTGCAATTCTCGCTACAGATGAAATCACTCCAAAAGAAGTTACTTCATTTCCAGTTGCAGATGCAAGTCTAATTCATGATGTACAAATTACAAAGCTTGTAACTCCAGGATTATCTGGTGTAAAGAGCGTACTTAAAATAGAAGTACAATATGTAGAGTATTGCTCATATGTGGTTTCAAATTATATATTAGAAACCAATGACGGCGGGTTTATCTCGCTCCCTATTTTAACCAACGAAAATTGTGGAGATTCAGATAAGGCATTTGTATACTTGTTCCCTAACCAAGCCTTTGGAGCAGTAAACCAGATTTTAACTGCTGAAGTTACCCTTCAAGAAAAGAACATCCTAGAAGCAGAACAACACGATACTTTTATCTGGAATGATGATAGTTACGGTACAAGTGGTACACTTTACCAAGAACTTTAATAACAAGATTAACAAATGTCATCCTGAGCTTGTCGAAGGACTTTCGGTGTTTGCCTGACTGAACTTCGACAAGCTCAGTTTGACAGATTAATTTAATCATCTACAATCAAAAAGACTAAATATCATGAAAATTATCATCACATTAGTTATTGCTTCCCTAGCTCTTTTAGTGTCTTGTGAAAAGGTTAGCGTTTCCGAAGATATCGTTGCAGAAATCATTACTGCAGAAGAGTCCATTAAACAAAATGAAGAAGGTATAACTTCCCCCAAATCTATTGTGTTTATCGCAGGCTTTGATGAAGATGATAACACATACTATGCAAACGCGACGGCTCATTTTAAGCAGCAAAAATATCATGTAATAGAAGGATTACGTTCGCTTGATGAGATACTAAAATGGTTATCAACACAACAAGGTTTATCCTATAACGAGATACACATAGTAAGTCACAGCAACCCTTGGAGAGGCATGTCTTTACAGACTAAAAAAGAAGGAGAAAGAATAACAGATGAAAGCCTTTCGGCATATTTAATAAATAATAAGAAACGAACAATCACAGGAATTTCAAAGGATACAAAAATCGTTTTCCATTCTTGTGGCCTCGGGACCAATACTGCCTTATTGAAAAAACTCGAATCTGCGTTTAGTTCACAGGCAAAACCAATAGTAATTGCATCTCCGTACTTCAATGTTTTTGGTGGTAAGTATGCGGCTCATTATTTAGCAAAACCGTACTACGTGTTTTATCCAACGGGACAATCTAAAGGGCCATTGGCATTATCGCAAGAGATTGCCGCAACATATCCAGAGAAGAACATCAACTGGCAAGAGGCATTAACCACCAGAGAAGAACCAGCTCTAGGTAAGGTGTATTCATACCGTTTTAATATTCCGGTAACGTGGGAAATAGAATTTGCTACTGCTGCTGAAATTCCTAGTCTTGAAACCCCTGATGCTATTATGGATTTTATCGCAGAAGACGAAGCCATGGCAACCACACTTTTTAAAATGAATATCCCGCTAGAAAAATACCGATGGAAGGTTAGAGTGAAAGGTAAGGTGCTTAAAATTTCAGGAAAAACCACGGCGCTTTGTGTGCTCAAACCGGTAATGAATCTCACTGATGCGGGCAACTATGCCACTCTAGATGTTTTAGACAAAAAAATATATACACATCTTTAAAGGTTTTACTAAAAATAACTCCCACAACATATCGTTATCTTTGTCCTAATGAAGTACACCTTCCTTTTAATAACTATATGCTTTTTTTGCTTCGGAAATCTCCTGGCACAAAATAACCAGTTACGCAATTACACTTTAGAAGACGGTTTGCCACAATCTCAAGTATATGATATCGTACAAGATCAAGTGGGTTATTTATGGCTCGCTACACAAGGTGGAGGTCTCGCGCGTTTTGATGGTGAAGATTTTGAAGTATTTAGAGTGAAAGATGGTTTGGCCTCCAACTATATTCAGGACCTCGAACTTTTTGGCGAAGGGTTGTTAATTGCTACTAAAAAAGGACTTTCCATTAAAAATGGGGATAGTATTTACTCCTATAAAAGCAGGCAAGCAAATGCGGTTTTTGTTCATGAGGGAGTTCCTTTTGTAGGCACAATATCTGGAGTACAGCGCTTTTCAGAAGCAGGAAAACTTGTAGATCATACACTGCATTCCACATTAGATACTGCAATAATTAACGACATTGCTTTTGATGGTGCTCATTTTTGGGTTGCTTCAAGCAAAGGCTTGTTTAAACTAGATTCACTAATCAATCCTGCCATAGTTGAGAATTATGATACCTCAAATTTTATGGCGCTCCAGTTATATAAAGACACTTTATTTGCCGCTACCTTTACTCAAGGTATTGTTGTTGTTTATACCAAGCAAGAAAACCGTGAAGAGGTTATTAGAAATTCGCCATCACGTATCAACAACTTGAGTATAGTGAATAATCAGCTTTGGGTGGGTACAGATACTAGTGGTATTTCTGTGCTAGATGTGGAGACTTTTCAACCCATACGAAGCATCAGTAAAAGAGAAGGATTAGCAGTAAATCATATTAGAACGTCATTTTTAGATCGTAATGGAGGTATCTGGATTGCTACAAGTGGCGCCGGATTGTATACCTATTTTCAAAATGATTTCACTCATTTTGATAAAGATACTGGGCTACAAGGCAATCGGATTTATGCCGTGCATTCGGCAGGTGAGGATCTTTATATCTCAACCAGTGAATCTGGAATCTCCAGCATAGATTCTCTTGGTATTCACCCTATAGCAAGCCCAGAAAATTTTGGCAATGTAAAAATCAAGACGATTACCAATGATGATTTCGGAAACGTGCTAGCGGGTTCTGATGGTAAAGGTTTTTGGCAATATCATAAAACGACAAAAGATAGTCTCGTATTTTCTGGAGATACTGTAGCGACTATGCGCATAGATACTATTCAGGTTCCAAGTGTAGTCCATAAATTTTATACCGTAGAAAACGGTTTTCCAGCAAACTGGGTGAGGCAATTAACTGCCTATAGAAATATGCTGATGGTAACTACTTACAGTGATGGTATTGTAAAAATGCAATATAACGATAAAAGTAATCGTTATGTAAAAATTAATCATTTTGCTACCGAAAAAGGAATTGAAGATCTATTGATCAAAACGGCTAAGCGAGATCCAGCGGGGAGATTGTGGTACGGAACTCAAAAAGGCCATTTAGGGTTTATTAAAAACGATGTCGTATTTCATTTAGGGGATGTGCTTGAAGCAGGAGTGTCTATTAATAGTATTGCATTTTTTAAAGAGGAGCTATTTATAGGTACGGCAGGCAACGGAATTTGGACTGCAACATTAAGTGATACGCCACAATTTTCAAAACTAAGTGGCGCTAAACAACTCACCTCGCAAAACTGCTACCAACTCCTTTTTGATGCAGAAGGGAATCTCTGGACAGGGTCAGAACGTGGCGTTGATAAAATAGCATTATCAGCCGATGGAGCAATAGAAGATGTATTTCATTTTGGTCGCAATGATGGTTTTTTAGGGATAGAAACATGTTTAAATGCAAGTGATATAGATGCAAATGGGACCTTATGGTTTGGGGCACTATATGGCCTCACTAAATATGAAACATCTATTGCCACGACCACTGAAACCCAAAAACCTACCATCACTTTTGAAGACGTTTCTGTAGACTATGTTTCGGTCTATGATTCTAATCATGTGACTTGGACTCCTAACAATACATTAGAACTACAGCCTGCTCAAGATCAAATTTCGTTTGCCTATCGCACCGTAGATTTAATGCACCCAAAAGAAGTGACCTATAGATATCAATTAGACAATAATGACTGGAGTCCCTGGACAGAATCAACCTTATTTGATTGGCCCGGTATTGGTTTTGGAGATCATATTTTTAAAGTTCAATCCAGAAATCATCGCTGGGTAGCCAGTGAAGTAATTTCTTTTCCTTTTATAATTAAAACGCCATTGGTGCGTCAACTTTGGTTTCAGGTTCTTGCCTTAGCTATCTTATTATTCACTATTGGCTTCTTAGTTTACAGCTACATTAAACGTCTAAAAAATAGAAATAAAAAATCGCAAGAAGCGCTAAAACTTCAAAATCATTTATTGTCTTTAGAGCAAAAAGCATTGCGTTTACAGATGAATCCGCATTTCATTTTTAATGTCCTTAATGGAATTAAAGCCATGGGAACCACAAACCCAAAAAAGATGGAAACGACCATCAATACCTTTGCAGTAATGTTGCGAGAGATTTTATATAATTCTAGAAAAGATGTGATTAGCTTAGACCAAGAGATTAAAACATTACACAAGTATCTTGAGGTAGAGCAATTAATGGCGCAACAACCGTTTACATATGCTATTAAAGTTACATCAGACATTGATGCAGAAGAGATTTTAATCCCACCTATGCTGGTACAACCTTTTGTTGAAAACGCGATAAAGCATGGCATTTCTGCGCAGCTTAATGATAAAAAAGGAGATCTTCTTGTACACTTTAATACAGATGAAAATAATTTATATTGCGTTATCACAGACAATGGTCCAGGAATTTTTGAGTCTCAAAAAAATAAAAAGGCTACCAGTCATCAATCTGTGGCCCTAGAGGTAACAAAAGAACGAATAGAATCTTTAGGAGGAAAAGGGGCATTAGAATTGAAACAATTAGAAGAAAACAATGTAATTTTAGGAACAGAAATAAAGTTTAGAATTCCGTTGGAGACTGATTTTTAGTCCTTCACCAAACTTTTGTGCTCCGCCAAAAAGGCGGATTCAAAAGTTTGACTCTCCCGGAGGGAGAGTCAATGGCCTCTACTATTTGTTGTTTATTTATTAATTTGAAATTTAAAAAGTATGCTTAGTGCAATTATAATAGAAGATATGCCAGATGCCTTGCAGCTTTTGCAAGCGTCTTTACAAAAAAATCATAGTGATATTGAAATAGTGGCAACGGCACAAAGTGTAGTGGAGGCCGCAAAAGTACTGCGCAAAACAGAACCCGATATTTTGTTTTTAGATATTATGCTAGGCGATGGTACTGGCTTTGATATTTTAGAAATTTTCCCTAACCTAAAAAGTAAAATCATCTTCGTTACAGCAAGTGATGAGTATGCGATACGCGCATTTAAATTTGCTGCCATAGATTACGTTTTAAAGCCCTACAGCGATGAAGACTTGAGTTTGGCAATAGACAGAGCTAAACAGCAAATTAAACCCACAGAAGAACGGCTAACCATCTTAAAAGAAACAATTGCTGCGCCAGAGTCGCAACCCGATAAGATATCGTTACACACGCTAGATAAGATTATTATTGTAAGCCTTGTAGATATTATACGTTGCGAGTCTGATAGCAATAACACCATCTTTTACATCAATAACGACAAGAAGATTTTTGTAACGAAGACACTCAAGTACTTTAGCGATATGTTGAGTGGGTATCAGTTTTTAAGAGTGCACCAAAGCCACTTGGTCAACATCAATTATATCAGTGCTTTTATTAAAACAGA
>CALIAF010000054.1 GCA_938041335.1 uncultured Ulvibacter sp. | reverse complement strand
ATAGAGGACACAGGAAAGACCGACAACTTCGTTGACTGAAAGAGGAAAGAAAAACCAAATTATGACAACTTATGTCTTTCTTCTTTCAATGAGCAACGCGAATGGTCTTTCTTCTTTCTTCTTTCTTCTTTTTTCTTTTTTTCGATTTCGATTTCGATTTCGATTTCGATTTCGATTTCAAAGAATACTATTCACGCATAATACTTTCAGAAACGCAGAATAAAAACTATTTTTGAAGCAGTATTAAAATTTTAATCGAGACCCCATGAATAAAGATCAATTTACCGAAAACCTTTCCCTTCCAGTTGTAGCTGCGCCTATGTTTTTAATCTCTGGACCAGAGTTAGTAATTGCTGCTTGTAAAAAAGGAATCGTTGGTACTTTTCCAGCACTTAATCAACGTACCACAGAAGGTTTTGAAGAATGGGTAGTCCAAATAAAAACAGAACTCGAAGCTTGGGAAAAAGAAACGGGTAAAAAGGCAGCGCCTTATGGAGTGAACTTAATCGTTCACGGTAGTAATCCAAGAGTGCAGGCAGATGTAATGATTTGTGTAAAACATAAAGTGCCTTTGATCATTACTTCACTTGGAGCAATATCTATGGTTGTAGATGCAATACATAGTTATGGAGGTCTTGTTTTTCATGATGTTATAAAAAGACGCCACGCAGAGAAAGCGATAGAAGCTGGTGTTGACGGATTAATATTAGTGTGCGCTGGAGCGGGTGGCCACGCAGGAACTTTACACCCAGTGCCATTTATTAATGAGATTAAACAGATATTTGATGGCTTCATATTATTATCTGGAGCATTAAGTACAGGTCAAGATGTGGCTAGTGCGATGCAGATGGGCGCAGATCTTGCCTATATGGGAACTCGTTTTATCAATACAGATGAGAGCGCAGCAAATGACGAGTACCGCACAATGATCAACGATTCTAAAACGACAGATATTACATACACCGCAGCCATTAGCGGCGTTAGCGCTAACTTTTTAAGTAAGAGTCTAGATAAAGCAGGTATTACAGAAGAGCAATTAAAAAGTACTGGAAAGATAGATTTCGGAAAAGAAATGGATACAGAGGCAAAAGCCTGGAAAACCATTTGGTCTGCAGGACAAGGGGTTACTTCTATTGATGATAGCCTCCCTATTGGTGATTTAGTAGACAGAATGAAAACCGAATTTAAAGATGCCATTGTAAGCCAACAAAAAGTACTAGAAAAATATAGCTAATCGTTTATAAAGACTTCGCTTTAAGACAGTAATATTGACAAAACACGCTCTGACGGCACTTTTGCAACACTTGGTCGAAAACGCATTACTACAAATCTTTTTTTCTGTTTATAAAAAACCATGGCACACCTTTTGCCGTATATAAATCAGGAAAGAGTCCTAGTTTGGTTGGTTACTGGTGCACTCAACAAAATTCCTAAAAGCCCGAATAACACTTGTTGTTCGGGCTTCTTCTTTTTTGTATCTTTTCAGTATAAATTTACACTATGAAAAAGAGCCTATTATTAGGAGTATTCTGTTTGAGCCTTCTGGCTTGCAATGCTCCCAAAAAAGAAAAAGACATTGCAATCAATACGGTTCAAAGAACTTATAGCATTGAAAAAGTGGTCGACAACCTCTCTAACCCTTGGGGGATGACCTGGTTGCCAGATGGTAGTATGCTCATTACAGAAAAAAGTGGCGAGATGATACATTTTAAAGACGGCGCAAAAACCGAAATCAAAAATGTACCCGAAGTCTATAACCGTGGACAAGGAGGCTTACTAGATATTAAGGCACATCCAGACTATGCCACTAATGGTTGGATATACTTCACCTATGCTTCCACAGAAGGCGAAGGCGACGGGGGTCATACAAAACTTAGTCGTGCAAAACTCAAAGATGGAGCACTTACAGACATAGAACACCTTTATAAAGCAGGTCCAAATACCACGCGTGGGCAGCATTTTGGTTCTCGTATTGAGTTTGATGGTAAAGGATATGTATATTTTTCTATTGGCGAACGTGGAGCTCGTGATGTCAATCCGCAAGATAAATCCAGAGATGGTGGTAAAATATATAGATTACACGAAGATGGACGTATCCCAGAAGATAATCCTTTTGTAAATGAAAAAGGTGCAAAAAAAGCCGCTTTCACTTACGGAAACAGAAACCCACAAGGTATGGATCAACATCCAGTGACAGGTGAAATATGGATTCATGAGCACGGCCCAAAAGGGGGTGACGAAGTAAACATCGTTAAAAAAGGAGCTAACTATGGCTGGCCTATTATCTCACACGGCGTGAACTATAGTGGGACTAAGTTTACAGACATCACAGAAATGGACGGAATGGAAAAATCTGTGTATTACTGGGTGCCTTCTATCGCACCTTGCGGGATGACCTTTGTAACAGGCGACAAATACCCAGACTGGAAAGGTGGATTATTAGTAGGCTCGCTAAAATTTAGCTACTTAGAGTTGTTAAAGTTAGACGGAAACAAAGTAGTAGACAGAATAAAAATAGCAGAAGATGTAGGTAGAGTGCGTAACGTGAAACAAGGGCCTGATGGTTATATCTATATAGGGGTTGAAGGTGATGGGATTGTTCGGATTATGCCGTCGAAATAGCTGTAGGCAATAGGCAAAAAATAAAATGTCACACTGAGCGCAGTCGAAGTGCTTTAAAACGGCAAATGACAATTAAATAATGAACTTAATAAAGTACTCCATCATATTCGTATTAATCTCTCTACTTTCTTGTAATATTGATGGAGTAAAGGATCTGTCGTTTCAAGGTGTTAAAGATTTTAATCCGAGTATTGTTTTGAAAAAAGCAAATAAGGAAAATAAACAGGTGTTGCTTTATTTTTAGAGCCTTGCTTGCGTAAATTGCAGAAAAATGGAAAATACCGTTTTAAGTAATTTAGAAATAAAGGAAGAAATGTTAAATAACTATAATTTGGTTACACTTATAGTTGATGATCGTGAATTTGCCGATAAAACCTATTGGAAAAATAGTAATACATCTAAAAGAATAGTAAAAAAAGTTGGAGCCATTAATAGTAACTGGCAATTAGAATTCACATCATATGGGTCTCAACCCTATTTTGCAATTCTTAGTTCAAATAATACTGTTTCAACTGCATTAGGATTCACAGAGAGCGAGAATGAGATTTTAGATTTTCTCAAATAATTTATATTAAATAAAAGTAAAAAATGAAAAACCTAATAACCATACTCACACTATCTCTATTTCTTTTCTCCTGCGGAAATGACACTAAAAAAGAAGATACCGCCAACTACACCACAGAAAAACAAACACCGCTAGAAAAAAGTATTGCAGATGGTGCATTAGTTTATAAAGACTTTTGTAACGTATGCCATAGGCCCAAAGGAAAAGGAGTAGGAAAATCATTCCCACCTTTAGCCGGATCAGATTGGCTTGTAGACAAAAGAACAGAAAGCATCCACGCCATTAAATATGGTCTTAGTGGCGAAATACAAGTAAATGGAAAAACCTACAACAGTGCTATGACACCTTTAGGTCTCAGTGATCAAGAAACCGCAGATGTCATGAACTATATTATGAACACTTGGGAAAACACACAAGATGAGATGGTTACACTTGAAGAAGTGAAAGCGGTTACAAAATAGTTTGTAATGTATTGATCTCATAAGAAGCATAAAAAAAATGCAAATTCATATTTCCGAAGGAAATCTATGAAGTATGGCGCACAATACGGGGCACATTTTTAACGCTAAACCATAAACAACAAACCACAAACTTTTTGTGAAGAATTGATTAAATTTGCACTCCTTAACAACACAACAAAACACATATGAAATATAGAATAGAAAAAGATACCATGGGCGAAGTTCAAGTGCCTGCAGATAAATTGTGGGGCGCACAAACAGAACGCTCCCGCAACAATTTTAAAATAGGCGCACCAGCTTCTATGCCACTAGAGGTTGTTTATGGCTTTGCGTATCTTAAAAAAGCCGCTGCATATACCAACTGCGAATGCGGAATTCTAGAAGAAGCCAAAAGAGATTTGATTGCTACCGTATGCGACGAAATTTTAGAAGGAAAACACGACGACCAGTTTCCTTTAGTAATCTGGCAAACAGGCTCTGGGACACAAAGTAATATGAATGTGAATGAAGTGATCGCAAACAGAGCACATCAATTAGCAGGTAAGACCGTTGGTGAAGGAGAAAAAACATTGCAACCTAATGATGATGTAAATAAATCGCAATCTTCTAATGATACCTTCCCAACTGGAATGCACATTGCTGCTTATAAAAAATTAGTTGAGGTTACTATTCCTGGTGTGGAGCAATTACACAACACACTAGTTGCAAAAACAAAGGAGTTTGACAATGTAGTAAAAATAGGACGCACGCATTTAATGGATGCCACTCCCCTCACCTTAGGGCAAGAATTTAGTGGTTATACTTCTCAGCTAGCTCACGGATTAAAAGCCTTAAAAAACACATTGGCCCACTTAAGCGAATTAGCGCTAGGTGGCACTGCAGTAGGTACAGGTATTAATACCCCAAAAGGATATTCAGAAAAAGTAGCGGGATATATTGCTCAGTTTACAGACTTACCTTTTATAACGGCAGAAAATAAATTTGAAGCGCTAGCAGCTCACGATGCCATTGTAGAATCGCACGGTGCATTAAAGCAACTTGCAGTTTCGCTTAACAAAATTGCAAATGATGTACGTATGCTTGCCAGTGGACCTAGAAGTGGTATTGGCGAAATAACCATCCCAGCAAATGAGCCAGGATCTTCTATTATGCCAGGTAAAGTAAACCCTACACAATGTGAAGCATTAACCATGGTTTGCGCTCAAGTGATTGGTAATGATATGGCAATCGCTGTAGGTGGAATGCAAGGACAATATGAATTAAACGTATTTAAGCCTATGATGGCGGCAAATATGATTCAGTCTGCACAATTAATTGGAGATGCTTGTACTTCGTTTAATGAACACTGCGCAAAAGGTATTGAAGCTAATACAGAAGTAATAGAAAAGCAATTGAATAACTCCTTAATGTTAGTGACGGCTTTAAACCCCAAAATAGGGTACTACAAAGCTGCTGAGATTGCAAATACCGCTCATAAAAATGGCACTACGCTTAAGGAAGAAGCGATAGCATTAGGTTACCTCACCGCAGAAGAATTTGACAAATGGGTAATCCCAGGAAATATGGTTGGCAAATAAACAACCTTATCATTTACTTAAATCGCCTTTATTAGTAATTATAAAGGCGATTTTTTCGTTTTGGTATTCGCGTACGCGAAAATGGTATCCAATCAAAATATGCGCGAACAAATTTAAATTTTAACATATTCTGGCCTCCAAATCATAAAAAATGATGCATTTCATCGATTAAATGCATTTTAATTAGTTGAAATGCATATAAGTTGTATCTTGCTCATCCCAAATTGAATGAAACTTACTTTTTATGAAGCAAATGTACACCACACTTTTTGTTCTTCTATTGTTACTGTCCTCAGTATGTACAATGGAAGGTGCGACTTTTAAAGCGACACCTAGTCCAACTAAAATAGTTGTAAACGAGCAGTTATTATCAGATACTGCAAATACTACAATTAAAAGCAATGAGACCCAATCTATAATTGGTTTGAACCATCCTGCATCCATAGAGATGATCACTAGCAATGCCGAGAAATTGACTAGCCAAATAGCACAAGACAGATTAGAAACAGCGACTTCCTTGAATACAATAATTACAGAAGGATTTGCAAATGGTTTCGGTCAGGGATTATTTTACGGCGTAGTACTGTTACTCATCATTATTAACTTTGTCAGTTTCGTATTATTTGACGAAAAAATGTATTTGGTTTTTGGTAGCTCCTTAGTTGCGCTAGCTGCCTTCTTATTTTTTAGTGATGGGCTATTGGCATTCTTTGATATGCATAACTTACACAATGTAGAGATTGTAAAAGCTTCATTCTTTTTAGTCACAGCAATTGCTTCGGCCGTCTTTGGTTCTTACTTTTTAAATTTAAACACCTTATATCCTAAACTAAAATTTGTAGCTACAGGAGTTTTTGCTGCAGCCACAATCATATTGATGTCTGGCTGGTTTTTAGAAACTGAAGTATTAGCAATAGCATCGAATGTATTAGCCACCTCTGTTTTAGTAGCTTATTTTGTAATAGGAGCACTATTATTTAGAAAGAAAAATTATGCAAAACTATATGTGATTGCTATGGCATTCCCATTACTATTTACATTAGACTACCTATTAGCTGCTCCATTTAATATTTCGTTCTTAGCCATAGAATTGATACATATTAAAGCCGCAGTATTGATTCAAATACTGATGCTTACGTATGCTATTCTATATAGAATGAAAGAGATAAAAGAAGAAAACCTCATCAAACAAACCGAATTAAAAATATTCTTAAAAAAACAAGAAATGACTTCTCGACAAAAAACAGAACAACACATAGAAGATGTATATCTAGAAAATGTAATTATGCAATACGATCTCAATGGTTTTGAAATTAAATTACTTCAGTACATTTCAGAAGGGAAAACAAATGAGAAGATATGCCGCAAACTTGAACTTTCAACAAAAGACCTAGAAGAAGCTACAGAAGATTTGTATCAAAAACTAGAAATCAGAGAACACATAAAGCAAGATTATCATCTAATAGAATCACAACCTGACTTTATATATAACTAGTCATAAATCCCTAAAATTGCTAAAAAGAGGCTTCTTCATTTACTTGAAGGAGCCTCTTTTGGTTTTGTCTTAATTACCTGGCAATAAACAAAAACTATTTTTTATAATACTTCACATATTTAAGCCTTGATACTATTGCAAGTACGGCAATCCCGAGTAAAATATAAAAAATAAATGTAGGTGTTTCGGGCTTATCGCCAGCACCATATGAGTGTAAACCTGTAAGATAGAAGTTAACCCCAAAATACGTTATCATTATCGATATGTATGCTAGTATTGCTGCAAAACTAAAAAGCCATCTACTTCGCAATCCTGGTATTAATCTCATGTGTATCACAAATGCATACACCATAATACTAATTAAAGCCCAAGTTTCTTTTGGGTCCCAACCCCAATATCGCCCCCAACTTTCATTGGCCCATTGTCCTCCCAGAAAATTTCCGATGGTCAGCATCACAAGACCAACAGTAAGCGCCATTTCTGTAATAACAGTAAGCTCTTTAAGGTTGATATTCATCTTCTTATAATTCTTCTCATTAGTCAGTAAAATGAGTAACAATGAGGTAATCCCTAAAATCATCCCTAAGGTAAATGGCCCATAACTAGCGACAATTACGGCCACGTGAATCATTAACCAATAACTATCAAGTACAGGCACTAGTGTACCTATAGAAGGGTCTAACCAATTTAAACTTGCCACCCATAAAATGATACTTACAACAAATGCTGTAGACGCAATGGTTAAATCACTTTTTCGGCCAAAAGCTAAACCAAAGAAAACGGTCGCCCAAGCTACATATATGATAGATTCATAGGCATTGGTCCAAGGTGCGTGACCACTTACATACCAGCGTAATATTAGCCCAAGTGTCATTAAAACAAAAAACAACCAGAGTATGTACTTACATACATTCACTACCTTTTGCACCCACGATTTTTCGTCAAAAATATTGTAGATTATAAAAAAGAACATGACGGCTCCTACTAGAAGAAAGTACCTAAAAAGACGGTTAAAAATATTTGCCTTATTGTAGGCGATCTCTGCTTTTAGTTTATTTTCTGAGAGAAGCACTTCTGCCCCATGTTTTTGTTGAAATTCTCTTAGGATATCTAAAACCTGATCCGCTTGCTCATAATCCCCCGTCTTTCTTGCTTGAGCTAAGGTGGCAAAATAAGCCGGAACATAGCTCCTAACAAAAGTAGAGTCTTTTCCTGTTATTCCAGATGATTCCAGCTCTGAAGCAGTAATCCAAGTATTATTATCATCATTGGGCTTCGGGAATATTTTTAGCATACTCCCACTTAATGCTTGATTTAACAAATAAAAACTTTCATGTGCTTTAATAAAGTCTTTTTGAAACTTGTTAGGATTATTTGTACTAGTAGCAGCTGCTAAATAGGGCTCTAGTTTATACGCAGCCGTTTCTGGATCAAACAAATCTAATAATGATATTCTCTTCGTGCCCTTTTCTACATCAACGATGGCACGAATACTATCGTTACCTCTTTCTAATTTTATCAAATCTACTTGCGACCATTCTCTAGGAAATTCCATCATAGAAAGAAACACTTGATTCGCGTCTAACCCTTCAAACGTATTAGAAGAGCTTACCTTTCGCAGTAATTGACTTGCAAATGTATTTATGGGTTTCATCCTCCCATTATCCTGAATCACCATTTCAGAAAATTTTTCTGCATGTGCTGCATCTACAGCGTTTTCTTGAATAAATTCGATTACACGATCTTCATCCATTACTGTCATATGGTTGATACTTGTGTCTCCCTGTGTTTCCTGAGCCATCGCTCCTAATGACATAAAAAGAAAAAGCACTACAGTCATTGCTGCCTTTTTCTTCTTGATTTTATTGAGTTGCTTTTCTAAAGAACCAAAACGAGATCTAGGATCAAACAGTATTGCCATTAAACCAATGTATAATAAGGTATATCCTGCATAACTTAACCAAGTTCCCCACCTATCATGATTTACTGCTAATATGGTTCCCTTTTCATCAGGGTCAAAACCAGACTGGAAAAAGCGATACCCATCTTTATCCATTACATTATTCATAAAAATCTCTTGATCATCAAGACTTCCTTTTTCATCGGTAACCGTGACAATACTTTTAAACGCAGAATAACCCGTTTCTGTACCGGGATATTTATCGGCGATAAAGTCATTTAATGTAATATCAAAAGGCAACTCAAACACCTCAGAACCATAAGAAAGGCTAAAGTCTAATTCGCCCACAGTCACTTTTAAAGGGTTTGGATTAGTACCCTTCCCACCTAGCATTTCGACTAGTTGGCTTTCGCCTCCAGAGGTCACTTCTAAAAGTAAACCATCTAATGTCGAGCCTTCTTCTGGTTTTGCTTTAATAACGCCTTGTTTTCCAGTTATCATAGGTTCTGGGATTACAAAGGCCATATCTGCCATTTGATATAATGACCTTAACTCAAAAGGCTGAACACTATCTTTTACCACGGTGCCTTGTTTTCTGTCTGCCATACGCATATAACTACCAGCAAAAGGGGCAGCTATGGTAAAACCATCTTCTTCTGTGAATTGTATATTGATGGCTCCTTCTGTAGGTTTATTGATTGCAAAAAGTATATTATGAATATTCTGTACCGTACCACTTTCCACATAATGATCGTGACGACTGCCATCGCCGGCTTCCACTATTTTAAGGTATTGCGAACCTTCTTCTGTTTCAACCAATCCTTCTTTTGCTCCCTTTATAAAATCTTTATATGCCACGGTAAATGGGATATTATTATAGTTATCATGTATCGCAAAAGTATTGTCTAGACGTTCGCTTAGGTTGAGTTTACGTGGCTTAAGCTGGCGCTGTAATGCGACTCCATTTAGCATAGAATCACCATCTACAAGCACATTAAGATATACATGCTCTGACAACATTATGTTTGTGGTTTCCCCTTCACGAATATGCACCACTCCTTCATACCCGATGTATCGCGTTACAAAAGCTCCAATTAAGATTAAAATAAAAGAAAGATGTAAAAGTAGTGTGGACCATTTTTCGCGCTTATGCAAACCATAACGAAATATATTACCCACAAAGTTGATCACAAAAATGACCATTATTGCCTCAAACCACCAAGCATTATAAATATGTTCCCTAGAATATGGGGTTGGCGAGGTTAGTTGAGCACGATCTAACCAAGTACCTAATGCCATTGCGGCAGCAAAAACGATGAATAATGTCCCAGTTAAACGGGTAGAAAAAAGGATGGAGGCTAGCTTCTTTTGCATCGAGATATTTTTTTGCAAAAATACTGAAACTTGATGATTTTGACTCCAACTATAGTCTAAAAATAAGTTAATTAACACTCTCATAAATGATCTCATTTTTATGATACTAAATTGAGAGCAATTAAGTTAAATGTGTAACTGTTAATCGGGGATTTGATTAAACGTGTAAAATTGGTTTGATTAAATATTAATTTTCGATTTTGTTTTTTTTATCTTCGAATTCGAGTTCAAGTTCATCTTCTCATACATCACTATTTAAATCCGTATTTTTGTAAGATGATTTCGGTTACAATTATTGGATATGGCAATGTAGGTTCGCATCTTGTGAAGGCTATTAATGGCTCTGCTTACGCCAAAATATCGCAGATTTACTCGCGTAGTGCTGTTTTAATAAGCAATGGGATGGACGAGATTCATTGCATCAACAATCTTAGTGAACTCACAGAGGCAGATTGCTATATCATTGCTGTTCCAGATGATTATATTGCATCTATTTCAGAACAACTTCCTTTTAAAGATAGACTGGTGGTGCATACTTCTGGCAGTGTTGGGATAGATGTTTTAGATGCTAAAAATAGAAAAGGTGTTTTTTATCCACTGCAGACCTTCTCTAAAAACAAAGCCGTCACGTTTAGCGAAATTCCATTATGCATAGAAGCAGCCCAAACAGATGATCTGCAGCTATTAAAAAAGCTTGGAGCTGCTATTTCAGAAAAGGTTACTGAGATATCAAGTAAGGAGCGTTCCAAGATACACGTGGCTGCAGTGTTTGTCAATAACTTTGTGAACCATTTGTATCACGTTTCCGAAGAAATCATGGGAGAGCACGACTTAGATTTCTCATTATTGAAACCGCTTATTCAAGAGACGGCATCTAAAATTGAAACACTTTCTGCCAAGGATGCACAAACGGGTCCTGCAAAACGTAACGATATCCAAACCATCGCGAGACATAAAGAACAATTGTCAAATAATACTCAAAAAGAAATTTATTCGTTGCTTACTAAAGCCATTAAAGAAACCCATACCAAACCCAATGAAAGAAAGCTATAAAGTATTGCTCAACAACATTACCACGCTCGTTTTTGACGTGGACGGCGTGCTCACAGACGGCAGCGTGCAAGTGACCACTAATGGCGAGTTATACCGTACCATGAACATTAAAGACGGCTACGCATTAAAGACCGCCGTAGATCGCGGATATAATGTACTGGTTATTTCTGGAGGCTCAAATGAGGGTGTTCGCAAAAGACTAGCAGGACTAGGAATCACAGACATCCATCTAGGAACACATAAAAAAACAGCCGTTTTGCAAGCCTATATGGAAACCCATAGTCTAGACAAAAACCAAGTACTTTACGTTGGCGATGATTTACCAGATTATGAAGTGATGCAACACGTAGGTCTGCCTTGTTGCCCGCAAGATGCCGTTGCCGAAATCAAAGCTATTAGCGCGTATATTTCACATAAAAATGGTGGTAAAGGTTGTGTACGTGATATCATTGAGCAGGTGCTCAAGGTGCAAGGCAACTGGATGAAAGGTGATGAGTCTAGTGCGAAGTATGATTAAGGTGCTTTAAAACTTTTAATACTAAATATGAAAAAAAGAATCTTGATCATAACTTTAACTATCAGTATTCTTATCGCTGGTTTTATATTTTTTATTAAGGAATCAAGTGTAACCTTTTTTGACCAGCCTAATGAATTGAGTAATCACGTAGAACAGATAGAAGTTGGTTACGTAAATTGGGCTTGTGATTGTGCTAATTTTTATGAAACCCAGTTATTTTCTGAAAATTCAGATTATAAGCTGAAAGCAGATGATTGTATTTTTATTGAGGCAAAAGATAAAAGTCATACTATTCCTAAAAACTATTTTGACACTATTTATAGAAATAATAATCTTAGACTTACAGGACGGTTCTATCTCGATAAAGGAATTTCTGCAACATATGAAATGAAGACTTCCGAAAAACCAAAATATGCTCGTGTATTTCAATTTGATAGTTTTGAAATAATCGATGAAAATAAAAACTAAAAAACCAGAGGTAATTTATTCAACATGTCTATCCTAAAACTACTCCGCCCTATAAATCTCTTGCTTCTCATCTTAGCACAATGCGTGGTAAAATTTGCATTGCTAGAGCCGCTAGGTATTACATTGGGATTAAACACCTTCAGTTTTATCGCCTTAGTGGTCGCAACCGTTTGCATTGCAGCCGGAGGTAACGTAATCAATGACATTCATGACATTGCCATAGACACGGTAAATAAACCCAAAAAAGTAATTATAGGTAAAAAAGTTTCAGAAAAAACGGCTAACTACCTTTATATAGGTCTCACCTTTATTGGCGTCTGCGCAGGATTTTATGTTGCAAATGCAATAGGCAAACCCACTTTTGCTATTGTCTTTATTATCATTGCAGCTTTATTAAATGTGTATGCGACACAATTAAAAGAGCGATTACTTTTGGGTAATATTTTAATCTCTTTATTAGTAGCAAGTGCGCTCCTTATTTTAATTCTATTTGATATTCTTCCAGGTATTAATGAGCTTGAACTAGATGTACACTTAAAAGCCACACACGCTATTTTGCTTTATGCAGGCTTTGCTTTTTACATTAATTTTATACGCGAAATTGTAAAAGACATACAAGATGTAAACGGCGATCAAAATGGGGGTAAAAATACACTTGCTGTTGCCATAGGTAGAACACGTGCTAGAAACGTCGCTTTTGTGATGGGTGTAATTGCATTGTTGTGCATACTAGGCTTTACTTATTTCTATTTGTATCAATCACAAAAAGTAGCCTTCTATTTTGTATTTCTTATTGGTGGACCACTACTTCTTTTTTGCATCAAAGCTTTTAGTGCAGAAAAGGAGAAAGACTTCAAAACACTCTCGATACTGCTTAAAATTATTATGCTAGTAGGAATATGTTCTCTTATTTTTTATGCCGAAATTTTAAACTATGAACCAATCACTCTTTAATGACACCCTGGTCTTAGAAAACGATCGTGTTTTACTACGTCCCTTATTGCCTAGTGATACAGAACACCTTGTTCCTTTTGCAATCAACGAACCCACACTGTGGAAGTATTCATTACTTGCTGCAAATGGAGAAAAGAATATGCGTAATTATTTAGATGTAGCATTTCAGAAAAAAGAAAGCTTAGATAGTTTTCCGTTTATTGTATTTGACAAAGCGACTAGCAAGTACGCCGGAAGTACTCGTTTTTATGACATCCAACCACATCACAATACCATACAATTAGGCTATACTTGGTATGGCACAGATTTTCAAGGTACCGGATTAAATAAAAATTGTAAGCTTTTGATGCTTACTTTTGCGTTTGAAACTTTAGGTGTTGAACGCGTAGAATTTAGAGCAGATGCTACAAATGTAAGAAGTATTGCCGCAATGAAAAGCATAGGTTGCACCGTAGAGGGTATTTTGCGCTCCAATTGCGCCGCACTAGAAGATAGAAGAGATAGTATTGTATTAAGTATTTTAAAGGAAGAGTGGTATGATGGGGTGAGAGAAACTTTAACAAATAAAATTTAAACACTTCTTAAATGAAACTAACCGTCACCCTGAGCTTGTCGAAGGGCGTTTAGATTAAAACAACAATATTAACTACACTAGGTATTATTAAATCGTGAGAAGTAGGAAGGCACTTCGACAAGCTCAGTGTGACAAGAATGGTAAAAAAAATGCTTAAACAACAATTAAAAAACTACAACATCATCCTAGCTTCTGGATCTCCCAGAAGGCAAGATTTTTTTACCAAGCTCGATCTCGATTTTACTATTGATGTTCGTGAAGTAGAAGAAGTTTTTGATGAAAACCTACAACGAGAAGCCATAACAGATTATTTGTCTCAGCTAAAGGCAAGTGCTTTTCTGGATGTTTCAGAAAAAGAAATTATTGTGACAAGTGATACCATAGTCTGGAAAGATGGAAAAGCCATAGGCAAACCAAAAGACGCAAATGATGCAAAAAGAATGCTCCGTTCTTTGAGTAATGATATGCACGAAGTCTATACATCTGTTACCTTTACAACAGTTAATAGTCAAACCACGGTGAATGACACCACAAAAGTTTGGTTTAAGACATTAACAGATGATGAGATTAATTTTTATGTGGACACCTACAAACCCTTTGACAAAGCGGGAAGTTATGGCATTCAAGATTGGATAGGATATATTGGAATAGAAAAAATAGAAGGTTGTTTCTTTAATGTGATGGGATTACCAACTCGTAAAGTGTACACAGAATTACTAGCAATAACAAACAAATAAAATATGAATTTAACTCCATTTCAGGCAGATATTGCAAAGACGGTTGCGGTGCTCGTTGTTTTTATAGTATTTAGAATGCTATGCATTTATTTGACTAAAAAATATGCCCGAAAAATTGAGCGTGTAGAACAACGCACAAATCTGATTATTAAGTATATTAATTATGCTACAATCTTCTGTATTGCCTTTGGTATTTTTATAATTTGGAGTGTGGACCTTGACCACGTAGAATCTATTTTCCTTTCGGTTTTTGCAGTAATAGGCATTGGTTTTTTTGCCCAATGGTCCATATTAACAAATATTACGAGCGGAATTATTATGTTTTTTATATTTCCTTATAAAATAGGAGATTATATAAAGATCCATGACAAAGAATGCGATTTTCAAGGAAAAATTGAGGATATAAAAACGTTTCACGTGATAATAATTACTGCTCTTGGTGAGATGATTACCTACCCTAATAGTCTCATTCTACAAAAAGGAGTGAGTGTTTTAAAGCCTGAAGATGTTGATCAAATAGACCTCTTTTTTAATAACAATGAAAAAGACCAAGATGCAGAAGAAGATAAAAATGTTAAAGAACAGCCAATAGATTAAGGTGTTTTTGTGATTTTGATATCTTTGGGTGGAATAGATAATTCAAAAAAATGATTAAAAAAATCTCTGTGGTCTTTCTACTGCTTTTAGTAAGCACCACATCTCTAATCGCCCAAAAGCCTCAAAAACCTGCAGCTTCAGAAATCTATCACGATCTACAGAACCTCAATTTTATTGGTTCGGCGTTATATGTTGCGGCGCATCCAGATGATGAGAACACACGTCTTATTTCGTTTCTAGCAAATGATGTGCATGCACGCACAGCCTATTTATCTTTAACACGAGGTGATGGTGGTCAAAATCTTGTGGGACCCGAAATTAGAGAATTGTTAGGCGTTATTCGCACACAAGAGTTATTAGCTGCTCGTCGCACAGATGGTGGGAGCCAACTTTTTACCAGAGCTAATGATTTTGGGTATTCTAAACATCCAGACGAAACTTTAGCTATTTGGGAAAGTGACGAAGTCTTGAGTGACGTTGTGAGAGCCATCCGTAAATTTAAACCAGATATTATTGTAAACCGTTTTGATCACAGAACGCCGGGTAAAACGCACGGGCATCACACCTCTTCTGCCATGTTGAGCTTTGATGCTTTTGATCTCGTCGGAAATGCCAGCGAGTTTCCTAATTCTGCTAAGACATTTGGAGCTTGGCAACCCACTCGACTTTTCATGAACACTTCTTGGTGGTTTTACGGTAGCCGAGCTAATTTTGACAAGGCAGACAAAACGAACCTCATAGAAGTAGAAACAGGAAACTACTACCCCGCTCTTGGTCTAAGCAACGGCGAGATTGCCTCTTTAAGTAGAAGCATGCACAAGTCGCAAGGTTTTGGTAGCACTGGTACACGAGGGAATCAAACCGAATACCTAGAATTCTTAAAAGGAGAATTCCCACAAGAAAAAAGTAACCCTTTTAGCGGTATTAACACCACCTGGTCCAGATTAGCAGGAGGTGATGCCATTGGTGCGATATTGAATCCACTGGAAGCCAACTTTGATTTTAAAGATCCTTCTACTATGGTTGGACCCTTGATGCGGGCCTATCAATTAATCTCAACATTAGAAGACACCCATTGGCGAGATATTAAGCTAGCACAAATAGAGCAGCTTATTGTGGATTGCAGTGGGCTCTATCTAGAAGCTGTAGCAGATACACAGACCATCAACAAAAAAGGAAAATACAAAGTAAATATTGAAGCCGTAAACCGCGGTACGGTACCTTTTAATTTACAGAGTATTAGAACTAAAGATGGCGCTGATCTTATGGTTGTCAATGAGTCTTTAACGCAGAATCAAAAATTTGAATACCCAATAGATATGACGAGTACTTCTATGCAAAGTTCTGCTCCATATTGGTTACAAGAAGAAGGAAGTCTTGGAATGTATAAGGTAAAAGAAGAATTGATTGGATTACCAGAAACCCCTGTACAAGAGCAAGTAGTTTTTTATTTACAATATAGCAGAATAACATTGCCAATTACACGTAATGTTATTTATAAGTATAATGATCCTGTAGATGGGGAGGTTTATCAGCCTTTGGAGATTGTACCAGAAGTGAGTACAAGTATCGCAGATAAAGTATTAATCTTTGCAAGTGGTGATGCCAAGCAAATTCCTGTTAAAGTTAGAGCAGGAAGAGATAATGTAAATGGTTTTGTGCAATTAGGAAAACCAGAAGGATGGATGGTGACCCCAGCGCAACAATCATTTACATTATCAAGAAAAGGAGAAGAACAAACCGTTGTATTTACAGTAACACCCCCAGAAAATCAAAGCGAAGGTTATTTAGAACCTTTGGCAGTGGTGGGTGATCGTTTTTACTCTAAAGAACTGATTGCAATAGATTATGAGCACATTCCATATCAAAGTGTGTTATTACCTTCTAAGGCTAAAGTAGCGCGACTAAACATCAAGAAAAAAGGAGAAAATATTGGGTACATAAATGGTGCTGGAGATGCCATACCAGAAAGCCTCAGGCAAATAGGATATACAGTTACTACTATTGAACCCGCTAACATTTCGGCAGTAAGCCTAAAAAAATATGATGCCATTGTAATGGGAATTAGAGCCTATAACACGGTGGACGAACTGGCTTTTAAACAAGATGAGCTCAATAAATATGTGGAGCAGGGAGGTACCTTACTTGTACAATACAACACAAACCACCGTATGAAAACGCAAGACATTGCACCGTTTTCCATTGAGTTATCTAGAGACCGAGTTACAGATGAGTTTTCGCAAGTTGATTTTCTTGCACCAAATCACGCAGTTTTAAATAAACCTAATAAGATAACACAAGATGACTTTGAGGGATGGGTCCAAGAACGAGGTTTGTATTTTCCTAATAAATGGGATGACAAGTTCACTCCTATTTTAGGAATGCACGATAAAGACTACCCTCAAACCAAAGGTTCTTTACTAGTTGCTCCCCACGGAAAAGGACATTATATTTACACTGGGCTTAGCTTTTTTAGAGAATTACCAGCAGGTGTTCCGGGAGCATACCGATTATTTACAAACTTAATCTCAATAGGAAAATGAGTACTGAACAAGAAGACCCCGTAGAAATTGTAAAGCATAAAGTGGTTTGGAAATGGAAATTTACGGTCGTGCTTCTTGTAAACGCCGTATATGTTTACCTTATGTATTTATTAATGAATCATTTTGCCTAAATGCAACATCTAGATTGGTATATCCTTATTGGAACGCTCGTTTTTATTGTACTCTACGGTACGTATAAATCACGCTCAAACAAAGACGTAAAAGATTATTTAAAAGGAGGCAGCGATTCCCGCTGGTGGACCATTGGCCTTAGTGTTATGGCAACACAGGCGAGTGCCATAACATTCTTATCTACACCGGGACAAGCCTTTCACGATGGGATGGGCTTTGTGCAGTTTTATTTTGGACTACCTATAGCGATGGTAGTGATTTGCCTGGTGTTTATCCCTATTTACCATAGACTTAAAGTCTATACGGCGTATGAATATCTTGAGACGCGGTTTGATTTAAAAACCAGAACATTAACGGCAATCCTGTTTTTAATACAGCGGGGTCTCGCAGCGGGTATCACTATTTTTGCACCATCTATTATTTTATCTGCCGTGTTAGGTTGGGACCTAATGTACTTAAATATTGGTATCGGTTTACTCGTAATTATCTATACCGTAAGTGGCGGTACAAAAGCGGTAAGTGTGACCCAAAAGCAACAAATGGGTATTATCTTTTTAGGGATGTTTCTTGCATTTTTAATCATACTTAATTATTTGCCACTCGATGTTAATTTTACCAAAGCGCTAGAAATTGCAGGTGCTAGCGGAAAACTAGATGTGCTCGACTTTTCTTTTGACTTTGATAACAAGTACACCATATGGAGCGGATTAATAGGTGGGACATTTTTAGCGCTTTCGTATTTTGGGACAGACCAGAGTCAGGTACAACGCTATTTGAGTGGTCGCTCTATGAAAGAAATGCAAATGGGAATGATCTTTAATGGACTCTTAAAAGTACCTATGCAATTTTTCATTCTACTGGTAGGTGTGATGGTATTTGTTTTTTACCAGTTTAACAGCTCCCCTATTCACTTTAATCCTAGCGCTGTAGAAGACGTTCAAAACTCTCCTTATGCAGCAGAATATGCAGCACTTGAAAACGATCAAATCACATTAGAAGCGGCCATAAAGAAAAAACAAATTGTTTATAGTACTGCAGAAATACCCGCAACAAAAACGCAACTATTATCAGAAATTGCAGGACTTAATAAAGAACAAGAAGCATTACGCGAAAGAGCTAAAGAAACCATTAAAAAAGCGAACCCGAAAGCCGAAACAAATGATAAGGATTATGTCTTTATCCACTTTATTTTAAACAATCTACCTACGGGAATGATTGGCTTATTGCTCGCAGTGATTTTAAGTGCTGCGATGTCCTCTACGGCGTCAGAGTTAAATGCGCTGGGTTCTACTACCACTATTGACTTATACAAAAGAAACGCTCGTGGCAGGGGCGAAAAGCATTACGTAAACGCCTCAAAATGGTTCACACTCCTTTGGGGTATCATTGCCATTTGTGTAGCTTCTGTCGCTAATTTATTTGAAAACCTCATAGAACTTGTAAATATTATCGGCTCTATTTTCTACGGAAACGTGCTAGGTGTTTTCCTGCTGGCATTCTTTATTAAATATGTAAAAGGTACCGCCGTATTTATCGCTGCGCTTATTACACAAGCCATTATCGTTTATATTTGGTGGATTGACTTAATGCCTTACTTATGGCTCAATGTTGTCGGTGCAGGTATTGTGATGGGTATTGCTGTATTGTTGCAAGCTTTTATGGGAAATAAACCTAAGGTAGGTGCTTAGGGTATTGTGGAGTATTGATAGCGGTTCTAAAAACACTTCTACATATATTAGCCGAGTTCTTACTTGAGAATACTCGGGTTGCCGCAGTTGCTAGTGTTTTAATTATTCTAATTTGGATTATCATTTTGATATTATATCCCAGATAAGTTGAAATTTTAAATAAGCTTTTGATAATTTGTAATCTGTTGTTTTATTAGAAAGTGATATCTGGATATGATGCATGATAAACTAATGATATTCCATTTTATTTACGGGATATAATGAATAAATTGTATTTAATAACTAGATGACCGCAATAATGAAACAAGCAACATTATTTTTTCTTACAGTCTTTACATTTATTCTAAATTCCTGCGGTCAGAGCAATTCAAAAACTGAATCAATTGACAATACTGAACTGATAAATATTGTTGGGACGAAAGTTTTATTTCCAAAATCGTCTTTTACAGAATCGGAAAAACTAGTTGGACTTGTGAATGACAGCGATGCAATGATTCTAGTTACTGAATTATTAAATGATAGCTTTGAAAGTCAAGCTAACAAATTAAATAATTCATTTATCGAAAGGAGTGGCGGAGAAATTTTAGATACTAAACAATATCAAATAGATGGATTTAATGCTAAACAATTGATTGTAAAATCGTCCGATAGTATAAAAATCCGAATGATACTTTTTGGAGATAACGATTTTTGTGCTCTTCTAACAGCAAAACATTTTCTAAACGATGGTAAATCTGAGAAAGAAATTGAATTTCTTTTAGAAAATGTAAAGTATGACAAAAGTATTGTTGTAAATCCTCTTGCCCAATCGCCTTTCATTATCGTTGGCAATTACAATGGATTCAAACATTTTACCAAATCACAAAACACTCACTTTTATACGCGAGACGGAAATGAAAGGGTAAACAGAGAAAAAGAACCATCATTAGCAATAGTTTATGGAGTACTTAAAAATGAATCAGACTTTGAGCAAATTTTCAAACAACTAAGTTCATTAAATGATGTTTCGGAATTTAAAACTGAGCGAAATGGACAAGATGCTTACGAAGAAGTGTTTGATTTAGAAAACGGGAATAAACGATATTATTTATTGCTAAAAAACGGCCTAAATTATATAATGGTACGAGGCACAGCAATGGAACAACACGAACAAACAATTACCGATTTTAAGAAGTTTACTGAACAAGTAAAATGGAAAGATTAACTACTGGCAATACGTGATAGAAAACATCAAGTCTTACATAGTTTTCTTACAAAGAATCGAAACGACACTAGTAAACACTAGTACTAGTGGCGGGAATGAAAGCTAGAAACTATACGCTAAAAACAACCAACATAGGTTTTCGTATATCACTTCCAATATAAAATATAAACTACGTTTTACATAAAACTAAAAAAAGTCCCCAATAAAATTGGGGACTTTGTAGCGAAGAGCAGACTTGAACTGCCGACCTCTGGGTTATGAATCCAGTGCTCTAACCAGCTGAGCTACCTCGCCATTACTGGTTTACATTTCTGTAAGCGGATGCAAATATAACAACTAATTATACTGCTGCAAACATTACATTTAATTATTTTAATCTATTTACAAGTCCATCAAAATCTAGCGCTTCTTGTTCGCCAGATTTCATGTTTTTAAGGGTATAGGTTCCTGCTGCCATCTCTTTATCTCCGGCGAGTACAGTACACCTAATGTCACGTTTGTCTGCGTAGCCCATCTGTTTTTTCATTTTTGCGGCGTCTGGATACAGCTCTGCGGTAATCCCATTGGCTCTTAACTTAGTGATGGCTTGCATTGCGTACAACGCTTCTTTTGCACCAAAATTAATAAACAGTACTTTAGTATTTGCAGCAACGGTATCTGGAAACAAGCCTAACTCTTCTAGCACCAAATAGATTCTATCTAGCCCAAAAGAAATACCAACGCCACTTACATCTTTCATTCCAAAGATACCTGTAAGGTCATCATAACGACCACCACCGCCTATGCTCCCCATAGCAACACCTTCTGGCGCAGACACTTCAAAAATAGCTCCTGTATAATAGTTAAGACCTCTAGCAAGTGTGACATCTATCTCAAGATGTGCACTCTGTAATTGTAATGCCGAAACGTTATCAACTATAAAACGAAGCGCTGCAATACCCTTTTGTCCGGTCGCTGAGCTTGCCAGCATCGTTTCTAAACTGGCCAACTTTTCACTGGCAGTTCCAGTAAATGAAAAGAGGGGTTGTACTTTTTGTATGGCATCTTCTGAGATGCCTTTTTCACGCATTTCTTTTTTAACGCCTTCTTCCCCTATTTTGTCTAGTTTATCTAAGGCTACTGTAAAGTCTATCAACTTATCCTCTGCGCCTATTACTTCTGCAATACCGCTTAATATTTTGCGGTTATTCATTTTTATAGTCGTGCCTTTTAAATTTAATGCTGTAAAAACAGTATCATATAATTGCACCAACTCTACTTCTTGCCACAGTGACTTGCTCCCCACTACATCTGCATCGCACTGAAAAAACTCTCTAAAACGTCCTTTTTGTGGTCGATCTGCACGCCAAACGGGTTGTATTTGATAACGCTTAAATGGAAAGGTAATATCGTTTTGGTGCTGTACCACATATCTCGCAAACGGCACTGTTAAGTCATAACGGAGTGCTTTTTCTGAGATTTTGGGAGTCATCTTCCCACTATCCTTTTCAGTATATAAAGCATCATCAACTTTCCTTAAATAATCACCACTATTCAAAATCTTAAATATAAGACGATCTCCTTCTTCGCCATATTTTCCCATCAAAGTATCACTATTCTCAAAACTTGGTGTCTCGATAGGCTGAAACCCAAAATGTGTAAAACTCCTTTTTATGGTATCCATAATATAGGTACGTTTTACAACTTCGGTTGGAGAAAAATCTCTGGTTCCTTTGGGTATGCTTGGTTTTTTTGACAAAAGAATTTTAGTTTTGAGTCTTGAGTAGTGAGTAATGAGTTCTTTACTTAAAACTTGGGTTATTATTTACATCTATTAATTAAGAAGTAGGTCTCGACAATTACGCTGGCTATCCTCAAAAATATTCATTCGTATTTTCTCAAATAATGCTCGATCTGACATAGCTATTAGTCTTAATTTGGATTTCACAAAGGCGGCTGAGTGATTTTGCTTTTTCTGCAAAATTGTACCGAAGCCCGATTTCCCTCGGGCAAATATCCAAAATTTAAAGCATATATTGACCCTGGCACATTTCCGAAGTGAGAAAAAAATTTAAATACCTGCTTTTCATGTAACTTTATAGACCGATTATAGTCTTATATGCCTAAATAACCACCTCTATGTTTTCACTTTTTGGAGAAAATGTGCGCATCGCACTTGATTCTATACGTAGCCAAATGCTAAGAACCATCCTGACCGTGGTTATAATTGGTATAGGGATTTGGGCACTTGTTGGGATACTGGGCCTGGTAAATGTACTATCCAATAATATCGCGGGTAATTTTGCCTCGATGGGAGCGAATACCTTTAATATACAACGCTATGAATTCTCTTTCAATTCTAACCGTGGTGGTGAAAAACGTAAGGTAAACCCGATTATTAGTTATAATAATGTACGCGAGTTTATAGATTTATATCAGTTTCCTACCGCGCAAACGGCGGTTTCATTTGTCGGAACAGGTAGTGCAGAAGTTAAATTTGAAAACGAAAAAACAGATCCTGAAGTACAAGTATATGGGGCAAATGAGAACTTCTTAGAAAACTCAGGTATCAAAATTGAAGACGGAAGAAATTTTACGAAATTTGATGTAGAGAACAATACAAAAGTTTGTGTCATAGGAAGTGACTTCTTAAAATCTATTTTCAAGAATGACGCTCCTTTAGGAAAGACTATCAGTATTCGAGGTGCCAAATTTAAGGTGATTGGGGTGTTGGAGTCGAAAGGGTCCTCCTTCGGAAATAATCAAGATTTAAGAGTTATTATTCCTATTCAAGTGGCACGAGGGATGTTTACACAGCCCAATATCAACTATAATATTAGTATTAAAGTTGACGATAATGAATTAATGGACCAAGCTCAAGATGAGGCCACCATTACACTGCGTAATATTAGAAAGTTAAGTCCTTTAGATAAAAACGATTTTGGAATTATGCGTAGTGATGATCTTTTATCGCAAATTGCCGAAATAAGTAGTGTCTTAAGCACTGCCGCATGGGCCATTAGTATTGTGACTATATTAGGTTCATCTATTGCATTAATGAACATTATGCTGGTTTCTGTGACAGAGCGTACTCGAGAAATTGGGGTTAGAAAAGCATTAGGTGCAAAGAGATCTACCATTTCGCTTCAGTTTTTTATTGAGACTATTGTCATTGGACAATTTGGAAGTATTTTAGGTATTGTCCTAGGAGTCCTAACAAGTTGGGGGCTCTCTAAAGGTTTTGGCACCGAGTTTGAGCTGCCCATCGCAGCTATGATATGGGCAACAATTATCACCTTTGTTGTCGCTTTGATTGCAGGGGCTTATCCTGCTACAAAGGCAGCAAAGCTAGATCCTATTGAGAGTTTGCGATACGAATAGGAATTTGGAAAAATCCCAGCTGTATTCATTTAATTTTAAACATAAAAATAACGGGCTAGCCCCCGCTAAGCCCGTCACTATGATGTACTAGCCTACAAAAGATGCAAGCCAGTCATCGTAAATAAAACATACACTACAAATATAGTAGGTTTTTTCCTACTTTTAAAATATTCATACACTTAATCTCTATTTTTTAACATTTAAGCTGATTAATAGACAAGCGAAGTAGGATGTGTAAGAAATAAACAGTGCTCCATTGGCCCTGTTCAGAAGAAAGAAAGCCTTACAAAATGATCAAAGCTTCAGGTTATTAGACTCCAAAATCTGAGCCGCCGTGCTTTAAATATGCTATCTGAAAACGAGTTTTGCGATAATTGCATTACCGCTTGCAAAGGCGAGAGAATCATTTACAAACTCTATTGCGTAGAACCCTTGATCACTTAATTCGTGCCAGTCTGCACCCCTATTCGAAGAATAGGAAACTCCAG
Organism: uncultured Ulvibacter sp.; assembly: GCA_938041335.1. Lineage (GTDB taxonomy): Bacteria > Bacteroidota > Bacteroidia > Flavobacteriales > Flavobacteriaceae > Patiriisocius. The sequence goes on along the minus strand of CALIAF010000054.1, from coordinate 28,190 downwards.
GACTACCCACTGCTACTAGGCCATTACCATTTGAGCCAGGTACAAAACGAACAGAAGATCTATAACCAGGTCCTTGACCGTTACTTAATAATTGCCATGTTTTACCACCATCATTTGTGATGGCTTTATTGCCTTCATTAAATTCTTTTTCCTCCCAATTTCCGCCAAAAATGACCCCTAAGTTTTCATTATAAAAATCTACACTGTAGATACCCGTCATTGATTGACCCTGTATGATCGGAGTATTATAAACGGTCCACGAAGCACCTCGATCTGGACTATGAAAAATTCTCGCTTTTTTACCTCCACTTACGATCCACACATTATTTTTATAAATCGCTATATTACTATTACTTGCCGCAAATGCAGCTTCACCTTCTGCTACTGCTGGCAGGATATTGCAGGATAACTTAAACCAAGAATCTCCTCCATCTACTGTTTTAATTATAGAAAGACAACCCGCTGTTGGGTCACCCATGGCAATACCTTCATTATCGTCAAAAAATGCCATTGCATCATAAAATACTTTCTTATTTTCCTCTAGATACACCTCTGTGAGATTTGTGGCTTCATTATTCTTATGATCTATTTTATAGAGCACGGCTGGGTTTTCAATACTTAAAACAAATACCGATTTTGATGTCTTTGCAATCGCACGAAAATTCAAAATAGAATCTTGATATTTAACGGTTGCCAACTTGGGCGTAGTACCATCAATCAAACCTACTATACCATTATTAGCAGCAAACCAGACCGTAGATTCGTCATTTGGTGATATTGCCCGAATACTCAATTTTTCAGTAAAGACAGGTGTAATTTCTACTTCTGAAAATGTGACTTTGTTGACATTTTCGCAGGAAACTGCTATGCCTATAAACAATAATATAAGTATGTATCGCATCATGATTATTTTGGTCAAAAATAAGAAAACAAACGAGTGAATGTGTACCTTTGCGGCTTAAATTAAACTATGAGATTACACCGCAATTTGGTATTTGCAATGATTGACTCACTTCACCTCATTTTTAATGAAGGAAAGCAAGCAGATAAAGTATTAAAAAATACCCTTAAGCGAGATAAACGTTGGGGATCTAGAGATAGAGGTTTTATCGCAGAAACGACCTATGACATTGTACGCTGGAAACGTTTGTATGCTGAGATTGCAGATGTAAATGAACCCTTTGACCGTGGCAACCTTTTTCGTCTTTTTACGGTTTGGGCAACACTAAAGGGGATTAAAATTCCAGATTGGCCACAGTTTGAAAATACTCCTACTCGACGTATTAAAGGTAGATTTGACGAGCTATCTAAAATTAGAAAAATCCGCGAGTCTATTCCAGATTGGTTAGATGAAGTTGGATCTAAAGAACTTGGAAAAAAATGGGATAAAGAACTTGCTGCTTTAAATCAGTTAGCTCCTGTGGTACTTCGCGTAAACACGCTAAAAGCACAAGTGGTTGATGTTAAAAATCAACTAGCAGATCTTGATATTGAGACTATTTCTGTAAAAGGAGTACCAAATGCATTGGTCTTAAAAGAACGAGCAAATGTATTTACTACAGATGCCTTTAAAAATGGATGGTTTGAAGTACAAGATGCTAACTCACAGAAAGTGGCAATTATGCTAGATCCAAAGCCAGGTCAACGGGTAATCGATGCCTGTGCTGGTGCGGGAGGAAAGAGCTTACATATTGCCGAGATGATGCAAAACAAAGGGCAATTGATTTCGCTTGATATTTATGAGAGCAAGCTAAAAGAACTTAAAAGACGTGCAAAACGTAATGGTGCTCATAATATAGAAACACGAGTTATTGATACCACCAAGGTCATTAAAAAACTATACGGCTCTGCAGATAAAGTATTGATTGATGCTCCTTGTTCTGGACTAGGTGTCTTAAAAAGAAACCCAGATACCAAATGGAAAATGCAACCCGAATTTTTAGATCGCATACGAGCTACACAGCAAGAATTATTGCGTCATTATTCAAAAATGGTAAAAGAAGATGGCGAGTTGTTGTACGCAACGTGTTCTATATTACCCTCAGAAAATGAGATGCAGGTAAAAGAATTCTTAAAAACAGAAGAAGGTGCTTCTTTTGAAATTAAAAAAGAAAACAAAGTATCACCTAGCGCTACAGGCTTTGACGGGTTTTATATGGCACTTTTGAAGAAAAAGAAATAACAAATGAATAAATTAGTACTCTTATTAGTATTCCCATTGCAAGTAGTCTTTGGACAGCAATCTTATTATGATGATGTGGATCTTACCCTAACTGGACAGGATTTATATTTTGAGCTACAAGAAAAAATTAGTAATGCAAGCAGCTCTTTTAATTATGGAGATGTAAAAACTGCATTTTTCACCATGGACAACAATCCAGACAACAGCAATGATGTCTTACTCATTTATGGCTATAATGACAATGATGGTAGCTGTACAACAGATAGAAGTCGTGATAAAGATGATTTTGGTGGTAACCTTTGTGAATATAATAGAGAGCACACTTTTGCACGTTCTAATACAAACCCAACTATGGGTGATGTAAGTAATAGTACCACAGGTATTGGTGCAGATCCTCACAATATAAGGCCAAGTGATCAACAAGCGAATAATAGTAAGGGAAATAGAAAGTTTGCAACGGGTTCTGGTAATGCTGGTAATGCCGGTGTAGATTGGTACCCAGGTGATGAGTGGCGCGGTGATGTGGCTCGTATTATGATGTATATGTATACACGTTACGGTGACAGATGCTTGCCTTCTCTTCAAGCTGTAGGCGCAAATGAAGGAGGCACAAATATGAAACAAATTTTATTGCAATGGAATGCCGAGGACGAAGTAAGCGAATTAGAAATGCAACGTAACCCATTTTTAGAGCAAGCCTACGGAAATAGAAATCCTTTTATAGACCAACCAAATTTAGCCACAATTATCTGGGGAGGACCAGAGGCGCAAGATTTATGGGCCACGGCAGGAGTTGATGACATTTCGGTAGATGATTTTACGGTTTTCCCTAATCCTACTTCTGAAATTTTATGGATTGAAAGTACGACACAACAAATAGAAACTGTTAGCTTATACGACGCACAAGGAAGACAAGTGAGTTATGCAACTTACCATGCGGCGCAAGGAATTGACTTGAGTGATTTTTCTGCAGGAATGTATTTCTTGAAGATTGAGAATGAGTCTGGTGCCCTAACTAAAAAGGTACTTGTTGAGTAATACCAAACATTAAGTGTAAAACATAAAAAAAGACAATCTCACGATTGTCTTTTTTTTTATAATATGTTTTTAAGCCTACCCTTTAAAATGCATAAAGGCTTGCTTCGCTAGTAATGTTTCTTCTGTCTCCACATTATCATCATCTGGCACACAGCAATCTACTGGACATACAGCGGCACATTGAGGCTCTTCATGAAATCCTTTACACTCGGTACACTTATCTGCAACAATGTAATATATCTCATCACTAACCGGCTCTTGTGTTTCTGTTGCATCTACTGCTTTTCCATTAGGCAACACAAGGTTTCCTTCTAGGTCTGTACCATCTGCATAACGCCAATCATCAGCACCTTCATAGATTGCCGTATTAGGACATTCTGGCTCACAAGCTCCACAGTTAATACATTCGTCTGTTATTATAATCGCCATCGGGTTTCTTTTTCTATTTTTGTGCAAATTTAAGGCGTATATCTCGCAACTCCAAACTATGATGTCATTACAACAAAGAATTAACGCTTTCGCAAAATTAGGGGAGCAATTAAGTAGTCTTACTTCTGAAATGCCCGAGGCTTACCATACCCTAATAAGGCAAGCAAATGCGCATAACGGTTGGTTTACAGAAGAACATATTGTGTTTGCATTAAAGAGTTGGTCATCAGCTTTAAATGAGACAAACCTTAAAAAATGGACAAGTAACTATAGCTTTAAAGAAGATGCACCCAAAACTATTGCTATTGTTATGGCCGGAAACATACCATTAGTTGGGTTTCACGATTTTTTATCAGTACTTATTTCTGGGAATCACGTGCAGGCAAAAATGTCTTCTAGTGATTCGATATTACTAACTTATGTTGCCAAGCAATTAATTGAAATAGAAGATGCTTTTGCCACAGCCATTACTTTTACAAAGGAAAAACTCGAAAAGTTTGATGCAGTGATTGCTACAGGAAGTAACAATACGGCAAAATACTTCGAACATTATTTTAATAAGTATCCAAACATTATCCGTAAAAACAGAAACAGTGTTGCGATCATCACTGGCAAGGAAACAAAGGAGCAGATGGAAGCCTTGGCAGATGATATTTTTAGATACTTTGGCTTAGGCTGTCGCAATGTATCTAAAGTCTATTTACCAGAAGAATACGATTTAGATCATTTTTTTAACGCCATGTTCTCTTGGAAAGAGGTAATTAATAACCATAAGTACATGAATAACTATGATTATAACAAGGCGGTATATTTAATGAGTAATATAAAATTATTAGATAATGAGTTTATGCTCCTCAAAGAAGATGAAGGGTTCTCATCCCCTATCTCAGTAGTAATGCACGAAAGATATACCTCGCTTCAAGAAGTACAAACAAAACTAACTGAACAAGCCGAAAATATTCAGGCAGTTGTTGCAGATTGCGGGATGGAGAATGAGATTCCTTTTGGTGTGGCACAAACTCCCGCGCTATGGGATTATGCAGACGGGGTGGATACGTTGGCCTTTATAAATAGATTATAATGAAATAATCATATTTACTTCTTTAAAATTATCAACTCCTCAAAATTTACACGGTAAATAGCGCTCCTATTATCATATTCAAATTGTTCATTTAATTGAATAACTTATCCCCTCTTTTTCTTAATTTTTCTGAGGTAATTTGCATCTTTGCAGCCAATTACAAGAATGAATATTTCCGAAGTAATTTAAAATATTAACAACACAAATAATGAAGAAGCATAATTTTAGCGCAGGTCCTTGTATTTTACCGCAATCGGTTTTAAAAAAAGCATCTGAGGCAGTAGTAAATTTTGATGGTCTTGATCTTTCACTTATTGAGATTTCACATAGGAGTAAGCAGTTTGTAGCCGTAATGGAGCGTGCTCAAGAATTAGCATTAGCACATTTAGGCTTGCAAAACAAAGGCTACAAAGCCCTTTTTCTTCAAGGTGGCGCAAGTATGGAATTCCTAATGGTAGCTTATAATTTATTAGAGCAAAAAGCGGGATATCTTGATACAGGTACTTGGTCTAATAAGGCAATTAAAGAGGCTAAATTATTTGGCGATATCGATGTGGTAGCCTCGTCTAAAGAACATAATTATAATCAAATACCAAAAGGATATAAAGTACCTAGTGGTTTGGATTACTTTCACCTTACAAGTAATAATACCATTTTTGGGACTCAAATGAATGAATTCCCAGAAGTGGATTGTCCACTTGTTTGTGATATGAGTAGTGATATTTTTTCAAGGGTATTAGATTTTAGCAAATTTGATTTAATCTATGCCGGGGCTCAAAAAAATATGGGACCAGCTGGAACAACGCTTGTGGTAGTAAAAGAAGATATTCTTGGCAAAGTGTCTAGAGTGATCCCTTCAATGCTAGACTATAAAGTACATATTAGTAAAGACAGCATGTTTAATACACCAGCGGTTTTCCCTGTGTATGTTTCTATGCTAACGCTAGAATGGTTGAAGGATCAAGGTGGTGTTGCGGCTATTGAAAAGGTGAATAAAGAGAAAGCAGCATTACTATACAATGAAATTGATAGAAACCCATTATTTAAAGGGTTTGTTGCAAATAAAGAGGACCGTTCTATGATGAATGCAACATTCACTTTAGAAAATGAATCACTAAAAGAAACTTTTGATGCGATGTGCACAGCTGCTGGCATCAACGGGCTAAATGGCCACAGAAGTGTTGGTGGTTATCGTGCTTCTATGTACAATGCTTTGCCTTTAGAGAGCGTGCAAGTGTTAGTAGATGCAATGCAAGCACTAGAAAAGAAAGCGTAGCTTAGATTAGGCCTAGGTAACTAGGATTCAGACATTCGTCAGAATTGCATTGGCTTGATCTTCAAGATTGGGCTTTGGCGAATAAGATTCTGACTTAGATCGAAATGACAATAAATAATAGTAATAAGATTTCCACCGAAGTTTATCCTGAGTGATAGTCGCAGGGCGGAAATAACAAAATAGTTACCCGACTTCTCGGGCATTAAAAATGAAAGTACTAGCAAATGATGGCGTTTCTCAAACTGGGATAGACGCTTTAGAAAAAGCAGGATATGAAGTAATCACTACAAAAGTTGCTCAAGAGCAATTAGAAAACTTTATCAATGAACACCAAGTTTCGGTATTGTTGGTACGTAGTGCAACAACCGCAAGAAAAGCATTAATAGATGCTTGCCCGTCCCTAAAAATAATAGGTCGTGGTGGTGTAGGTATGGATAATATAGATGTTGAGTATGCTCGAGAGAAAGGACTAACAGTAATAAACACGCCAGCAGCTTCTTCTTCTTCTGTTGCAGAATTAGTTTTTGCACATCTTTTTGGTGGAGTTCGTTATTTATATGACGCCAACAGAAATATGCCACTTGATGGCGATTCTAAATTTAAAGATCTTAAAAAGAGCTATGCAAAAGGAAGTGAACTCCGTGGTAAAAAAATGGGGATTATTGGATTTGGTCGCATAGGTCGTGAAGTTGCAAAAATCGCATTGGGTTGCGGTATGAAGGTAATCGCTAGCGATAACTATGTAGGTGAAGCAGATATCACTTTAGATTTTTACGATGGTCAAAAAGTTACTCTAAAAATTAAAACGGAGCCTATTTCAGAATTGATACAGCACAGTGACTTTATTACATTACATGTACCTGCACAGAAGGAGTATGTAATAGGTAAAGCCGAAATAGCAAAAATGAAAGATGGCGCTGCCATAATAAACGCTGCTCGTGGTGGTGTAATTGATGAAGTAGCATTAATCGAAGCATTAGATAGCGGCAAGTTATCTTTTGCAGCACTTGATACATTTGAGAAGGAACCTACTCCAGCAATAAAGGTACTAATGAATGAAAAAGTATCTTTAAGCCCACACATTGGCGCTGCAACTCTAGAGGCACAAGATAGAATAGGAACAGAATTAGCAAGTCAAATTATTGAAGTATTAGGATAAGCGCATCCCATATCTAATTTTTACACAGCCCATTCTTGACTCATAGAATGGGCTGTTTTTTGTTTCAAATAGTTTCATCATAAATTGTAACACACACACTGATTGGTCGTTAATATCGGATATTGACCGAAAACAGAGGCGTTTTCCGTTCACTTATCAACTTTTGCACAGTAATTGAACTAGATTACTTATATTACAGTATTAACTTTAACAAAATTATTAAACATGTCAGGAATATTAGATTTATTAAACAGTGATATGGGACGCCAAATGATAGGTGGCCTTAGTCAAGAATCACATCAATCAGAAGATAAAACAGCATCTGTATTATCTATGGCTATGCCATTATTAATGGGTGCCATGAAACGTAATGCCAGTACTCCAGAAGGAGCAGCAGGTCTTTTAGGAGCGCTTAGTGGTAAACACGACGGAAGTATTTTAGATAACCTTGGTGGGTTATTTTCAGGTGGTGTAGATGAAAATGTAAAACAAGACGGACTAGGTATTCTAGGGCACGTACTTGGTGGATCTCAAGACAATGTAGTGGGAGCACTTTCTAAAAAATCTGGAGTTGACACAAATGGCGTGATGCAAATATTACAAGTTGCGGCTCCATTAGTACTGGGTTACCTAGGAAAACAAAAAACACAACAGAACGTATCTGACCAAAATGGGATCAGTGGTCTCCTTGGTGGTTTATTAGGCGGAGGTGCACAAGGTGGCGCTGGTAAAGAACAAAGCTTAATAGAATCTATTCTTGATGGAGACAATGATGGTAGCATTATTGACGATATCGCTGGAATGGTTTTAGGCGGAGGAAATAAAAGTGGCGGAGGCGGACTTGGCGGATTGCTTGGTGGTCTTTTTGGAAAATAAAATTTTCATCCACTAGATAATAGAAGGTCTTTGAGATTGCGTGTTTTATACCGTAATTTTAAAGACCTTATTTTTTTGTTAAAGAAACGATACATTTCAATCTAAGAAACCAGAAAGCACTATTTTTATATAAATTAAGAGGATGAGATATTTAATAACACTACTTCTAGTTGCAGTATTCATTGCTAGTTGTGATGCTAACAAGGCAGCGGTAAAAAATCATGATGTGAATACAGGTGCGCAAAATGACACCATCCGTATTGCCAATGATGAATTAGAATACGAAATCATTATTATTGAACCAGGATTCAACTCTTTCTTATTGACACAACCACCGCGAGGTCACTATGGTTTAACATACCTTGAAGGCAGAAACAGAAACTTTGTATTAGAATATAACTTAAGAGCAAGGAATCCTCAACAATACGACTTTAACTTATATCCTCAAACCATAGATTATCAATATGGCACCTCATATGGTTATGAAGTGAACTATATGCTTTATAATTATGGTCGGTTTTTTATGCAGCGATACAAACAGAAATTTCCTGGTATTAGACAATGAAAAAACTAAAAGAACGCTGGAATATTACCAGCAACTGGCAACTCACCGTCATCTTAATCGTATTTGCACTAACAGGTAGCTCTGCCGCAAAGTTTGCAGCCCCAATGACAGATTTTGTTGGAGTTACTAGAGAAATGGGTGATTTTATTTACTGGCTAGTGCGTATTTTAATCATCTTTCCTATTTACCAAGTTCTATTGGTTTTCATGGGTTGGCTTTTAGGAGAATTTAACTTCTTTTGGGCTTTTGAGAAAAAAATGTTACGTAGATTTGGCTTAGGTTTTCTTTTTAAATAATAATGATCCAGCAAAGAAAAATATATGATAGAATAACAGCACTATTTCTGCTGGTTCTGATGCTGTTTCCAATAGTTTCTGAAGCTACTCACGCTTTAGGCGATCACGAACATCCTATCTGTACAGATGTAACAACACACCTGCATGAACTAGAACCAGATTGCTCCATATGTGATTTTCATCTTACAGTTTTTACTTTTAATGTATTAGAAGAAAGTATAACCATTAATGAGGTTTCTTATTTACCAATAGCTTCACATTATACTCCAAGTACTTCATTAGAAAATTCTCACCATTATTTATTAAGAGGTCCTCCGCAGATTCAACAATATTCGTAATCTTATTTTTGTTGAATACCTTTATTTATGAAACTAATTATTTGTGTTGTAATGGCTTTTGCTATTACAGCAAGTTTTGCACAATCCTGTGAACTCGTTTTGCAAGGTACTATCGTGGATACTCACGATGATACTTTACTTACCGGAGCTACTATCGTATTGGTAGAAACCGATGCTGCGGTATTGTCTGATTTTGAAGGAAATTTTGAGTTCAAAAATCTTTGTACAGGTACTTATAATTTACAGGTATCACATCCAGCCTGTACCACAAAAGTCTTTATGATTACTATAGAAACTAACGTGAGTAAGATTTTAAAACTTGAACATCACTTAGAAGAATTAAATGAAATTCTAATTAAAGGAAGCAGCTATTATACCAAAGCAGAAAGTGTTCTTGAAAATAGAATCACCCAAGAAACTTTAGATAATAATAGCAATGCCTCTATTGGTGATGTGTTAAAAACAATTAGCGGCGTGACGTCATTGAATACTGGAAACACAGTAGTCAAACCAGTTATTAATGGGCTACACAGTAGTCGTATTACTTTAATAAATAATGGTGTTCGGCAGCAAGATCAAGAATGGGGAGCAGAACATGCACCCAATATCGACCTTAATACGGCCGGCAACATTACTGTTTTAAAAGGTGCTTCGGCATTACAATATAGCGGTGATGCTCTGGGAGGTGTCGTCGTGGCAGAACCAAGACCCATTACCTTGCGTGATACTGTATTTGGTAAAACAATTATCACAGGTCAATCAAATGGTCGTGGAGGTGCTGCAACAAGCTCACTTACCAAAAGTTACGAAAACGGATGGTTTGCCCGTTTTCAGGGTACTGCAAAACGGTATGGAGATTTTGAAGCTCCAAATTATGTGTTAAGTAACACTGGCCTTTCTGAAAAAGACTTCTCTATCCATGTTGGTTTAAATAAAATCAAATACGGTATAGATGTGTACTATTCATTTTTTCAGAATGAAATTGGGATTTTAAGAGCCTCACATCTAGGGGGTGCACAAGATCAAATAGCTGCTATTAATAGTGACGGGCCTCTTATTATAAGAGACTTTACCTATGATATAGAAAGCCCTAGACAAGATGTAACACATCATTTAGGTAAGCTCTCCGGTTTCTATAACGTAGAGGAAATAGGTACGTTAAAGTTCAAATATGACGTACAGCAAAACAAACGTTTTGAATTTGATGTACGTCGTGATAGTGAAGATGATACACCCTCTGTAAATCTTGAATTAACGACTCACAATCTGTCACTCTCTTTAGAAAGTGATGTAAGTGAAAATGTTTCTTTAAAAACGGGCGTAGCAGGCAATTATCAAGAAAATGTTGCAGATCCTTCTACGGGTGTTAGAAGGCTCATTCCAGATTACAAACAGTATAAGTTTGCGGTCTATGGGATTGCAGATGTGGTGCTTTCAGAAAAATGGATTGCAGAGTTTGGAGCAAGGTTTGATTACACATATATGGATGCTTTAAAGTTTTATCGTACCTCATTCTGGGAAGAACGAGGTTATGATGAGCAGTTTCCTGAGTTAGTAATTGAAGATTTTGGCAGCCAATTACTCACTAATCCAAAACCTGAGTTTAGTAATGTTTCGGCAACAGCAGGGTTTTCATATAGATTTTCTGAAGATTATGTATTATTTGCAAATTATTCTTTAGCTACTCGTGCACCTAATCCTTCAGAGTTATTTAGTGAAGGATTGCACCATAGTGCCTCTAGAATAGAATTGGGAGAACTTAGTTTTGATAGTGAGATTGCTCAAAAAACAACTCTCACATTTCAGAAAAAAAGTAAGCGGTTTTCTTTTGCTATAAACGCATATGGTTCTTTATTAAGAGATTTTATTGTGATAGAACCCACGGAAATAAGACAAACAATCCGTGGAAATTTTCAGGTTTGGGAATATAGACAGACAAATGCACGGTTATTAGGTGTAGATACAGATGCAAGGTACCGTTATTCTGATGCCTTGAGTTTTACTACTACATTTTCTTTAGTAAAAGGATACGACCGAAGTAGAGAACGCGCTTTGATAAATATGCCTGCCGCAAATTTGAGCAATAGTCTTGATTATAGATTACCGATAGAGAAAGAAATCAATGTGGGCCTAGAAAGCAATTTTGTGTTTAGACAAAATGAATTTCCGAACAACGATTTTGAAATCTATTTACCAGAAACAGATACTTTTGAAACAGTAGCTATTAGTAAACCGCCGCCAGCATATCATGTATTAAATTTTAACGCTGGCACAAAATTTAAGGTAGGAGATTCTTCTACATTAAATCTAACTTTAAAAATGACAAACGTATTAAATACTTCGTACCGAGAGTACTTAAATAGACTGCGCTATTATGCAGATGATCTGGGTAGAAATATACTAGTACAAGTAAAAATCAATTATTAATAATCAATTACTTAAATTTTATAAAAATGAAAAATCTAAAATATATAATACCAACAGTATTATTAACAATATTCATGTCAAGTTGTAATGGAGATGATGATACTCCAGAACCAGTAAATGAAGAGGAAGTAATAACGACGGTTCTAGTAAATCTTATTAGTGATCAAGGAAATGTAACCTTATCATCTATTGATCTTGATGGTGATGGTCCAAACGCACCCGTACTTGATGTATCCGGAAATTTAAAGTCTGGTACTGCTTATGCAGGTACGGTTCAATTTTTGAATCAAACAGAGACACCAGCAGATGATATCACACTAGAGGTGGTTGAAGAAGCTGAGGAGCACCAAGTGTTTTATACTGCAGGTGGTGGTCTTGATGCCATGACTACTTATGGTAACTTTGACAGTGATGGAAATCCATTGGGTACCATATTCACATTAGACACAAGCACTGCAAGCACTGGAACACTTAATGTAACATTACGTCACGAGCCTACTAAGCCAAACGATGGGACCTTAGCAAATGCTGGTGGAGAGACAGATGTATCTGTCACTTTTAATCTTACTATTGAAGACTAGATGAATACAATTAAAAAAAAATCCCGAGATTCTATCTCGGGATTTTTTTTTTATTCGTTAACCTCTACTTCTATTGTTTGAGGTGTTTTTACGCTTTCGCCTTTCCAGACAAAGGTGTATAGCCACATTAAGGTAAATGTTGGCACAAAGTCTGTCATTGGTATAATTTCTTCAACAAATACGATTACAGATGCTATTTTTCCAGCTTCACCTTCATACATATCACCCATTTTTTTTGCTGCAAAAGGAGCCCAAAGTATATCTAAGAAAGGACCTACAACTGGTATTGCCATAGAGAGCATCCCGATCGCATCATAGAGTAATCCTTTTTTTAAAATGTCGTATTTATTCGTAATCATAGTGTTGTGTTATAGTTTGTTACACTGTACATAACGCAAGAAGCATACCAAAAAGTATGTACCGCCTTTGGGCGAAAAATTGTGACTAAAGACTTGAAGCTAAAAAACAATACAACACTCAAATCTCATCGCTCCCAGTTCACCACTAAGACAAGTCGTTGCTTATGAGTTTTAAAAACTCGTTACGTGTTTCAATTTTTTCAAACTGGCCTCTAAATCCAGAAGTAGTAGTTACACTATTCTGTTTTTGCACGCCACGCATCATCATACACATATGTGAAGCCTCAATGACAACAGCAACACCTTTTGGTTTTAAGGTATCATTTATACATTCTAAAATATCATGAGTCAATCGTTCTTGAACCTGCAATCTTCTTGCAAAAACATCAACCACTCTTGGTATTTTACTCAATCCTACTATATGGCCGTTGGGTATATAGGCGATATGTGCTTTACCAAAAAATGGTAATATGTGATGCTCACACAAGGAGTACAACTCGATATCTTTGATAATCACCATGTCGTTATAGTCTTCTGCAAACATGGCACTTTGTAAAATTTCTGCGGGATCTTGACAATGTCCAGAAGTTAGAAACTGCATCGCTTTTGCTGCGCGTTCAGGTGTTTTAACAATACCTTCTCTCTTAACATCTTCGCCAATACCTTTTAAAATATTGCTAAAATTGTTTTTAAGATCGTCTGTAACTTCTTCGTTATATTCTTCGTAATATTTATAAGAACCCATTATTTTCGTTTTAATTTATCTGAATAGATTTTTTTTATTTTTACCACTTTTAAAGTACTTGAAAATTGACATTCTGGTGCATCTTTATTTTGGCTGTAAAAAACTCTTCAAGCAAAATTGCAAGTGATTTAACAGCAGGATCAAACGTCAATCTATCCCTTCTGCATGACTTTAATTCTCTTAATTCTTCTTGATGAGTCTAATATTAAATAATGCCCTCGGGTAGAAACGGAGATCACTTTTAGTAGTGCATCAAAATAGTGTAAATCTACCTCATTGCTACAAAACAATCTGCCACAAGTACCCCTATCTCATTTTCACTTACCGCAGCCGTACAAAAATACGACATAATATACTTGCTTCGGAAATGAGCTTCCTTTTAACTTTTTATTAATACCTAACTAATTGTTAAATGTTAGTTTTGTGAAATCCATAACAGCCCAATAACAACAGCAACCATTACTTCACGATGAGATTTTTTATAGCATCTTTTTTTCTTTTACTTTCCATTAATACGTACTGCCAAGACAAAAAGATAATTAACGCCACTCGTATTACAAATGCCCCTAAAATTGATGGTATTCTAGATGATGCGGTTTGGAGTGTCATTCCAAAATATGGCGACTTTAACATGTTAGAACCTGGGATTGAAGGAGAAATACCAAAGGATTTCACTACAGAGATTCAATTTGCCTATGATGATAAAGCTGTTTACATCGCTGGGTATATGTACGATCCTGATCCTTCTGCGATACTAAGTGAGTTTAGGCAACGTGATGATCTTGGCGGTCAAGCAGATTTGTTTGCCTTAGGTCTTAATACCTATAATGATGGGATTAATGAAACTCGTTTTGGGATTACTAGTGCGGGTACTATTGTAGACACAAAAATTTCTCAAAATAATGAAGATGTGGGTTATAATGTGGTTTGGGAAGGAAGAATAACTAAAGACACCAAAGGTTGGTATGCAGAGTTTAGAATTCCTTATAATGCCTTAAGGTTTCCTGAAGTAGCAGTACAGGACTGGAGTATTAATTTTTACAGACAAATACGACGTATTAATGAAACGCATTCTTTTAGTCCTGTAGATAATCAGGTAGGAAGACAAACACTCTATAATGCTTTAATCACTGGTGTAGATGGTATTGACCCTCCAGTACGCTTAACTTTATTTCCTTTTGCTCAAGGTGTTGTTGGCTCTTTTGATGGCGACACAAATACTAATTTCTCTGCAGGCCTCGATGTAAAATATGGCCTAAGTGATAGCTTTACACTAGACGCAACGTTGATTCCAGATTTTGGACAAGCTGCTTTTGATAATGTTATTTTAAACCTTGGCCCTTTTGAACAGACTTTTTCTGAACAACGCCAGTTTTTTACAGAAGGTATTGAGCTCTTTAATAAAGGTAGAGTCTTCTTTTCTAGACGTGTGGGTGGTGGTCCTTCTGGATCTGTGACAGATCTAGAAGAAAATGAAGAAATAACAAATTTTCCAGATCGTGTAAATCTTTTAAATGCACTAAAGATTTCTGGAAGAACAAAAGACCAGTTAGGTGTTGGTTTTTTTAATGCAATAACAGAGAAAACTTATGCAACTGTAGAAAATATTGAAACAGGTACCATTAGAGAAGTTCTTGTAGAACCATTAACTAACTATAACGTATTTGTACTTGACCAGCAGTTTAATGGAAATTCTAGTGTTTCATTAATAAATACAAATGTAACTCGAGAAGGTAGTTTTAGAGATGCTAATACCACTGGATTTGTCTTTGACGTATCTGATAAGGATAATACCTTTAACACCTCTGGTCGTGCCATTATGAGTAATGTGCACCGAGCAGAAGGTTTTCAACAAGGCGTACAAACCGAGCTTGATTTAGCGAGTACAAAAGGAAAAGTAAGATGGAGAGTAGGCCATGATTTTGCAAACAAAACTTTTGACATCAATGATCTTGGCGTCAATTTTAGAAACAACTTTAACAACTTTGTAGGTGGCTTATCCTATCAAATTTTTGAGCCTACAGAGACTTTTAATAGGTTTCGGTTAGGGTTTACCTATCGTCATAGACGTTTATTTGATCCTAATGTGAGTACAGGGGATTCTTATGATTTTAATCATTTTTTTGCCTTAAAATCACGCTTTGCTTTTGGTGGTGGTTTCTTTTACAGGACAGCAAGTGATGACTACTTTGAACCTCGAGTTACAGGTAAATTTGTAACTTTTGAGAGCACTCAAGGAGCTAGAGCATTTATCTCAACTGACTATCGTAAACAGTTTGCTATTGATGTTCGTTCAAATCATAGCTACTCAAATGAAGGACCACAAAATACATTTTCATTAAATGTCTCCCCTAGATATCGTTTTTCAGATAAGATGCTTGTCGTTTTTTCTACGGACTTTTCATCTAGAAATAATCAATTTGGTTATATAGACAATTCAGAAACAGATGTGTTTTTTGGGCAAAGAGATATCACCAGTGTTGAAAATAGCATACAAACAAGCTATAATTTTGACCCATATAAAGCCTTGAGCTTGCGTTTTAGAAATTTCTGGACAGCGGTTAATTATGACGATAATATCTTTTTTAATCTTAATGATAACGGCACACGAAATATAACAGATTACGATATCTCTGAAAATAACCCAAACACAAACTTTAATATCTGGAATCTAGACCTAAGTTACCGATGGCGTTTTGCTCCGGGCAGTGAAGCTTCTTTGTTGTATCGCAATCAGATTTTTAATTCTAATGAGCTATCAAATATTGGGTATACAGAAAGCTTAGGTGATTTGTTTTCGCAACCTGTACAACACACTGTATCACTGCGTTTTACTTATTTTATAGATTATAATAATGTTAAATATTTATTTAAAAAAGATTCTTAACCTGAACAGATTTTGTTGTACAATCTTTAATCGGTACTTTCGTTTTTTAAGATAGCCTATGATTTTAGTAGAAAATATTCATAAATTTTACGGTGATCTCCACGTATTAAAAGGTGTAGATCTTCATATTAAAAAAGGCGAAATAGTATCTATAGTTGGTGCTTCTGGTGCAGGTAAAACTACATTACTGCATATTCTTGGCACATTAGATACGTTTCCTCAGGGTCATTTAACTATTAACAAGACACCCTTAACGGCACTAGACAATAAAGAACTGGCGCGTTTCAGAAATGAAAATCTAGGCTTTATTTTTCAGTTTCATCGACTATTACCTGAGTTTACGGCTTTAGAAAATGTATGTATCCCAGCCTTTATAAAAAAGACACCTAAAGCAGAAGCAGAAAAACGTGCTAAAGAATTATTATCTTTTCTAGGGGTATCTCATAGAGCGAGTCATAAACCCAATGAGTTATCTGGAGGTGAACAACAGCGCGTGGCAGTCGCTAGAGCGCTTATTAATAATCCGTCCATTATTCTGGCAGATGAACCTAGTGGTAATCTAGACAGTGAGAGTGCAGAAAACCTACACAACCTCTTTTTTAAATTGCGAGATGAGTTTGGTCAAACCTTTGTTATTGTTACTCATAATGAGGAACTAGCAAATATGGCAGACCGCAAATTAGTGATGCAGGATGGCAAGATTATTAGCTAAATGAAACGGGCTTTACTCAAGGAGTACCTGGACGAAAAAGTAGCGCTTTATAATAGCCCGCGTTTTATAGAAACTGATCCTATACAAATACCTCATCTTTTTACGCTCAAAGAAGACATTGAGATTATTGGGTTTTTAATGGCCACCATTGCCTGGGGTAATCGAAAAAGCATTATCAAGAATGGTCACCAACTTTGTGACATTATGGGTAATTCTCCTTTTGACTTTGTGATGGAATATGATAAAAAAGATGGCAGCCACCTCAATTTTGTACACCGTACTTTTAATGCAGGAGACTTGCATTATTTCTTTATTGCATTGCAACATATCTACAAAAACCAAGAGGGATTAGAAAAGGTGTTTTCTTTACATACTTCGGAAACGTCAACCCAACCGGCTATTACGGCTTTTAAGAAAACATTTTTTTCTTTACCGCATCAACAAAGAACTCAAAAACACGTGAGCGATCCTTTGAAAAACTCTGCTGCTAAAAGGATTAACATGTACTTGCGCTGGATGGTGCGTAACGATACTAACGGAGTAGATTTTGGCGTATGGAATTCTATCTCCCCTTCTACCCTATCTTGCCCATTAGATGTGCATAGCGGCAGAATAGCAAGAGAACTCAAACTTCTTAAACGAAAACAAAATGATGGGAAAGCATTATTTGAGCTTGACGCGGCGCTGAGAAAATTAGACCCCTTAGATCCTGTGAAGTATGATTTTGCATTATTTGGGCTTGGTGCTTTTGAGACGTTTTGAAAGGTTTCAAAAACAAAATTAAATAGAAAAAGCTTCGCAGATGTGCGAAGCTTTTTCTATTTGAAAGTATTTAAATTCTTAATTCTTCAATACCTTAATCACTTGACTATTATTAATGGTAAAGAAATACGTTCCTTTAGAAAAGCTAGACACATCTATTGAGATTAATGATGACGTGCTATACGTTTCAGAAAACAACAACTGTCCTAAAACTGAATGTGCTTCTACAGAAGTTATGCGGCCCTCTCTGTTTTCTATGTTTAAAACAGTATTGGCAGGGTTTGGAAAATAGACTATTTCCGAGGTAAGTAAACTACTCTCTGTACCCAAAACAATCTCATTGTTAATACCAAAAGTGGCTTGCTTTATTATAAAATCTCCTGTCCCGTTTGGTATTCTTGCATAACCCATATCATCTTCTTGTTCACCAAACTCAATATTTTCTATAATCGTGCCGTCTGCATAAGATAGAATAGCACTCTCACCGCCAGAAGAAAACTTTAAGTCTGCATGGAGCCCTTCTTGATCTTCATCTTTATCACACCATACGATCAGGTAACTATCTGGAGCAAGTGAAAGACCATCTGGAAACTCCCATACTAATAAATCGTCTGGATCATCAGATAAATATAAGCCATCAAGACTTACTGTTTCATCACTATTATTATATAATTCTAACCAATCATCAAACTCGCCATCTTGATCTGCGGTGTTAGTTTCATTTGAAGCCATTATCTCATTTATCACAAGATCTCCCACTGATAGAGGTGTGTAAAATGCGTTGATTGTATAAAATTCGTGCTGCGCTCTTGCAGGAGAAAACACACCAATATTGTTATTCTCTGCATAAAAATAATACTGCATATAATCATTAGTTACTGTATAATCAGCCCCATATACGTTGTCACCTGCTGCACCGTCATTATGTGCACCATCATCAAACATTGCTACACTTGTAAAAGGCGCGTGTTGATTCGTTCTATAGCCCATAAAAACAGCATTAGCATTATTGTTTAATACTGTTGCGGTAAATGTCACCTCATCTCCTACCGTAATATCTGTGCTTGATACGGCGAGATTAGTTATTGAAGGTTGCGTAGTTGTAAAATCTGAAAGGCCAGATAAATAAGTGCCACGGGCATCCATTAAGTTTTGAAGTCCAGCAGCCGTGTTCATCCCTAAAGAGTAATCCGTATCTATATTACCTAAAAACTGAGCATAGCTATAAAACTTATTTGTATCTGCCTGAACTGCGACATCTATTATTGCCTGATAATCATTAGCCATGGTTAAGTAAGCAGAGTTTGTAATATTCTCGGTAAGAATAGTTTTATAATGTGCTAAGTACATTTTCTTATAACGAGGTACAGCAAGAAGCTTTGAGACCAATGGAAAATCTGCATTTGTATCGTGTAATAAATGATCCATTTCTGCTTTCTCAGTCGTTGAGTTTAATCCACCTTGAGGTCCACCTCCTTCACCTGTATCACTAAAGGTTCCGAAAGACATATTTAAATCCCAAACTACGGGGTTAAAAACATCAAATTCAGTTTGATACAAATAGTAATTTTGTTTAAACCTCCCAATATAACTATCAAGGTTAACTAAAACATTATTGAACGCCAACATCCATAAAGCCCTATCAACATCAATAACAGACTCGATATTTGCGATATCGCTATCTAAGATGTCCGTAAGTTCAATCAAGTCGTTCCAGTGATCTACTGCGACAGACGGATCTTCATCATCATCAGACTTAATCTCGTAGGCATCTACATAATTATTAATATTTGTACCTAGATATTCGAGATTAGGAAAATCATTACCCTGCGGACCTGCCCCTGCCGGAGGACTACAGCTAAAAAAAGCATTGTCTTTAGAGCCGAATCTATCATCTACAAAAGTTTTAGTAATGGCCTCTGTGTTTGTGTATAATCCCATTAAATTTCCATTTACATATACATTTGCATAATTTGCTTCTGGAGCGTCCATATACTGCCTTGCTATGTTATATGAAATTGTTTCTCTTACAAAAGAAGGGTCAAAATAAACATTGGCGAGCTTAATGTCTTTATAACCATCATAGTCTTGATCTACATAAGTATCTAACTCAATATGAAATGGGTTTTTATTAGAATTTGGATTATAAGAGCTATTCCCTTTATACTTTACACCTACTTGTTCAAAAAGCTCTCCGTTAATAGTTACAGATTCTGCCTCAGTATAATTGTTGTCTCCGGCCTTCTCTGTATCTAATAGCGCATCCCAGTTAGCCTGAGCGAATACAATCTCTATGGTTTGAATTGTATTGATATCATAAAGATCTTGAGCTTTTGCTCCTAAACACCCAACAATAATTGCTGTTAAGGTATATAGTAAAGTAATTTGTTTTTTCATTTTATAGAATTGATTAATTAAGTCATTTTTTAGACGACGTTTTTTTTTAATATCACTCGGTTGGGCTATGTTTAATTACAAAGTCAAATTTAATGCATATTTACGGGTGTAATTCGCATTAAAAGTAAGCTACACTTCAGATTAAGCGAATGGCTCGTTATTTTCAGTGAATCAAATTATTACTTATAAAATTATAACAAGGCTAATTTTTTGAGCGCCAATAAAAGCGAAGTGTTACTACATTTAATATTTTTCTTCTTGCAATGTTTTTATATCTGTAGAAAGCTGCGCAATGGATGCTCTATTTAGTCCATTATAAATACCTCTAATATGTTTGTTTTTATCAATGAGTAAAAAGTTTTCGGTATGTAAAAAATCATCAATATTTTTTGGAACTCCCAGATCATTTTCCACAAAATAATGATCTCTTCCTAGCTCATATATTTCGTTTTTATCACCTGTTACTAAATGCCATTTGTTAGCTATAACCTCATGTGTTTCTCCATATTCTTTTAACACGGCTGCAGTGTCTGTAGATGGCATAACAGAATGTGACAGTAACAATACGTCGTCTTCATTTTTAAATTCTTCCTGTATTTTAAACATATTATCGGTCATCTGTGGGCAAATACCTGGGCAGATAGTAAAGAAGAAATCTGTAACATAAATTTTGCTGTCAAATGTCTTTTGATTAACAGCTTCTCCTAGTTGATTCACGAGATTAAAGTCTGGTATTTTGTGAAAGCCCTGCTCTTCTTTAGAACCTGGTGTCAACCAATTTGGCGTAAATGATTCTTCATTATAATAAGGTAAGTACTCAGTTCTACTCGTTTCTGTAACTTTAGTATTTTCTTTTTTAACCACATCATTACAGCTCATAAATACGGTAAGTACAGCGAGCAATAACAGCTTATATCTTTTTATCTCTGATAATAACTTCATCTTTTAATTGTGTACACGAATTTGCTCTACGCATTCCAAAAATTCTTCCATTTTTAGCTTCGTAATTAATATATAAGCTTCCATTTTGCAGCCAAGCTTTTTGTAAGCCATTTTCTTCTCCATCAACAAGTTGCCTTTGTTTTGCTAGCTGTCCCGTTGCGTACCATTCTTTTTCTTCACCTTGTTTTACACCATTTACATAATTGGTTTCTGCAGATAACACTCCATTTTCCCACCAGCTCTTGTAAACACTATCTAATCTGTTTTGCTTGTAATATGACTCTATACGAAGTACTCCGTTTTCAGAATATTTTCTGGCAACTCCTTCTCTTTTACCACGCACAAAACCAAGTTTCTCCGCCAATGTATCATTAGGATAATACCTAAGCGAATATCCAGAATAAAGTGTATTCTTATAATACCACCTTCCCGCTACCTGGTTTAGAACCAAATCTTCTTTTAATACCTCAATAGTATCAATAACTAATGGTTCACTTTGAACAAAAGTATCACCATGAACAGCGTCACCATTACAGCTAACAAGTAAAAACAAGAGAAAGATTAAAAGAAGATTTGATTTCATAACGATTATTAATATCCTTGGTAAGGACCAGCAAAAGCAATATATGAGCCAGTGTTAGAATATAATTCATTAATAATGTGGTAGTGATATTCTTCTTCACCCACCGTGTATTGCGTGGTAGTTGTATGACCTCCAGAGGCATCAAGATCTGTAGGGTATGCACCCGTACTGTTGCATTTTCTTCCGTAGAGAAAAACACCATCTAATAAAATTCCTGCTAGATTGTCATCGTCGTTTGTGAACGCAACAGGCTCTAAATGATAGTGATAAACGCCAGGTCCAATGTGAGCTCCAGTCCAGTCTAAACTTCCAGCAGCTTGATCTAAAGTCCCGCCACCTTCTTGGTCATTAAATATAGACGCGCCACTCACTGCGATACCAATAGTATTTAACGCTGTAGATATAGTACTACCCGTTAAATTAGGCGTTCCGTCTACTGTAATCGTCGTTGCATTATTGTTGCTTGAAATAATAGAAGGTGTTAACTCAACATCTGGTTCCTCTATATAGAGTGGATGACCTTCTCCCCAATATACCGTTTCATGATTCGGTAATCCCGTCGTTTCTATTACCACATTTGAGCCGTCTATATAAATCGTAGTCGCTTCTGTATTAAATGCAGCATACGCAGCGTGTAATTCTGTTAGCGCTTCTTCGTCATCATCATCTTCTGAGGTACTATCATCTGTTGAACAAGCAAATAAAGATCCGAATATAATTGCCGGAAAAATAACTAACAATGCGATTTTGTTTAATCTTAGTTTTTTCATAATATTATTTTTTTAGGTTTGTTTTCAATCTTATGAGTGGATTAATTTACAATAACTTTACTTACTCATTTATAAAATTAAGTGAAAGGTCTTTTTTATTCAATGAATCAACTTTATTCCACTTTAAATAGTTGTGTTTCACATTTGTAATTCTTCTAAAAATCGAGCAAGCATTAATTGCGATTGGGTCTTTCACCTCTAGGAAGTTTTCCTCCAGGCGGCGGTCCTCCGCCGGGTGGTGGGCCGTGATGCTCCTCTTCAAACTCGCCCATCAAACATCTAGGTATATAAGGATAAACATCGGTAACCAGATACGCATACGCCCCATTAATTGTAGTACCATTGCACGCGTCTAAGTCTCCTAATCCATCTACAAATTCCCAGTCTGAAACAAATGTACCATCGGGATGGCTATCATCTATTGGTACTACCAGCTCGTGACCTGGTCTATTGTATTCACAATCTTCTCCTTCACGATTTTCATTGTAGAGTCTGTAACTTGGTTTTAACGCAGCACTTTTAGAGTAATACATGGCAAAACCATCTTTTGCAAAACCTATGTGAACCAAATCTTCTCCTGTGTCAAACTCCGTAATCATAGAAGTGGGTGTGCCATGATAATGATAAGCGCCTGTGGGTTGCACGTGGGCATTATTAAAATCTAAGCCCATAGCGATGAGCTCTTGTTTTGCCTCAACGCGATAACGCTCTCCACTCTCACAAACCACAACTTCTGCAGTCTCGGGTTCAAATTTCACTCCATTTAACGCAACTCCCGGTTCTCTCACCCATTGTGCTTTTCCTGTATATTTTGGGTTTGCTGGTATAGCATAGGATCTGTCTTGAGATGAAATCGTGTTTGGATTCCCTTCATTAGGGAAGGTTCCTGTTTTATGATTAGGCAGTGCGTTCGTTTTAATATTGCGTTGTCCATTTGCTAGGGTCACCTCGGTTTTAGTACCGTATTGATCATCTTCTAAAACATAAGCTCCAAAATAATCGTGAGTATGAGAATCTTCTCCATGTGAATGCGACGCGGAAGAAGTCTGATTCTTACAACCAGTTATAGATAGCCCAATAGCCAAAACAGTAACGTAGTTTATATATTTATTTTTCATTATGTTATAAATTTTTATAAAATTGATGCCCTGTAATTGCTTACAGGACCTCAATTATCAATCAACAAACCACTATAAAACTATTTTTAATTTGAACGTTTTCCTCTTCGCTCTCGCTTAGGAGCATTTTTAAACTCCGCTTCAGAGATAAAGCCATCTTCATTGGTATCAACTTTTGCGAAATTTTCTTTTAACCGTCCTTTCAATTCATCCTTTGCAAGTTTGCCATCCTTATTTGCATCCATCTCTTCTATGAGTTTAGCATAAGTAGGTCGCTCTTTTTGTTCACGACTTCCTGTAGTCATTTTTGGAGTGCTTTTAAACTCTTCCTCTGTAATAAAGCCATCTTCATTGGCATCAACTTTTGAGAAATTTTCTTTTAACCGTCCTTTCAATTCATCCTTTGCAAGTTTACCATCCTTATTTGCATCCATTTCTTCTATGAGTTTAGCATACGTAGGTCGCTCTTTTTGTTTGCGCTCCCCTCTTTGTTGTGCGTTAGCGAATGTGATACCAAAGCAGATTAATGCAAATGCGATTACTGCTGTTCTTAAACTGTTTTTTCTACTAGTCTTCATAATTTTTTCATTTAATGTTACACTTATAAGACGACAGCACTTTTAAAAAAATTCGCTAGAAATCGCATTTTCAGCCAATGGTGCCTTACTTTATGTGAATGGGATAATTTACGCCGTGAGTCTTTAATTTTATGTATACCAAAAGGTGTCTTTCAACGATCAAAGAGAAAATTTATGCTTTCTTTGCGTTATGAAAACAAGAGCACACCTAACTATACAAATTCTATTATGGGCTCTGGTATGGCTTATATTAGGGCTAAATCAACAAGATTTCTTACAGTTCTTCACTGAAAACAGAATTGCTTTTGGGTTTCAAGTTGTTGCAATTGTTCTTGCTTCTTATCTGATTGCACCTAAATTATTATTTCAGAAAAAATATGTCCTATTTATAGTAGTATCAATTGCGACAATAGCACTGTTTGCTTTTCTTTCTTCGGAAATGAGCATAAACCCACCTGAAAGAATACCACCAAATGGCCCCGATGGCCCTCCTCCTTTTGGTCCCAAAGGCCGTCGTCCGCCGTCAGGTTATTTAATCCATTTATTACTCATATCAGTTAGTTATATTTTAAGCATACTGGTAGAAACATTTTTATTTGCACAGAAAAAAGAAGAAGCCATCGCAAAACAATCTGCAGCACTTGCCGAGAGCGAACTTAAGTTTCTAAAAATGCAGATCAATCCACATTTTTTGTTTAATTCTTTAAATAACATTTATGCCCTATCTATTTCAAATTCAGAAAAAACACCAGAGAGTATTCATTCCCTTTCTGAAATGTTACGATATGTAATTTATGACTGCGAAAGACCAAAAGTGCCTATTGAAAAAGAGATCCATTATATTGAAAATTTTATAGAACTCTTTAAATTAAGAAGTAGTAAGGGTTTCAATATAACTTTCAATAACGAAATGGAACATACTGCTAATGAAGTAGCCCCAATGCTTTTTATTATCTTTATTGAAAATGCCTTCAAACATAGTGGTATAGAAAAAGGAGGCGACGCTTTTGTGAATATTGCACTTACATCTTCAAATGACGAAATAAGTTTCAGCGTCGAAAACAGTTTACCAAAAGAGAAAATTAATAAAGATAAGAGTAGCGGTATAGGATTAAATAATGCAAAAAAACGTTTAGAAATTTATTACCCGAACAAGCATAATCTTAAAATTGAAACAAACGGAGGCTATAGGGTAAATTTAAAGATTCGCACTAATGATTAAATTAAAATGCATTGTTGTAGATGATGAAGAGTTAGCGAGAGAGCTTATAAAAGCATACATCGATAAGCTAGATTACTTAGAATGTGTTGCAATATATGAGAGCCCATTAGAAGCGCTCGCAACTATTAAAAATTCTAAGATTGATCTTTTATTTCTCGACATACAAATGCCAGATATTAAAGGAACCGAGTTCGCAGATCTCATAAGTAATACAGACACACGCATCATTTTTACAACCGCCTATTCTGAATATGCTCTTAAAGGGTTTGAGCTAAATGCCTTAGACTACTTAGTAAAACCCGTTACTTTTAAACGTTTTTTAAGCGCAATAGAAAAATTTCCAAAAAAAGAAGGCACTTCTAATAACACTATCGTTATCAAATCTGGCTACGATTTACATAAATTACGAACAAAAAATATCATCTACATTGAGAGTGATAGTGAATACGTAAACTATCATTTAGAAAACGGCCATAAGTTAATGGCGAATCAATCACTCAGTAAATTGGTCACTATCTTACCAGATCATTTTTTAAGAGTGCATCGATCGTACATAATTAACAAACAAAAAGTTACAGGATTAAAAGGAAGGGTTTTATTACTTTCAGAAAAGAAAATACCTGTGAGCGATAGTTATTATGATATGGTGAAAAGCACTTTATTTAAAGCTTAAAACTCATCTTTTTACGCTACAAATTTTCAATTAGTTTTTCTTCAAACTAAATCTATACTATAATTTGTTCTTATATTTATATGACCTAAAATAAGGTCCACTAAATAGTGAATTAACTATGAGCAATTACCACATAAAACATCTAGAGGAATATTATCAAGTGTATAGAAAATCTGTAAGAAACCCAGAAGATTTTTGGGAAGAGATTGCAGAAGAACATTTCTTGTGGCGAAAAAAATGGGACACCGTATTAAACTGGGATTTTAAGAAACCAGAAGTAAAATGGTTTGAAGGTGCAAAACTAAATATTACAGAAAACTGCATGGATAGACACCTTGCTACAAGAGGAGATAAAACGGCTATTTTGTTTGAGCCCAATGACCCAAATGAGGATGCAGAGCATATTACTTATAAGCAACTATATCATCGTGTAAACCAGTTTGCAAATGTGCTAAAAGAACAAGGAGTTAAGAAAGGAGATAGAGTTTGTATTTATGTACCTATGATTCCTGAGTTAGCAATTTCTGTATTGGCATGTGCAAGAATAGGCGCTATTCATTCTGTTGTGTTTGCGGGGTTTTCTGCCAAAGCTTTATCTACCAGAATTAATGATAGTGATTGTAAAATGGTAATTACCGCAGATGGTGCTTATCGTGGTGCAAAGACCATAGACTTAAAAGGAATTGTTGACGAAGCGTTAGAATCTTGCAATGGTGTAGAAACGGTATTAGTCGCAAAAAGAATTCACTCCAATATTACAATGAAAGATAGTCGCGACCATTGGCTACAGCCTTTACTTGATGCCGCTTCAGATCAATGTGTTGCGGAGGTAATGGATGCTGAAGACCCCTTATTTATTTTATATACCTCTGGCTCTACGGGAAAACCAAAAGGAATGGTGCATACCACAGCGGGCTATATGGTATATACGGCATATACATTTAAAAATGCGTTCCAGTATAAAGAGAACGACGTATACTGGTGTACAGCAGATATAGGCTGGATTACAGGGCATAGCTATATTGTTTATGGACCATTAGCAAATGGAGCAACCACTGTACTTTTTGAAGGTGTACCAAGTTATCCAGATTATGGCCGTTTTTGGGATATTGTGGACAAGCATAAAGTCACTCAATTTTATACTGCACCAACTGCTATTAGAGCACTAGCTAAACAAGGTGTTGAGATAGTAGAAAAGTATGATTTATCAACTCTTAAAGTTTTAGGTAGTGTAGGCGAACCGATTAATGAAGAGGCTTGGCACTGGTATAATGATAACATAGGAAAAAATAAAAGCCCTATTATTGACTCGTGGTGGCAAACAGAAACAGGAGGTATTATGATCACTCCAATTCCATATGTTACACCTACAAAACCGACATATGCTACGCTTCCATTTATAGGTATCCAGCCTTGTTTAATGGATGAAAATGGTGCAGAATTAAAAGGTAATCAAGTAGATGGACACCTGTGTATAAAATTTCCTTGGCCAAGTATTGCAAGAACCATCTGGGGCAATCACCAACGCTATAAAGACACCTATTTTTCAACCTATGAGAATAAATATTTCACAGGTGATGGGGCATTACGTGATGAAGTGGGTTACTATAGAATTACAGGGAGGGTAGATGATGTGATTATTGTTTCTGGACATAATTTAGGAACAGCGCCTATAGAAGATGCCATTAATGAGCATCCTGCTGTTGCAGAAAGTGCAATTGTTGGGTTTCCGCACGATGTTAAAGGAAGTGCGCTATACGGTTACATCACATTAAAAGATGCTGGAGAAACCAGAAACCACGATAATCTGCGTAAAGAGATTAATCAATTGATTTCTGATAGAATTGGGCCAATATCAAAACTAGAAAAAATACAATTCACAAACGGCTTACCCAAAACCCGAAGCGGAAAAATAATGCGCAGAATACTCCGTAAAATTGCCGAAAAGGATACCAGTAATCTTGGTGACACGAGTACGTTGTTAAATCCAGAATGTGTTCAGGAAATTATGGCTAATGCCTTGTAGCTACATAGCTTAAAATTATAAAAGCGCTAATGAGATTTCTCTTATTAGCGCTTTTTTTTTATAAATATAAAACAAAAAAATCCCCAAAAGGAGATTTTTCGTGAGCCCGACAGGATTCGAACCTGTGACCGCCTCCTTAGAAGGGAGGTGCTCTATCCAGCTGAGCTA
>CALIAF010000053.1 GCA_938041335.1 uncultured Ulvibacter sp. | reverse complement strand
CTAAAACCAGGAGGTAGAGCAGCAATCATCGTTCCTGAAGGAGTATTGTTTGGTAGTTCAAAGGCTCATAAAACCATCCGAGAAGTTTTATTGAAAGATTGTGATTTACAAGCTGTAATTTCTTTGCCAAGCGGTGTATTTAAACCTTATGCGGGCGTAAAGACTTCTATATTATTTTTTTCAAAAGTGAAATTGTATAGTAAAACTTACAACACAAGTAAGGTTTGGTTTTATAAAATGGAAAATGATGGTTATACTTTGGATGATAGCCGAAAAAAATTAAAAGAGAACCCCCTTCCTAAGCTTGTTTATAATTGGAAAGATAAAAATAAAAATAATATTGACAATGACCGTAATAGAAAATATTTTTTCGTGCCAATAGAAGAATTAATGGAAAAGGATAAGGGTTTTGATTTAACTTTTAATAGGTATAAAAAATTTGTTTATGAGGAGCAAGAATATAAAGCCCCTAAAGAAATATGTAAGCGTTCCGTAAAGTACATAACAATAAAAGCTACGAAAAATTAGATAAATCAGAACAGATGTATTATATTTGTTATACGCTAATCAACCGATCACTCCACTTACCGATCTAATTATACAAAAAATAAGTAAATCTAAACATTTCTCTGTATATCTATTCAGATATATGCAAAGAGGCTGTGGTGTTCTCCTTGAGCAAATAGTCAGGAACGGCTATATTCTAAACACGTTTTAAACTTACCGTATCTATGGTCATAGATACGGTTTTTTTATACTAGGAAAAATCTGTCTATTGTGATTTCCAAAGATGCGGAAGGAGTTCTTCTATTCTATTGATAGGATGATTGGGTAAGCGTTGCATGACATCAGTTAACCAGTCTAGAGGATCTACTTCCTGCATTCTGCAACAGGCAAAAAAGGAATAGAACATAGCTCCTCGTTGTGCAGCTTCATGGGAACCTGCAAATAGATAATTTTTTCTACCTACTGCAATTGGACGGATTGCATTTTCGATAGGGTTGGTATCAATATTTAACCGACCATCCGTCAAGTAATGCATCATCGTCTTTTTTCTTTTAAGCATATATCCCATCGCTTTTCCGATTGGACTTTTAGGAAGCGTTTTCGGCGATTGTTCTTCCATCCAAATATATAATGCTTCTAGTACAGGTTTAGCTTTTTCTTGCCGAGCTTGGAAGCGTTTTTCTACGGACCAATCCTGCTCTTTGGCTTGTCGTTCGATGTCATACAATATTTGGAACTCTTGCATAGCATGACTGGCTAATTGTTGATCATTAGCTAATGCTTTTTCAAATTCTCTTCGACCATGATTTAAACAGTGATAATGCGTCAAATCAGGATACGCTTTATTGACTTGATCATAGACCTCATAGGCATCCGTTTGGATCGTACCCGTATATTGCTGAAGGTGCGCCATTGGATTAGTAGCAGTTCTAGAGGAACTATAATCAAAGAAAAGTAATTGTTGTTCTACGGCTAAATAGCCCCAATAAAAGCCTCGATGAGTTTTTCCTTTTTTCGGTTTTTTTCTCCTGGCAGGTGGCTTTTTAACTTGTACTTCTATCCTTGTTTCATCTATCATTAAATACGTAACCATTAAAACAAGTTCTACTAATTTTTTATATAAAGGGAGTAGCTGATCGGCAGACTGAGCCAACCAACCACACATAGTAGACTTAGGAATAGAAACTCCTAAACGATTGAGGCGACCTATTGTCCGATACAGTGGTAGATGATCTACGTATTTATCTACAATAATAGCAGCAAGTAAGGTTTCATCTGCTACACATTTTTCTATAAACCGACTTGGCATGGAAGCGATGTAAATCTTTGTAGATTCCTCTTCGGCCAAACTTGTCGAGTTAGCTTTAGCTTTATAATAAGGACGTACTAATACTTTGACATATAACTCCGCAGGCGTATACATTAAAATCTCTGTTCGTTCTTCCGAGATTTTATGCATTCCTTGGGTATCTTGCGCTGGCTCTATTACAACTTCTCTTCTTTCTAAATGTTCGGGTAATGGTAAACGAGTAGGTTTCTTTTTGGTTAGCGTTCGTCTTTTCTCATGTGCTGCAACTGGGATAGTTGGTCCTGATTCTTCCGTAGGTGGAGAAAATAACTGTAACTGTTCAGAGGAGTGCTCACTAATAAAGCGTTCGCTTTTAGCACCATATACTAATCGTTTGAGCTGTTCTAATTGAAAGGACAGCATCTCATATTTAGCTTCTAGTTCCTTATATTTTTCTATTTTAATATACCCTTTCATTGTACTATAAAGATACAATAAACGATATACACTTTAAACTATTTTATCCTGTTTTCTTATAAGAAAATCGCTTTC
This sequence comes from uncultured Ulvibacter sp., assembly GCA_938041335.1. Lineage (GTDB taxonomy): Bacteria > Bacteroidota > Bacteroidia > Flavobacteriales > Flavobacteriaceae > Patiriisocius. The sequence continues at coordinate 692 of CALIAF010000053.1, read as the reverse complement.
TTTTTCGTACTGATTGCAAGTCAATCCCTTTTACAATAAGCATTAATTTTTGCCAACTTATTAGGCTACTTTTTTCTCCTATCTCTAAAACTGGTATCTCAAATCGGCCTTGTTCCAATCGTTTATAATACAAAACAAAACCACCTTGTTCCCATACTAAAAGCTTCATTCGATTACGTCCTCTATTGATAAATATGAATACGTCACCTGATAATGGATTTTGACCTAATTCGTTACGGACTAAACCACTCAAACCGTCGAAGCCTTTGCGCATATCCGTCGATTCTTGATATAAATAATATTGATACCGTTCGTTTAGAGAAAACATTAGCAGTCTATTTGTAGTAATTGAGTTACTAATTCCACAGAGGTAGTCATTGGTACTCTTACTATATTTCCATTGGGGTAGCTAATTTCTATCTGATTGGTCAACTCCATTCCTCCTACTTTTAGTGGGATAAATTTATTACCTTTAGGAGCAGCAGGCACTTTTGATAATTTACGTTGCCAATAGTGTAGTTGATTCGCTTTGATGCCATGGGCTGCGCAAAAGTCTTTTTGTGTTCCTTTATGATTGCGATAGACTCGAAGTAAGAACTCCATCTCTGCTTGCGTTTTTTGTCTCATCTTTTTTGCACAAATATAGGGGCGAATTTTAGACCGTTCAAGTTTGTACTTTACGGAACGCTTAC
>CALIAF010000052.1 GCA_938041335.1 uncultured Ulvibacter sp. | reverse complement strand
GCGGCTGCAAATATAATACTGTTTTTTTAACCAGCAACACCTTTTAAAAATAATTTCAAAAAAATATTTTAATGAACTTTTTGCCTAGTCGAAAATTAATTATAATTGCTTTTCTAAGCGGCTGCAAATATACTACTGTTTTTACATCACCACCAAATCTATTTTAATGTTTTTTTGAGTTTTTTCGAAACATTTTTCTACCCCCTTATTTATCAAGCGTTTCAAAATATATATTTTTAAGAAAATCACAAAAACGCTATAAAATTTCAGCAATAAAAAAATCACTTAGCCATTATTATGACCTACTAATTGTATTTTTGAAACAAATTTAAAATCTTGATTGCACTACAATTTATCGCATTACTCCTCTTTGGAGCAGTTATTTTAAGCCTTATACCTAATAAATGGGTTGCTTATTTTTTTTCTGCCCTATTTAGCTTCTTTGCTACATTACAGTTTATCTCCTTTTATTTAACCGGTAACCTTATAGATTATAAATTTGTGGAGCACGCAAACTTTGCAGACATATGGAGTGTACGTGGATATTATACAGGAGAAATCATTTTGGGGATTCTTGCTTTTATAATGATATTCATTTTATCACTCCTTATATATAGGTATGTTCGAAAAAGAAGAATCTCCAAATGGATCACCCTCATACTTATAATTGGGAGTGGACTATTCATCTGTATTCCTAAAACGAGCATAGGGCACCAACTTTATGATGTGTATTCTATAAAAACCTCAAAGTCAACTGGATTTAATAATGCATTGACACAATTAGGCATCGATCCTGAAAAGTATATTACTTCAGATCTAATTACCGCTACTCCAGGAAAAAATATTATAGTATTGTCTTTAGAGTCATTTGAGAAAGGCTATTTATCTCCCAATGTTAATTTAACACCTACACTATCTAGACTAAAAGAGACCCACACCTACTATGACATGGAACAGAACCAAGGCAGTAGCTGGACAGAGGCCTCTATTTACTCCTCATTAACAGGAATGCCCGCTTACTTTAAGTCTCCAAAAAACGAAACGTTTAACAACACAAAAATACAGTCTATTGCTAATCTTGGTGCAGTATTAAAATCTGCCGGGTACGATATGACCTATTTATTAGCTAAAAAAGAATTTTCTGGATTGAATGACTTACTAACCAACTTTGGGTTTACCGTTCTATCGAATGAAGATAGCAAAACAAAAAGCAACGATTCTTATTGGGGTCTTCAAGACAAAGATTTATTTGATATGACCACAGAACAAATCTTATCTAAAAAAGACAACAATAAACCATTTGCCATTTTCTTAAATACTATATCGGGGCATTTTCCTGAAGGTGTTTATGATGAAAGATTAGCATCTGTTTTTCCAGAAAGATCAACAAAACTTGAGTTCATGACCTATGCAGTGGATCATTTTATTGGCGAGCTATACCACACGCTTGAAAAAAACGACATGCTCAAGAACACAGAAATATTTATCTATCCTGACCACCAGTTTATAGGAGAACCCGTTAAGTTAGTTTCTGGCTTTCCGGAAGAACGTGGTCTCTTTTTAATAACAACAGCAACAGAAGAATCCCTTAACTACACGACCAAAAAACCGCTCTCACAACTGCACCTACCGCGATTAATTATAAACGGAAGCGGAATAAAAACAAATGCTACATTTTTAGTAGACTATTATAAAGGAGCTGATATTAATAATTTTACAGAAAATAACATAAAAAACATACTATCTGTTAATGAACCTATGACAGAACGGTACACCTATTCTAACCAAATAGACCTTCGCTATCACAATAATGAAGTGATCCTAAAGCAAGAGGATGGTTATGAAACAAAGTTAAGCGGTATTAAAAAAAATGAACTGTATCAAATTTATTTTGATCATAATGATAGGTATAAGAAATTTAACAAAATAGATAGTACAAAAAACTGGCAAACAGGTCAAAACTTAACACTCGTGTTTTCAATTAAAAACAATACCCTTTTTAGCAGCCTGTCTAAATATGAAAGAATAGGCATCGCAAAACACGGCAATAAGACCGTACGCTATACCGAAGAAGAAATTGACATTTTTGAAGACTGGACGATAGTACATCCCAATATCAAAAAGAACATTAATGTATTTCATTGCAAGAGCGTCGTTGGTGATGCAGTTACTACGCGAGGTAAAAGTTTTATGTATACAGGAGAAGAAACGCATCTATTAAACAAAGGGATTAATTTGATTTCCATACAGAACAATGTTTTTTATGTCGAAAATTTTAATGTAATGGATAACCCTGAAGCTGCAACTAGTTTTATAAAGCGAATGCAAAAGTTAATTCCTAACAAGTATCCGTTTGCATTAGCTGTTGATGAAGGTATAGGCAATGCGTTTAAATCACACTCAAAAGAACTTGAATCATTTGGCCTAAATGAGTTGGCGATTTTAGACTCTAAAACTGGTTACATCTCTTATATGAACAACGATGGCTATATGATTGAAATGACCGACCATCATTCTAAATATTACACCGCTCCTATCTATTTTTTGAATAAAAAATACATGACTCAATGGCTTGTTGACACTCCTCGTTACATAGCAAATAGTGGAGGTATTATAGACAATAAGAGCACCACCAACTCACTAGAGGCTCTAAATTCAAATTATGAAAAAGGGTTTCGCTATTTTGAGTTAGACTTGAGAGAAACTTCAGACGGAAAACTTGTTGCTGTTAGAGATTGGAAATTCTGGAAAGAAATGACTGGATATGAAGGTGAAACGCCCCCTAGCCTCGCCGTTTTTAAAAACCACAAACTTTTTGACAAATACACAGCATTAGATAGTAAAGCCATTAATACATGGTTAAACGAACACCCAGATGCTATTTTAGTTACAGATGCAATTAATAATCCTCTTAAAGTTTCTGAAACGAGTATAGATGTATCTAGAGTAATGATGAAATTAGATGATGAAAAGGCCATACAAGAAGCTCAAGCCTTAGGTTTTATGGACACACCTATAGACTATAGACTGCTATCTTCTTTTGGAGCAAACAAACTTGAAAGATTAAAAGCGTTAAATCTTACAACAGTAACGATACCCCATCGAGTGTTACAAAACAACAAGACGATGTTCAAAAACTTAACCGATAATGGTATAAAAATCTATGTCATTAACGTCGATTTTGAGCCGGTTAAAAACGAAAAATACGTTTTTAATTACGACTTTGGCTTAGTGTATGGGATGTACGCAAATGATTGGCTTTTCTCTACAGATTAAAGGCATCTAAATCTTCAAATAATCCCTAAGATTAAGGTTGTTTAAAATTGTACAAGGTAGTATCTTTACAGTCATAAAAATCAAAGCATGATTAAGGTTACTTTGCCCGATGGCAGTATTAAAGAGATGGAAAATGGCAGCACCGTGATGGATGTTGCAATGAGCATTAGTGAAGGGTTAGCACGCAACGTACTCTCTGCATCTTATGATGGAGAAACCGTTGAGACCACTACCCCACTTACGCAAGATGGTAGTCTAGTACTGTTTACTTGGAATAATGACGAAGGCAAAAAAGCATTCTGGCACTCGTCTGCGCACATACTTGCACAAGCATTAGAAGAACTTTACCCAGGCATAAAACTAACTATTGGGCCTGCAATTGAGAATGGATTCTATTATGATGTTGACTTCGGAAATGTGCCTTTTACAGAAAAAGAACTTGTCGAGGTTGAGAAAAAAATGCTAGAAATCGCAAGAGGAAAGCATCCATTTACACTAAGAGCAACTTCAAAAGCGGACGCCCTCGATTTTTACAAAAAACAAAACAACGAATACAAAGTTGAGCTAATTGAAAATCTTGAGGATGGCACGATTACCTTCTGTGATCACAATAGTTTTACAGATTTATGTCGTGGTGGTCATTTACCACACACCGGGTTTGTAAAAGCAATAAAGTTAATGAGTATTGCTGGCGCTTATTGGAGAGGTGACGAGAACAACAAGCAATTGACTCGTATTTATGGCATCACGTTTCCGAAGCAAAAAGAATTAAAAGAATACTTAGAATTACTTGAAGAGGCTAAAAAAAGAGACCACAGAAAGCTAGGTAAAGAACTTGAATTGTTTACTTTCTCTCAAAAAGTGGGACAGGGATTACCATTGTGGTTACCTAAAGGAGCCGCCTTAAGAGAACGCCTTGAGAATTTTTTGAAAAAGGCACAGAAAAAGGCAGGTTACGAAACCGTAATGACGCCACATATTGGTAATAAAGAATTATACGTAACCTCAGGTCACTTTGCAAAATACGGCGAAGATAGTTTTCAGGTAATTAAAACTCCAAACGAAGGCGAAGAATTCATGCTTAAACCCATGAATTGCCCGCACCATTGTGAGATTTATAACGCAAAACCTATGTCTTATAAAGACTTACCTAAGCGTTTGGCAGAATTTGGTACCGTATACCGTTATGAGCAAAGTGGCGAACTTCACGGACTTACACGCGTACGTGGTTTTACGCAAGATGATGCTCATATTTTTTGCACACCAGATCAACTGGATGCAGAGTTTAAAGAAGTGATTGACCTCGTTTTATATGTTTTCGGCTCTTTAGGTTTTGAAAACTTTACGACACAGGTTTCCATTCGCGATATGAGCAAGCCAGAAAAATACATTGGAGATCTTGACACTTGGGAAAAAGCAGAAAATGCTATTTTAAGTGCAGTTAAAGATAAAGGGTTGGATCATGTGGTGGTAGAAGGGGAAGCTGCATTTTATGGTCCAAAGCTAGATTTTATGGTAAAAGACGCCCTAGGAAGAAGCTGGCAGCTAGGTACTATTCAGGTAGATTACAACTTACCCGAACGTTTTGAACTCACCTATAAAGGAAGTGATAATGAGCTGCACAGACCCGTTATGATACACCGTGCTCCTTTTGGGAGTATGGAGCGTTTTGTGGCTATTTTATTGGAGCATACTGGCGGAAACTTTCCGTTATGGTTAATGCCTGAGCAGGTTGCAATTTTGTCACTAAGTGAAAAGTATGAGGAATATGCTAAAAAAGTTTTAAATTTGTTAGAAAATCACGATATTCGCGCCCTTGTGGATAATAGAAGTGAGACAATTGGGAAGAAAATCCGCGAAGCAGAAATGAACAAGATTCCTTATATGCTAATTCTAGGGGAACAAGAACAAAATGACGGCACGATTTCTGTTAGAAGACACAGTGAAGGAGATATAGGAACAATGACAGTAGATGCCTTCGGAAACATGATTACTGAGGCAATTGCTAAAGAAATCAAACCATTTAAGTAAGAATAATAACTTTCGCGTTAAGCGAAAAAGCTAAATAAAGAAACCATAGCAATACGAAGAAAAAGAAGCCGAGGTCCTGCTAGGATCATAAAAGAAGATCAACACAAAATCAACAGAAAGATTCGTGCCGAAGAGGTACGTCTTGTAGGTGAAAATGTGGAAGTGGGTGTATACAATACACGCAAGGCATTAGAGATGGCCGAAGAACAGGAATTAGATCTTGTTGAAATCTCTCCAAATGCAAAGCCTCCGGTTTGTAAAATAATGGACTACAAAAAATTTGTCTACGAGCAGAAGAAGCGCGAGAAGGCAATGAAGTCTAAAGCAACTAAAGTGATTATAAAAGAGATTAGGTTTGGCCCTAATACAGATGATCACGATTATGAGTTTAAAAAGAAACACGCGATTAAGTTCTTGAAAGATGGAGCAAAATTAAAAGCGTATGTATTCTTTAAAGGGCGTTCTATTATATATAAAGATCAAGGTGAGATCTTGTTGCTTAAGTTAGCACAAGAACTAGAAGATCTAGGTAAGGTAGAGCAAATGCCAAAACTGGAAGGTAAACGTATGATTATGTTTCTCGCTCCAAAAAAGAAGTAGACAGTCGCAGCAGGCAAGTATCGCTGAATGCCAATAAAAGTAAATTATCTCTCTGTTGAGAGTTTATATAAAGAAATTTCATCGCAAGATGAATGTGTGAAGTAATATTAAAACTAGGAACAATGCCTAAACAAAAAACAAAATCTAGTGCTAAAAAGCGTTTTAAGCTTACCGGTACTGGAAAAATTAAAAGAAAGCACGCGTTTAAGAGTCACATCTTAACAAAGAAGTCTAAAAAACGTAAGCTTAAATTAACTCACGATGGTTTGGTACACAAATCAGATGAGAGTAACATTAAGCAAATGCTTAGAATGAAGTAATCACTTCATTGGTTAATTAACAAATTATAAACCCTGGAGTAGTGCAATTAAAGTATTCAAAAAAAAGAGAATCGCCTACTACAAAACACATTTAAAGAAATGCCAAGATCAGTAAACAGCGTTGCCAAAAGAGCACGTAGAAAAAAAGTAATAAAGCAAGCAAAAGGTTACTTCGGAAGACGTAAAAACGTTTGGACAGTAGCAAAGAATGCGGTAGACAAAGCAATGTCTTACTCTTACAGAGACCGTAGAGCAAAGAAAAGAACATTTAGAGCGTTATGGATCACCCGTATTAATGCAGGTGCTAGACAACACGGAATGTCTTACTCACAGTTTATGGGAGGGATGAAAAAAGCTGGAATCGAATTGAACCGTAAAGTTCTTGCAGATTTAGCAATGAATCACCCAGAAGCTTTTGAAGCAATCGTAAACAAAGTAAAATAAGACATTTATAAATTCATTATTTCACACACAAAAAAAGCCCACTTCAATGAAGTGGGCTTTTTTTATACAGTATATGTTCAAAAGGTAAAAGACCATTAGCGCAATAGAAAAGAACATTTAGAGCGTTATGGATCACCCGTATTAATGCAGGTGCTAGACAACACGGAATGTCTTATTCACAGTTTATGGGAGGGATGAAAAAAGCTGGAATCGAATTGAACCGTAAAGTGCTGAAAGATTTAGCAATGAATCACCCAGAAGCTTTTGAAGCAATCGTAAACAAAGTAAAATAAGACATTTATAAATTCATTATTTCACACACAAAAAAGCCCACTTCATTGAAGTGGGCTTTTTTCGGTTAATATGTCTAAATAAAAAGCTATTAAAGCTCGTGGTACTTTTTCAAGGAAGAAGCATCGATATTAGCTATGCTATCTAATAAACTCCCTTGAAGCTGATAAATAGTTTCTAAGCGGATGCTGAAATAGTGCCCCTTGAATTGCTAATCTCTCAATATAAAGCTTGTACAATTGGTGTTTAGATTTTAACGCCTGTAGTTCCCTTTCATTTTGCATAATAACTAAGTTCAAAAGTAAAAGTGGTGACACTCCATCCATCTGCTCATACGTTTCCAATAGGCTTGAAACACTACTTTCTTCCATATGTTGAGTCAATATTTTGTAATTCGAAATAACTGCGGTGAATTCATTACGCATATTATTTTCATCATATTCTTTAGTTTCTACCAGTTGCTTTAACTCATTTTCTTCGTCTAATTTTTCGAAATAATAATCTCCTTTTCGTTGTCTATTACTTCCAAAAAAAGGAAGATTAATTCCTATTCCTATAGAAATGGTTTCATCAAAAATAATATTATCATCCCCAGTATATTTGGCTTGAACATAATCCAGCAATTGGTTAGATTTGGAATGATTAAATTCCATCTCATTTTCAAGAGTGATAAGTTTTAGTTTTTGTTGCTTAATTTCTAGGGATTCTTCAGAGAATTTATGGCGCGTATTTTCTATAATTTGCTCTGGACTAATTAAATCATTAGAAACCATCATTAGCGAATCTCCTCGGAAATTAAAAAGCGCTATCAACAGTAAATATTGCCTTTCTTGGCTATTTTTAAGATTTGATAATTTAAGTTTTAATTTCAATAACTCATCTTCAGATTTAATGAGCTCTTTAATGTCAAAATTAGTTTCATAAATTTTCTGCCCAGATACTGCTAATTTATCATTTAGATTACCCAACTTTTTTGTCTCTAATTTAATCTCTTGCTCAGTAAAGAGATAATCTACAAGTAGCAAGTATCTTTTTTTTAATGCCTGATTGAAAATAAATTGATTGTCTAATTTAACTTTCTCTAGTTTGTTCTGATAGATCTTTTTTTGAGTGTCAATCGCCTTTAGACTATTTGGTTTGATACGCATTGTGTATTCCTGTCGTTGAAAAAGAAAATCACGTGTTTCTGACCTTAAGTCAATGCTTTTTATCAATGGCAAATTATAATTATAATTCTTCAAAAAAGAAACACTTTCTAGGTCTGATTTCACCAAATTGGATTCAAATGCGCTGCCTAAATACTCAGTTATAGAGGCTTTCTCTTGGGCAAATACCCCATTTATAAAAAAACTAGCAAAGGCTAAAATTAGGTAGAATTTGATTTTCCATTGACTAAGCAAATTTAAAATTAGTAAAATCATGACGCAAAAATTAAAGATTTATTTATTTATGTTTAAGGTCACTTTCTCTTTTTGAAGAAATGAATTATTCGGAGGTATCTCAATAATAACTTCCCTTCCATAGGTGATATACCCCTTCATTTTTCGCAATCTTGGAGGAATTTCAATTATTCTTGAACCCTGGGCTTTAATAAGCCCCATATTCTTCACCCCAGGTCGTGAACTCGAAAACACTTCTACAGTATCATTCACGTTTACTTTAACCAAATGTTTTTCATGAATATAGCCAATGACCAATTTGGGATTTTCATCGTAGAAGGTGATTAGGACATCAAAGGGAGATATTTTTTCATCATCTTTACAATGGATGTTTCCAATAAGCCCATCCGATGGAGCTACTATGGTCTGCTTCTTTTTTTTAGCCTCAAAAAACTCCAATTCACCTTCAAGTGCTTTAATCTGTGAAAGGAGCGGATTATTTTCGGCAAATCGTTCACTTTTTAGATTGCTGATCTCCGTATTTATAATGCCACGTGTAAAACGCAATTCTTTTTTTAATGCATCAATTTTTAGGCTCATAGGATTTTGCATCGCGCCAGTCCCTAAACGCTCCTTTGAAATACTTTTTATATTTTGAGTCAATGTTATATTCTGGTCTAATTGTGATTGGAATTGATTGATTCGTGATTGAATCGAACTCGTTTTTTCGTTTAACTCAATCTTATATTGGGTAATTCTCCAGTCCAAATCTGATTGCCACAGTTTATATTTTGTTTTTAATTCTTCGATTTTAAATCCCGTATTATTTATGTCTACTGATAAATCAGAAGACAAGACATCCAATAAAACCTCCCCTTTTTTCACTTTCTGCCCTGTGGTCACATATATTTTAATCACTTCCACTGGATGTTCCATATTAATTTCAGTTTCCTTATTCTCGGCAAAACCATAAAACGTTACAGAAGTATCTGACCTGAATGCGAGAGAAGTAAATAGGAAAAGAAACGCAACAAATGCAATTATATATATTAGCTTAAATTTTCTCATTTTCGTTGTCCTTAAAAGTTAGTTTTACATTTAACAAGCTGAATTTTTTTGCAATTTCATACGCCATATCTCTTCCAGATTCTTTGTCCTTTAGGCTAATTTGATAATCAAAAACCGAAACACCTTTAACTTTTTTCTTTTTCGGTCTTTTGATATTCTTAATGACATAGCTTAACAAAGCAGCTTTAATACAGTAACTGTTAATAAATTCGGTAATTTCAGCATTAAGATTTAAGGTTAGAATGTCATTATTCGGAAGCTCAAATTGTAAATTCCCCACAATATGATTTGGTTTACCTAAATGAGAAATATGTAATAGAACTACAATCAAACAAAAACTAATGGTTCCTATTATTGAAATACTTATCCCATAAACACCCGTAGATACTCCAACTGCAATTGAGGAAAACATGAAAACAATGTTTCTAGGGTTTTTCAAAGTAGTACGAAATCGTATGATTGCCAATGCACCTAGTAAACCCAAGCCATAGGCCAAACTATCTCCAATGGCCTGCATCACCGTCGCTACTGGAACAGAAATTAATATTAAGGCTTGAATAAAAAAACGTGGGCGATCTATGTCGCTTGATGTTTTTTCGTAAGTGACACCTATTAGCGCTGACAGTACAAATGATAGCACTGCAATTAGTAACACATTAATGATGCTGAAACCTTCGAGGTTATTGTTAAAACTTGAGAAATCAAACATAAAATAGCAATATAAAAGGTTAGTAAAAATTGAAGTATTTAAAATTAGTTGACCATAAGTTTTTGCTCTTGAAGCACTGCCCCTTGTTCCGTTTGAAGGACAAGCATATACATACCACTGCTCAGGTTTCCTTTATTCACAATAAATTTATTAGTGTTCGAGCTTAATTTTTGAACCTCTTTCCCATAAACATCATAAATTTTCAAGGTGACAGGATACAAACTTGTTGATACAATGATCTCACTTTCTGTCTTTAATGGATTTGGATAAATTGAAGATATTTTCGACGTGAAATCACCCACACCTAGTATAAAAGAACTGTTTTCATCACCAGGTGTGCCGTGTTCTCCATTTGGTAGCACCGAGCTATTCCAGCTAGTGGCTAGTATATTGTCTAGATTTGGACTTATAAGCTCTAGTGTTGGTCCATTTCCATTGGGGCCTGTAGGCCAAGGAGCTATCTCATCATACGCTACTTGATCCATTAGATTACCATCATTATCATAAAGCCTGATTAGCTCCCCAAATCCACTAAGCCCAAATGTAAAGTCCCCTAAGACTGGAGAAACTGTTGGGAAAAATATTTGAAAGTCTGCCAAGGTTTGAGCAAGTACTAAGTAAGAATTTGAAGGCATTGTGGTACCACTAGGAATGATAAATTCGTGTGTTTCGTCGCTGTCTTTAAAAGTCCAATTTGAAATATCAACCGAAGATGTGCTGTTATTATACAGTTCAACCCAATCTTGAGTTTCAAACCCAATGGCATCATTGTAGTTTATTTCATTAATAACTATTTGAGAATTTACTGAAAGAAAAGTAAGTAATAAGGGAAGTAAAATAAATTTCATAATGCTATATTTTGAGGTTAATAATTTTAGTGCAAATTCCATTTGACCTAATTCGATGCATCCATGATTTGAAAGCATCTACTTTCTAAAACGTGCATCTATTTATAAAACAACTAGATGCTAAAAATTCCCGAAAAAATATTTATTTACTTCATTTTCAGATTATTAAGCCATTAAATAAAATTAACAAATCATTTTAAGCACGCATAAACTGATAAGGTTTTGATCATTGCATTGATGCTTGATTGATGTGCCTTATGTGCTTTTTTAAGCTTAGAATTGAAAAGAGATTGCCCTAGTATGAAGGAACCATCGTTGAGTTGTTTATCAAACTCTGGGCACGACATGTTTTTACTCCGAAATGGTATATTTATACTCCAAGCTATAAACAAACTTGTGATGTATAAAACTAAACGTATAAGAAAACCGAGCAGATGGATCGCAGGTTCAAGACAAAGAAGATATTTGTTTGCTTTTTTAGTTTATGGACAAATTGATATGGCTAGTGTTAAATAATCATTACAGATTAATTGGGATCAAAAAAACCACTTGCATCATTACGACACAAGTGGTTTTAAAAATGAATTGGGGATTTCATTTTTCATTTAATCCAAGACAATGCACTCTAGATACTGCTAAACACAAGTAGGTCTGTGCTTCCATCACCACCACTAATATCAAATAGACTAATCTCGCTGCTTGAAGTAGCACTTACTTCCCAATCATCAACAAGGTCATCAAATACACTCGACTCTGATACGCTAAAGAATATATTGAAGTCAATATCATCATCACTGCTGTTGTCATCATCATCGCTGCTGTCACTGCTACTTGATGTTACAGACCATGTACCTGTCAAAACATTTGTGCCATTAGTCGCTGTCAAAACTCCGTTCTCATCAAAATTAAATGAGTATCCATTAAAATCACTTGTTTCGTTTTGGCCAGAGTCATTGTAATTAGAAATTTGCCATAAGCCATTTAAGGCATTGTTCTCTATCTCTGCTATTAATTGGGCATCTGAGTCTGATGTATTATTATCATCATTTGAACACGAGTAACATAACAAAGCTACCACAGCGGCTATAACACCATATTTCATTAAATTTTTCATTTTATTTTGTTTTTAGTTTATAATTTTGTGAGTGTCAATAAATCTGTACCACCTCCACCACCACTTTCATCTCTTAATTGTACTTCTGTTGCTGTTACCGATAGTACTTCCCAATCAACATCATTTAATTCATCTAGCGGTATTTCTGGACCGAAATCAATAGCCATTTCTGCGCCATTATTGATGGATGACCAGTTGCCTGTAGACATTTCTGCTCCAGATACCGTTATCGTTCCATTGATGTCAAATTCAAATTGAAAGCCATTATAATCACTAGTCTGATCATCACTATCTTCTGTATATGAACTAACAAACCAGAAGCTACCTACAGCGGTTAATGTATCTATTAAATCATCATCTCCGCCAGTAGTGGTATCACAATCACTCTCAAATCTTAATCTATCATCACCTAATCTTAGATCAATTTTAGTTTCTACAGTTGTCATTTCTATTGCATGTAACAACCAATTTTCATTTACATCGGGTAATCCTGAAACATTGATTGAAACTAGAATAGCATTCCCAGTACCACTAGCACTCCAAGTACCGTTAAATTGATTACTTGACTGGGTTACTGTCAGCATACCATTTGATTCAAAATCAAAATCATAACCTACATATTGATCCTCTAGATCCATACCTCCTCTTTCTAGTATGTCTATCTGAAAAGCAGAACAATCCACAAGAACTTCTGTTAAACCTTGCACCGTACAAGCATCACAATTTGCTTCAGGCCCGGAAGATCCATCACCGCACTCAAAACGCAATCTATCATCTCCTAATCTTAGTTCAACGTGTAACTCATTGTCTTCTTGAATTTCGTGTAGTATCCATGTGTCACTTACATCAGAAAGTCCAGGAACGTTGATCACTACTTGAATATTATTGCCATCTCCAGTTGAAGACCAAGAGCCATTTAATATGGTAGCTCCCGTGTTTACCGTTAAGCTTCCGTCTGTATTAAATACAAATTCATAGGTTGTATATAGATCTTCTAAGTCATTGTCATTGCGTTCTAATTTATCAATAGACCATAATGGACAATCCGTTAATATTTCAGCAAGACCACTAGAAGTACAATTATCGCAATCATCATCGTCATAATCATTATCATCGTCCTCGTCACAATCATCCATTGCATTTTCAATAATATTCGCTAACTCCTGTAGGGAAAATACTTGAACCGAACTCCCATCTGCAAGAATGACTGTGATTGGAAATTCTATTATTGCGACTTCATAATTTGGTAGGTTTTGTATGAATTCAAATAATTCTTGATCATTTGTTATGACAATGGTTTCAATCTGCTCATTATTAGAGTTAAAAATAGCGGCAGTAATAGGATATTGGATATCGATACATTCTATATCATCATCCATCGTATTCTCATCTGGACATTGTGCAATAAGCGCGAGTAATTCTGCATAAGAATTCACAGTCGCGGTAGTATAATCGTCGAATAACACGGTTACTGGAAATACAATTTCTAGCGTATCAGTGTCTGTGTCAGAGGCATCAAAAATATCCTCGATAGTTTGGTAATCTGCACTAGATTCAACGGTTATTTCAGTGCCGTTGACAATTACAGTAACTGGTAATTGAATACTAAAACAACTCGCGCCATCTATAATATTATCAAAAGATCCATCGCTAGATGAGACATTTTGTAATAAGTTAGAAATTGCTGAATTGGCCGTAATTGCTTCCTCTACAGGGGGGTCAATAATTTCCTCATCTTCTTGTCTACAAGATGTAAAAACAAGTGTGAAAATTAATAATAGTGATAATAATTTTTTAAATGATTTCATACTAAGCAGTTTTTTAAATTCGTTTTCAGTAATAAAACAACTGATTCACTAAATCTCCCGAAAAAAAGTAAATTAATTTATCAATACCTTTGTATTCACAAATAGCAATGTATGAAAGAGCAAGAATTAAATTCGCTTTGTAAAGAATCACTTTTTCAAAAAGTATATGAGACACATGCTACATCCATACAGGATTTTCTTTCCTATAAATATGGAAACCAATTTAATCCACAAGATACAGTGCAAGAGATTTTCATAAAATTATGGAACAATTGCCAGAAAGTTTCATTAGAAAAAGTTAAATCTTATTTATTTACGCTTGCTAATAATCATACGTTAAATGAAATTAAGCATCAAAAAGTAGTTCTCAAGTATCAAAAAATAAGTCCTGCCTCTGTTTCAAATGAATCTCCAGAGTTTATAATGGAACAAAAGCAGTTTTTAGAAAAATACAAAAAAGCCTTAGAAAATCTTTCTGAAAATCATCGCGTAGCTTTTCTTTTAAATAAAGCAGAAGGTAAAAAACATCAAGAAATTGCAGACCTGCTAGGAGTTACTAGAAAGGTGGTAGAGCACAGAATTTATGCGGCTTTCAAACAGCTTAAATCTGAACTTGAAAATTTTAATTTAAAATAATCGGGAGATATGCATCCTTAGTTGTTTTATACATGATAAAAAATAGAATGGATAGAGAACGAATACACAAAAAGTGGTTAGCAGATGAATTAACTCCAGAAGAGTTATCTCAAATCGAATCTCAAGACGATTTTAAATTGTCCCAAAAGATAGTGCTTGAAGCGGCTAAGTTTAAAGCTGATTCCGAATATGATATTCCGAATTTTGAATCATTAAGGACCAAGTTGGCCAGTAATAAAAAAGCATCTGTTAGTTTCTTAAAGTACATTTTACCAGTAGCGGCCGTTTTGGTTGTAGCACTTGGTATATTTAGTTTATGGGACAAAAACAACGACACCTCTTTTGAAACGGCTTTGAATGCCACCAAGGTATTAACCCTTCCAGATCAATCTGTGGTTACCCTCAATGCAGAGAGCACCCTATCTTATAATAAGGCAAATTGGGAGAATGAAAGAACATTAAACTTAACCGGTGAAGCATACTTCGAAGTTGAGAAAGGCAGTACTTTTACTGTAAAAACTAAGGATGGTACAATACAAGTTCTGGGTACAAAATTTAACGTAAACACCCGTAAAGACTATTTTAAAGTATCTTGCTTTGAAGGGAAAGTACAAGTAAAAAACGCACTATTAGATGAAGAGTTAATCAAAAATGAACAGGTACAAGTCATACATGGACTCGTGCAAAAGAATACTATCATTTTTGAAAACCCTGCTTGGTTGCAACAAAACAGCATATTTAATAACGTACCTTTAGATATTGTCTTTAGCGAACTTGAAAGACAATACGCCATCAAGATTACAAAAACTAATGTAGATCTAGACCGGATTTTCTCTGGTAGTTTTACACATCAAGATATGGACGAAGCACTCACTAGTATCACCGCACCTATGAAGCTTAAATATCAATTTTCATCTTCAAATCAGGTAGAAATATATGAGTAGCCTTGCGAAAATCGCAATGGTATACACCATTCTCATTATTTATGGGAGCACTAGGCTTCGTGCCCAAAACGATACGGATCTTATCGCTTTACCTGCAGCCATTACAATCCTAGAACAGCATTATAACATTTCAATTAACTATGATGTTTTAGCATTTCAGCAATACCAAGTAGAAGCATTAGATACATCAAAAAGTCTCGCTATTCTATTTTCTGAAATATCCACTCAACTACCCGTTGTTTTTACT
Organism: uncultured Ulvibacter sp.; assembly: GCA_938041335.1. Lineage (GTDB taxonomy): Bacteria > Bacteroidota > Bacteroidia > Flavobacteriales > Flavobacteriaceae > Patiriisocius. Next base: position 3,163 of record CALIAF010000052.1, on the reverse strand, counting down.
TTAATAAAACAAAATTTATATTATATAAAAAAAGTTGACCTAGCCACAGTCTGTGGATATTTAAGAGATCTTGACACCAACAAACCGCTAGCTGGAGCACAAATATTACTTGAGCAAAATGGCGCTGTAAGTGATAGTAATGGATTTTATTCTTTGTCTAAAAGCTCAGAGGCAGAATTCTTAGAGATCCGCCATTTAGGGTACAAAACATTACAAGTCAAAATACCGAAATCTGAGAACTGCCTCACGTATTATCTCACAGAAGAAACGGAGATATTAAATGAAGTAAGCTTAAAATCCTACATTGTAGACGGGATAGACCTTTCTCAAAATGGCACAACAGAAATAAATACTAAAGAATTCTCACTATTACCTGGGCTCATAGAAAACGACATTTTATTTGCCGCACAAGCACTTCCTCAAATATCGAGTACTAATGAGACCACTAGTAACTTAAACATCAGAGGAGGATCACACGATCAAAATTTAATTAGTTGGGATGACATAAAAATGTATCAGTCTGGTCACTTTTTTGGGTTGATATCTAACTTTAATCCTCAAATCACAAATAAGGCGCTTATTACCACCAATGGCAGTAATGCGGCTATGACGGACGGTGTATCTGGCACCATCGCCATCTACACAGATGCTACAATCAATAAAAAAACAGAAGGTACTTTTAGCCTAAATTTATTGAGTGCCGACGCTTTTATTGATGTACCTATATTTTCTGATGCCTCACTGCAGGTGGCCGCAAGAACATCTATCAATGATATTATTTCAACCCCTACTTATACGAGTTATTTTGAAAGAATATCTCAGGACACAGAAATAGAAGAAAACGAAAACGGCATTAATAATACTGATAAAAAATTTCAGTTTTATGACGTATCACTTAGGTCTCTTCATGCATTAACCGAAAAAGACCAACTAAGGGTTAACTTTATCATCAGTGATAATGACTTAAGCTTCACAGAAAACGGCATAGTTGCAGCACTCGAGACTCAACGTGAAAGCAGTATTAGCCAGCAAAACATAGGTGCAGGGCTATTATATAAAAGAACCTGGAATGCTAACACAAGCTCTTCATTACAGATATATGAAACAGATTATAAGCTCAAAGCTATCAATGCTAATGTGACAGACGAACAACGATTTCTTCAAGAAAACATAGTATCAGAAACAGGGATTACGGCCAGCGTTGATCATGCTATAACGCCATCAATTTTTATTGACCTAGGTTATCAATTTACAGAAACAGAAATCACAGACTTAAATGACATTGACAATCCTCGTTTTAGAAGATTGTTTTCAAATGTACTTCGGAAACATGCGGTATTTGCACAAAGTTCTTTTAATGTGGATGAAGCACTCCACATTGATGCCGGCATCCGTGCCAACTATCTGAATAAATTCGACGAAATTTTAATTGAGCCTCGGCTTAATATATTTTATCAATTTGAAAACAATTGGACCTATAAATTAAAAGGTGAATTTAAACATCAAACCACAACACAAGTTATTAATTTCCAAAATGATTTTTTAGGAATTGAAAAACGACGCTGGCAATTGACTAATGGTAGCACAATACCGGTTTTAAAAAGTAAACAAGCATCTACAGGTTTCCTTTTTAATAAAAACAAATGGCTAGTTGACACAGAAATATATTATAAACAAGTCGCAGGAATTACTGCTCAAAGTCAAGGGTTTCAGGTGAAATATGAATTCACACAAACCGTAGGCTCTTATGATGTCTATGGCACAGAACTATTGCTTAGACATCGTGGAGAACGTTTTACAAAATGGCTTAGTTATGCGTTTATGAATAACACATACCAGTTTTCAAATCTACCCGAAAAAGAATTCCCTAGTAATTACGATATTAGGCATCATTTTACAGTTGGGGCGACCTATACTCATAACGCTTTAAAAATCTCTGGAGGGCTAAATTGGCGAACTGGAGCACCCACCACGGCACCTTTAGATATCAATCCTTCCTTAAATAATGAAATACTGTTTGCTGACGCTAATAGTAGCAGACTACCCTCCTACATTAGAGTAGATGTTTCTGGACTATATACCCTTATCAAAACTGAAAAATTAAATTGCCAACTTGGGCTGTCTTTCTGGAATATTCTAAATCAAGAAAATAGAATAAACACCTATTATAGATTAGTTAACGGTGAGATAGAACGGTTTGATCAAAATGCGCTAGATGCAACTGCAAATGCAGTGGTTCGAGTTTCGTTTTAGAGTCAAAATATAGACCGCTTTGCATTGTTCCACCCAGAAGCTTTTGAAGCGATCGTAAACAAAGTAAAATAAGACATTTATAAATTCATTATTTCAATTTATAAATAGCCAAGTTTATTATAATCAAAGATATTTTGATTTTGGGCATCTCAATAATGTCGCTAAGGCTTATTATACTTGTCATTAATCGAAAAACTGATCAAATTTTTGTGGATTACTCATTAAATTTTCAAATTTGTAGCTTATGAAAAATCTATACCCAACATTGTTGTTACTACTTGTGAGTGCATTTCCATGTATTAGCAATGCCCAATCGGTTTCATTACCTCAAGCGTCATTATCTGAAACCCCAATGGGTACATTAGAAAATGGCGGAAATGCAATTGGCGGATTAAATTTTATAGAAACCTCTGGAGCTGATGTTCCAAGTACAGCTTTTGGAGAACCTAACGTCACCATAAGTATAGACTTCTCATATGTAGAATTGTCGGAGGCCGACATTAATCAAATTACAGGGAGTCTTTTAGATTATTTTACTGCAACATATGATGTAGCATCAAACATTCTTTTGTTTAAACAAAAAAATATTATACCAGGTGATTGGAAAGGCGCTGTTGAGTTTCCTATAGATGTGACTCAAAATTCTACACAAGCACAATCTTTCAATGGGTTTAACGCGAATATTGCAGCAATAGGACCAAACACTAATGCAGAGGGTAATGCCTCAATTTTCACTTATACTGATGCATCTGTTTTATCTGTTGACACCAATAATGGCTTAACATATAACGTATACCCAAATCCTACCCAGGAAATACTCCAAGTGAACATAGAAAATAACTTCGCCACTAAGGCTGAAATATTTGATCTTTCGGGTAAGTTAGTCCTGATGGAAAACTATGATGGAAAT
>CALIAF010000051.1 GCA_938041335.1 uncultured Ulvibacter sp. | reverse complement strand
TGAATTGATGTTGTTGTTATTCGTAATATCGCGAAAAAACACAATTTTTTGACCAATTAAGTATCTAAACTATTTTAAGAAAGTCATCAGTGATTGTTTCTTTTTTTTGTACAATTAGTTTCGAGCTTCTTGAAAGATAGTTGTCGTTTTTACATTTCATACAATAAACAACGAATTTAACTAGATTTCAATACACTCAATAACAATCATCTCAAGTGGATTATTACATAAAAAAGCACCTCAAATAATTGAAGTGCTTGGTAATTAAATTTTATTTCAGCCAAATATCTTCAGCCTTATCAAATCCACACCAACGGTGGTTCTTGTCATAACCTCGTGCGGCTAGTTCATATCGAATGAACATCTCTAAAGGTATTTTCGCCTTTAAGAGATATCTAAGAATTTCACCATCTGCCACCGAAAACATGCCTGTAATCGATTGCCAGTGAGGGAGAGGCTCTCTATCCATCTTAATGTGCCTAATATCCCGATAGCTCATATTAGAATGGTCATCGGGCATTATATTTAAAAAGGTTTGTTCCATTTCATCAGCAGTTGCTTTTTCACATACCGCCCAATCATTTTCGGGGCCGTGAATGACCCCGAATTTGATTTTGGCAATACGATACTTAAAGTTTAATAGCAAGGCATGATCTATGGCTTTCTGTCTGTCATTAAACAAATCTAAATAAGCGTCCATATTACTTACTTATATATGTTTCTTTAACAGGTGTCGCCTTTTTCATAACACGTCCATTAAGAGAAATGATATCCTCCCTTGATGATTTCGGGTCTTTTCCTTTTTTGCGCAACAGTCTTTGAGAATTAAACAATGGACGACACTTGATGTTAAAGTCTGAATATCCAAAGGCGTCCTTTGCATCTTTAAAAGTAGCAACATAGGCCTTGTGTAATTCATCATTAGTCATTTGATTGTCCTTTGCCTTCATAATGATTTCTAGCACACGTGAAGCCACGGCGTTAAGACCATTACTAGGGTCAGCAATATCAAATCCCAAATCCTCAATTTCTTTGAGTTTGTCTTCGGGAGCATACTTTGCCAGTACCGAGAGATCACGTTTGTACTCTTTGAGCCTATCGGTGATTTCTCGTTTTTCTTCTTTGGCAGTTTCAATTTTCGCATCTGCTGTTTCAAGCAGTCCTAAATCTGTTTTGATATCCCCGATAAGAACATCGATAATCGCTTTGTCTTTCATATTAAATTGTATTGTGTGGCGAATCACCACGGGTTAAATATTAGTTGTTTTTTATTTCGCTTCCGCTCGTAGCGGATAATTGGAAGTCAGCACTTCAATTTTCCTTGTATCCTTCGTTCGATGTTTTGAATGCACGGCACTCTTCACTTTATCAAAGACCAAAGTGTGCCAGCCATTCTTTTGCGTGTACTCCTCTAATATTTCAGAAGGGAAGGAAGACAAGAGAAACTTTCCTTTGATGCTAGAAAGCGTATCTAAAAGCTTTCTATAGTCATTTAGTGTATAGCCTTCATAGTGTCCTTGATTAGAATCTATATATGGAGGGTCTACATAATGAAAAGCATCTTCGGCATCTCTACTTTCAATCACTTTGCAGGCATCGTTATTTTCAATCTGCGTATTTTCTAATCGTGTAGCAATCGAAGCGTCAAAAAGCAATTTCTTATTCTGAAAGGTTTTTAATCGTTTAGAGTACTTATCATAACCCCACGAACCAATACTGGCTGAAAATCCCATATTGGTTCCAACATAAAAGGCCCAGGCTTGTTGTAATTTATTAAACAAGTGCGGCATCTTATAAATGGTAAGAGCAACGGTATATGTAGCCCTAGAGAACAATGTGCTTTCCACTTTAGTAAGTAATGATTCAAAATCTGATTGTACGACTTCATAGAAGTTGACTACCATATTGTTGGTGTCATTAATTACTTCTGCTTCCGATGGAGATTTTGCAAAATAGATTGCTCCTCCTCCAAAAAAGGCTTCAGTGTATAATCGATGTTCTGGAATTAAGGGTAGTATTGCGGAAATCATATTTGCTTTTCCGCCGTAATACGTAATTGGGGTCTTGGGCATAAATTTTTAAAAGGGAAGTCTAAACCAGACCTTCGTCTGATAGAGATAGAAATCCCTCTGAGGTAATAATTAAATGGTCGAGTAATTCGATATCAAGTAAACGTAAAGCTTTAGAAAGTTTTTTTGTCGTACCTATATCTGCACTAGACGCCTTGAGTTTTCCCGAAGGATGATTATGAGCCACGATGATTGCAGTAGCATTAGTAAGTAAAGCCAACTGGAAAATCTCTTTGAAATTTACAATAACACCCTTACTGTCTCCTGCTCCTATTTTACTAATACCAATAACTTGATGAGCATTAGTTAATACCATCACCCAGAAATATTCTTTAAGGTCTAAGCTATCCGTATTAATAAATTCACGTAAGAGTACTTCAACATCTTTAGAAGATTTGATTTTTTTTTCAATATCATAGAGTGGTCTTTTGTAATGTATTTGTACTTCGTGGCAGGCTGGTTTTTCCAACTTGTTTTGTTTTTTCATTTGTAAAGTTTTAAAAGGGTTCGTATTGTAATTTTTTATTGCTTGGGGTCGCTGAACCCTCGGCCTAGAGAATGGTGTCTGCACTAAAGGGAACAGAGGGTTTGCCATCTATCATTAGTTTTAGATAAATGGAATAGTTCGCAAGCGATGTGAAATCTGAAGCTTTAAAAACTGGATAAAATTCTTTTGCCATTAGGGTGGCGTCCGAAATTCCTAGCCTAAAACAGACTACTGTTCCTACATTTCCAAGCACGCTATTACGTACTTCAGCATCTAGTTGAGATAAGAACTGATTTGCTAAAATTAGTCCAACCTTAAATTTTCGCACTTGTGCGAGTAGTTCGGCAATGAGTTCAGTTCCCGATAGGGTTTGAAACTCATCTATATATAAGAAATAAGGGGTACGCTCGTGTTCTAAAATATCGATGCGAGAAAACGATGCCGACGCTAGGGAAGTGAGTAATAATCCGCCCAATATATTGGCAACGTCGGACCCGACTTGACCTTTTGCCAAATTTATAATCAAGACTTGACTACGGTCTATTATCGACCGAAGCGACATCTGATTGCTGTTTTCAACAAGCACCTTATGAACGATTCGATGGCTTAAAAAGCCACCAAGTTTGTTCATTATAGGTAATAGGTCATTTGGCTTATATTTTGGAAACTCTTTTGTCCAAAAGATGCGAATGGCTTCTGATGTGATATGCGGAATACACTGTTCTCGATATGATCTCTCGTGTAATAATTTTAAGATGTCCGAAAGCTGTGCTTTTGGCTGATCTAATAGTGTAAGCAAGATCATTCTAAGAATGTGTTCCATTTTCATTCCCCAAGCAGATTTCCAGTTTCGTTGAAAAATTTCCAGAATGTTTGATGCAACTAACGAGCGTTTTGATACAGAAACTTTCCGAAGGGGATTGTAACCAATATCAAGTTCGGGGTTGGTAACATCAAAATATATAAGTTCTCGATCTGGAAAACGGTCTTTAATTTTTGAAACCACCTCACGAGAAGCATCTCCGTGAACATCCAAAAAGCAGAATCCACGTCTTGCTTCTGCATCCTGTGTCATTAGCGTTTTTAGCATGGATGTTTTACCAGATCCGGACTTTCCGCATACGTAAAAATGAAAAAGTCTGTCGGCTTGTTTGATTCCAAAGAGCTTATGTTGGCCTCTAAAATTGGTACGAGCAAAATAGCTGACCTCGTTTATTGATTCGAGGTTCATAGTAAAAATGAGGTTTAAGGTATGGTTAAATAGTATTTAGTTTTTATGAGGTGAAAGAACTACTTGACATTTCTAGAATTTGTGATACTTTTTAATCTTCTCTTTGAGGAATACTTTTTTACGTTCAACTTATACCCATTATACCATGGCGAACGAGGGAAGTACTAACAAGGAATACAGCAAGAAATTAAGAGGATACATCTTGCGTTAATTTTTAAAATGAATTACACTATTATACGTAACTTAAATACAGAGAAACCCCGTTGCCCGAAAGGGTCGTAAATACTTTTAGTATTTGCTAAAGCAACAACGCGTGTTTATTTATATCTCCCAATCAAGGACAGAGCTCGGATATTTTCTAGCTATCGTCTTGCGATTAGGTTATATGAAAGACCCGCTTCAAGATTGCTTTTTGGGCGGGTCTTTTATATATGACTATTGAAGAATCAATACAGACTTACTTAAAATGGAAACGATCACATACTACCGTAGCCTATGATAGGTACAAAATACGATTAGATCAGTTTGCAGAATTTATAACAGCGAACCATAAATTTAACTTAATAGACGTTAATGGAGATGATGTAGTGGATTTTCACGAGGCAATGGAGCAAAAACAGTACAGTCCAGCAACCATAGCTTATTCTGCAAGAATCCTACGAAACTTCTTTTGGTTTTGGCACGGAAGAGGAAAAACCCGTTTTAATCCAAAAGAAATTATACCTATTCGTTTCGTTAATGCAGATAAAGACATTATTGACACGGATGATTATGAAATCCTAAACGCATTGCTGGGGACAGAAACTTTAGCAGACATCCAAAAGAAACTAGTCATCAATCTACTGTGGGATACTGGAATGCGTATCAGCGAGCTTTTAGACTTGAAATTAGCACATATTAACAAACAAGAAAGTGATGGGTTACGTTCGGCAAAGGTTAGAACTCGTAAGAGTATGAAATACAATCAGGTTGTTTGGGGAGCAGACACTAACGAACTCTTAAATATTTATTTAGGAATACGCTTATCTATGGAAACAGATAGAGATGAACTCTTAATCAATCCTAAAACAGGGAAGCCCTTTACTCAGCGTAGTGTGCAACGGTGGATGAAAGGCTTGTGTGCAGAAGCACAGATTGATAAGAATTATACGCCTCATAGCTTTAGACACGCAAAAGCAAACAACATTTTAGAACAAGGAGGTAATATGCGTGATGTATCTGTAATTCTAAGACACGTGAAGCCAGAATCGTCTTTTGCTTACACTCACTTATGTGTAAAAAGGCATCAAAAACTGGCAGGGAAGTTTGTGACAAGCAGGAAGCCCAAAAAACCAATTTTGACGATACCATCACCTAAGAGTTTCATTTCTCAATTAGACCCACTACTTATTGAGTTATTACAGCAAAGACAAGCTATGCTTAGTGCATAAACAAAGAGCAATCCAGAAAGATTGCTTTTTGTTTATAGAAGGATATAATAGGCCTAGTACTTTCAACTATGAATATTTAATTAGTTACTAGCAATTTTATAAAGTTTAATACTTTGTATTTAAGTTACAACCGTTTGATAGTTATACCAATACTCCTTAGCAGGGGTTTAAAATATATTGTCTTAACGTCGCACAACACCTCTTGTCCGACAAAAGTCAAGAGTTTTACGACATGGATTATCAAATTTCATTGCTTTAGTTGATTAGATATTGGGTGATACCCTAAGGTTGAGAGTACATAAGTCAAAATTTAAAATGCAAAAATTTTATAACATTGTTACTCGTAAAACCATTTCAAAAAATGGTGCTGACAAAATGATTTACCATAAGGTAGGTGTTGTTAAGGTTACAGAAAATGGTGGGTGGTTTTTACAGCTATATCATCAACCCGATACAGACTTTATGATTTTCCCAAATCATAATGAAGCATTACCAGTAATAAATTTCGGAAAATAATGCGGCTGCATAACACAACACCCATTCCCAACGTGTTTTTTGATAAACATATTAGGAATTTAAGTGGTTCTGCAGTTAAGGTGTATGTGAAAATCGTACGCAATACCTTGGGCTGGCGTGATGAAGATGGAAACGTAAAGAAACGCGATTGGATTAGTCACAGCCAATTTGAAAAAACGGGGCTATCCAACAGAAGTGTGACCAATGGTATCCAGGAACTACTAGAAAAGCTTCTAATAGAAGTAACCGACCATATAGGAAACGATTTAACAGACCCTGTCACCCGTAAAAGAGCCAAACGAGTCTACTACTCATTAGTACTTGAAAACCAAGAAAAAACTACGTTCAACAACGCAAAAACAAAAGAAACACCCCCGCAATCTTTGCGGACTACAAAAGAAATTTCTTTACAAAAAGAGTACTCCGTACAAAATGAACAAAAAGGTTTATTAACAGATAGCCAACGTATAAAAAGGATAATAGAGCAAGAGAAAAGAAAGCAAATGCAAAGAGATAGCTGGGGATACTAGTTGTCTTTTTGTTTTGAGAGAAATAGTAAAAGCTTACGCTTTTTAATAATTAGAATTTATTGTGTCACGATTTGTTAGCGAGAAATTAGCTAAAAGGTAACTTTCTATGCAACTTTCATAAATATAGTCTTTACCATTATAAACGTAATTACCTCTTTCTGGAAGTGTGCCTAATTTATAACTACTATTTTTTAAATTTTTTATGGATATTGGATTATCAATAAAACTATTTTCATTTCCTCCCAAAAATCCATCACAATAATGAAATTTTCTATACGAATAAGATATCAATTTTAATTCCCAGTTTTTAGGAAGATTAGTAATAGTTACAGCATCTTTAAATTCTCCTAATTTGCTGGAATGAATGACTCCTTTGATTTTAGTTGATGACTCCGTTCCATTTTGTTTATAGTCCAATCCAAGATACACATCAGGAATATCAGTATTTCCAGTATTATTGATATGTGTTAAAACAGAAAATATTTGAGCATTTTTAGGGCTATTTATATTAGCAATTAACGTGTCAAAATGATTTCTATCAGCTTCAAAATAACTAAAACCCAATCCTTTCTTTAATGGGTCTAAGTCAAATGTTCCAACTATTTTTTTTCTATTGATTTTTTCTCTATTATTGACTATAAAAAATATACTAATATAACCACTTGAACAATCTCCACTAGATTTAGAATTTTCTATTTTAGGGATATACTCTTTAAGATGTATTCCGTTTTTGGTTAAATTGTTTAAATCTAACTTCTCATTTACAAAGTAACTAGAATCACAATCCTTCCGTTTTGGGATATAAATATATGCAGATTTAATGTTCATAGACCAAGAATCTGGCAGGTTACTTAGCGTGGCTATATCCTCAATAGTCACTTCTCCGAGATTAGAATTAATAAAAGATGTAATTTTTGTAATTGAATCAGTTCCTTTTTTAGGATACTTAATTTTAATAGTATAATCCATTATCTCTCTATCTTTTTTGCTGTCTAAAATAATTTTTAATTCTACTTGTTGAATAGACATGGGCTTTTCGATATGAAGTCCCAGTGTATCAAAATATTTTGAATCTTTTACCAAATAAGAGAAGCCTTTTCCATTCTTCAAAGGGTCAGTTTCAAACGAATAGTGTGGTCTATTCATAGTAATAAAAAAGATGTTTGAAAAGATGAATATGATTATAAGTATAATATCTACAATTACGATATTATTATAATTAATCTTTGTTCGTTTAGGAGGTATGTTCTCTTGGGTTACATTTTCTGAGATATCCTTTTGTCCTGCCTTAATTACTTCTTGACTTTTAGATTTAAATATATTTTCAAGATTTGAATGTTCATCGTTATTTTGCTCAGAGAGATTGAAATTCCAATTTTCATCAATTGTAATTTCATAACCACTATCATAATTATCTGGAATATCTAAACGGGCAAAAAAATCTCGAAAATCTAAAACGCTTCCAGGCTTATTATGAGACAAAGAAATTGAGTTAAGAAAGCTACTTATGCTTTTTTCTGTATAGGGTTGGTAAAATTTGTGACCAATCTCAAAATCGTGGAACAACAAACAAAGTATTGAATGTACATTTTGTTGTGTTAAGAAACCCTTTTTTATATTTTTTCTAATTGATGCCTCATTGGTGTTCGCATTAAGCTGAACTAAACCTTTTGAAATGTTATCTCTTTTACTTATTCGAGATTCCATAGAATCTATTGCTTTTACGCAAGCCTTACCAATTGAAAAATTTCCTAAGCCTTTTGGGTTGAGGCTTTTTATGAGTAAGGCATAATCTTTTATGAAAAATTTAGTGGTAACTGATTTACTATTATTCATTGAATAAATATAGGTAAAATATACGTCCGCAGTACATCCGCACTTCCTAAAGGTTTCCTTTGGTCATCCGCGTCACTTCCTCGAAATCAAGAAAGGATCTCCCTAATTATGCAAAGTCGCAAGTAAAAAACCACCAAGTATAAAACAAGGTGGTCGTCGAAAACGACAATGCATCTTTGAAAAATTGGCGTTCCAACTAATTCAATTGAGAGCTTCAGCCCTCCCAAAAGAACTACTAGAAATGTATCATATATGGTATAAAAGTCAAGCAATCAAAGTAGCATTAAAATCATTATGAATTTAATACTACTAAAATGAAAAAACTACAAAATGTGGGGCAATCCGCCCAAAACTCCAAAGAACAATTTAGAATCTTAAAAGCGATTCGCCAGTTAATCAAGACGAAAGCCTACAAAAGCGAAGCAATCATTATGCTTGAGGCGATTGATTTCGAAGTACTCCCAAAAGAAGGCAAGGTACTATTTAATTATGTCTGGGGAAGAGTACATATTCTTCAATATAAGGAGACAGAAAATGTTGAAGACCTAGATACCGCCAATAACTATTTGGACGATATGACGACTACCGCTTACCAACTAGGGATTAAAATATCGGACCCTAGAATGCATTACTCTCGTGCATATAATAAGTTTCGTCTAGCACAGCTTACTTGGGAGGACGAAAATAAGCCTTGGCTTTTAAAAAAAGTAAAACACATTACCGAGGTAAACTTGAGATTCTACCCTGACAATACATCTTTTCTCTGGCTAAAAAGTCAGTTGGAAGCATAACCCCTATAGCACTTCCCGAAATGGGAAGTGCTTTTCTATTCCACTTATTTAATCCTTATAAATTCAACTTTATGAAACTCTTTAAAAAGAACAAAAAAGAAACCACACACACCCGTATCATCCACAGGGAACTCATGGATGCCATAGAAACTACGGATGCTTCACTTATTATCAAGCATCAGAAGACGGCACAAAAGGTAAGTGCCATGGACTTCAAAACTCTTTCGGAAAACAGCAAAATTAAAAGTTTTTTGGGAGCCCTAAAATCCGACTATCAACGCCTAATCGATAAGATAGACCAAGCTCTTGCTGGAGCCTTGAGTGTTCTCCAATCGGAGCAAGATATTAGCAACGCTAAAGAAACCATTCAAGACCATAACCGTAAAATAAAGGAAACGGATGACGCCCTTGCCCTTAGAAAAGGGAAGCTCAACGAAGCTTCAGATAAGTTAGTCGCCAAAGTGAAGTCCTGGACTCATAAAATTGTATGGGTGCTGTACTTTTTGGCGGGATTTGAACTTGTAGCAAACTATTCGGTATACCAGCTACTAGGCGGCGGGGCTTTTTCAGCAGTCGCCATTTCTCTTATAAGTGCCTTAGTGATCTATTGGTGGGGGCATATGACACCAAAATATGTGATCCAGTTTGGGAATGACAACCCCAAACGGCAATTGCTGATATTCTTGCTTTTTGCCACTCCCATTTTTATCATCTTTCTATTATTCTCGCAGATGCGAATAGAATCCTTGGTGATAGCAAATCCAGAGATGGCAAAGGTTTTTGTGTCCTCTCCGATGGTGCCAACCCTCATTGCTTTTTTCGGCTACCTCATATCCTGTTATCTCGTATTTGTATATCGTCCTAACAAAGTGGAGATGGATGCTTACAAGAAATTCCGTAGCGATACAAAGGAGATAGAAGTGCTTCAACAACAACGGGAACAGCTTATTGCAGAAAGAAACAATCAAGTGCCAGAGCTTCGTAAAAAGCTTCGAGACCACTACAATTTCTTACTACTTGCACAGCAATTAGAGAAAGACGTAACAACTCGTTACGAAGGATGCTTCGAGGAGTTCAGAAGTGAACTGTACTTGCGTACCAACTCAAAATGCGATGTGCTCTTTGAGGGAACTATAAAAGACCTTCCAGCCTTAGATGTAAAATACCAAACCATTGATAAAACCCAGTTTGAATTATGCGAAAATTTAGTTTAGCCCTTATGTGTATGCTGTTGGTCTCTTGCGAGATGCTTGAGACTAGCACCACTGCTATTACCATACTAGTAGATAGAACCGATGTGCAGATTCCTGTACCCAATTCAGAAATGTTACTACCATTCATTGCTATAGATGAAGACGTTTACGATGGTGTTATTCTGAAATACCAGACCATTGGAGATGTAGATTACTCGCCCGTATATCAATTGGAACTACCCCAATCATCTCTATTGGAGAACACCCTTCAACGAAATGCTGAGATTAACCGATTTTACGGTGCGGTGGATACGCTTTTCATTCGAGAGAACAATAAAGCATATAGCTATAAACGCTCTAGTATTCTTTTCTCTTTAGTAAGCCATTTGGAGCAATTGGAACAATTAGAAACCAATAATCGTAGCCTATTTCTTTTAAGCGATTTAGTTGAATTCTCAGATATCTATAACAGTTACGCTAATAGCGATTTTGTCATAGCAAACCCACAAAAAGTGGCATTAGAACTTAAAGGGAAAGTGACCATCCCTAAGACCTCTGCCATTGATATTTATGTGCTTTATTTTCCAAAAACGAAAGAAGAGAATCGACTTTTTGGTGCTTGGAGAACGGTGTATGAAGAACTCTTTAAAGATTCTAATTGTACGCTCCACTTTGGTATTCCACAAACCCTTAAAATAAATACAACTAGCGATGGGAACTAAACGAAATCATTTAATAAAATCCGTAAGGCACCTCTTAGGTGCTTTATGGAAACTATTACTGCTGGGGCTTTATCTCTTAGCAAGAACCACTGAATTATTAGCACGTCTCATCACAAAAATTACAGATAAATTATTAAATCTAAAATCGTAAAAAATGAAAGTATTAAAAGATATTATTGATGCTATTTTCAATTCCATTGAAAATAGCCTTACTAGTCAACCAAAACTCTTAAATGCAAAATTTGGTAATGAATCCGATTTTTTCTCACGCAGAAATACCGGTTTTAGTTTAGGTCAAAAATCAATGACCACACTCCAAAGCAGAAACAACTGTCTGTTGTTTGCTCCAAGTGGTGTCGGTAAGACTACTACTTGTTTGATTCCCACAGCAATTAAAATTGCTTTATCAAAAGAAAGGAACAGTATGGTCATTAATAATCCATCGGGCGAACTTGAAATGCTTCGTCCATTTCTAATTTCAGAAGGCTACACGGTTCTTAAATTTGACCCCAATGATGTTAAACATTCCATCCACTACAACCCGCTTTCAAGAATACGCACCGATGCAGATATTCAGAAAGTAGCGAAGATGATTGTTGCTGGTGCCAACAAAGATGCTAAAGATTTTTGGGCGATTAAAGCACAAGAACTCATAGCGTTATTGATTGATTTTTTACTAGCACATACACCAAAGGTCAATCAAAACCTAGCGAATGTCTTTGCACTTCTACAACACATGGCAGGGAATGAAGAAGCCATTAATGGACTCTTTGCAGATAAGGCTACTGAAAACCAATGGCGGAGTTATAAAAGTATTGTTTCTAATAGTGATAATACCAAGGCAAGTATCATTAGTTCTGCCATTGCGAGCCTTTCCTTTATTGGTTCAGATGCGACACTTAGAAATCTTACTAGCGTAGACACTTTTGATGTAACACTAATGCGTAAAGAAAAAGTGGTTCTATTCCTTAACTGCCCCTTGAGCGACGCATCATATTATGAGGTGCTTATGGGCTTGTTTTTTGAACAATTGTTTTCTGAAGTGTTTGATAGCTTGCCAAGAGGAAATGACAAGGATATTTTTTTATTAATTGATGAACTGAGTTCAATACCAATGCCCAATTTAGCAAACGTCATATCGAACGCTAGAAAATTCAGACTTCCTATTCTTGGGGTATTGCAGTCAGAAAATCAAATTTTTGAAAAATACGGGCAGTATAATGCCAAGACCATTATCAATAATGCAACTCGCATGTATATGACAGGATTAACCGACGAATGTGAAAGACTTGAAAAAATACTCGGCACAAAACAATACTATGCAGATACGAATAAGAATGTCGTCCGTTCTCGTAGCTTAATGTCGGCAGATGAAATACGCACGATGCCTAAAAACAGGGTAATTATTATTCCAAATGGGGGAATAAAACCGCTCTATATTAAAGTTCGGCCTTATTACTTAATACGAAAGTACAAGCAGTTTATGCAAATGGCGATACCATATCAAATTGCTAATACAGAATCTTTTAAGTATCAGATTCAGTACTTGTCGTTGGAAGCCTACAAAAAGGATGAAGCATGGTCTAACCAAAACAATTCAGAAGATGCAATATAAATCACTTCACGAGTATTTGGACTCAGTATTGGGAGCGATATCAAGCCCAACAAACAAGCAGATTAAAGAAGCTAAATCTGAGTATTGGAAGCTGTGGTATCGCTATTATAGAAAACAGCAGCGTAAAAGACGTAAAGAGTTTACCCTCGGTTTTGATACTAAACAATTAGCTGAAATTCAAGAGCAAAAAGGACATCATTCTACTTCGGATTTTCTATATCAAGCGGTAGAAGCAGCACTCTCTGGTAATGGTATTTCAACTATGGAGAAAGAATCATTGGGCACAATTCATCAAAATTTGATGCATCTAATAGATCTCTTGGAAGAACAGCAAGAGGATTCCACCAATATCCACGCTGAAATTTTAGAGCGGCTGACAGCGTTGGAAAAACAATTTGAAATCACCTTTAAAGATGCTAGCTAATGATTATTAAGGAAAAGAGTATCAAGAGTTATGTAGGGCTTGAAATCGCTTTACGTTATGTGCTAACTAAAGGTGTTAATGGTACTGGAGAAGTGATGCGTCGCTTTATCTTGGGTGATAAACCTTTTGAAACAGCACTTGAAGGCATCCAAGATACTATGGAAGACTTCTCGGTGCTATTGGAGAAAAGAATAGTCAATATGATGAGACAATATAGGGCTAATGATAAAAACCGAATTCATAAACGAAAAGGAGAAACCAAGTTTTACCACTCGATTTTATCGTTTCATAAAGACGATAAATTAACCTCTAAACAGCTCAAGGCTGTGGCACGAAAATATGCAAAAGAACGCTATCCAAATTCTATGGTGGTGGCACTACCACATTTTGATAAAGAACACCTGCACGTGCATAGCCTTGCCAGTTCTGTAGAAGTTGGGACTGGAAACACCCGACACTTAACCCGCAAAGAGTTTGCAGAGGTAAAACAACGAATGGAACGCTGGCAGGAAAGAGAATTAGGACTTAGCCATAGCAAGGTCAATCACTCAAAAAAAAAGCCCAGTCGCTACTTAAAGACGCAGAATACCAATTGAATTTAAAAGGCAAACTCTCAGAAAAACAACGTCTTAATATGAGGCTTGCTGAAATATACAATGAATCTAATTCAAAAGAACATTTCTTTAAAAAACTCGAAACAGCAGGTTTGAATGTCTATTCTAGAAATAACACTATTGCTGGTTTACAAGGAAACAAGAGACGATACAGATTAAAGACCCTTGGATTCTCCAAAGAGCGATTACAAGAACTTCATCAAAACAGATTGAAAGAATTGTCAAAATCTAGATTGAAACAACTTAAAAAGATAAGTAAAAGCAAAGATCAAGATATGGGGCTGAAGCGATGAAAAATAAAGGATTAAAAAGCCGATAGCACAACCGCTATCGGCTTTTTTTTGGTGGGGATTCTTAAGGGGTTTCCCATTAAGCAAGACTGCCTTTGAGTACTGAACAGTTCAAAGGCAATCTTGCCTCTGACAAAGTCGGAGCCTCGATATGTCTCAAAAGCTAGCAAGCGACTTGAGTTATATTGAGTTAAGAATGTCCAAAAAGTCCGCAGACGACTTTGGACATTCTTCGCCAAAAGGACATGCCTTAAGTTTTAATCTTCCAACCTGTGTCGTATTGAATAAACTCTAATTCGTGTTCTCCCGAATTTTCTTTACACCCACCTATTCTTCTACTTTGTACTTTCTTGAATGGTGTGTATATATAACCATAGGAAAATCTCACAATTGCCGTCTTATCTTCTTGGCTTATGGAAACACCAATAAGATCCTTTATCACCAATTCGGTCATTTTATACTTAGAAGTTGATTTGCTTTTGTATTGCTTTCCTTTCTCGGTAGGTTTCCAAGTATATCTTATTGTTGAAGGTCTACCATGGATATACAATTGTTCTTGTGAAACCGTAACGAGACCTTGAGCTTCCAATTCTCGAAATATAGCAAGAGTAGGTTTATTTGATGTAAAACTATTTGTTTCGTCGTTCACTTGTATAAAACAGTACTTCTTATAATCCTCTTTTAAGATTTTTAACGCTTCAGTATCAGATAGTTTGATTTTTGAAGTGCAAGAACAAGTCAGCATTATTATCGTAAGAATGCTTAAATATAAATATTTCATTTTGCTTTAATTTTAAGATTATCTTTTGATGTATACACTTGTTGAATTGACTCCCTCAACGGACATAATGTTCCCCGAAACATCGAAGGGTGCCACAAATCCCGTCTCTTCAGTTAGCACCCCTGTAGAACCATTAAAAGTATAGGTGCCATCTACAGGCGTCTCGTTGGGGTCAACAAACCGAAACTCAGTATTTGAGCTAAAGGTATAGATGCCGAAAGAAGCTTCTTGTCCATCCCATGTTGTACCTACTAGAGCATTGTTTGTGTCATTGTCTGATGCTGAATCATCATCACTCCCACAAGAAGTAACAATGGATGTTAAGATTAAGGCTGAAATAATGGCTGTTTTTTTCATTATATATTGATTTTGAGTTAATAATGAAGCAAACATAGATAATTATCTTATAAAATACACCTTATTAGAACCATATTATAAGGGGTTGTTATTAAGATGTACCTCATTGTTATTTGCAGTATGGCTGCACACGAGAAATACATAGAAGATAATCTGGAGAAATTAGGACAAAGACTTCAAGAATTACGAAAAGCAAAGGGATACAAAAACTACGAACAGTTTGCTTTTCAGCACAACATATCAAGGTCGCAATATGGGCGCTATGAAAATGGGCAAGATTTACGTTTTAGTACGCTTTGTAAAGTGCTTAAAGCTTTAGATGTTACTCTTGAAGAGCTTTTTGAAGGCTTTGAAAAAGAAAAATAGATTATAATCTTTCATCTAGTAATTCATCCATTTTTAATTCCATTTCCTCAGTCATTTTTTTGGGAAGTTTTGAAATCAGATACTCATCTGGGAATATTTTCCATTCAACAGGTGAATCCAAATAGTCCATCTCAACATTAATTTCATATTGAATTCCTGTATCCGAATGCTTGTAAATAAAATGAAGTTTTACATTTTCAGTTTCAGAATCAACAATTGTATAAATTGCTCCAAATTCAATAGGTTCTTTAAAGTTTACCTCTCCAATTTCTAATTTTCCATTAAGATAATTTTCATTTAATATTTGAATTAGCTCTAATGAAAAAGCTTCGTTTAATTCAATAAGATTATTTAATCGGAAATCAGTTCTGTGTGGTGTTCCCATATTATTTGATGGTATTTTGTGGATTTAATTCATCTAAATATTATTTTCCTCTAACCTTATTAAGTTCTTCTAACCTCTCTTACATCCTAACCTCTTGCGACTTCATTAATTTATCTTTCTCAATAATCAAGTCCAGGATCAGCGCTATATTTCTTCTACAGAAAAGTATGTACAGGATGATCTTGCAATCTACGCGAAGCGATTGAGAATTTGCATTCAATTTACCAGAAGTCAAATGGGTCTAAGAAGGGTTAAATTTCCGTAACTATATTGTTGAGTCTCTTCTATTAAGAAGAATTGATTTGAAAAATCCTTAGGGATGTTATACATCCAAGATGATAGCGGTGTAATGCATCGATGATATTTTACTCCACTACTTTCATCATACATTGAAACTTTATCAAATTCTGGACGGTCAGGATTTAATTTTATCTCAGGCCTAGCATTTTCGCCTAATAATTCTAAGAATTTATTAGAAATACCTTTCCCTGAAATTCCTTTTTCGTTCCAACTGATACTTACACAAGGAGATAGATCTAATTTATTAAATCTTATCGCTGCACTTGTAATAGACACATCGAAGTAGGATTTTAAATCTAATATCGCCGCAAACCCCTCTTTTTTAATTAGATCATAATACTCAATGAATTTGGTCTTAGGCATGAGTAAAGCTCCTCCGAAATATTCAGCTTGATTTTCAAGGAGTTTTTTGTCCATAGGTAGATTTGTTTTACTCTGAAAAGCAAAAGATTCACCTTGCTTAAGCCTATTTCGA
This sequence comes from uncultured Ulvibacter sp., assembly GCA_938041335.1. GTDB lineage: Bacteria > Bacteroidota > Bacteroidia > Flavobacteriales > Flavobacteriaceae > Patiriisocius. The sequence continues at coordinate 38,578 of CALIAF010000051.1, read as the reverse complement.
TGATGTCCTAGAAAGTAATGTCCCAATTCATGGGAAATGGTGTATCTAGCATTTGAATAATTAATATTTTTTAATAACACTTTATTCAAAATAATATAAAATCTTTTCCCATCATAGCAGATAAAACCCTTGAAGGGATGCTCGTAAGATTCATAAACAATATCTACATTAATCTTATTAGCAATTTCAATTGGGTCAAGAGGTATACCGCTTGAGTATTTTAAAACAACCTTTTCGGCTAATTCATCAATTTCTTCGTCTTTTATTGTCATTTACATCATTTTTTAACCACTTACCATTTTTAATATCTTCCTTGATCTGATTTATGATACTTTCAGGTAATGGTGTTCCGTTGTCACCTCGTGCGGCCATAGCCCAGACCCCATTGCTTTGGTCACTTAGGGTCTCATTCTTTGTAATACTGTCGAAAATAGCACCCGCATCTTTTAGTGAATCTGGTAGTTCAATTCGAGTGCTACCAAACATTCTGACATATTCATCGATTTGTTCTTGTGTTTTGGGTAATTTAAAGCCATAAAATTTAAGAGCTTCAAAAACTTGTTTTTCAAAAGATTTATCAAATTGATGTATTTCCTTGTTACGTTTCATCCCGTATATAGTTTAGTTAATTCAATTTTGTTTAGCTAAATAATTATTAAATCCTTAAGGCATTTTTAATTTTTAACATTAACCTTCCTTTGCATTGGATAATGGAATTTTTTTGAACTCCATGTTTAGCTGTTAATTCTTGCATTCTTTCTGGCGGCAGATTCCAATTGTCCTTTTCATCGAACCAACCAGATTCAAGGTAAACTCTTAGAACGTCTACCTCTTTATCACTCATTTTTATTTTTGACATTGCATTAATTATTTTTTCATATTTTTCGCTCCTTTCTTTGGATAATTTTAGCTTTGGTTGAGATTTCTGTTTCAAGTATTCAAACTCAGATTTGTCCTGGGTTTCACTTTCTACACGAACCAATTTAGGTCTACTTTGTTGCTTCTTTATGCATTCATCATAGAAAGCATTTTCAACGATCTTATATATCCATCCTCCGACATGAAAGACAATTTCATCAGGAGGAATTCCTTTTTTTTCTTTAAAATTCGACGCACCATTTAGAACTTTTTGAATAACCAACTGAGCTAGATCGTCTGCCTCAGATTTCGCGTCGTGTATATACTGATTGTCTGCCACAAACGAATGACAAGTGTTATATATAAAGCTTGAATGCCTATTATAAAACTCAATAAATGCTTCTCGAGCAAATGCTTCATGCTCATCGGAGAACATTGCTATTAACTCGTAGTCAGAACTAGATTTTTTTACTACCATGTTTCTACTATTTATTTTCAAGTGAAAAATCTATTTCACACTCCTTTCTAGTCTCTATACGAAAGGTGATGACAAGATTCTATGACTTCCCTAAATTTACTTTAAATTGTTCTATCATAAAAATATTTGTCATCACCTTTCGTATCTACTGTGAACAAAAAACTATATGTTATGAATACAGAAATTGATATTGAAGAGTTCGCTAAGAACAACAAACCCGTACCCAAAGGTAGAAGGTACAAAATAAGAGTGGACAGAGAAAAATTTGTTACCAAAGAAGAATGTCTTACTGGTAAGGAAATACTTCTTTTAGCAAGCAAAACACCTCATACTAAGTACCAGCTTAATCAGAAAATAAAAGGAACTGTAAAGAAGGTAGAATATGAAGAAAAGGTCGACTTTACCACCCCTGGTATTGAAAGATTTATGACGTTACCGTTAGATCAAACTGAAGGATAAGATGGGAGATTTCATACTTCCAGAAGATGACGTGGATTATCTTGAAGAAACTTACTCCTCTTGGAAAACAGTTTTAGAGGGGGCTCATAGATGGATAGTTATTGATAGTTATCCAGTTCCCAAAGGCTATAATGTTTCATTCGTCAATCTAGCTTTGAGAATTGATGCGGGATATCCTAATTCTCAAATCGATATGGTATATTTCTATCCACTTCTTAATAGAGTGGATGGAAAGCCTATTGGCGCTCTAGTTAATCAATCCTTGATGAACCTTAATTTTCAGAGATGGTCTAGACACCGTACTGCACAAAATCCATGGCGCCCCGGCTTGGATAATATACAAACCCATTTGCTTCTAGTAGATTATTGGTTGCAACGAGAATTTCAAATAAGATGAAGTATCATTTAAAAATATCCAAGAGGCACTTTAATAGCTTAAGAAGTCATCTGTTCCCAGGAGACGGTCTAGAAGCGGTTTCAATTGCCGTTTGTGGAAAGTCAGCCAATGGAAACACGTTTTTAGTTCATAAACTAATACATATTCCTCACGCAAAATGCGAGAGAGCTCCTGACTTAATAAAATGGCCTACTTCATTGTTAGCTGAGAAATTACCTAAATTGGTTAAAAAAAATTTAGCTTTATTTAAAGTGCATAGTCACCCTAATGGATATTCTCAATTTTCCGAAACCGATGATTTATCTGATGTTGATTTATTTGAGAGTATTTACGGCTGGTATGATAATTCTGACTTACATGGAAGTTTAGTTCTTCTTCCAGATAATAAAATTTTCGGTAGAGTTGTTAAACCAAATTTAAGTTTTTCCAATATCGATAAAATTTCAATAGTTGGTAGATCACTTACTGTCTATCAAGATATTCAAGAAAAATTTGATGATGAACTTAATTTGCGTAATAGACAGACTTTGGGTAAAGGGACTCAAACGCTTCTTAAAAATTTAAAAATAGGTGTTGTAGGTTGCTCCGGAACGGGAAGTCCAGTTATTGAGCAACTAGCAAGACTAGGAGTCGGAGCTTTAGTCCTGGTTGACCAAGATATTATCGAAATTAAAAACCTTAATAGGATTATAAATTCTGTTGAGCAAGATGCTTCTTCTTCCGAATTAAAGGTAAATGTGGCGAAAAGAGCAATCTCGAATATGGGGTTTTATACAAAAGTAAAAACATTTAGTTCAAATTTATATGATGATATTGAAGCTATTAAGGAGCTTTCAGATTGCGATTTTGTTTTCGGTTGTATGGATAGCGTTGATGGAAGACATCTATTAAATTCCATATCTAGTTTTTATTTAATTCCATATTTTGATATCGGAATAAAAATTATAAGCGATAAAAATGGCGGAATAGATCAAATTTGCGGAACCGTCCATTATATCTTACCTGGGGAATCTTCATTACAGACTAGGGGTGTTTATACTCATGAAATGTTACGAGCTTCTAATATGCTAAGAACAGATTCAGAAGAATATATGAGACAAAAAAAATCGGGCTATATTATGGATGTTGATGTTGAAGCACCTGCTGTAATTAGTATTAACATGTTTGCCGCCAGTTTAGCTGTAAATGAGTTTTTATCTCGAGTTCACGATATCAAGAATGAAGATTTGACTGATTACGATATTATAAGATTCAGCTTAACGGATCATTATATGATAAATGAAAAATCTACACACGAAGTTGATATATTTCTAAGTAAGAATATAGGTAGAGGCGACATGTCTCCTTTCCTAAATATGCCTGAATTGAGTCATGTGGAAAAAACTTAAATTATATTTCAAATACACCTTATTTGGAAAACTTCGTATTGAAAGCTCTGATGAAACACCTTTTAATTTAGATGGCAACACTATTTATCTAATTGATGAATGGTGTATTGCGTTTAAGTGTCCGTGCGGTTGCGAAAAGGATATCCATTTAAACACTTTGAAAACTACTTCTCCAAGGTGGTCATACGGCATAGAAAAAAACCGAATCAATATAACTCCCTCCATTAGGAGATTAAAGGGGTGCAAAAGTCATTTTTGGATTAAAAAAGGTAAGGTCGTTTGGTGCAGGTAATTACTCTATTGTCCTATGCCAATAATGAAAAGCTTCAAGATTATGTTTCTTTAGTTTATTAAGTCTTGAATACTGATGGTCTGATATAACCCAAGATGACATATCAATACTATCATCAAATTTGTCAATGCTAATAGCATTACGTTCCATTTGTTTAGCGAGGTAAGATGCTTTAAAGATGTCGGGATTAATTAGGTCAAAACTTCATAAATAATTAAATTTGGGATAGTAAGAAATGTTCATTGAAATAACCTCTGTATAAAAAGTTGAGGTACTGCTTAAAAAAGCTCAAAAGCCTCAAAAAATCATCTTAGGCTACTATCCCTTAGGTCTCAAACATACAGAAAAACACTCATTTGTTTTACCTATGTTTAACCTTTTCAAATAAAAAAAGACTTCACATTGCTGCGAAGCCTTTTGTACTCGAGGCGGGAATCGAACCCGCACGACCGAAGTCACTGGATTTTGAATCCAGCGCGTCTACCAATTCCGCCACTCGAGCTTATCTGCTGCTGTCATTCCAAGCTTGATTTGGAACACTCGAGCATTTAAAATTGGTCTGCAAAAATAATCAAATAATTAATTCTGTAAACTAAAAGCGTAATTCGTTTTCAATTTCATCCAGTCCTCACCCCTAGCCCCTCTCCAAAACGAAAAAACTTTTGTCTTTTTGATATCACATTGTTCGTGGGAGAGGGGAACTGTTCTGTGCTTTTTTTTTAAATCCAAAAAAGGTGGCGGAGTGATTTTACCTTTTCTGCAAAATTGTATCGAAGCCCGATTTCATCTTCAATTTCGATTTCGATTTCACAATGTTAGTAACTCAAAATAACATTTTTTTTCAAGCCCTATGGTTTCGTTTACATTTGTCAAAACAAAACAACTCACTATCATGCCTAATAAACCAACTCCAAAGATTTTTGCTTGTAAACAATCTCAAGCACTTGCAAAAGATATCGCTGAAAAGTATGGTATACCTTTAGGAAACATCATCACTTCCACCTACAGCGATGGAGAGTTTCAGCCTTCGTTTGAAGAATCTGTAAGAGGGTGTCGTGTGTTTTTAATAGGATCTACGCATCCCAACAGTGACCATTTGATGGAATTACTGTTAATGTGTGATGCAGCAAAACGTGCTAGTGCTAGACATATTACTGCGGTGATTCCTTATTTTGGGTGGGCAAGACAAGATCGCAAAGACAAGCCTCGTGTACCTATCGCGGCAAAAATGATTGCAAAGATGCTAGAGACAGCAGGTGCAACACGCATTATCACAATGGATTTACACGCTGATCAAATACAAGGGTTCTTTGAGAAGCCAGTAGATCATTTATTTGCTTCTACTATTTTCTTACCGTATTTAAAAAGTTTAAACTTAGATAATCTTACTATTGCGTCTCCAGATATGGGAGGATCAAAAAGAGCGTATGCCTACTCAAAAGCAATGGCAAGTGATGTTGTTATCTGTTATAAGCAAAGAGAAAAAGCAAACATCATTAGCCATATGGAACTCATAGGAGATGTTCATGGTAAAAACGTGGTGCTTGTTGATGATATGGTTGATACTGCCGGAACCTTAACGAAAGCAGCAGATTTAATGATGGAACGTGGTGCACTTTCTGTACGGGCCATCTGTACACACCCTATCCTCTCTGGCCAAGCGTATGAAAGGCTAGAAGCTTCAAAACTGGAAGAACTTATCGTAACAGATTCTATCCCATTGCGTCAAGAAAGCAAAAAACTAAGAGTACTTACCTGCGCAAATCTTTTTGCAGATGTAATGAAAAGCGTTCACGAAAATCAAAGCATTAGCTCTAAGTTTGTGATGTAACCTCTTTAAAAAGAAGATAGGAAATAGACGGCTTCGCTTATAGAACATAGACTTCAAGTAAAAGTCCATATTCTATACTCTTTAATCTTTTATTTTATTCTTATTTCAGTTTTAATAAGACAGCCCTGCATCTTTCTTCTTTCTTCTTTTCTCTTTCTTCTAAAAAAAACTATATTTGCAGCCGCTTAGACCAAAACGGCTAAGCATTATAAATCAATAAATAAAATTTCAGATTAAAATGAAATCAATTACAATCAACGGATCTCAAAGAGAAAGCGTAGGCAAAAAGGCAACTAAAGCCTTACGTGATGCTGGGAAGGTACCTTGCGTAGTATACGGAGGAGAAGCACCTATTCACTTTTCAGCAGATGAATTATCATTTAGCAAACTCGTATATACGCCAGACGTACATACGGTTGTAATAGATGTAGAAGGTAAAAAAGTGGATGCAATCTTACAAGATATCCAGTTTCACCCGGTAACAGACAGAATTTTACACGTAGATTTCTATCAGATTTCTGATGAAAAAGAAGTGATGCTAGAAATTCCAGTACGTATTACAGGAGTCGCTGCAGGTGTTCGTAATGGTGGTACTTTACGTATTGTATCACGTAAATTACGTATCAAAGCAATACCATCTAATCTTCCAGACATCATTGAAGTGGATATCACAGAAATGAAAATTGGAGACAAATTATATGTAACCACTGCTGCAAGTGACAAGTACACGATACTTCACTCAGACAACGAGGTTATTTGTCAAGTAAGAACTTCTAGAACCGCTGTTGTTGATGAAGTTGAAGAAGAAGGAGAAGAAGGAGCTGAAGGAGCTGAAGGAGCTGAGGCTGCTACAGAAGAAGCTGCTGCAGAATAAGCATCGCCTTTTCAATTATACTAAAAGCATCTCGTTAATTCGGGATGCTTTTTTTATTTTTACGGTATAATTAATAGTTATGATAAAATTACTTCGGAAAATTTTTGGGCTCGATAAACGTTCAAATAAAAATAACGCTATCAAGAATGAAAATATCTCTCGTGTTTCTGAAGACTCAATTAAAAACTCCCCTCCTATTCAGGAAATAGATGATTCTAGTAAAGCTGAAAAAACAAACATGAAAAAATTTTTAATCGCGGGTTTAGGTAATATTGGACCTAAATATGAAAATACACGTCACAACATTGGCTTTAAAGTACTAGACTACATTGCCAAACACGAAGACCTTTCTTGGGAAACCGTAAAACTTGGCGACATCACTACACTTAAGAAAAAAGGACGCACCTTTATCATGCTCAAGCCTTCTACCTATATGAATCTTAGTGGTAAGGCAGTAAAATACTGGATGGATAAAGAAAAAATTCCAGTAGAAAACCTACTGGTTGTAACAGATGATCTCAATTTAGATTTTGGAACTTTTAGAATAAAAACGCAAGGAAGCAGCGGCGGTCATAACGGTCTTAAAGACATTCAAGCTACCCTTGGAAATGGTAAATATCCTCGTTTTAGATTTGGCATTAGCGACTCCTTCTCAAAAGGCCGTCAAGTAGATTACGTACTGGGCGAATGGACAGCAGCAGAAGAATCTGAGCTTATAGAACGATTAGAAAAAGCAAAACAAGCCGTAGAGTCTTATGGCCTTGCTGGAGCAAGTAACACCATGAACGCCTTTAACGGAAAATAAAAACGAGATATCCGCCTTTGCGGATAATAAATATGAAAGTTCACAAAGGCGCAAAAGCATTTAGTAAGAATAAAGGAAGTGTCGTAACCATTGGTACTTTTGATGGCGTACATGTAGGACACGCCGCGATATTAAAACGAGTGGTAAAAACTGCTACAGCGCTTGATCTTGATGCCGTATTACTTACCTTTTTCCCGCATCCTCGTATGGTTTTGCAAAAAGACAGTACCATTAAAATGTTACATACTATAAATGAAAAAAAACAACATGTTGCCGCCGCGGGTATTCAACATTTAGTGGTCCACCCTTTTACCCAAGAATTCTCCAGACTAACGGCAACGGAGTACGTAAGAGATATTCTCGTAGATCAATTAAACGCAAAAAAAATAATTATTGGTTACGACCATCGTTTTGGACGTAACCGTACTGCAGATATAAATGACCTTAAGAGGTTTGGAGAAATACACGATTTTAAGGTAGAAGAGATTACCGCACAAGAACTCAATGATGTTGCTGTGAGTTCTACAAAAGTGAGAAGCGCACTACAACACGGGGACATTAGCACAGCAAATAATTATTTAGGCTATGAATACCATCTTTCTGGACAAATCGTAAAAGGGAAAGCAATAGGAAGAACACTAAACTATCCTACCGCAAATTTAAAGCCGGATGAATCCTACAAACTCATCCCCAAAAATGGTGTGTACGTTACAAAAGCTATTATTGATCAAAAGCTCTTTTATGGTATGACAAGCATTGGCACAAATCCAACGGTGGGCGGCACTAAAGAAACCATAGAGACCTATTTTTTAGATTATAATGGTGATCTATATGATAAAAAATTAACACTCACCTTTTTAACACACATAAGAGATGAAGCCACTTTTGACACCTTGGCTATTTTAAAAAAAGCCATTGAAGCAGATGAACGCTTTGCACGCACATTTATAAACAGTCGTGAATAAATTTTTATTCAAACATATAGACAATACGGGGCTCGTTTTATGGCGCGTGGCCTTTGGTCTTCTTATTGCGCTAGAAGGATATGGTGCCATTGCCACCGGATGGGTAAAAAGAACACTCATAGATCCAGACTTTACTTTTAATTTTATTGGGTTTGACTTTTTACAGCCTTTACCTGGTGATGGAATGTACTGGTATTTTGCGCTAATGGGGACTTTTGGGGTCCTTGTAATGTTAGGATACAAATATCGATTTAGTATGTTTTGCTATGCGCTTATGTGGTCTTGTGTCTATTTAATGCAAAAAACATCCTACAATAATCATTACTATTTAATGATGCTACTGTGCTGGGTTATGGTCTTTTTACCTGCCAATAAGTGGTTTAGTCTTGATGCACATTTCAACAAAAAAATAAAGTCGCCTTCCATGCCGCGATGGGTATCGCTCTTTGTTATTTTACAGGTATGGATTGTGTATACTTATGGTTCTATTGCAAAATGGTATCCAGATTGGCTAGACACTACGGTTGCTGCCTTATTCATGAAAGGCAAAGCAGATTACTGGCTCATTGGCCCATTTTTACAGCTAGATTGGGTGCATTGGAGCATTGCCTACGTTGGGGTTTTATTTGATTTTCTTATTGTTCCTTTATTACTCTGGCGTCGTACTCGCATGATCGCCTTTTGCGTTTCGATATTCTTCCATTTATTTAACAGCATTGTATTTCAAATTGGGATTTTCCCATATATGTCTATGGCATTTGCCCTGTTCTTTTTCTCTTCGGAAATAGTACAACGTCGCTTTCTACCCAAGAAAACACACTATAGTCTAGGCGAAATTAAAATACCAAAATACCGCAATGCATTCATAGGCATCATTAGTATTTACTTTGTTTTTCAGGTGTTACTGCCACTACGCCACTGGACCTATCCAGACGATGTGCTCTGGACAGAAGAAGGGCACAGATTGAGTTGGCGAATGATGTTGCGCTCACGTGGTGCTACACTCTCGGTGTACACCAAAGAAGAAGGTGATAAAGACAAGAAAAAATACGATTACAAAAAACTATTAAGTAAAAAACAAAAGCGCTCTGTAAAATCTAAACCAGACCTCATCTGGCAGCTCGCGCAACGAGTTAAAGAAGCCGAAGCAAAAGAAGGACGCCAGGTTCAAGTTTTTGTAAAATCTAAGGTAAAAATAAATGGCGGTAGCTATTATCCTTTTATTGACCCAAAAGTTGATCTTGCTTCAGAGCCATGGAAACACTTTGAGCATCACCATTGGCTCTTACCTTCGCCAGAAGATTATGGTAAGAAGCCTCAAAGAGACCCAAGAGTGCAAGTAAAGGCTAAAGATTCTATGAAATAATATTATTTTCTCCTAACTTAGAACATCATATTAATGCCAGTATAATGTATTCTAAGCTTTTTATTCATACAAGTTATGTACGGTAACTTTGACGCCATAAAACGAAGACAAAAACTTCGTAAAGAAAAAACCGACTCAAGTTCAAGTAGACTTGATAAAAGGAAGAGCAGTCTATTAGCGATCAAAAAGGGTAGTATTGAACAAAAACATAGTGATCTTGAAGTTCAAAAAGCTATCACAGACATCCAGTCTAAAAGTCAAAACGATCAAAAGAAAAATTTCAAAATAGAATTGATCATTTGGTTTCTTTCAATTGGTATTCTCGTTTTTTTGATAGCTCAACTTATGCCTTGGCTATTCTTTTAACATAGATTAAATAGTGAAAACTAAATCACCACAATTTATGCCTCATTCTCACAAATTCCATAACTTTGCTGCTTGTTAAAAACACCGCATTATGCTACAAGTACACGAGATTAGTGAGAATAAAGACGCCTACATTGTTGCCCTAAAAAAAAGAGGCATAGATGCAAAACCTTTGCTAGAAGAGGCAATTTCTTTAGATGAACAAAGAAGAACGACCCAAGCAAAACTTGATGATACCTTAGCAGAATCAAATGTGCTATCTAAAGAAATAGGGAACCTCTTTAAATCTGGACAGGCGCAAGAAGCAAATGCATTAAAGGCAAAAACAGGCGAGCTTAAAGAAGCTTCAAAAGGGCTAAGTGAGCAACTGGATAGCATTTCAGAAACACTACAAAAACTACTCTGGACCATCCCGAACATCCCTAATGACCTTGTACCAGCTGGAATGACAGAAGATGATAATGAAGAGACTTTTAGAGAAGGAGAGATCCCGGTACTTGCAGAAGGCGCACTACCTCATTGGGAATTAGCCAAAAAATACGACATCATTGATTTTGAGCTAGGTGTTAAAATTACTGGCGCAGGTTTTCCTGTATATAAAGGAAAAGGTGCCCGACTACAACGTGCGCTTATCAGTTATTTCTTAGATAAAAACGTTGCGGCAGGGTATACAGAATATCAAGTACCCCTTTTAGTGAATGAAGCTTCTGGTTTTGGTACAGGTCAATTACCAGATAAAGAAGGCCAGATGTACCACGTGGGTATTGATGATTTATATTTAATCCCAACTGCAGAGGTTCCAGTGACAAATATGTTTCGTGGTGACTTAGTGCAAGAAAGTGATTTACCCATCTTATGCACAGGTTTTACACCATGTTTTAGACGAGAAGCAGGAAGTTATGGTGCACATGTAAGAGGATTAAACAGGTTACACCAGTTTGATAAAGTAGAAATTGTACGCATTGAACATCCAGATAATAGCTACAAAGCATTAGATGGCATGGTAGACCATATTACTGAAATATTAAGAGCGTTAAAATTACCATTTAGAATTTTACGATTGTGTGGTGGTGATTTAGGCTTTACAGCTGCCTTGACGTATGATTTTGAATTATTCTCAACAGCGCAAGACAGATGGTTAGAGATTTCCAGTGCTTCTAACTTTGAGGCTTTTCAATCAAACAGATTAAAGCTGCGTTTTAAAGATAGTGATGGTAAAAACAGGCTTGCACACACCTTAAATGGAAGCTCATTAGCATTACCAAGAGTACTTGCAGGCATTTTAGAAAATTACCAAACTCCCAACGGTATTAAAATTCCAGATGTGTTAGTGCCCTATTGTGGTTTTGATATGATAAAATAATTTAAAATGTAAAGCAGAAAAACTCAAAATGTAAAAGTAGCATATGTGTTCCTTTGACATTTAATATTTTTCGGTTTTACATTTAAAGGTTTCGCTTCGGAAATGTTCCCTAAAATGAAACGATCGTAACTATAATTGGCTTATTGCAGTATGCAAGCGGGCACGATATTTGTTTTCTGTACCACGTTTAAAATCTTATCTTTACGCTATGCGCATTATATTCACTTTATTCTTGCTCTTTATTGGAGTTTCTAGCTTTGCTCAAAACGAGCTTCTAGCAAAAAACTATGCAGAAAAAGGCGAATATGAAAAAGCCATTGTCATCTATGAAAAACTAGTCAAACAAACCCCCGGAAGATTAGACTACACCCTTTCTTTAGCCGAAATGAACCAACAGCTAGAGCGCTATGACAAAGCACAAGAATTATTAGAAAGCAGACTAGGAACACGAAATAAATTACCACAAGTACTAGTAGAACTTGGGCACAACTATACGCTTCAAAATAAAGACTCTATTGCAAAAACCTATTATGATCAGGCTATAGCTTATGTAGATGATAATACCCGATATGCGTATACTATAGGAAAAGCCTTCGAAAAATTTAGTTTACTTGATGAAACGATTGTTTTATATGAGAAGGCAATGTTGTTAGATGACGACCTCAATTTTAGCCAGCAATTAGCAAGGCTTTACGGCGAAAAAGGAGAAGTAGAGAAGATGTTTACGAGCTTTGTAAACTTAATAGAAAAGAAACCCAACACGAGACCATACGCTCAAAGACAATTTAGTCTCTACATAAATGAGGACCCTGACAATGAAGCCAATGTATTGTTCAGAAAAATTCTGCTAAGAAAGCTACAAGACAAGCCTAACATTTTGTACAATGAGTTGCTGAGTTGGTTATTTGTGCAACAAAACGACTTTAAAAAGGCCTTTGCTCAAGAAAAAGCAATCTATAAAAGATCTGACGAAGATATTACAGGGATTCAAAATTTAGCTTTTATTACCATTGCAAATGAAGCATACGAAGATGCCCGCAATATCATCAATTTTATTATTGAGCATGCACCTACGCCAGAAACGGAACTAGGGGCGTATCAATTTTTAATGAAAATTGAACTGGCAACCACAGAACCAAAAGATTACAACAAATTAGAAACACAGTACACGGAGCTATTAGATCGTTTTGGGAGGGGAAAATCAACCTACTTAATGCAGATAGACTTCAATCACTTTTTAGCATTTGACCACAACAAAAAAGAACTTGCAATAAACAATCTAAAAACACTGCTAGATATTAAAATGAGTGTTTTTCAAGAAGCACGAGTAAAAATGGAGCTGGCAGATATTCTTGTGGTAGATAAAAAATTTAACCGAGCCTTGATTTATTACACGCAGATTCAAGAAAAAATAAAGAGTGATGTCATGGCACAAGAAGCTCGTTTTAAAGTGGCTCGAACTAGTTATTTTAAAGGAGATTTTGCTTGGGCACAAGTACAACTTGACGTATTAAAAAAATCAGCTTCACAGCTCATTGCTAATGATGCTTTACAATTAAGCTTAATGATTAGTGATAACTCACTTGAAGATACCACGCAAACGGCATTAAAGAAATTTGCCAGGGCAGACTTATTAGCCTTACAAAACAAAGATGAAGAAGCCATCACACAATTAACAGACATTATTGAAAACCATAAAGGAGAAAGCATCGAGGATGAGGCGCTGCTAAAACAAGGAAGTCTCTATGAAAAAACAAAGCAATACGCACTAGCAGAAGCCAATTACAAGAAGCTTATCGAGTTATTTAAAGAAGATATTCTAGCAGATGATGCTCATTTTAGATTAGCAAAATTATATGAAGGTCAATTAGCACTTCCTGAAAAAGCTAAAGAATTATACGAACAAATCATTTTTAATTACGAGGATAGTATTTTCTTTACAGAAGCTAGGATGCGTTTTAGGATGTTGCGAGGCGATCTTATTGAATAGCGGTGAGCGGTGAGCGGTGAGAAGAATAAATTTTCTCGACAATGCAAATTAAAAACTTCGTTCTTTATCTCCTAAACTATAAACTTTTTAAACCCTAAAGTATTTAAATGTACATATACAACGTCACCATAAATATAGAAAATAGTGCTCATGATAGCTGGCTTGAATGGATGAAAACGGAGCACATACCTGCTATGCTAGACACTAGAAAATTCACAAAAGCATTAATGACAAAGGTGCAAATAGAAGAAGAAATGGGTGGTACTACATATTCTGTGCAATATCATACGGACAGCAAAGCAACACTAGAAAAATATTATGCAGAAGATGCAGCTACTTTAAGGGCACAAGGCAAACCGTTTGAGGGTAAATTTGTAGCCTTTAGAACAGAGCTAGAAGTTATCTGTGAACAATAATAACGCTTTGTGTAAATCTCAAAAAAAGAAAAATCCAAATAACAAAAATGGAGTGCAGTTATTATTTACTGCTGAAATATTCTCGATTTGAAACCTTAGCCTCTATAAAACACATTGCCCACAATGAGCAAAAAGAAGAAAAAATTTAGTAAACATTCTGCAACGCCAAGAAGGGAGTTTGTAGCTCAAAATGATGCTGTGCGTGCTAAAAAACACTTAGGCCAGCATTTTTTAACAGATGAAGGCATCGCTAGAGATATTGCAGAAACACTTACACACAAAGGATATAAAAATGTTCTAGAAATAGGACCAGGAACTGGAGTACTCACCAAGTACCTTCTTGAAAAAGAAGACATCAATCTCGTTGCTATGGATCTTGATCGAGATTCTATTGCATACCTAGAAAAACACTACCCAAATGACAATTTACAAATCTTAGAAGCAGATTTTTTAAGAGAAGATATGCAAGATTATTTTGGGACAGAAGAGTTTGCCGTTACCGGAAACTTCCCTTATAATATTTCGACACAAATTGTTTTTAAAACCTTAGAAATAAAAGAGCAGATTCCAGAATTTACGGGAATGTTTCAGAAAGAAGTAGCCATGCGCATCTGTGCAGATCACGGCTCAAAAACCTTTGGAATCATGTCTGTATTAGTACAGGCATTTTACGATGCTGAGTATTTATTTACGGTCCCTCCTACCGTTTTCAACCCGCCACCAAAGGTGGATAGCGGCGTATTGAGATTGACCAGAAAAGCATCGCTTGAGCTCCCTTGCACAGAGGCATTTTTATATAGAGTAGTGAAAACCGCCTTCCAGCAACGCAGAAAAACATTGCGAAATAGCTTAAAAAGTTTCGAAATTTCCGATAAACTTAAAGAAGATGCTATCTTTGGCCAGCGACCAGAACAGCTTTCAGTAGCTCAGTTTATCGCACTCACCACAAAACTGGAAGCAGATGCAATTTCAACTCACGACTGAATTTATAGCAAGCATAGAGCAACTCATCGCTAATAAAGATGGGCACGCCTTACGCGAACTTTTAAAAGAATATCATTTTGCTGATGTTGCCGAGTTATTAGAAGAACTAAATAGCGACGAGGCTACTTACCTTATCAAATTACTAGAAAGCGAGATCACCTCTGAAGCTTTAATGGAGCTAGATGAAGATTTAAGGGAGCGCATACTAGAAAATCTTACCCCTACAGAAATTGCTGCAGAGTTAGAAGAACTCGATACCGATGATGCCGCAGATATTATAGCCGAGTTAGATGACGCTATACAAAAAGAGGTCATTGATAAAATAGAAGATGAAGAGCACGCAGCAGATATTGTTGAGCTTTTAAACTATGATGAAGACACCGCAGGATCTTTAATGGCAAAGGAACTTGTGCAAGTAAAAGAAACCTGGACAGTAGCAGGATGTGTTAGAGAAATGCGCAGGCAGGCAGAAAACGTGACCCGAGTACACTCCATTTACGTAACTAATAAAGAAGGACAATTAACGGGAAGACTCAGTTTAAAAGATCTATTGACGGCTGGCGAAAAGACTAAAATTTCCGAAGTATTTATCCCAAAAGTAGATTACGTTACCGTTCACACAGATAATGATGAAGTGGCTCGTATTATGCAAAAATACGATCTGGACGCCATACCGGTTGTAGATGAAAACGGTGTGCTTGTAGGGCGTATTACCATTGATGATATTGTAGATTTTATAAAAGAAGAAGCAGAAAAAGATTACCAGCTAGCAGCAGGTATCTCACAAGATGTAGAGGCAGATGATAGTGTGTGGGAACTAACCCGAGCCAGACTCCCTTGGTTATTCTTAGGACTACTAGGTGGTGTAGGTGCCGCAGCCATTATGGGTGGTTTTGAAGAGGTGTTAAACAACCACGCTATTCTATTAATATTTACACCCCTTATTGCCGCGATGGCTGGTAATGTGGGCGTGCAGTCTAGCGCGATTATCGTGCAAGGTCTTGCAAATGACGACATTAAAGGCAGTATCGCTAATAGACTTCTTAAAGAAATGGCACTAGCCACGCTTAATGGTGCTGCACTTTCTATCGTATTATTTTTCTTTATATGGGCTTGGGAAGGCGCTATAGATTATGGGCTTTCTATTTCTATCTCGCTTTTTGTTGTGATTATTTTTGCTGGAATCATCGGTACCTTTATCCCACTCTTTTTACACAAAAGAGGCATTGATCCTGCCATCGCCACAGGACCTTTTATTACCACGAGCAATGATATTTTTGGGATTCTTATTTATCTGTGGATTGCAAAGTTGGTATTGGGAATCTAGGTTTTTGCTTCGGAAATTTTATAGGATTAAAAAATGCCCACTCTTTTTGAAGATTGGGCATTTTTTGTGTTTTGAAATACACAGGAATACGTCTAGGAATTTATGTTTTTTATTAGGTGTTACCCACAAGTTTTATTTCGAGTATGCACCTGACGAATATGTCAATTCGTAACTGTGAGTATAAATTTCAAATACAATTCCAAACGGGTCTTCTACATAGCACATTTTGAAAGGTTTTTCATTTGGATAATATTCTCTTATTGGCATTCTTTGTTTTCCGCCATAAGACACTATCTTTTCAATTAGTTCCTCAATATTTGGGTCTTGGACACAAAAATGAAAAAGTCCAGTGTTGAATGGATTAAATTCAGGTGCTTTTTTTATTCCGTTTGGAAAGGAAAACAATTCAATTCCAATTCCGTCCGAAGTGGCTAGGTGAGCAATCTCAAATTCATTCCAATCATTACCGAAAACATCAATGCACATTTGTCCGATTGCAGTTTCTTTTTCTTTTTTGACTTTAGAGGGTTCCATAATGACATACCAACCCATTACTTCTGAATAGAATTTTACAGCTTCGGTTATATTCGGAACTGTAATCCCGATGTGCGAAAAGGATTTTGGATAATTTTTATTGTCTTTCATAAGATTCAATTTGATAGTCTTTATTTACAGAATTTTGTCATTTGAGCAACTTGTGGCTAACATTGTTGTGTTTGGTTAGTTGTGATTTGCTTCATCCATTTTCTTTTTCGCTAGTATTGGGCTTAAATTCCGTTTAATCATTTCCCTTGCGATTAATTCAGCAGTCAATCCCGAAGCATACATATCTCCCGTAGCGGTATTTCTGTAAAGTTCAATTAATTCCTTATTCGATGACTTAATAGATTCCATTATTTCATTCGCAAAATCTTTGTCAATTTTAAAATCACTGTCTAATGATCTTAAGTAATTTTCTTCGTAATAAGTAAACCCAAATTTATTTTCCAAAAGGCTCAATTCAAAAGGTATTTTTGTAATGGAATCTAGAGTATAGCTGGTAATTTCGTTAATAAGTTTGATTTTATTTTCAGATATTTTTTTAATTCCGAGTATATAGAATCGATTATCTCTAATTGGTTTAGTAGACAACGGAATTGAGTCGAATCTTTCCACAGCGAGTAAGGTCAGATTTCCGTTTTGTTTAGATTTAATGATTTTATATTGTTTTCTTGCTTTTATTCTACACTCAAAATTTGCATCACAACGATATTCATAAAGAGTGTCATTCCGTTGTTCTATGGAAAAGAGTTTTCCACTATTCACAAAATAATATTTCGATTCCAACACATCTTGAGCACAAGCAATATTTAATGCGCAGACTGTAATAATTAAAATGAAATATTTAAATCGAAGTAGGTTTTTCATAATAACATCTAACTAGTTTTAAGAAGCAATTTATGCATTATATCCCGTAATTAAAACTGGATATCAATACCATTCTATGCGCCTTTGCAGTATGAAAGCTTTCGCCAAGCTATAAAACTCATATTAAATCAGTAATTTTAAACCCCAATCAAAAAATCCAAACATGCCCCATCAAACCCACACGCACAACATCACCGTAAACAAATCTCACATAGATGAATATAAGCACGTTAATAATCTAGTGTATTTACAGTGGTGTCTTGATGTAGCGCAAGGACACTGGGATAAAATTGCCACCCCAGCCATTAAAACAAAATACGTTTGGTATGTACTTAACCACAACATCAACTACAGAGCATCTGCCTTTGAGGGCGATGTACTGGAGGCACACACTTGGGTAGCATCTGCAGAAAGTGTTAAGAGTACTAGAGCCTATAAAATTATCCGTCCTAAAGATGGAAAAGTACTTGTTGAGGCCACTACATTATGGTGTTTATTAGATGCAAAAACTCTTCGCGCGACTGAGGTCACAGATGAAATACGTAACTTGTTTCTTTAAATAATTCAATTAATATTCGATTTCAATTTCAATTTCATTTTTATTTCAAGGTATGAAACCCATTAACGTAAAAGAAAAGTTTGGCAAATTTGACAAACAATGGCATCCCCACCAGATTGCAACCGTAGATAACATGCAGGTTATTCTTGCAAAGATTCAAGGTGAATTTGTTTGGCATGCTCACGAAGATGAAGATGAGTTGTTCTTTGTACAAAAAGGAACGCTCGAGATGCATTTTAGAACGGGTGTCGAGATTGTGAAACAAGGAGAAATCATTGTGGTCCCAAAAGGCGTGGAGCATTGCCCTAAAAGCCAAGGTGATGAAGAAGTACACGTGTTACTTTTTGAGAAACTAAACACAAAACATACGGGCGAAGTACAACACCAGAAGACACAAACGACATATCCAAGAATATGAACTTGAATTTGAAGATGCTTCGGCGGGCTTTACTTTTATTATATTTATCTTTTAATTGAGTGAAGCAATTTTCTCTCTAGCACACAACATACTTTAGTTCGAATTCAAATTCGAATTCAAATTCTTTTTTCACACATGAAAATCCTACACCTCGATCAAAATCACCCCTTATTATTAAAACAGCTCACCAAAGCTGGTTTTGACAATGCCGAGGATTATACCTCGCCAAAAGACGCCATAGAACAAGTCATTGAACATTATGATGGTATCGTAATTAGAAGCAGGTTTGATATTGATGCGGCCTTTATAGACAAAGCCATCAACTTAAAATTTATAGCCCGAGTAGGTGCGGGATTAGAAAGTATTGATCAAGCATACGCCGCAAACAAAGGAATCACCCTTATTTCATCACCAGAAGGAAATAGAAACGCAGTAGCCGAGCACACATTAGGGATGTTGCTTTCTCTTTTTAATAAGCTTAACAAAGCAGACCGCGAGGTAAAAGCAGGTCATTGGCTGCGTGAGGATAATCGTGGGCTTGAAGTAGATGGAAAAACCATCGGTCTCATAGGCTATGGTAATATGGGAAAAGCCTTTGCAAAAAAACTTCGAGGTTTTGATTGCGAGGTGCTTTGTTATGACATTAAAGAAGGTGTGGGAGATGAAAATGCACAGCAGGTGACACTGGCACATTTTCGAAGTAAAGTAGATGTGGTGAGCTTACACACGCCATGGACGACACTGACAAACAAAATGGTGAATGCGCCATTTATAGCGGCAATAGAAAAACCATTTTGGTTATTAAATACGGCCAGAGGCAAAAGTGTGGTCACTAAAGATCTAGTGACGGCATTAAAATCTAGAAAAATTTTAGGTGCTGGTCTTGATGTACTGGAATATGAAAAATTGAGCTTTGAGTCTTTATTCTCTTCGGAAATGCCACAAGAATTTAAAGAATTGCTCGCCATGGATAATGTGATATTATCTCCGCACGTGGCAGGATGGACTATTGAAAGCAAAGAAAAATTAGCCCAGGTGATTGTAGATAAGATTCTGGCAATTTATAAGTAAACCACTGTGTCCTTTGTGCCTCTGTGGTGAATTAGTATTTTATTTTAAATGACATATTATTAATTGAGTTTCCCGTCTTCACGGGAAAGACAAAATTTGAATAACATGAAAAGAGTAACTGGAATAGGCGGATTGTTTTTTAAAACAACAGACCCAAAGGCAACAAAAGAGTGGTACAAAAAACATCTAGGTTTTAACACGGATGATTGGGGCTGTACCTTCTGGTGGAAAGACGAGGATGGCAATAAATGTTCTACCCAATGGAGCCCAATGTCGCAAGAAACAGACTATTACAAGCCGTCAGAAAAACCTTTTATGTTTAACTACCGTGTAGAGAATCTTGTGGGATTATTAAAGCTCTTAAAAGACGAAGGAGTGACCATAATTGGTGAAATACAAGCGTTTGAATATGGTAAATTTGGGTACGTCATGGATAACGATGGAAACAAGATTGAACTATGGGAACCCATCGATTCTGTTTTTGATTCGTAATTTAATAGTTTGATATACAGATAATTTGTATTTTTAACGCTTAACAATAAAAAACAACCAAAATGGCAGACAATACTGAAAACTTAGGAGACGACTTAAAAAACAAAGCTAGCGAGATGGCTGGTGATGCAAAAGAAGCAGCAGGAGAATTTGCAGATGACGCAAAAGAGGTAGCTAATGATATAGCAGACGGAGCAAAAGATGCAGCCAACGACTTTAAAGAGAACTGGAATGAAGCAACAGCAAATGGCGAGAACAAAAAGATGATCGCTGGTATCCTTGCAATTGTAATAGGGTCTTTAGGAATTCATAAATTCGTATTAGGATATACCAAAGAAGGAATTATACAAATTGTTCTTACAGTGGTTACTTGTGGTCTTGCAGGAATAGTTGGATTAGTAGAAGGTATCATTTACCTTACTAAGAGTGACGAAGAATTTTACCAAACGTACCAAGTAGGTAAAAAAGGCTGGTTCTAAAAAACATAAGCTTTCAGAAATAAATCACTGAAAGCTTTTTTTATTTATAATTACATCGTAATATTGCAATACTTCGATACATTTTCTTTTAAAGCAGTAATCCTTCTTTAAAAGAAAACACTCAGTAACCTTGCAATAGACTTAATTTAGTGACATTGTTAAAAGGTAGAAGTGATAATAATTGTATGCAGTGATGTACTGAGTACTGCGACTGTTTACTGAAAACTTAAAATTATGGGCGTTTCTAAAAGACATTTACACACGATGAGTGTGAACCAGCTAGCAGATCTTGCAAAGGTGTTATCACATCCTGCACGTATTTCAATCTTAAACTACATAGGAGACTGTGACGGCTGTTTATGTAAGGACATTTCAGAAACCATAAAACTTTCACAACCTACTACTTCGCAACATCTGCAGGTGATTAAAAAGGCGGGATTGCTTAAAAGCAAATTTGAAGGTAAAAGCCAGTATTACCGTATTAACGTGGATAAACTGGGTAAACTAAAAGCACTGTTTCAAGAATTTTTTGAAACTACAGAGGCGAAATGCTGTTAAGGCGCATTTCAGAATTATTTATTTAAAAACAGTAAAGATGAAAACAAACGAATTATTTACCATACTAGAAGAAAATAACAACAAAGCATTATTGTTTGGATATAATAACACGCAGTTAGTAGCTCAAAACTACCACATCACAGAAGTAAAGCACACCGCCATTAAAGCTGTTGATTGTGGTGGGAGTATGGATCAATGGAATGAGACCATTATACAGTTACTTGAGCCAGCTACTTATAATGGAGAGCCAGCAATGTCTTGCGATAAAGCCACAGAAATATTAAGTAAAGTAGGTAAAATGGCAGCATATGATCTGGACGCTATTGTAAAATTTGAATATGGAAATAACACTTTTCACACCGCGCATTTGCCAGTAGATCAGGTTTTGGTGGGTGATGATAAAATAATTATCCAATTAAGCACAGATACTACCCAATGTAAAGCTGCAGACGCTTGCGGGCTTACTTTAGATGAATTAGTAACCACCGAAGCAACCGATTCTTCTTGTACTCCAGGAGGAGGTTGTTGTTAATGTATGATAATCATTCCTTTTACAAAAGAACGCTTTGAAGCAGTTGAAGTAATATATAGAGAAGGTTTATTAACCGGTATTGCTTCTTTTGAAACAAGGACTCCAAACTGGCAACAATGGAACGCCAAGTTTTTAAAACCGTGTAGATTTGTTGCTGTTGTTGACCAGCAAATTGTTGGTTGGTGTGCTTTAAGTGCTGTTTCTAGCAGAGAAGTTTACAGAGGTGTTGCAGAAAGCACTATATATGTCTCTAGAAAATTTCAGCAGCAAGGAATAGGCCAAAAACTCCTTTGTCACTTAATTAATGAAAGTGAGAAAGCTGGTTTTTGGACACTTCAGGCAAGCATTTTTAAAGTCAACATAGGCAGTATTATTTTACACGAACGCTGTGGATTTAAAGTTGTTGGAGTAAGAGAAAATATTGCACAACGTGATGGCATTTGGCACAACACTATACTATTAGAAAAACGAAAAAAAATGAAAAATATATTAGTCCTATGTACAGGAAATAGTTGCCGCAGCCAGATGGCTGAAGGCTACTTGAAGAAATTTGCAACAGGAAAGGCGAACATCTATAGCGCAGGTATAGAAACTCATGGATTAAACCCTGGAGCCATTGCAACAATGCAAAAAGATGGAATTGACATCACCGGACACACCTCTAATCACGTAGATGAGTATCAAGGTGTATCTTGGGATTTTATACTCACAGTTTGTGATCACGCGTATGAGAATTGCCCGTTCATTCCGGCCCCTAATGCATTAAGATTACATCATAACTTTTATGACCCTTCAAAATTTAAGGGATCTGCAGAAGAAACCGAAGCTGCTTTTGCCAAAGCCCGAGATGAGATTAAAGAATATTGTCGTAATTTTATAGCAACCAATCTTTAAATTATGCAAATCGTAATTAATATCTTAATAGGCTTTGTTGCCGCACTGCATCTGTATTTTCTCTATTTTGAAATGTTTGCTTGGAATACCCTAGGCAGAAAAGTGTTTAGAAATTTCCCGAAAGACCTTTTTGAACCCACTAAATCGATGGCCGCAAACCAAGGACTTTACAATGGATTTCTAGCTGCCGGACTTATATGGACCTTCTTTATTGAAGACCCACATTGGCGTTTTTATATAGCAATCTTCTTTTTAAGTTGTGTTATCATTGCGGGAGTGTATGGAGCAATTACGGTGAGTAAAAAAATCTTTTTTGTGCAGGCATTGCCAGCGCTTATCGCACTTATTTTACTTCATCTTTAGTCTGAGAAGCTGCCATTTTCTTTTCTAACTCTGCCTGAAACTCTTCCATAACTGGCTTTACCGTGCTTTCGGGGAGGTCTGCGATACGAATATACATTAATCCATCTATCGCATTATTAAATAGAGGATCTACGTTAAATGCTACTACTTTGGCATTTTGCTTTATATATTTTTTAAGTAAAACCGGCATACGCAATGCACCAGGTTCTACCTCATCAATAATCTTATCAAACTTATTTACATCTGCTGCGGTCTCATCAAAAATAAAGTCCTTATCCGCATCTTTTAGCTTCACTTTATATTCCTTTTTTGGGTTGATGTACTGCGCAACCCAAGGATCATAATAATTAGACTTCATAAACTCAATCATCAATCCCTTAGAGAATTCACTAAATTTATCACTTATACTTACACCACCAATTAAGAAACGATGTTCTGGATAGCGCAATGTGGTATGTACTATCCCTTTCCAAAGTAAAAACAAAGGCATCGGTTTTTGCTGATATTCTTTAATGATAAACGCACGGCCCATCTCTATAGACTTACTCATCATATCATGCAGTTCTGGCTCAAACCTAAAAAGATCTTGCAAATAGAATCCATCTATTCCGTGAGTAGCAAATATTTTTGACCCAAGTCCCATTCTATAGGCACCAGCCAGTGTTTTCGCCTCTTTATCCCATAAAAACATATGATGGTAGTAACTATCAAATTTATCTAAATCTAATGACTTGTTCGTGCCTTCCCCTATATCTCTAAAAGTGATTTCCCGCAGTCTCCCTATCTCTAAAAGAATATTAGGTATCGATGCCGCAGAGGCAAGATATACTTCATAGTTTTTACTCTCCAATAATCGATTTCCATTTGTAAAAAGTTGTGCAACCTCTGCTTCTATGGTTTCTTTTAATACGGGTCCTGCAATCTTTTTAGGTTGTTTGGGTAATTTAATTGACTTTGGTAGTTGCTCTATCAGCTTCTTTTTCTCAAAAGGGTTTGCAAGCATATACGTTTTCTTTCTTAAAAACTCTGTATATGCAGGTAGTGCAACGTGCTCATTCTGGTCTGCTATTTTAATTGCATTCCCTATTCTAACTTTAATCACACGGTCTTTTTGTGACAACAACTCTGATGGCAACTTTGCTGTACGTAGGCTATCACTCATTTTAGCCAACCTGTAAAAGAAGCCACTATTTTTTGCGTGAAAATAGATTGGAACCACTGGAACACCTGCTTTTTTAACTAGCTTCATGGCAGCCTCTTCCCAAGGCTTATCAATGATTATGCTACCCTCTTTTTGAGTAGAAACTTCTCCAGCCGGAAAGATACCTAAGGGATGTCCGTCTCTTATATGAGAAATCGCAGTCTTAAAGCCTGTAAAACTAGACTTTATGTCTTTATTATTCTCAAAAGGATTTACTGGCATCACAAAGGGCTTTAAAGGGGAAACCCGATGCAGTAAAAAATTTGCCATAATTTTATAATCTGGCCTGCGCTCTAGAAGCACTTTTAAAAGAAGAATACCGTCAATACCCCCTAGTGGATGGTTAGATATTGTAATGAATGGACCCGTTTTAGGAATTCTTTTTAAGTCTTCTTCTGGGATTTCAAAATCTACTTCAAACTCATCTAGTAGGGCGTTTATAAAATCTAGATCGCTTAAATGCTTATTGCGGTTGTATACTTTATTTATTGTAGAGATCTTGAGCACCTTCATTAAAGACCAACCTATAAAAGTACCTACAAACCCAAGCTTGTCTACTTTTATTACTTTGGCTACTTCTTTTGAAGTGACTAATCCCATACATTTTTTCTGATTTGGTTGTCTACAAATATAGACAAAAACCGCTCGTATTATTCTTTAACTACAAGCTGAACTGTATCCCTATTTTCTTGTTTTAAAAGCACTGTTTTATCTGCCTCAAGCTTTTTAATTTCTGTGGATGAAGCGTGTCTTATGGTATAAAGCGTAACACCTTCATTCCATTTTACTTTAAAAGTTCCTCTCAATTTTGCTAATAATGGCACCAGTGTATCATATCTATTGTCTACGCAAACCGTAAAACTAATGGCAGAGTTTTGAATCAACTCCACTTTCATTTTATACTCATGTAACCACTTAAAGACTTCGCCTATATGATTTTCCATCATAAAGCTGAAATCAAGTGACGAAAGTGAAATAAGCACTTGGTTTCTTTTTAAAATAAAACAAGAGGTAACGGGATCTAATGTCACACCTTTACCCACACAAGTACCGGCTGCCTCTGGGTTTTCGAATGACTTTACATAAAGCGGGATCTCTTTTCTCTGTAATGGCTGTAAGGTCTTTGGGTGAATAACGGAGGCTCCATAAAAAGCCAGTTCTATTGCTTCTTTATAAGAAATATGGTGTAATAAAGTAGTTTTTTTAAAATATCTTGGGTCTGCATTGAGCACTCCTGGCACATCTTTCCAAATAGTTACTGCATCTGCATTTAAACAATATGCAAAAATTGCAGCTGTATAATCACTCCCTTCGCGCCCTAAAGTGGTAGTAAAATTATGCGTGTTATCTGATCCAATAAAGCCTTGGGTAATTGTAATTCCATTTACGTTTACACCTTCGGAAATACGCTGTTGTGTATCCTTCCACTGCACATTACCATCTCTATATTTTGTGTCTGTAATAATAAACTCACGCGCATCAAGCCACATGTTTTCTATTCCTATTTCTTGAAGATAAGCAGCAACAATAGTGGTCGAAATAAGTTCGCCATAAGACACCACTTGATCATACACAAAGGCGTGTTGTTTTGATTTGTTCTTTTCTAAGAACTGTGATAATTCTGTAATGAGTTTATTAACTTGTTTGTAGACTTCATGCTTGTCAGAATCAAATAGTCCCTTTAATATATTGTGATGATAATGTACAATTTCATGTAAAGAAGCTGACAAGTCTCTTGTGTTTCCGAGGTAATTAGTAACTACCTTTTCAAATGCATTGGTCATTTTACCCATTGCAGATAGTACCACAACCAGATCCTTTTCTACAGTTATCTTTAGCACTTTCGCTAAATTTTTTACTCCATCAGCATCTGTTACAGATGCACCACCAAATTTAAATACTTTCATACTTAGTATCCGCAAGGGCGAATGTTTTGTTAATTAAAGCTTACACTATTCGTTTAAAAATGAATTTAATCTTTCACTATTCATGGCGGCGATATACCAATCTTTATGGATGACAGCTCCTGTTTTTTCATAAAAATCTATTGCTGGAGTATTCCAGTCTAACACGATCCACTTTACTTGTGCGACTCCTTCTTCTTTACCAAACTGCATCACACGCTTATACAACGCCATACCTACTCCCGTGCCTCTCACCTTTTCTGTCACAATTAAATCTTCTAGGTGCAAGGTGCGACCTCTCCAGGTAGAAAACACAAAATAGGTAAGTGCAATGCCTACAATCTTTTGGTCTACTTCTGCCACAAAGCAAGTAAATAATGGGTGTGTTCCTAAACCTTCTTCTTCTAATGTTTCAGCAGTAATATACACCGCATCGGGTTCTTTCTCAAAAACAGCAAGCTCTTTAATTAGACCTAAAACGGCTGGCATGTCTTGTCTCACTGCTTTTCTAATACGAATAGTCATTGTATTGGTTTTGATAGACAAATATCGGTTCATTTTCTTTAAATTCCCGATATTTGCACTAAATTCCTAGCAACACCCAATATATGGCTAACAGAAATCAAACCCTTGGTGAGTTTATCATTGAGAACCAAACTGAGTTTAAATATTCTTCTGGAGAACTTTCTCGATTAATCAACTCCATAAGGCTTGCTGCAAAAGTGGTAAATCACGAAGTGAATAAAGCGGGATTAGTAGATATCTTAGGGGCCGCCGGCGATACAAATATACAAGGGGAAGACCAGCAAAAACTTGATGTTTATGCCAATGATGTTTTTATAAAAACTTTGACAAATAGAGAGATCGTCTGTGGTATTGCCAGTGAAGAAGAAGATGATTTTATTACCATCACTGGCAGAAATAACACGAACGATAACAAATATGTAGTTTTAATGGACCCTTTAGACGGGTCGTCCAACATAGATGTAAATGTATCTGTTGGGACCATTTTTTCAATATACCGTAGGGTTACACCTGAGGGAACTCCCGTAACCATTGAAGATTTTTTACAACCTGGCAATCGCCAAGTAGCGGCAGGTTATATTGTGTATGGCACCTCTACCATGATTGTATACTCTACAGGTCACGGCGTGAATGGCTTTACTTTGAACCCCGCTATCGGGACCTATTATTTATCGCATCCTAACATGCAATTCCCAGAAGATGGCACCATCTATTCTGTGAATGAGGGTAATTATGTTCATTTTCCGCAAGGAGTAAAAAACTATATTAAATACTGCCAGAAAGAAGAAGGCGATCGTCCATATACCTCAAGATATATAGGCTCTTTGGTTTCAGATTATCACAGAAATATGATTAAAGGTGGGATTTACATGTACCCAAACACGAGCAAAGACCCTAAAGGAAAGCTTAGATTATTATACGAGTGCAACCCTATGGCATATCTTGCAGAACAATCTGGCGGTCGTGCTAGTGATGGCTTTAACCGTATTCTTGATATTACACCTACAGAATTGCACCAGCGCGTTCCTTTTTTCTGCGGAAGTAAAAACATGGTCTTGAAAGCAGAAGAGTTTATGAGCAAAGTATAATATCTATCTAAAAGCATTTATATAACTTAATTTTATTACATTTAATGCCTTATCCAAATACCATTATGACCAAAAAACCTATCACTAAACAAATAGAAACAGAGGTTGATCCATCCTCTAAAATTGAAACCATAAGAAACCTTCTTTTTGGAGAAAGTATTCAGCAGTACGACAGTGAATTTGAAACTTTAAAGAAAGAAATTGAGACAAAGAAGTCTGAATTGCAAAGTTATATAGACGAAGTGCGTGGAGAACTTATGCAGTCAATAGATTCATTAAGTACAGATGTGAACATACGAATCACGGACTTAGAGGACGCTTTGAACGAAAAAACTGAAACGCTTACAGAGAAAAAAGTAGACAAAAAAGACTTGAGCAAACTGCTTATTTCTCTAGGTGAAAAAATAGGAAAATAAGAGCACTATAACTTATAGATGGCTGAGGACAAAAAAAAACTACAACTCTTACGTGAAATCCTGTTAACAGAAGACAGGCACATTGCTGATGACCTTACTCAAAAACTAGAAGTAATTACAAAAGTGCTCGATGAGTATAAAGAGTTAGCTGAAAAAATAGATCCATTAATTGATGAAAAAATTAATGACTTTGTAAAAACGATACCAGCAAGTTTAGGTCCTGTAATTACTGAAACCATAAAAGAACAAGTAGAATATTCTCAAGATGAAATAGTGGAGGCATTATATCCTATTGTGGGACGGATGATTAAGCGCTATATCTCCAGTGAGCTAGCAAAATTAGCAGAAGACATTAATAATAAAGTAAGTAAAACCTTCTCTACTGTTGGTTTTAAAAGAAAAATGAAAGCATTTTTCTCTGGCACTAAAGAAGGAGATCTTGTTTTAAGCGAGCTCGATCAAGCCACCGTAAGTGAGGTATTTGCGATACAAAAGGGCTCCGGAATATTATTGGGAAATTTTAGTTTAACTGAGACCATAGATAAAGATATGCTCTCAGGTATGTTAACCGCTATTAAAAGCTTTGTTGAAGATGCTTTTCAAGGCGGAGATCAAAGATTGGAATCCATTCAATACGAGCTATATAGTATTCATATCCAAAATTTTCATTCGTATTACATTGCAGTAGTTATTTCAGGTAATTATTCAAAATCTTATGTAAGTAAGCTAGAGGACAAACTTTTTAAAGTGTCACGAAAACTCTCCACAGGAATTCACAATCTATCAAGGATAGAAGTAGACAAAATTTTAGA
The DNA here is from genome assembly GCA_938041335.1 of uncultured Ulvibacter sp. GTDB lineage: Bacteria > Bacteroidota > Bacteroidia > Flavobacteriales > Flavobacteriaceae > Patiriisocius. The sequence continues at coordinate 9,700 of CALIAF010000051.1, read as the reverse complement.
ATCATTATTTAAGGAATGGAAAAATCAGTAAGTTGATCCATGCCTTTTCTACAAAATTCTAATATTTATTTTATCTAATAAATGCAACTTTCACTGCCCCTACCCATTCCAATAGACCTTTAAACAGGTAGTTACACATTAAAACCTATCTAAAAAGAGGCGGTTTTCGTCTAGTGCATATATTATTCTGCTAAGTAACAGACAGGTTTGGCCTCTATAAAAGTAATAGGATATAGATTTGTGGAATATTTATTTTGAGATCTAGATTTTAAAAAGAAAACAGTAAAATTTAATTTCTATTTCACCCAGAATATTAAATACAAGTACGTCCTTGTAGCGATAATAAAAAAACCAATAACCAACAGAATTAGTAGTTTTAGACAATTTTATCCCCTATTATTTTTTACAAGAATTGCATTTCAATTTCGTCAAGCAAATCAATGAGAATTTTCCGTATCTTTATCATTACGTTTAAACATTAATTCTTACGATGCAGCAACCACGAAAAATAGTAATATTAGGCCATTTTGGAGTAGGCAAAACAAGTCTTATTAGACAGTTTGTAGAAGCCTCATTTAGCGAAGATTATCTGGTGACGGTAGGCGTTCACGTAAAGAAAAAAGAAGTCATTGTTAATGATGAGTCCATTACATTAGTGGTTTGGGATATCGAAGGAAATAGAGAAATATCCATGTCTAGACCGGCTTATTTAATGGGAACTAGTGGTTTTATTTATGTTTTTGACGTCTCTAGACCTGAAACTTATGACAACCTTGAAGAGCAAATGAACTATTTAAAGGAACATTTTCCAAAAACACCAGTGGTGATTTTTGGTAATAAATGTGACAAGTTTGACACCGGCATTTCAAAGTCATTTTTTGACGGACCACCTTTTGAAACTTGCCTTTTTACAAGTGCAAAAACGGGTGAGAATGTAGAAGAAGGTTTTAAACAACTTACACTAAAAACAATTAAAGGAATATGAGTCTTAATGCTATAAAAGCTTTTTATATAGATAAAAAAGTACAGATTATTGCTGTAGATACGCAAGGGGTTATTTTAACATCTGATGATATACTTTTTTCATTTAAACCCAACGAGAAAATAGAAGATCAACATCCATTTTTCTACTCGCTTTTACCTTTTTTAGCAGCAAAAAACACCAAAGAATCCTTTCCATGTATTAATCTAAACATTAATGGACAACAAAAAATAGTAGACATTACTATTTTAAAAAAGGACGAAGAACTATACGTCATTTTAACAGACTTCACAAATCACTATGTATACTCGCAGCCATTAGTTCAAGAAAAAAATGAATCTGTAATTGCAAGTAATAGGCTTAAGTTTGAAAAAGAGTTATTGTTTGCTAAAGAGATGTTTAAAAACAGTTTTTTAGCGCATTTAAATCACGAGATTCGCAACCCTTTAAATGCCCTTCTTGGATTTACCGAGCTCCTTGGTGAAACAAACTTGACATTTCAGCAAAAAGAAACGCTAAGTGTGCTACAAAAAACCGGAATGCATATTAAAGTACTCATGGATGACCTTCTTGATATCTCTAAGATTGAAACGGGGATTCTCGAGATTAAAGAGGTGCCATTTAATTTACAATCTGTTATTGCAAGTATGACAAAGCATTTTCAGGTAAAAAAGAACAATCCTAATATTGAACTTTCTTATCTAACAGATCAAGATGTTCCTGCTAAACTTTTTGGAGACCCAACAAGGATCAATCAAATTTTATACAACTTATTAGAAAACGCCTACAGAAACACAAAAAAAGGAGGCATTGCTTTACAAATCTCCTTAAATAATAAGAGTAAAGACAATATTGCTTCTATCCAATTTAAAATAACAGATACAGGGCAAGGTATTTCTGAAAAGCAAATAGCAACCATTTTTGACTCCTATGTGCAACTCGAGATAGAAAAAGAAAGACCATTAGGAGATGGTTTAGGTTTAAAAATCGTTAAAGATCTCACCACATTATTGGGTGGTTCTGTAACAGTAGAAAGCGAGGTAGGTGTTGGAAGTGTATTTACTGTAATCTTACCTTTCAAGACTAGAGAAAAAATATCAAAGAGAAAATCAGTGCCTAAAGGTTCTGGAATTATAATGAACAAACGCATTCTTGCCATTGAAGATGACACCCTCAATCAAATGCTACTCATGAAACAGTTTATTGATAATGATAAAGGGTATTCGCTGGCAATTGCTCCAGACACAGAATCAGCACTAAAATTGCTTGATACGAAGCACTTTCTTGCTATTATTATTAAACAAACCTATGCCTCAAGTACCGGCATTGATTTAATTGAAAAATTAAAAAGCAACGACAAATTTAAGTCTATTCCTATATTGGTGGTGAGTGGTAAATCTATGATAAAAGAACAAGATGCTATTCTAAACGCAGGTGCATCTGCCTTTTTAAAGAAACCTTATAGTAAGAACGAAATTTTTAGCGCCTTACAAAAGCTTTAAAGATTACTCCTTATTAAGCAGGTATCGGTAATCTTCCATAGCTAAGCCTCCTTGATAAATCTCAATAGAACGCTTAATTAATTTTGTAGCTAAGTCATCGGTATAACCAAGGCCTATAGCATATTTTTCAATTAATTTACGCTCGTCTTCATCAATCTCATGATCTGCAAAAATCATTTCAAAAAGATCGTGCATACGCTCTAATCTACTATCTGCATCCATAGGTGGATTAATAGGATACTTTGAAGGATTTTCTAAAACCTCCTCATATTCAGACTCATCAATGTTGAGTTTACGCGCAAAACGACGTAACATTTTTTCTTCTTCTGGATTTAAGGCTCCATCAATTGAAGCCATATTTGCAATAGAAGCAAAATGCCCTAAATTACGTTTGTGTTCTCCACTCTCAAATAAATCTGTAAATGACATAGTATATATTTTATACTGCAAATATAAAACAAGCCAAATAAAATACGCCTATCCTATAAAATATTTACTTCGGAAATATCAAAAAAAAGAGGAACCATCATCTACTGGTTCCCCTTTAATTAATAAATTTAATCCTTTAATAATCTGTATTGGTTATTTAGGACTAGACCTATTTATAATTTTAAAACTCGACTGTTTCTAGTGTGGTCACTACACCTATAGTTACGTCAACGTCTTCAATAGTTATTATAGGCAATTCTAAATCAACATCTGCCGCAAAAGTCACTGTATATGTTCCTTCTGGCAAACCAGTTAATAGGTACGCTCCTGTTTCATTTGTAAACGTTGAAATTTCATTAACGCCATCAGTTGCCGTAACCATGGTCTGTATATCTAGTGGTAGCACTGTACCAGCTATTGCTCCAGTTTCTGCTACGGTACTAGCTCTAATAACAGGCTTTAACTTATATTGACCATTGCCTGTTTGTAATATTGATTTGTCAACATCAAAATCCAGAATAAAATCATATAAAATCCCATCCTCTAGAGTTTCATTAACTTGTATTTTCAAACCGGATTGTTGTGCAGAAGGCGTAGCTAAAGAAAATGTTTCGCCATCAACAACAATCGTGTTATCCTCACCTAAAATTAAGCGAATTTGGCTTATACTACCAGCAGGAATATCTTCGTCTACAAGCAAAACATTGACACCTGCGGTAAGTTCTAATAAGTCGTATATACCTGCATTTACATCAGCAAACACAGTTTCATCTTCATTTCCATTGTATTTTATTACAACACTCTCCACATCAACAAATACCGCATCATAGTCGCCCGGAGCGTCTGTTAATCGTATAGCCATACGTGCGGTTCCGTTGTCGGTATCCTGGTTATCTGAATTATCATCACTACAACTTACAAAGCTTATTAAAAGGGATAAAATAAAAAGGGATTTTAGTACAGTTTTCATGTTTCTAAAGTATTTAGGTTCAAAGCAAGAATACGTAATTAATACCCTCTCACTTTAATTTTAACAGCAATTAACATCATAATTGTGAATTGATTAACGCGTTATTGCTTGTAACTCCATTACCATGTTTATCCACAGTTTCGGTTTGCCGTCACGCATCTACAATTGGGCTTTTGTCTTAAGATTAGGCTGGGCCCGATGCGACCTTTTATTTTCTACGAAAATGAAAGCCCACCTCTCCCTAAGAAAAGGAGCGGAGCCCTTGGCTAGGTTGGACGAAAAGTTTGATGAAATTTTAACAAAGAAAACACCGAGTAAGTAGTAAATTCACATCAACTAAAAAACCATCCTTTTGAAAAAAACACTCCAAGTACTCAACATTCTATTTTTTGCCATCACCATTTACATGAATTATGCCTCTGCGGCTGGTGTGTTTTTTGATACGACTCAAGCAGATATGAGTGCCAAATACGACACCTTATTTACGCCCGCAGGCTATGCTTTTTCTATTTGGGGTCTTATTTATCTGCTACTGTTGGGCTTTGTTATTTATCAATCTAGAAGTCTTTTTGTAAAGGTGCGTGACGATGCTTTTATTATGCGCACAGGCTGGTGGTTTATTTTAAGTTGTATTGCAAATAGCTTGTGGTGTTACCTATTTGCGGGAGATTACATTGGCATTTCTACGATTGTTATTTTCTTTATGCTATTCTGCTTATTGCAAATTGTAATGAAAAACAGAATGGAGTTGGACGACGAACCTTTTTCTGTGATTGTTTTCTTATGGTGGCCATTTGTAATTTATTGCGGTTGGTTAACAGTGGCTTGCATTGCAAATGTTACCTTATATCTTACTAAAATAGGTTGGGATGGTTTTGGCATTTCGCCAGAAATGTGGACCTTAATTATGATTAGTGTTGCAACCACAGTCAACCTAATTGTTACCTGGAAACGCAATATGCGCGAGTTTGCACTTGTAGGTGCTTGGGCGTTAATTGCTATTGGCGTTGCAAATGATGGCGTTTCTGAAACGATCACGATGACCGCCAATATCGCAGCGGGTGTATTGATTCTCAGCAGTATCATTCACGCTTTAAAAAACAGAGCAACGAATCCCGCTATTAAATTTCTTGAATTTTTTAAGAGTAAAAAAGCCTAGCTGTATTATTAACAAAAAGTATATGAAGACCAACAATGTCTTTTTAAAAGAAAGCCTTTTAAGGTGTATTGACAATAGTGAGTTAACACATTTGGTTCCTGAAATTTTAGCTTCATTTAAGGAAGTACAATTATTAAAAAATGACTTGTTTGTCGCTCAGAATTCTGTTTGTAATCATTTTTGTTTTATTGAAAGTGGCATATTACAGCATTCCATTCATATAGATGGTGAAGAAAAAACAACCTACTTGGCCTTAAAAAACACCTTTACAACAGCATTACTTAGCTTCAAGAAAAAGATACCTTCCAGAAAAAATATTACTGCTATTAGTGATTGTACTTTATGGAATATGAGCATCGAAGATTTTGAAAATCTCCTAGACACTAACAAAGCATTTGATACATTTTATTTCAATCTTATAGAAAATCAAATCTATAAAATTGATGATTATCGCATTGATTTGTTGACCCTCTCTCCAGAAGAACGCTACCAGAAATTATTAAAAAGCGATCCCGTTTTAATTCAGAAGGTTCCCTTAAGATACTTAGCCTCTTTTTTGGGTATTTCAGAAAGACATATCAGTAGAATTAGAAAAAATAGTAAATAACGCCATTTGGCGTACTTTTTAAAAGGTACAATCCTTATTTTTGAGGTAGGACAGTTCAATTATTAATAGTTCCGAAGCAGGAATAAAAAAGATACCCGCCTACGCGGGCATGAAAATTAAAATATTAACTAAAAGATACCCGCCTGCGCGGGCACTAAAGATGAAATACCACCAGATAGACCGCAAACTTTTTAGTACGAATCGCAAGCACTTTATGGCGCAAATGAAGCCGTCAAGCCTTGCTGTGTTTAACAGTAATGATATTTACCCAATTAGTGCAGATAGCACCATGCCTTTTGAGCAATCTCGCGATATTTTTTATCTAAGTGGTGTGGATCAAGAAGAAAGTATATTGGTTATGTTTCCAGATGCCCCAAGTTCTGACCATAGAGAAATCTTATTTTTAAAAGAAACCAATGCACATATTGCGGTTTGGGAAGGAGAGAAACTAACCAAAGAAAAAGCATTAAAGACCAGTGGCATTAAAACCGTGTATTGGTTGCAAGATTTTGACAAGGTGTTTTATGAGATTATGACGCAATGTGATACCGTGTATTTTAATACCAACGAGCATTACCGTGCCAACGTAGAAACCGAAACTCGTGAAGCCCGTTTTATTAAAGCAACAAAAGATAAATTTCCTGCACATAGCTGGGCAAAATCTAACCCTATTTTACAACGCTTGCGTGCTGTAAAGGACCAGATAGAAATAGACCTGATACAAAAGGCCTGTGATATCACAGAAAAAGGATTTAGACGCGTACTTGGTTTTGTAAAACCAGGGGTATGGGAGTTTGAGATAGAGGCAGAATTTATGCACGAATTTTTGTGCAATCGCTCCAAGAAGTTTGCCTACACCCCTATCATTGCCAGTGGTAATAACGCAAACGTACTGCACTACATAGAGAACAACCAGCAATGTAAAGACGGCGACCTCATCTTGATGGATGTGGGTGCCGAGTATGCAAATTACAGCAGTGATATGTCACGTACCATACCTGTAAATGGACGTTTTACAAAACGCCAACGTGAAGTCTATGACGCTGTAAACCGCGTTAAAAATGATGCTACAAAAATGTTAGTACCTGGCGCCCTCTGGAAGGAATACCACATAGAGGTAGGTAAACTAATGACTAGCGAACTTATAGGCCTTGGCTTACTAGACAAGGCAGATGTACAAAACGAAAACCCAGATTGGCCTGCCTATAAAAAATACTTTATGCACGGTACCTCGCACCATATGGGACTAGACACCCACGATTATGGACTCCTTTATGAGCCTATGCAAGCGGGTAATGTCTTTACGGTAGAGCCTGGTATTTACTTACCTGATGAAGGTTTTGGCATCCGTCTAGAAGACGATGTAGTCATCAATGGTAACGGTGCTCCTTTTAATTTAATGCGAAATATTCCTATTGAAGCGGAGGAGATTGAGGAGATTATGAATGGGTAGGGTTGAGAGTTTACTCGAAAATTTAATTATATAAATCCTTACACTTACATCTTTTTGGAGGGAACTCAAACTCATAATTTATCATGAGCTCATGAGATCCAGAAGAATAATTCCCAAGATTTGATGTTATATAATCATATGCATAACCTACAAATAACCCATCTAAAACCTTAAAATTAGCTATTGCACCAAAAGCGTCATGATATCTATATGAAGCTCCTAACCATATTTTTTCATTCAGATAAAACATGGTAGAAAAATCAAATGAGATAGGAGCTCCATCTGTATATTTTACAATAAAACTTGGTTTAAATTTTAAATGTTTATTTACATCTAATAAATAACCACCATTGAGATAATAAATGGCTCTATCTGTATATGCGTATTCGTTATCTGAAACTTGGGATAATAATTTAGGGGCTGAAAAGCCAAAATAAAAACTTGGGCCTCTAAAATAAAACCCTGCCCCAATATTTGGATGCAACTTGAAGTCAACAGTATTTAAAAAAACATCATTACTGTACTCAGGATCGTTTAGTAATTCATCATCTATTCCATATTTACTTGCGCCAAATTTTAGTCCTAAAGCCAGCTTATAATCATCAAAATAATCAAAGTCAATGGTATAGGACACATCAGCAAAAGCATATGTTGTATTTTCATAGCCTAAATTATCATTTACAAAAGATAAACCAACTCCTAATTGGGTGTTAGGCAAAGAGGTATGAGCCGACAATGTTTGTGTATTAGGAGCTCCATTTACACCTATCCACTGGCTTCTATTTAGTAAATTAACTACCATAATCTCCCTAGATCCTGCATAGGCTGGATTAATAGAGATCGTATTAAACATATATTGTGAAAACTGTGGTGCCTGTTGAGCAAAAAGAACAACATGAACTAATGTAATCAAAAAGGTTATATGTAAATGTCTATTATATTTCATTTTACTATTCGGTACCTAATAAGATATATCCTTGTATTGGTTTTAATCCACTGTTTCTAAGATGAATAATATAATAATATGTTCCCGTAGGCAAAGTATTTGATTTTCCTAGTGCAGAAGTAGGAGATGATCCATCCCATTCATTATTGTAATTTTCCTTTTCATACACTTTCACTCCCCATCTATTAAATAATTGTAAGTCAATTTCTATTTCGCAAACGTCATTGCTTTGTTCATTAATGAGGTAATCTATTTCTAAAAAATCATGGTTATTATCTCCATTAGGGGTAACCATTTTTGATACTTTAACATCATCTTCAGATCTTATACAGGGGTAATTAACACAATCATCATTTATATTAATTAATATAGACGTTTCCCAAGAACAACCATTTACTGTGTATATATAATTAATTATATAACTCCCTCCAATTTCCAAATCTGAAGGGTTAAAAATATGGCCTTCCCAATTATCTATATCTTCTGAAGTCCATGATCCATCTAAAAAAGTAGTATTTGTAATGTAGTTAATTAGATCAATTGGTTCGTCTTCTATACATAGATTGACAATTCTATTTTCTAAATCCTGAATAGAATTTACATGAACTATCTGTGCGAATTCTGTACTATTACTGCAATCATCCGTTGCGATCCATTCTCTTATTATATCATAATTGAAATCATCAATACTATTTATTGTTTCTGTATAATTTACATCTAAATCTTGAGTACAGTTATCTTCAAATAAAACATTTGGTACTTCTGGAATTTCACCACAAGCCATAAACAGTTCTGTTGCTATATTTGATATTAAAACAGGCGCTATATCATCATTAATAATAATGTCTTGGGTTACTGTAATACTATTGTTGCATTCGTCCGTAACACGGTAAGTTCTAGTAATGGTTTCTGGGCAGGTTAACCCATCTGATACATCGCTTACAAAAACTACTGTTGGTGTGGAACAATTATCTGCCTCGTCTGTTACTACATTAGTATTTGGTGTAGGTACATCTTCTACACAGATAACCGTTATTGCTACTGGGTTACTTGCGGTTGGTGCTATGGTGTCATTTATGATAATCTCTTGAGTTACTGAAATACTGTTGTTACATTCGTCTGTTACGCTATAGGTTCTAGTTATTGTTTCTGGACAAGTCTGGCCATTAGAAACATCGCTTACAAAAGCTACTGTTGGTGTGGAACAGTTATCTGCCTCGTCCGTTACTACATTAATATTTGGTGTAGGTACATCACCTACACAGGTAACATTTATTGCTGCTAGGTTGCTCGCGGTTGGCGCAATGGTATCGTTTATAATAATGTCTTGAGTTATTGTAATACTATTGTTACAAGCGTCTGTAACACTATAGGTTCTAGTGATGGTTTCTGGACAGGATAATCCATCTGATACATCGCTTATAAAAGCTACTGTTGGTGTCGAACAATTATCTGTCTCGTCTGTAACGACATCGATGTTTGGTGTTGGCACATCGTCTATACAGTCAACCGTTATCGCAATTGGATTACTTGCCGTAGGTAATATAGTATCGTTTACGATGATGTCTTGAGTTACTGTAATACTATTGTTACAAGCATCGGTTACTCTATAGGTTCTAGTGATGGTTTCTGGACAGCTTTGTACATTAGAA
>CALIAF010000050.1 GCA_938041335.1 uncultured Ulvibacter sp. | reverse complement strand
AAGTAGTTTTGATGTAGCTGCAAAAATAGGACTTGGTTTTGCAAGCATTATTGATGAAAATCAAATGTATACCATTTCAATAGAGAATATTCAAGGGCCAAATATTGAAAACGAAACCGTGTATTTGATAGACAAAATTACGGGTGTGATGACAAACCTTAGTGAGTCAGATTATATGTTTACAAGTGCTAAAACAGAAGTAAATGATCGTTTTATAGTTCAGTTTACAGATAGAAATGTTTTAGCAACAGACGGTCTTGCACTGGAGGCTGTTCTTGTATACCCTAATCCAACGAACGCTTTTGTACATATCAATTCACCACACGCTGCAATTTCTGAAATTAGGATTACAGACGTTCAAGGAAGAGTAGTTAATACCATGCCTCTACAAGATCAAAATGCTGTGGTATTAGATTTGTCTACGCTCACCCCTGCACTTTACTTTATCAATATCCAGACAGAGCACGGTAAGCTTGTAAAGCAAGTGATTAAAAAATAGGATTTCTGAAATTTTAAGAATTGGGTCGTTGTCTTTTTGATGACGACCCTTTTTTATTTGAAGTTTTTTAAAAATAAAACAACAAAAAATCAGTTGTTATACTGATGAAAAAATACATTCTTGCATTAGTTCTTATTGGGGCAGTTAGCTTATTATTCTTCACAAAGAAGGGTAAAGTAGTTAAAGATACTGCCTTAACTTATGTGATAACGCCAGATTATATACAGAAGGAAGGGAACACCGTGATGGCTAGAATTTTGGTGCCAGATAATTATACAAGAACAAATTATGAGGGTGGCACATTTCCGAAGTATTTACAGGAATATGCCTTAAAAGAGTATGGAGCTGAGGTTATTAATTATGACGGCAGCCCTTATGGATATCAAGCTGGCCACGTGGGTGTTCTAGAAGTGCCAGTGCCAGATAATGGATTACAACAATGCGCAGATGCACTCATGCGTATACGTGCAGAATATCTTTGGGACAAGGGCCAGAAGGACAAAATAGGATTCAATTTTACTTCAGGGCATTATTGTTCTTGGTCTAAATATGCCGTGGGATATCGTCCTAAAATCAATGGCAATAAGGTCACGTTTCATAAAACGGCTCGTGCAGATACTTCAAAGGCGAACTTTTACAAATATTTAAATCTAATCTATACCTATGCAGGAACACAATCACTGTATAGCGAACTTCCTAAAATTTCAGAAGTTGAAAAACTAGAAGTTGGAGATATGTTAGTCACTCCTGGTTTTCCAGGTCATATTATCATGATTGTTGACAAAGCGACCGATGAGAACGGAGATAATTTATTTATTTTTGCACAAGGAAACACGCCTGCTCAAAGTGTTCATATACTAAAAAATCCAAGTGACTTGAGTATTAGCCCTTGGTATGAACTAGAAATGGGAGCAGCCGTGCAGATTCCTGCCTATTATTTTAATACCTCTCAATTTATCAGGTTTAAATGATTCAAGCCAAGGAAGATTGGCAGGAATTAAGGAATAAAAAAACCCCGTTCTAAAATACTAGAACGGGATTTTTATCTAAACTAAACTTAATTAAAATCTAAACTATTTTTTAATAATACGCTTCACTAATTCTTCACCATTGCCTTTAAAGACACAGATATAAGTGCCTCCTGGTAATGCATTGATATTTATCATTTTTGTTTGAGACATAGTACTTAAGTCTTCTTCAATAATCAATCTTCCAGTGATATCGTAAACCGCTAAGGATTCTAAATCTAATCCTGAAGGTTTAACAACCGTAAATTCTCCATCTGTAGGATTAGGGAATAGTGTGATCGAATCTAATGATAACGTATCTGTACTTAATACATTTTTATCAATAAAATACAGTGTAAAACGATTGTCAAAAATTCCCTGAGTACTTGTAAACGTATACCTCCTATCTCTTAAAGCTGTCGTTAAGCCCGCAATATGATCTATTAGATAAATATCTACTTGAGATAAACTATTCCCTTCTAGATTGTCAATTGCAATCGTGTATTCTTGCTCTTCTTCTACTGCTGTAGAAAAGCCCATTGGGATCGTTATCGCTTCATTAAAAGATTCTCTGGATTGTATGGCTAAGGCGCCACTTCCATCTGCATGGTGCGAGTAAAGTGAAGTCACTGTAGCCAGTTTATTACTATCGTACCCATTATCCTGTCCTTCTGAAGCCTCTTCATTAAAAGCAATTAAAGTAGACGTTGTTCTCTCGTATTCTGTATTAGTTATTGATAACCACAAACGCTCTTTTTCTATTTCTTCTGAACGTAACGTGTTATTGTTACCAACTCTTCTCAATCTATTATTAAATGTTACTTGAGAACTACCGGTACCCGTGTTTGCTTTTACACCAAAACCTTGCCCAGTGGCAATGTACCCATTAGGTAAAGCCCCGCCGTTAGTAGCCATCATTCCACCAGATTGATTGTATACAGAGATGTCATCCATAGAATAAAATAATGTTGACACACCTGGATAGTCTTGTCTTGCTGTAATGTGCTCCCAGAAGTATACTTCGCTTACAGTTGGATTTTCTGTGAAAAATTGCGCGTCTAAAAATATGGCGCTTGCATAAGGATTAGCCATCACATTAGGGCTATCTTCTTTATTATCACCCTCCACAATAGGGAACGTTACAAGGCCATTATTTAATGTTCCTAACTCATAAGTAAGGTCATACGTGCTATTCCCATCTGCAGGACTCGCTTGTGGGCGGTATAAATATCCCTCACCAGGCGTAATTAGTCCAGAATGTGCAGACCAGTTATTATTTCCGTCATCGGCCCAGTTAATGGCATCAATACCAAATGCAGTCGCTACATCTGGATGTGGTGTGAAATTGGCTGTACTATGCTTGTGCATTCCATATCCTGCACTAAATGCACCTTCACGCGTTTCTGCAGTCATAGGGCTACCCATAATCATAAAATCTCTAGGCTTTAAGAGTGGTGTTGTTACATTCACATTGATTGTTCCATCATTAGTTACTGTTGCACCATCTAAAACCTGTACAATGCTTCCTTGGTGTGCTATTTCAATTTTACTTCCAGCTTCAACTGTAATATCGTTATCTATCAAGGCAAATTCTCCTGCGTTAATGGTTAATGTGGCTCCATTTGTAACTATTAGTTTACAGGCAGTAATATTTCCGAGAGACGTGCTATAGCTGTTTATAAAAATAGCTCTTGTAGTAGCATCTGGTACTCCATTACTCCAGGTACCAGCAGTGCCATAAACGGTGAAGTCTAAACAATCACCAACGGCTAAGGTTGTGAAGGTAAATGGTCCAGAACTGTTAGAGCCACAAACTGCTTGTACATCATACTGGTACTGGTGGTCTGGAATTAAACCTGTTGCGGTATATGTTGGTGACGTAAGATTAGAAACTGTGGGTGTTCCTGTCAATGTTTCTCCGGCTGTAAGATCAACTATTTCAAGATTCCACGCATCTATTGGAGTTGATCCTCCTGGCGTCCATGTTAATGTGGCCTCCGTTTGTGTAATATTTGAAGCTCCTAAATTACTAGCGCCCTGGCATACCACTAGTGTACCTGTTGTAAAAAGAAAAGGCCCTTGCCAATGATTGTTTGTGCCAGTAGCGCAATCTGGCTGTAACCATAATTCGTAATCATTTGCTTGTTGTAAACCATTTATAGAATACTCATTTGCAGAAACGGTATACGTATCAAAAACAGTGTACGAATTGGTAAATGGAGGTTCTCCAAATGTTACATTTCGTAGTCCTATATTCCAGTCAGGATCAACAACGGTATCCCAATTAAAAGATGCCCCATCAAAGAAAGTACTTACTACCTCTATACTTTCAAAACTTGTGGGTTCGCAAAAATTAGTGGTCGTAAAACTAGTCTTAACCCAATCACTAAAGGAACCTCCTCCACAAACTGCTCTTACGTACAAATCTGCATTGACTCCCGGCGGAATAGCATTTAGTCCCGCAGATGGAGTTGATGTTGGTGCTCCTGGAGTAGTGTACGTTGGTGCAGGAATTGAAGGCGCTTGAAATCTCACCTCCCAAGAAGTTTCTGAACCTCCTGCAGACCAAGAAGCAGAGGCCGTAGTATTTGTAATGTTAGATATTACAAGATTTGTAGGTGGTGGGCATTTTCTTCTAAATGTAATAGAAGCCCCAAGTACCAAACCTGAGATATCATTATCATTACTATCACAAACTTTAAGTCTCCAAAATCCATTAAGATCAGAACCATCTAGAAACGAAAAGTTACCACGAGGTAAATATACTCCTGAAAAGGGCGCAACACCATCTGAAATAGGGGTTGTGGCATATGGCGCGAATATAGTGTTAGAGAAATTATTACCTGTACCACCATCAAATAATGCCAAAAGTAAATTTTTATCATTAGCAGGCACAGACATAGCTATAAATAAATCTCCTACATTTTGATGTGCAATATCAATCATGATGTTGTCAATAATCCAGTTATCGCCTATAACACCACTAATAGTATTAACGTCGAAGAAAAAATTACCTTCTAGTCCTCCATCTAGAGAAAGATCACAATCAGGTGAATATGTAAAAGCTCCCGTATTCAGGACCGTAAAAGTTTCTATTTGGGCATGCCCATACGTAAAGCAGTAAAGCGTAAAAAATAAAAGTGTAATTGACTTTTTCATAATGTATTATTTTGTTGTTTATTATTTTAAATTGTATTTGTTGTCAAATGTATGTTGAGAAGCGTGGGAATTTTAAAAAGCGGTCTAGACAAAAATCTAGACAAATAGTTAAATCGCTATACTACAAATCATTACAGAGTATTGTTGTTTAATTTTTTATTCAGTCTATATCTACTTGTATAGATAGTATTAGGTAGAACACCTAATACTTTTGCCATCGTGTTTGTGTTAAAATGCAGTGTTTCTAATAGTAATAATTGTTCTTCTTTTTTAGAAAGTTGAATGCCTTTGATAAGTATAGAAGTAAAGAAATTAGGGTACATACTATTAAAATCGTCTTTAATGACTTTCCAATCCATTTGCAAGGCGTTCTTGCTAAGTATGGTGTTAATTAAGTTTGCTTTAATAGTTTGTCTTGCTTTGTTTGTCATGTCCTTTTTATAATTAGATTGTATAGTACTGTCTACATAAACCATCTGTTAGGACAAATAGAATTATAAAGCGCTAGGAAAACTAAAAAGGATTCTAGACAAAGTTCTAGACAAAACGATTGCATACAGTAAAACCCTTACGAAATAAGGGTTTTTAACTGTTTGTTGAAGATGATAAAGGAATCCTTTTAATGTGTAAAAGGAAAGTTTATGATTTTAAAAATTCTATAATTGCTATCTCTTTAGGAATATTTAATTTTTTACGGAGTCTATATCGAGCGGTATGTACACTATCTGGAGAGATGCCAAGCATGTTTGCTATCTCGTTGGTTTTAATAGTTAGTTTTTCTAATGAAATAAGACGTTCTTCTGCATCAGAAAACTTGAAGCCTCTATTTTTAAGGTCAATAAAAAAGTGCTTATACACATTGGTGAATTTACTTTTAAAAGTCGCCCAGTCTTCATTTGTGAGAATTCTCGAATCTACAAGTTCCTGCAATTCTAAGTGTTCTTCTTTTTCTCCATATAAAGATTTTAAAGAGTCAATTTCCTTTTTAAGTACTTCCTGTTCCTTACTTTTTACAAGCATTTGCTTGGTAAAAGAAGTTAACTCTTCTTTGCTGCGTGTTAATTGGGCTGCAATTACCTTTCGCTTTCGTTTAGCTCTTTCTAATAAATAATACGTTAAACCAGCCATTAATAAAAAGGATGCAATTAAAATGGTATAGAGTGTTTTTTGTTTTCCTCTAGCAATTTTCTGATCACTTTCTAATTGTTTAATCTCTGAATCTTGTTTTATAATTTCATTTTCCTTGAGTGCAGTTTCAAACTTAGTCTGGTAAAAAGACAGGTTTTGAACATTTTTAATACTAGAAATAGAGTCTTTTATCTTGTAATAAGCGTTTAGGTGTATGTTTGTTTTGTTTACATCACCCAGTTGCTCATAGACATCAGCCAGAAATTTTTCGGCATTGTATATTTCAACAAAACCATCTTCTGCTCTTTTTAATGCTAGGTGTTCCTTACCATACTTTAAAGCATTAGTGTAATTGCCTTTAGCAAAGTTTAACTGTTTTAACGCTTCTATATAATAGGTTTTATTTCCACCTGTGGTATAATGGTTAGGGCTGTTTTCAACTTCAAGTAAATAGGCCTCAGCTTTGACAATACTACCGGTACTTGCATATGCTATCACTAAATTATTTAAAACATTAGGCTCTAGTCTAACTCGGTATTCAGATGTTTTCACCTCATTTTGGGTCAGTAGTAAATATTTTATCCAATTATTCTTATCACCTTGATTCCTATAATCTAGTGCTGCATTATAATATAAAGGAGTTAATACTGGTAACTTCCCTGATTTTGCCAATCCGATAGCCTCGTTTCTTACATTTTCAGCTTCTTTATAAAATTTATTTTGACTATAAAGTATAGAGAGTGAAGAATTGGTATTTATTAATTGAATCGTGTCTTTAATGTTTCGGAAAACTATACTAGCATATTGTAAATAACTAATTGCTTCAGAAAAATTGCCCAGTTCTATATGTGCATTACCAAATCTCTGTTTTATGGAGGCAATCTGTCTTTCGTTTTTTGCCTTTATTGCATATTGCATTGCTGTTTGCAACACTTTTAGGCTATTCTCCATATCTCTCAATATGTAATAGGTATCACCAGTATACGAATATATGTTAGCAGCATACATGAAGTTTTTAGAATCTTTTTCCTTTCCTTCAAAATTTTTAAAAATTTCCAAGCCTTCCTCCGCATTGCCAAGAACGTTTGTTTTGTAGTAAATTAAATCAGCAGTATTTCGTGTGGCACTCGTAAAAGATTTTATTTCTAGAGCTAGTTGAATATTTGCTTTTATGATAGAATCGTATTTATAATCTTCATTAAATTCAATAAAACGAATAAGACTATCTGTTAATGTAACACGCTCTTCGTTTTCGGCATTACGTATTGCAGTCTTAAGACTTTCAATGTTTTGCTCTAGATCGTCCGTTTGCGAATTTACTTTTATAGAGCATAGAAGGAATGTTGAAAGCAATATATGAAGTACATATTTCATAGCGTAAATATTGAATAGGGATTGCCCCAAAATGGTTGTGTTATTTCCAGCAAGATAAGCTTTTAACTCAATTGCCAGAGAAAATAACTACATACCAACTTCCGTTTTCAATTTTCCCCAATGGTTTTTAAATCAACTTTTCCCGCAATGCTTTGGGGATCGATTTCCTTTTCATCTGGATTAGCCGTATTTTTGTTTCCGCTAAAATTTCCGAAGAAAAAGAGATGCCTCAAGAACTTACAAAACAAGAATTACACAATCTAGCCATGAATATCGTAGGCAAAGATATGGAGGCGCAAGGTTTTGAGTTTCTGGGTGTAAATAGTAAAATAGGGAAGGACCCACAGTTTGTGGGCTTAAAGAATAAAGACCTTCATTTTGTAATAGTGCGTGCAATGTCCTATCCGCAAGATGCTAATAGTTATGATCCTGTTTTTATGCAAACCATAAAACAGCATGCAAATACCTTTGAAGCAAAAACCTATTATGCTGGAGTAGGTCTAGGGCACGGTACTGATTATGCAAAACCTGTCTTTAAAGATGAAGACTATACGCAGGTATATAATGGACTTCAAGAAATCGTATGAAAAAAATGCTACTACTTATTTGTATTGCCTTATTATCTATCGGTTGCAGTCAGCCCAAAGAGGTGATACTAATGATCTATAAGGGTCAGGCATTTGGTACTACGTATTCGATTCAACTATACACAGACGATTATCGTGATTTAGAAAACGGGATTGAAGCTGTTATTTATGATGTAAATAAATCTGTGAGTACGTATATGCCTGAGAGTGATATTTCAAAAATTAATAGAGGGGACACCACGGTCGTTGTAGATGATATTTTTAAAGAAGTATTCCGTATTTCTGAAACGGTCTACACCAACTCGAGCGGTTATTTTGATCCCACAGTGGGTACTTTGCGTAACGCCTATGGTTTTGGAGTAGAAACTTCAAAGCCCATTCTTACAGCACAAAAATTAGATAGTTTACGGGAGTTTGTAGGCTTCAGGAAAGTTAATATTTTAGCAGATGGGACAATTAGAAAAACTCATCCTTCTGTTTATCTTGACTTTAATGCGGTGGCAAAAGGCTACGGTATTGATCTCCTCGGAAATTTTCTAGATTCAAAAAACATCGATAATTACGTGATTGAGTTAGGAGGTGAGATCGTCGCAAAGGGTAAAAACGTAAATAGAGAACAGTTATGGACGGCAGGAGTAGAAACAATAGATTCTAAAGTGGAGCACAGAACGTATGCCGCATTAGTAGCATTGGATAATGAAGGGATGGCCGCCTCTGGTAATTATAGAAAATTTAGAATAGATAGTGTGACGGGCAACAAGTTTGTGCATACCATCAATCCCTTAACAGGTCTGGCAGAAGCAAGTGATGTTACTAGTGCGACTGTAATTGCCCCTACTTGCGCCCTTGCAGATGCCTATGCCACAGCATTTATGGCTATGGGTTTAGAGCGCTCAAAAGCCGTTATTGCACGCCAAGAAAACATTGCCGCCTATCTTACTTTTATTGAAGACGGTACTATTACTGGCGCCTATATTTCACAAAAGTTTAAAAATAAGATGGTAAAATAACTAGCGTTTCAGCGTAAAATGACCTCTTACTTCTCGTCCATTTTCTAATACTAACGAAAACCAATAGTCATCAGAAAACAAAGGTCTGCCATATTTGTTGGTGCCATCCCATCCATTAGTGTCTGTTGGGTTTAAGTCCTTTATAAGTATTCCATATCTATTATAAATACGGATTACTGTATTTGGAAAATTCTCAATATTAGCAATGGTCCAGGTATCGTGTACCCCGTCATTATTAGGAGTGAAAAACTGTGGATAATCAAGTATAACAACTTCTTGTGATGCGACACCACACCCTAAGTCATCTTGAACATAAACCGTATAAATACCCGCAGGTACATCGGTAAATATATTTTCTTCCCCAAAACCAGAGTTGTCTAGTGCATAAGATAAAGTAGCATCACCTGTGGCGATAACAGTAATCGTGTTATTATTCTGGTTAAAGTTAGTAGTAGTTACCTCAACAATAGTAGGTGCTTGAGAGGTCAATACGGTAGTTTGTGCCATTGCGTTGCAACCATTATTGTCTGTTACGATTACACTATAAGCTCCGCCAGTAGTTACGCTAATGCTATTTAGTGATGGCCCACTATCTCCAGTACTCCATTGATAAAAAGCGTATCCAGATTCAGTTGTTAACTTGGCAACATCGTCTGTATTAGTGCAGATCAGTATGTCTTGGGGTAGTGTAACCGTAAAAGGCATTGTTGTATTCAGCTCCAATTGATTAATGTCTGAGCAATCAGAGTTTACGTTCGTTACTCGATAATAGATAGTTTCAGGATTAGAAATGTTAGTGTATAATTCACTTAATGCGTTAATATTCAAGTTCGCATCATTTAATGAAGTATGAAAAGTGGTAGACACATTAGCTTGACTATTTTCAATCCCAGATATTAAAGCGCCAAGATCAAATTGCGTAAAACCATCCACTGCATCATCCATATCACAAGAACTTAAGTTTGTGGTAGCATTTGCAGTAGGTTGTTCTGGGAAACCAGCTGTACCTGTCATATTTATAGAAAACCCATCTTCGCCAATAGCACGATCAATGAGTAAAAAATAAGTCTCTCCAGCGGTTGCGTCTATTCTGCTTAAATAGCCATTTCCGTCTGGACCAGGACCTTCGGTTGTATCTATTTCTGCATTATTTAAACCTGTATTTGCGCTAACCCCTGCGGCTTGCGGATTTGTACTTGAACAACGTATTGCTTGTCCTAGATTTTCGCAATCTGTTGTGGGGCCATAAATTGCAAAATCATAATCTGCAGAAGGATTATCAGGTATGATATCAAAAGTTAGAAATCCAGATTGCACAATGTTTATGGAAAGCCATATCGTATTATTATTAAAAGTGTAGCAGGGCGGAGCAAAATTTCCTGGAAGACTAAATTCATTAAAACCTTCTCCGTCAGGTTCAAGCCCAAAATTACTGTCACCACAAACAGGTATGGCAAATTCGCAGTCATTAGCGGTTTGTGCTTTCACTTCTGAAATAGCAAACAACCAGCAAAGGCAACAAAATATATAGGTGTAGTTACGCGTCACAAAAAGCAATATTATTTTTTACATAAAGGTATTAATTCTCCTTTAGGAAGTCTAAATTTATTTATTTCATCTTCAGAAAGTTGCGCTGTGTAGTCAACTGCGGTTACTTGAAAACCAATAGATTTTAATTTGTCAAAATAATCCATACCGTATACTCTTACGTGATCGTATTGCCCAAAAATGGCTGCGCGCTCTTTTTGGTCTGTGATCGTATCGTCTGTAAAGGTAAGGTCTCTTTTTCTATCATAGGGTACCTGTAGTATTGCTGTGCCTCCAGGAGCAAGTACGCGATATAACTCTTGCATTGCCTTTGTGTCATCAGGGATGTGCTCTAACACGTGATTGCAAATAATGAAGTCATAACTATCATTTTTAAAGGGCAAATCACAGATATCAGCTTTCACATCTGCTATAGGTGAGTTAAGATCTGTTGTGGTATACTGGATGTTTTTAAGTTCCTTAAATCGCTTTAAAAATGCTTGTTCGGGTGCAAAATGAAGCACACGTAAAGATGTGCTGAAAAATTCGGTTTCATTGGTGAGGTATAACCAGAATAGGCGATGGCGTTCTAATGACAAGGTGCCGGGTGCTAGCACGTTTTCGCGCACGCGTTCATATCCATAGGGTAAAAATTTACGAAATGATTTTCCGTCTATTGGGTCTGTATATGTATTGCCTCGCAGAATAAAAGCAATGACCGGGCGTACCAAATAACTCATCCTAATTAAGAATGTTCTAGGGAAAAGGTTTAATAAGAATTTAAACACAGATTGCACGAATTTACACGAATTTTTAAAGGATGATTCTTTTATATGATAGACTATCTTCTCCAAAGTTGACTAGAAGACCTAATCTAATTTTAGATACGGCAAGATAATTAAGTGTTTGCTTAAAACTGCTAGTGGTAAGCATTGATATTGCTTTAATTTCTAAAATAATCACATCATCAATAACAAAATCTGCACGGTAGTTTCTGGGTAACTTGACTCCTTTGTATATAATATCAAAATGTTTCTCTCTAGAATAGTTAATGTCTTGTTTTCTAAATTCTACTTCAAGAGCATCACCGTACACTATCTCACTAAATCCTTTACCTAATTCAGAATGCACTTCCATACAGGCCCCAATTACTTTGTAAGATAGATCCTTGTATAGCAGTTCTCCCATTTTAAGTTGTATATTTTTTCTATTCCTTTACCATCCACCAAAAAATCCGTGTTAATTAGTGAAATTAGCGTCTGAACTCGTCTTCCTCATCACTAACAATCCCCAATGCCTCATAGACAAAATCAAATGTAGAAAGCAATTGTGGCTTTCCATCTACTAATGCAATGTTATGCTCAAAGTGAGCGCTAGGTTGACCATCTTGTGTTACTATTGTCCAGCCATCATCTAGCTGTCTTACTTTGTGAGTTCCTAAATTTATCATAGGTTCCATAGCTAATGTCATACCTTCAATAAATTTTTTACCACGTCCTCTTTTACCGTAATTAGGAAGTTCGGGGTCTTCGTGCATTTTTCGTCCAAGCCCATGTCCAACTAATTCTCTCACAACACCATACCCGTGACCTTCACAATATTGTTGAATAGCAAACCCAACATCACCCACGCGATTTCCTTTTTTAAAAGCACGCATTCCAATGTAAAGTGATTCTTTAGTGACATCTAGAAGTTTTTTAGTTGCGGCTGCAACTTCTCCTACTTGAAACGTATAGGCGTGATCTCCATAAAAACCATGCTTGATAGCACCACAATCTATAGATACGATGTCACCTTCTTTTAATGGAATATTTGTAGGTAAGCCATGCACTACTGCTTCGTTTACACTTGTTAATAGTGTGGAGGGGCAATCATACAATCCTAAAAACCCTGGGATGGCATCCTGTTCTCTTATATATGCTTCTGCAATATCATTGAGTTCTTGAGTAGTTACTCCTGGTTTTACTAGCGGTGCTAGCATACCCAATGTTCTAGAAACTACCTGCGCAGCTTCTCTCATTAACTCAATTTCTTCTCTTGTCTTTGGTATAATCATTATGTACTCTTTAAAAACCGAACCAGTTTTTCTTTTTTGTTGTTTTAGGTGCTGGAGTAGTCTCTCCAATAAACTGCTGATAGACTTCTCCCCATTGTTTTAAACCACCTACATTACGGTCGTCTATAAAGTAATCTGCGTTTATTTTTCTACTAATCTTTTCAGTATATTCTTCTTCTGGGTAGCTCTTGTTTACAGCGTAAAATGTAATACCATTTTCTGCACAGAACATTACGGCTTCTTCTAGTCTTTTGCCGTCACGATAGGTCCATAATATAAGTCTGTGACCCTTAGCTTGCAATGCCTTTAACGTTTCAAAAGCAAAAATCATGGGCTTCCCTATTTTTGGGTAGGCATCTTCTACAATGGTACCGTCAAAATCTACAGCTATAGTAAAATTATCTTTCAGCATGGTTTTTTTGTTGCAGCAAAATTACAAAGAATTATGATTTACTCTTCATAGACGTGCTTGTATTCTTTGCCTGATGCGATTGCTAAGAGGTCTTTTTCTAATGATTCTTGTGTTGACTCAACAATACGCCCTAACTCTTTTTCATTTTCTAAAATAATAATCGTTGGTACGTATGCTATATTTTCAAATCTCTCTAATCCCTCAGGGATGTCTTTGTCTCTATTCACGGCAACAATTTTAGGACCGATTAGATGATTGGTGTTTGCTAAAATTTTGGCCAATCTAGGTACTTCGCGCTGACTGTCTTCACACCAAGTGCCCATAAATACTATAATCTCTTTATCTTTTAACACCTCTTCTAATTGAGCGGCAACCGCTTTGTCAAAAGTATATCGGTCAAATTCAGTTTTAAACCAATCGAATCTTTCGGTAAAAAGTTCTGATACTTTTATTTTGCCTAACAACATTTTTGATCCTTCTTCTTCAGGATCGTCAAATAGTTTGCTCATGTCTTCATTTGCATAGACCAGGGTTTCTTTATTGGTGTTAACCGTTTTTGTTTCTTTTTTGTCATTGCAAGCTATACATGTAAAAACTGCAAATAGGAATACTATATATTTCATATTTTTAAATTAAAGAGTTTTGTGTCATCGCTGCTGGCTTTTTAATAGTAAGTAGATCAAGAATAGTAGGAGCGATGTCTCCTAATATACCATCTTTTATGTTTTTTAAATCTTTGTCAACCAGAATTATAGGCACTGGGTTTGTCGTATGTGCCGTGTTAGGTGAGCCGTCTGGATTTCGCATAGTCTCACTATTACCGTGGTCTGCTATAACGAGGGTAGTATAGCCGTGTTCTAATGCAGTTTCTATAATTGCTTTTGAGCAGGCATCCACAGTTTCACAAGCTTGTATGGCTGCGCTCATCACACCGGTGTGACCTACCATATCTGGATTTGCAAAATTGAGGCATATAAAATCTGCCGCTTCTTTCTGGATCTCCGGAATGATTTTATCACGTATCTCAAAGGCACTCATCTCTGGTTGTAAATCATACGTAGCCACTTTAGGTGACGGACATAAAATACGTTGCTCCCCATTAAAAGGTTGTTCACGACCTCCGTTAAAGAAGAAGGTCACGTGTGGGTATTTTTCCGTTTCGGCAATGCGAATTTGCGTTTTGTTGTTTCGTTCTAGAACTTCTCCAAGTGTTTCTTTTATATTCTCTTTGTCATAAACCACTTGCAGCCCCTTGTAAGAATCGCTATAATTAGTAAGTGTTACAAAATGGAGTGGGATTTTATGCATCCCGAAGTCTTCAAAGTTTTCTTGAGTCAAAACTTCTGTTAATTGCCTTCCTCGGTCTGTTCTAAAATTGAAGAAAATGACCACATCGTCTTTTTCTATTTTAGCAATGGGCTGTCCATTTTTTGTAGCTATTATTGGTTCGATAAACTCATCAGTAACACCTGTTGCATAACTCTCTTCCATGCTTTGGATTATATTTTCTGAAGACTTGCCATTTCCGAAGACTAAAAGATCGTAGGCTTTTTGAATGCGCTCCCATCGCTTATCACGGTCCATTGAAAAATAGCGCCCTATAACCGAAGCAATTTTTCCGGTAGTTTTCTGCATGTGTTTTTCTAATGCCGAAAGATGCTTCACTCCAGATTTTGGATCTACATCACGACCATCTGTGAAAGCGTGAACAAATACATTATCTAATTTGTAGTTGTCTGCCGCAGTAAGTAGTGCTTTTAAATGATTGATATGAGAATGCACACCACCGTCTGAAACTAAGCCTAAAAGATGTACTTTCTTACCTGTTTCTTTAGCGTATGAAAACGCATCTATTAGTACCTTTTCATCTTTGAGGGTGTTGTTTTCAACCGCCAGATTAATTTTTGCCAAATCTTGGTACACAATACGTCCAGCTCCTAGATTCATGTGCCCTACTTCGCTATTGCCCATTTGCCCTTCTGGAAGGCCAACGTGCATGCCGTGCGTTAACAGGGTGGCGTGAGGATAGTTTTTAAGTAAAGAATCAATATATGGAGTATTTGCCTGCGCTACGGCAGAAACGCTTTCGTCTTGCGTAATGCCATAGCCATCCAGTATTAAAAGGAGTACTTTTTTATTCATACAACAAAGATACGGGGTTTGAATTCGAAATCGAAATCGAAATTGAAATCGAAATTGATATTGAAAAAAAAGTAATCCCACTTCGGGGGATAGGTACAAAAAAAACCTCCGCCTATTTGCTAGACGAAGGATATACTATTAAAATTAAAAATATTACTGTTTTGTATACGTGCTTGAGTAGGTGTAAGTTACTCCTTCTTCTTCATAACTATCTTCTATTTTTAGTGTTGTATTGTTGAGGGTAGTTATGGTAACAGTATATGATTCATTATCACCATAAGATATTGTGAGTTGGTCATCGTTAATACTATAGTTGTAATTTTCTACATCTGTCATTGCACAATTTTCTCCATAATAATAGGTGTCTGTAGCTGTACCATTACTTCTAAAGTTGATGGTGCCTAAAACTTCACACTCATCTAGCGTTAACGGAACACCATTTTCTGTTTCTGAAGTTATTTTCCATGTTCCAACAATGTTAGCTTCATTGTCATCTGTATCCATCGCATCATCATCTTTTTTACAGGAAGCAAATACTAAAGTGATTGCGAATAAGTAAAGTAAAGTTTTTTTCATTTTTATGGGTTTTAGTTTATGCTACAAATATGTGATAGCTGTAGCATAATTTAAATACCCAATAAGGGGTATTTTTAAGAAGCCTCCTTATACTTCTCTATAGAAGCCTCAATCTGCTCTATACGATTTTCTGGATCTGGGTGGGTGCTTTGAAATTCTGGCACTCTGCTCGGTCCTGACGCTGCTTTTAAAATTTGCATTACTCCGATCATTTCACGTGGTTCATAGTCAGAATTTATCATTAACAGGACTCCAAGATCATCACTTTCTAACTCGTCTCCACGACCATTACCCATTAAGATGTTTTGACCAATAGAACCTGCTGCGCCTCCCATACCGCCACCTACTTCTGCACCCATAGAAATGGTTTGCCAAAACTCACTACTTGCAATACGCTCTGCACTATGTCTACCTAGTACATGTCCTATCTCGTGTCCCAATACTCCTGCTAGTTGATCTTCGTTTTCTAACTTAGAATATAAAGCATAGGTAATAAATATTTGGCCTCCTGGTAATGCGAAGGCATTTATGGTATTTGGGTCTGCGAGCAAATGAAAATCATATTGATATGGCGAATTTCTTGCCATGCTGTTATTTACTAATTTTTCACCTACCATATCGACATAATTTTGAAGCTGTTGATCCTGGTATAGTCCGCCATATTCTTGTGCCATTTGTGGCGCATGATTTAATCCAATGGCAATTTCTTCTGCTGGATCCATAGAGATGACTTGCGATGTTCCTGTGTAAGGGTTCTCTTGCGTATTTGCACATTTTTTAAAGAGCGCAAACCCAACGATGAGTGCGCCTATTGCCAGTCTTATTTTCCAACTATTTCTCATAATAAAAATATATTTTTATTATTCCCGCGCAGGCGGGAAACTTAATTAATGTCAATTCCGACTTTCGACTTTAGTGTACACTAAGCACTGTCTTAGTGCTCAAGATAAACTAAGGTAGAAATCTATTTGTTCAATTCGTTAAATAATGATCCTATAAAGTTACGCAATCAATTCGGGATTGATATCAAGAATATTCTCCTTTCGATAGCTTGCAATAAAATCGTCTGTAAAATGCTCCGCACCAAGTAGTTTTTCTTCTAGTAGAATTTGTTTTACATCTAAGGCGCGATAGTCAACTAATAATTGTTTTGAAACAGGTGCATAACTAAAATGCCATGGCTCATATTTAAACCCTTTACGTTGGGCATTGTCTGTATACACTTCATAAAACCCAAAGTTTGCCGCGTTATTAGTAAGCCATTCTTTGAGTTTGCAAAATGGGCCTTGCCCATGAAAGTGTTCTGCCTGCAACACACTAGTAGGTCTAGGTGTCCCATTGCTATCTATTATGTCTATATCTGTGCCCCAATGATGACGGGATGTTCCCGGAATGGTAGAGTATTCGATAATTTTTTTTATCGCATCTAATGGTGCTAAACCTGTTTTTGTAAACCGCTTGTATTTGCCTTCATAAATCTGTTTTTGGCGTTCAAAACTTCTATAAGCAGAGACCACTTCTATGCTCAGACCAGCTTCTGAAGCTGCTTTTTGCATAAGTATAAAAGCATTGTAGGTTTCTTGATGCATTTGCCATGACGGGCCTTTAAATGCATAGTTGCTTTTACCAATTAAAAAGTCTTTTGAAGTGGTTGAGGTGCTCGTGTTAAAAGCAAAGTGCGGCGCAGCGAGGATTCCTGTCGCTGTGATTCCGGTTAGTTTTATAAATTGTTTTCTGTTCATTATGTATCTTGTAACGAAATAAAAGTAACACTATTTTGACAGAAGACACCTTCAAGTTTGCACTAATTCCTGCTTCGGAAATTTTAACGATTCTACCCTTGTTAGAAGAATTAGCAAGCGCTAACATTTCCGAAGCAATTAGAACAGAGCGCGTATTAGAAATGGCCTCCCAAAATTACGAATGTGTGGGGCTTTATGATGGTGATACTTTAATAGGGATTTGCGGAATGTGGTTTATGACACGGCATTATGCAGGTAAGAGTGTAGAGGCAGATCACGTAATTATTACAGCTGGATATCAGGGCAAAGGTCTTGGTAAAAAACTAATGCAATGGGTATATGATTATGCGCAAAGCAAAGACTGTCTTTGGATGGAACTAAATACCTTTGTGCACAATTTTGCTTCACATAAATTTTACTACAATGAAGGTTTTGTGAGTAAAGGATATCATATGGTCAAGGTGCTATAATGCGCTTCCTGTTTTTATCTCAACAGGTACTTTTTCTTGCTCAAACAATCTAGCGGTGTGTGCTCCTTTGAGTACTATCTTATCACCTTGCACTCGTAACCAGCTTCCTTCTCTTAATCCAAGTACAGGTACTGTATTTTGGGTGTGATATTCTTTAATACGTGTTTCTCTTGTCTCGCCCATGTGCTTAGAGCGGGGGTCTGGATCTAAATAATGCGCATTAATATTGTAAGGGATTACGCCCATCGCTTTAAAAGAAGGAGGGTACACAATAGGCATGTCATTTGTGTTTTGCATAGAAGGGCCACAAATGTTACTACCTGCACTAGTGCCTAAGTAGGGTAAACCATTATGTATGGCATTGCGTAAGGGTTGGATGATTTCATTTTTATACAGCATTTGAACTAACAAGAAGGTGTTGCCGCCACCTGTAAACACACCTTCCGCTTCTTGGATGGCCTTTTTTGGATTCTCAAAAGTGTGTAACCCTGCTACTGTAATAGATATAGTTGCGAAAAATTTTGCCGCGATTGCAGTATATGCATCGTGTGACATTCCGCCAGGTCTTGCATAGGGGATAAAAATGATTGCTTTACAATTTTTAAATAAAGAAGCTACTTCTTCTGTGAGGTATTCCAAGTAAGAACCACCGTGAATGGTAGAGGTGCTTGCAATAATTAAATTTTTCATCCTGTTTCTATTAAATGATAAAAGTAGGGAACTAATGTAAAAAAGAAAGCTCCTTTTCTGAGAATAAACAAAAAAGAACCATCTTGAGTTTTAATTCAAATGGTTCTTTTAAAGAGCTTTAATTGTAAAGGACTATTAAAATTTGCTAATACGTTTTTGATGTTTTGCAATATCTTCTCTAAGACTATTTAATTTTTCTTCCCATTTTTCTTCGTCAACAGGAGATAATTTACCTTTTCTTTTAAGTTTTGTAAATTTTTTATTTTGTGCTTCAAGTTTTTCTTCTGCCTTACTTAGCGCTTTTTTAGCAGCACCTAATTTTTTTTCATCTTTTGCTAATTTCTTTAAGTCCTTTTCGGTTTCTTTTTTCTCCTTTTCAGCCTTTTTTAGCACACGTTGTTTTTCTTTTTCAGTTTCTTTGATTTCTTTTGCTTCCTTTTCCTTTGCCTTTTCTGCCGCCTTTAATTCTTTTTGAGCAATTTCCATTGCTTCTTTTTTAGTCTCTTCAGCTTCATCCATTTCGTCTTGAGCTTTTTTTATAGCCATTGCTTTTGCATCTTCTGCTTCTTGCATTGCTTTCTCTTTTTCCTTTGCCGCTTCTTCTTTTGCTTTTTGTTCAACTAATAATTGTTCTGCTTTTTCTTCGGCTTCTTTTTTCTCCTTTTCAAGTGCTTCTTCCTTCATTTTAAGCGCAGCAGTTATTTGCTTGGCTTGTTCCATAATTTCTGCTTTTCGTTCTATTGTAAAAACAGAAGTCACATCTTTTCCTTCTAAGAAAATCTTACTGTCTTTAACTAGGAAGGTCTGTCCGTTATTTAAAACTTCTTGTCCAAAAGTAAGTGCCGTAGTTGTAAAGAATAATACTATAAGTAGTACGTGTTTTAATATTTTCATTTTTAATTAAATTAAGGTTTGAATACGTATGTGTGTTAGGTCACAGAAACAAATATATGTTTAAATCATTAGTATAAGAATAGTTGCCTCTAAAAATACGATAGACTTAAAAAGGTTTTCTATCAATTGTAAAAAATCAAGATTATTGAATGTTTCCGAAGTAAACATAGACGTCTTCTAAATAAGGAGATTGCCTTAAGAACTAATTATTTTGACAAAGCGGCCTGCAACACACCCGTTTTTTAAACGTCTTTATTAAAATATAAAAGTAAACTACTATTGTAAAATTTTACCAACCTTTTCCTTATCTTTATTAGTATGAAAAAGCTACTGCTCCTTATTTTATGTATTTCTGCCTTGACATTACAGGCGCAAAAAGTTGAACGTGTTCTAGTGGATGGTCGTATTTCTGCACCCACAGAGGCTGATATAGAAGGAGTGACAATCTATAATAACTCTTCTAATCGCGGTACGATTACAGATAAAAATGGTGAATTTAAAATAGCGGTGGCCCTCAATGATGAGATTATCGTTTCGGCAATACAGTATGCAACGTTTAAAGTAAAAGTAGATCAGCGAACTTTAGATTCTAAAAAGTTAGGTATTTATTTGAATCCGGTGGTCAATCAATTAAAGGAAGTCACTGTGCGGCAATATGACCTTACCGGTAATCTGGTGGTAGATGTGAGTAATATAAAAACGGTAGATTTTGCTACAGAGTTTGACCTCACTTTTGAGACCATGGAGTTTGACTATGAGTTTACACCAGATAAATGGTCTTCAATCCCTGGTAATTTTGCCGAAAGTGCTTTTTACAATGGGCAAGAACAATATGGAGTAAATCTGCTTGGCGGTCTTGGTATATTATCACAAATAATATTTAATAAAAAAGCGAGCAGGTCTTTTGCTTTAAAACCTCGTAATCCAGAAAAAACGGTGCAGGGTCTGAGAGAACGTTACACGCATGTAGAGTTAAGAGATGCTTTTAATATTCCTGAAGGTAAAGAAGATGATTTCTTGTTTTTTGCAGAAGAGCATGGATTAACTGAGCATCTGTTATTAGATAAAAACCAACTCGTATTGCTTTCATTCTTGCAGGAAAAAGCGGTGGTATACCGTAAACAGATTGATGAATAAGTTAATCATAATCACGGTATTGCTATGTACTGCTACGCTTGCTTTCTCGCAAGAAAAGGAAATGAGCGGGAGTATTACGAACACCACAGATGTGGGCGGAATTTACATTCGTAATCAAACGGCTCGCCATAATGCGGTCACCTTTGCAGATGGTACATTTAAGATTAAGGCAGCTGTAAATGATACTTTGTTAGTTACCTCTATTGTTTACAAACCCCAGCGAATTATTGTTTCTGAAATAGCATACAACCAAGCAACGCTCACCATTCTTCTAGAAGAAGTCGTGAACGAACTTGATGAAGTAAAAATTGGAGATCAATTATCAAAAGAAGACAGAGCGCAATTAAATAAGGTAACCAATGATCTTAATAATGATTTGGCTTGGGAGACTATGGAGTTTGAGTATGAGTTTACGCAAGACAAGTTTTCGTCAATTGTAGACAATACGGCACGCGATGCTCTTTTTAATGGGCAAAAGCAAAACGATGGTGTTAAGCTTCACATGATTATTCCAGCGGTATTGAAGTTTTTAAAACGTAAAGAAACAGAAACCCTTCCGCAATTACCAAAAGATGTAGTTCGACATTTTTTAAAAGCAAAATACACCAAAGAAGACCTGCAGACGTATTTTGATATTCCAATCGCCTACGCAGAAGATTTTCTTTTTTTCTTGGTAGATGAAGGAGTGCCTGATGTCTTTTTAGATGATAACAACGCATTGAATTTAACACAATTGATAGACGAAAAAGCAGCACTCTATAATGCGAAAGCTAAAGAATAATTTTTTACTATCGATGCTACTATTATTTGTAGCGGGGACACTTTTTTCACAGCAGAAAGAACTACGAGGGCAGATTACAAATACGATTGATGTAGAAGGAATACATATATTAAACCAATCTTCTAGATTTAATTCGGTTACAAACAAAGAAGGAAAGTTTACCATTACGGCAAAAGTGAATGATACTATCTTGGTGTCTTCAATCCCCTACGTCCCTAAGTTAGTTGTTATTTCTGAACTAATATATAATCAAGAAAAGTTAAGCATTACCTTAGAGGCAATCGTGAATGAGCTCGCCGAAGTGAAAATAGGAAACCAGCTCACGGGAAATTTAAATACGGACCTTCAAAACATTAAAACAGAAAAAGCATTGCAATTTGATGATGTAGGTATTCCTGGTTTTAAAGGAAAACAAGAAGAGAAAATAGTCCCAGTTGTACCTGCTATTGGATTTGGAGTAGTGGTTGATGTTGAAGCGCTTTACAAACATTTGAGTGGGTATTATAAAACACTTAGGACGAAACGAAAATGGGAGTCTCAAAATCAAACCGTAGCAGGGATTATTAATTTTTATGGCGCGAGTTTCTTCGGTGAAGCGTATAAAATACCAGAAAACAGGTTGTATGATTTTATCTTATTCTGCCTAGAAACAGGTGCCATGGAGCAAGACTTTAAGAAAGAAAACTACTCCAGAGTGATTGCAGTGTTAGAAGAAAAAGCACCGATGTATATGGAGCGAATTTCTGAAAACGAGCAAGATTAAACGCTATTTATGATTTGGTAGGCTTTAGTATTAGTTTTTCAAAAATGATTAAGTTTGTGGTCTTATTCTTGTAACATTTCCGAAGAAAACACACTTATATAATTACTATGAAATTTATAACTCAAAGTTTAATTGTCGCCCTTCTTTTTGTTGGACTTTCTTCTTTTAATGTGCACAAATTTTATGTGAGCGTTACAAAAGTAGAATACAATGCCGAAGCAGAGACCTTACAGATTATTTCTAAGATTTTTATTGAGGATATAGAGGATGTTTTAAATGAACGTTACAATACGGAGACTTTTTTAGACACAAAAAAAGAAACTGCTCGCGATAGAGAATTACTTAGAGAGTATATTTTAAAAAAGCTGAAAATTGAAGTGAATGGGCAGAGGGCAGCACTAAATTATCTGGGTGTAGCATATGAGGACGATATTGTAAAAGCTTATATTGAAGTCACAGGCGTAAAAGAGTGCAAAACCATAGGAGTTGAGAACACGGCACTTATGGAAAAATTTGAAGAACAACAGAATATTTTTCACTTTACCGTGGGCGACAAGAAACGAAGCATGGTTTTAGAGAAAGAAAATCCTAATGGTTTGTTAAAGTTTAATGACTAAGCCAGTAAAACCTAATAATAACAACTATTTTTAACCTTTAATTTTAATCAAATCAACAACATGAAATTAGCTAAATATTTATCGTTAGTACTTCTTTTTCTAATGGCAAGTGTAAGTTTTGCGCAAGAAGTGGAAAGCGAAATGGAAGAGCGTAAGCCAGGCCATACCAACGAAAACAGATTTAAACAACTTTATGAAGAGTTTTCTACTCCTAACACATACAGGTCTGCCAGCGGTGCTCCAGGGCCAGATTATTATCAGCAACAAGCAGATTACGATATGGATATCCGTCTTGATGATGAGAAAGCAATTATCTATGGTAATGAAACCATTACCTATACGAACAATTCACCAGATACGCTTGAGTATTTATGGGTACAATTAGATCAAAACGTGAGAGCAAAAGATTCTAAAAGTCCATTAATTGAAGGTAGTGGTGCTACTCCAGCACAGCAGGCTAGTGCTTTTGTAAATCAATATATGATGGACGGTGGTTTTGATGGAGGTTTTAAAATTGATCACGTTAAGAACGCAAAAGGAGGTAACCTTCAATATACTATTAACCGTACGATGATGCGTGTTGAAATGCCAAAGGATTTAGAGCCAGGCGGACAGTTTGTGTTTTCTATCAAGTGGTGGTATAATGTTCCAGAGCATACTGTAGACAGAGCTCGTAGTGGTTTTGAAACTTTTGATGACGGTAATAGAGGATATGTGATTGCACAGTTCTACCCTCGTATGGCGGTTTATAATGACGTTGAAGGATGGCAAAATAGCCAATTCTGGGGTCGTGATGAATTTGCATTGCCTTTTGGAGATTTTAAAGTTAATATTACCGTACCCGCAGATCATTTATTAGATGGTACTGGAGTGTTGACCAACAGAAAAGAAGTGTACAGTAAGACGATGATGAATCGTTATGAGCAAGCAAAAAAGTCTTATGACAAGCCTGTGATTGTAGTTACTCAAGCAGAAGCAGAGGCAGCGTCAAAAGGATTTTCAAAAGCTACTAAAACGTGGAAGCTTGATGCAAAAAATGTTCGTGATTTTGGATTTGCAACCTCTAGACGTTTTATCACAGATATGATGGCTGTAAAGATGGGCAATAGAGACGTGATGGCAGTATCAGTATATCCGCCAGAAGGAAACCCATTATGGGAAGATTACTCCACTAGAGTAGTAGCAAGCACATTAAAGTCATACTCTCGTATGTCATTTGATTATCCATATCATAAAGCAATCTCGGTTCACGCAAAAAATCAAGGGATGGAATACCCAATGATATGCTGGAATTATGGTCGTCCTGATAAAGATGGAAACTACAGTGAGCGTACAAAATATGGTATGATGAGTGTGATTATTCATGAAGTTGGGCATAACTATTATCCAATGATTGTAAATAGTGATGAGCGTCAGTGGACATGGATGGATGAAGGCTTAACTACTTTTGTACAGTACATCGCTGAGCAAGATTTTGGAGAAGCAAATCCAGACGCTATCGCTCCAAATAAAGCCTATCCTTCTCGTAGAGGGCCAGCAAATAAGATTGTAGATTATATGGCAGGCGATCAAGATGAAATGGCACCGATAATGACAAAAGGGTTAAATACATATAAATTTGGGTCTAACGCATATGCTAAACCAGCAACTGCATTAAATATATTAAGAGAGACGATCCTGGGGCGTGAACTATTTGATTATGCCTTTAAAACGTATTCGCAAAGATGGATGTTTAAACACCCAACGCCAGAAGATTTCTTCCGTACCATGGAAGATGCCTCTGCTGTAGATTTAGATTGGTTTTGGAGATCTTGGTTCTATAGCACAGAATACACAGATATTGGTGTAGAAGAAGTAAAGACGTTTTATGTGACCTCAAAAATGAACCAGCAAATTAAAGATATGATAGAGCAGCGTGGTATTGATGAGGCAGATTTACCACCTTTAGTATATCTTGTAGAAGAAGGTAGCGATGATTTTGAAGAGTCTATGCGAACAACGAGCTTAGAAGATGTGTCTACTTTACAAGAATACATTATGGATAATGTGCCAGCCGCAGAGCGCGCTAATCTAAAGCAACCAAAGTATTTTTATGAGGTGACTTATAATAAGCCAGGAGGCATCCCAATGCCTATTATCGTGGAGTACACGTATAAAGATGGTTCTACAAAGAGAGAGACTTTTCCAGCACAAATCTGGAGAAAGAATGATACATCTGTAGGTAAAATAGTAGCTTCAGATCAGGAGATCGTAAAAATTATGGTTGATCCAGATGAAGAGACAGCAGATATAGATACCTCAAATAACGCTTGGCCGGCTCGTAAGAAGCTAGGGGAGTTTGATGCCTTTAAAGAAAAGAAAAACTAATATTTTTTTCTTCGGAAATTTTAAAGCCTCGACCCTTGTCGAGGCTTTTGTTTTTAGAATAAAGAGAAAATCAAAGAAGAAAGACATATTTTGCTATGAATTGGTAGTGCTTATTGCGGGTTAATTTCGTAATGTGCTTTATTGAGAATTTCAGTTTCTTTTTCTTTCTTCTTTCAATGAGCAAAGCGAATGGTCTTTCTTCTTTCTTCTAAACCCTATTTATACTATCTTTGCGCTATGTTATCACAGGCGCATTTTCTCTTTATAGGAGGTACAGAAATAGGTTTTATTCTATTTATTGTGCTCCTGGTTTTTGGTGCAGATAAAATTCCTGAAATTGCCAGAGGGCTGGGTAAGACCATGAAGCAAATTAAACACGCAACCAACGATATTAAAAGTGAGATCACTAAAAGTGCAGAGAAGCAAGGCTTAGATCTCGATATCACTAAAGACGTTCGAAAAGAGATTGACAAGGTTAAAGAAGAGGTAGAAGAAATAACAGGTTCTGTTAAAAGAAAATTCTAGATGCTGCAGACCCTAAAAGATTGGGATCGAGAACTTTTTATTTGGCTTAATAGCTTAGGGCTCGAACACTGGGATAACTTTTGGTTGTTTATCACACAAATAGAATCTTGGATTGCGCTATTTATTTACTTTTTTATTCTCATTTTTCATTTCTACAGTTTTAGAAAAGCATTAGTCGTGTTGTTTTTCTTATTTGCAGCAACAGGTATAACCATAGTATTTACAGACTTTACAAAAGAGATGGTAGCTCGATTACGACCCAATAATGTAGATTCCATAAGGGAAGCTATTCGAGTTTTACAAAGCCCAACAAACTATAGTTTCTTTTCGGGTCACGCTTCTTCTAGTTTTGCAATTACCACTTTCGTTGTGCTTTCCCTTCGGAAA
The DNA here is from genome assembly GCA_938041335.1 of uncultured Ulvibacter sp. Classification (GTDB taxonomy): domain Bacteria; phylum Bacteroidota; class Bacteroidia; order Flavobacteriales; family Flavobacteriaceae; genus Patiriisocius. The sequence goes on along the minus strand of CALIAF010000050.1, from coordinate 3,602 downwards.
TATCATAGCTATGTATATTTATTCTATATATGGCCCTTGTTATTTGTTATGAGTAGAATTTATGTGGGCGTGCATTATTCTAGTGACTTGCTTGCAGGCGCATTAGTAGGTGCCTCGATTGCATGTTTGGCATGGTGGCTTTGTAAAAAGATATTGGGCAGATTTTAAGTATGAAATAACGGATTAAGTTTTAATAGACAGCAATTTTCTAATAGTTTTAAAGCCTCTTCTTTTAACAAAAGATTACGTTTATTCTTATTGAAAATAAACACTTACAGATTATTTTTATACTAAAATAAATAGATGAAAAAAGTACTCCCATTACTAGTATTATGCATTAGCTTTTTTGCTGCTGCCCAAGAAGTAAAACGTGAAAATATTCAAGGAAATATCATTGTTGAAGGCAATGATATTGAAGGAATAACCATTTTTAATACCTCATCAAATATAGGTGCAGTGTCTAATGAAAATGGTGAATTTACCATTGCGGTTGCTTTAAAAGATGTATTGCAAATTAGAGCCTTAGAGTATGAAAATTTTGACGTCATGGTTAATGATGCTATTTTAGAATCAAAAACAGTAAGTATCTTTTTAATTGAAGAGATTAATAAACTAGAAGAAGTTGTTATTTCAACTAAAAAGCTAACGGGTAATATAAGTTCAGATATAAATAGTATTCAAACATTTAGTCTAAAACGCGATGCTATTTACTTTGGAATGAAAGACAAGAATGGCATAAATGTGAATGATACTAGGTTAGGTGAGATAGAAAATGCAATAACTTATGGAGAAGGACAAAGTATGATACATGGTTTAAATGTAATAAACATTGTAGACCAATTATTAATACCTCTCTTTAGATCTGAAGTAAAGGATAAAAAAGCAGCTGGAATTCCTCAAGTGCCATCAGAGTCTATTAAATACTATCTTGGTTCTACTTTCTTAGTAGAGAACTTTAATATTCCAGAACATAGAGTAGAAGAGTTTATTAGATATGTAGAAGACGATACGTTTGATTTTGATTTGTTAAACTATGGACACGAATTGGAATTTCTTGAAATTCTTAGTAAAAGAAGTAAAGTCTTTCTCAATACTGAAAATGATAAAGATTAAAGATGCATCTCTGTTTTAGGTGATTTTAATAAACCTAGTTTGTAACTATGTTGTAAGCAGTTATTTTCGTCCTAATTGTTGGGGTAGAAAACCATATTTCCATTGTAATCTTTTTTATAAGTTCCCAAAACATTACCATAACTATCTTTTTTAACAATGTTTCCATTATAATCTTTGGATAGTGTATACAAAATGTTTCCGTAATTATCCTTTACGACTTCGTTTCCATTGTAATCCGTGGATTGAGTGGTTTGCGTATTACCGTAATTATCTTTAGACACTTTGTTTCCATTGTAATCATTCGATTCAGTTTTAATTACATTACCATATGGGTCTTTCCAAACTGTATTTCCATTGTAATCTTTTGAAGCCGTAGCAACAACATTTCCATATTGGTCTTTGGCACCTGTATTTCCATTGTAATCTTTTGAATAAGTTAGTTGTTGAGAAAAACTAAAAGTTGTGATAAGCATAAATGCTAATAAAAATAATATTCTTTTCATTTTGGTTTAATTTAATGTTTTGCTTACTCTATTCAGTTTTCAGCGTTCCTGTTTTTTTATTTTATTTTAAAATTATAGATAATTATTTACGAATGACTATTATACCAACATCACCATCACTACGATAGTCATAAATTAAATTTTCTCGTTTTATTATTTCTTCGCCTTCTATCTTTTCTGTTCCATATTTAGAAATTAATTCTTTTACTAAATTATCAGCATCATATTTTGGCACCAAAAAGACTATTTGATGGGTTTCGCCATTCGTTAGATAAGTAACAATTGGTCTAACATTACTATCATTCTCATATTGTACTGTTACAAAATTTCCATCATCGCTTGTTTCTTTATTCCCGTTTTGTTCAAATGCAAAATTTATTCTGCCCATCAATTTGGAAAGAGTTTCAGAGTTTATGATTACATCTCGAATATCAAAATCAGCTCGAATTACATTATCGCTAATTTTTGAGCTTGAACTATTTGTTTTTTCATATCCATCTTGAGTGTAATAGGTTTTTGTTTTCTTTGATTTATTTACAATTTTCATTTCATCTATAAATAATAGAGAACCTTTCTTTTTGTCATAAATAAAAACATATCCTCGAAGTTCTTTTCCTCGTGTGAAGGCTAATGGATTTCCTTTTATATCTGGTTTGTATAACTCATAATAAAAACCTTCGCCATTAAAACCACTTTCCGAAAAAGCGAGTGGACCATATTTATCGTATCTGCTTGTGTCCTTATCTACAATAGTTAAAGTGCCATTTCTTAAATTAAAGCTATAATTTTCTTGACCGATTGAACCATTTTCTGTCTTACTGTATTCAGTTTCTACATATGGTTTGCTTTGAGAGAAAGTTTTAGTTCCGACAAACAATATGAGCAGAATTAAAATCAGTTTCGGAATGTTATTTTGTTTCATAAAGTTTTTTTTATAATTGCTTACGCCTGAGCTATGAAAAGTAAGGGAGTAAACTAACGTTTACTTTCCGCCACGCACATAGCAAAGTCTTTTTGTTTTGTTTTATCTTTTTTGGTTTAAAGCAAAATCTCAAAGATTTTGCGGACATCATAAAAATACACAAACCCAGCGATTAAGCCCGAAGCCCTTATTTTTTATAGGTTTTGTTAGCTGTAGTACTTATTTTTCAAATGTTTTCGGTTCAATACTTATGCAATCTGTCAAATCACATTCCACTAATCTAGAATCATCGTTGATATTGAATATCTTTTTCTCCTCTCGACCAGCTGTTGGATAGAGTACAATTCTAAACTCACTTTCAAATTCAAACCTTTTGGGCTTATGGAACCATGAGTCCATATTAATGGTACGGGATTTTGGACTGTTCATAAACTCTGTTAATGTATTCACAGAATCATTTTGGTATCCATCCCTTCTTCCATATTTTACGTCGTTTTTAAATCCATCAATCCAAACATTCGGTTCAGTTCCGTGCAAAATATATGGTTTACCCTCTTTATCAAATCTATTTGTTTTGAGAGATTCAGAGAGCGCATTCTGTGTCGCTTTTACAAAACCATCTAAATTCGTTATAAAGTAATGAGAATCACATTCAAAGTATTCTTCTAATTTTGGAATTAGAGATAAATCCTCAATAATCGAGCAGCAGAACATCCAGGAATTAAATTCATAAAGATGCTCGTGAAACAAAATATGTGTTTCAGGTATAAACTCTCCGTTTTCGTTCAAATTACTTTTGTCATATTGAAAGAAACCTTCTATTCCTTTTTCAATACATTCGTCCAATTTTTCGCAAGGACGTTTAATTATTAAATCTATACCACGCTGACCTTCTTCTCTGTCTTGGCGGACTCTGTCTTCTATATTTCTGTAATGGTGAAATGTTCCCAGTTTGATTACGTATTTTGAAAGGTCTTCAAAATTCGGATAATATTTTTTAGAAGTAAATCTTACAAGGTATTTAGGCATTTTTTTAGGTATTACAGCCAACGTCTCTGTATATG
>CALIAF010000049.1 GCA_938041335.1 uncultured Ulvibacter sp. | reverse complement strand
AAAAAGAGAAAGCTCCTACCAGGTAGAAGCTCTCATCGTCTCTTGTAAAAACGAAATAAACATTTCTGCTTATCTAAGGTAAATATACCGATTAATAAGATACAACCCTTGTTTATTTTAAGAGTGTACGCTATTACACTTTAAAAGCCGCGTTTACCGAAAAGCGAATGAGTAGGTGTATTTTATTAAATTATACAATTATGAAAAATCTAAAAAATGTTTTTAGTATTTTAGTACTGGCCATAATGATGGTAAGTAGCATTAATGTGAATGCTCAAAAAGAACAAACATCTTTAACAACTTCAGAAGTAAAAACTGAGCTTATTAAAGGATTTGCAAAATTTGTAGAAAGCGTAAGACCTTTTTATAAAAGGGGTGACAGCTATGATTTGTTTAAAAGAAAAGTGTTATTAGGCACAACAAATACTAGAACGGCATTACCAACAATACCTTCAGAAGGAGAAAAAATGCTTAAAAAAGCATACGACTACTTAAGTAAAGGTTTATATTATGATCAAATGGTTGCAAATGGTGATTACAAAACTATTGCTGCGGCCGTATTATATGTAAATAATCATGCCAAATCAAAAAATCAAAAATTCACTGATAGCCAAGCATTACTTTTTGGAGATAATATATTAGTAAACAATCCTTTTGACAATGGAAATAGATCAGGTTGCAAGTGGTGGCAATTATGGTGTCATTTAGATAGCATTTTTGGGGACGGAAATGGAGATGTAATAATAGATGCTATAATAGACGCGCTTATAATTCTACTGGGATAACCCCCTTAAATATTACCGCATAAATGATGAAATTATTTATGCGGTTTATAAATATTCTAATTATGAAAAATGCTTTAATCTTAAGTCTATTTATTCTGTTAACTAGTTGCAAAAGCTATGTTTTCAATCTTGCATTAGATGCAAAAGGAATTTATGATGACAAAATTGAATTGAATTTAATTACAAACAATTCTAAAGAATTGATTATTCTGCCAATGCACCACATAGGTACAGAATTATTTTATGATGACGTAAAAAGCAAAATAGATTCCTTAAAGAGTGAAGGTTATTATTTTTATTACGAATTAATTAAAAGTAGTACTGCAAATGATACAATTTTAAGAAAATACAGGAAATTCTCTGGGTTACCTTTTTCCAAAAATGGATACTTAGGATCTATAGATTCATTAGTGAGAACTAAATTTGATTTAAAACTAAAAAAGGAATTAATAAATCAACCTTCATATACAAGCCTCGGAATAGACTCCACAATTAGCAAAAATGTTGATGCTCGGTTAGAGGATATGATTGCATATTATGAAACTAACTATGAACTAATAAATTTAGAAGATTGCGATTTTGAAACATCAGTATTTGAAAAATCTACTTGTAAAAAACTAAAAGTAGATAGGGAAGTTAAGAACGACGTTATTGTAAATTTTAGGAATCAAATAATTTTAAAGACTATCGACGACGAAATGAAGAACAAAATAGCGATTATTTATGGAGAAGGTCATGTTAAAGGTCTTAGACAAGGATTAATAGACAGAGGCTATGCAACAGTTGCCATAAATAAAAATTAATTTATCATAATTCAATCCATTAGCAGAATATACGCCAAATATAATCAAATGAAAAAAAAATGATACCTGAATCAAGATAGCAGTTTAATAGATTTTTTTTTAGCCAAAAAAGACTAAAAAAGTTTTAATCCTGTTCATATTCTCGCATAGCTATTCACGCATTATTTAAAAACCATTTCTTTCATGAAAACAATACTCACCATCCTATTTATAGGATGCCTGGCGCAGCTTTGCCCAGCGCAGACCATAAATAACGATCAAGAAAACGAAATACGAATAACAACAGGAAGACGCACTGGCTGCTTTGGTAGTGGTATGTGCACAATAACCAAAATAGATGAAAACAATCGTCAAGGGCAAGCAAATGCAATCTTAATTACCAAAAAAGATGGTAGTTCCTTATTGCGTGTGTATCGTGATCGAATCTCTAAACGCCAAGAAACAAATCTTTTAGGGACAACAATAACTGCTCATAATAAAAACAGCCTCGTATTCGTAATGGAAGAAGCATTACCTCTTTCTTCAGAAATAAAAAATATGACGTCTAACTTAAGTAGCAGGCAAATACAGGTTTTGCCAGTAGGAAACTACGAAACAATTATCACAGAAAAATACATAAATATCATCTTAGTTAATTAACTTTTTTAAACACGGACTTATGAAACGACTCATTTTACACCTCGCTTTTACCATAAGCCTTGCGCTATGCAACACCATACTTGCAAACCCAATTCTTGAAAAAAAGCCAACCATTGAGCAACATTTTGAAGAACTCATCATAAAGATTAAAAGCATTAATGATTCCTATAGACCTCATTACAGTGCCTTACAGGAACAATTAACACAGGTGTCTCAAAGGCTTAAAACCGAAACATCAATAGAATTACAGGTAGCGTTATTATTAAAAAAAGATGCACTGAAAGAACAGTGGGAACTTCTGGCACTCAATGAAGAAAAAGACATTAGTAAAATACGGTATATAAAAGGATTGCAGATTATCAAAATCCTTTATGAAAAGACACTTTCATTAGATCATCATTTTTCTTCTGTAACCACGCTAAGCGAAATTAATAAAATCTCTAACCCCAACTACTACCCAGAGTTTGCAAGTGTAAAAGATCACATTAATCAAAAAAAAGAAAAAAAAGGAGGTTTTGATCTTTCTAATATTTTAGGAAATAACATTTATACTTCAGTCATCCATTCTTTTGTATCGTTGTTTAATAATACCGAAAGTAGCAAGCAAGAAAAAGAGTCCAGCTTAAAAGACGTAGAATGCATTCTTGATTTTACACTGCGTATGCACAATGATTTAAATACCATTTATTTTGAAACAGTTTTCCTTCAAAAAAGTAACGATAACATAATGAATGAGCTACAACAATTGTTTGTAGATTACACAAAACCTATTAAGTACCGCACACCGTTAAAGGAGTGCAGACAAAATGATGATTGGGATCTAGTGCGAGAACACCTAAGCGATTACCTGACAAAAATGGAAGAATCTGGCATTTCAGAAAGTGAAAAACATCGCACACAAAAAATGCTTATTAATTTAGAGTTTTCTATAGATCGCCTTTTACAATTTATTACTCAATACAATGCTTTTATTGATCAAGGTGGTAAGTTTTATGAAAAATTTGAAATTATGCTAGATAGTTATGAAAACGAATCTCAATGTGAGAGTAAAATTCCGGTTGAATATAAAAACTTAAAAGCTGGTGTTACCATCGCGGTAGAAAAGTTTAAAACAGCCTATAAGCCTGTAGAAATAAATGGCAGCAAGATGAAAGAAGTGCTTTATGGAATTAATGAATATGATTAAAAAAGGCTTTTAATTCTTAATTATTATAGTAACTTAGTGCGACCAACCTAAACATCCATGTCAAGTAGTAATTCGCCATTTACAAAGGAACAATTAATCCCTCAAGCAGAGAAGCTAGAAGTCGCTAGACAGAAAGGTGCACTGTATATTGGCATCCCAAAAGAAACCTATTTTCAAGAAAAACGTATTTGCTTAACTCCCGATGCTGTTGGTGCCATAGTAGCAAATGGTCATAAAGTACTGATAGAAAAAGGAGCAGGTTTAGAAGCTGGGTTTAGTGACAAAAACTATAGCGAGGCGGGTGCCATGATGACCAATGATACTAAGAAAGTCTTTGGTTGCCCTATGCTATTAAAGGTGGAACCACCTACGGTAGAAGAACTCGAAATGATCAACCCAAAAACGGTGCTCATTTCTGCCCTTCAACTTAAAACAAGACAATCAAAATATTTTGAAGTACTTGCCAAAAAGAAAATTACAGCCTTAGCCTTTGAGTTTATAAAAGATGAAGATGGAAGTTATCCGGCAGTAAAGGCATTAAGCGAAATTGCAGGAACGGCTTCTGTTCTTATCGCATCAGAGCTAATGGTCAATGCAAAAAAAGGCAATGGTTTGCTTTTTGGTAATATCTCTGGAGTGCCACCCGTAGAGGTGGTGGTCATTGGTGCTGGAACCGTAGGGCAATTTGCGGTACGCTCGGCATTGGGCCTAGGCGCTAATGTAAAAGTATTTGACAGCTCAATTACAAAGCTCAGAAAGCTTCAAACCAATGTGGGTCGTACATTGTACACCTCTACCATACAGCCTAAAAACCTCATGAAAGCCTTACGCCGCTGTGATGTGGCCATTGGCGCAGTGCGCGGTAATAATCGCTCCCCTATTATTGTGACAAAAGCAATGGTAGAACATATGAAAACAGGTGCAGTGGTAATTGATGTGAGTGTAGATATGGGGGGATGCTTTGAAACGACAGAAATGACAACACACGACAATCCAACACAAATTAAAAATGGAGTGATCCATTATGGCGTGCCAAACATTCCTGCCAGATATCCTAAGACAGCTTCTATTTCTATCAGTAACATATTTACACCTTATCTCCTGGAAATGGCAGAAGCTGGTGGTCTCGAACAAGCCATACGTTTTGATCCAGGCCTTAAAAACGGATTATATTATTACCGTGGTATTCTAACCAACAAGGCGGTAGCAACTTGGTTTGACCTCCCATATAGTGACCTCAATCTTCTTATGTTTTAATAGGTTATACTCCCCTCCTATTTTATCTTTGCATCTTAAAATTATAGTATGCGCATTAGACAACGATTTGTATTTTACGGAATAGGCTTTATTATTGGACTTGTCATTCTATTTTTCTTTCTAGGAGGCAAAAAAACATCTTGCGATTATGGCCCTAATTCTAGAGTACTAAAAAACATACGTATTAAAGAACGTGTTTTTTCTGAAACTATCATACAACGATTAACGGATCATCAATTAGACACAGGGTCTATTAGCACTTTATTGCGCAATGGAAATGTACTTTTTAGCGCAAGCAACACAAATTTAGATTCGTGTAAAATATATGTCATTGAAGGCACCTCAAAGAAAAAGGAATTGAAAATGACGGTGCAAAATTGCGATTCTATCGCAACAGTGCAAAAATTAGAATTCTTAAAATAAAGTAGTAATTACAATTTAAAGCTTCCTACGTTCTTTCTCCCGTTTCAACAAAGTCAACTCTCTACTGGTCTGTCCCGCTACAGAGGTGTTTTCTTCTGCTCTTCGTATCAAATAGGGCATCACATCTTTCACCGGGCCAAATGGTATATACTTAGCTACATTATAACCTTCATCAGCTAGATTAAAGCTAATGTGATCGCTCATCCCATAGAGTTGTCCAAACCATATACGAGTGTCCGTTTTTAGTATGGACTTCGCTTTCATAATCTCCATAGCCAGATAACTACTATGCTCGTTATGTGTTCCTAAAAACAAGCTAATATCGTCTAGATTGTCAAGGATGTATTTCATCACAGCATTAAAATTATCGTCTGTAGCAGACTTACTCTCACAGATTGGGGTTGGATACCCCTTCTCTTCTGCTCTATCATTCTCTTTCTCCATGTAGGCACCACGAACTACTTTAAAACCTAACTTATAACCACCAGCCTTGGCCTTAGCGTGCTGTTCTTTTAAATAATCTAATCTATCCCATCTGTAACATTGTAGGGTATTGTAAACAATTGGTCGCTCTTTATTATATTTAACCATCATTGCCTCACAGAGATCATCTGCCGCATCTTGCATCCAGCTCTCTTCTCCATCAATTAATAAGGCAATGTCACACTCGTGCGCCACAGTACAAACAGCCTCATATCGTTCTTTTATACGCTCCCATTGTCCTTTTTCATCTTCTGTTAAGGCCTCATTTTCAGTTATTTTCTGCCATACTTTAAACCTCCCAAAACCTGTGGGCTTAAAAACAGAGAAAGGCATCGCGTCTTTATTTTTAGCAAAATGAGTAAGCTCAATTACCTTTGCTAATGTGGCATCAAACTGCGTCCCTTCAGACTTTCCTTCTACAGAATAATCTAAAATAGAATATACGCCAGTTGCCATTAAATTCTCAACAGTAGTAATACAATCCTTCTCAGATACGCCACCACAAAAATGGTCAAAAACTGTTGATCGTATTAAACCCTCTACCGGTAAATTTAGATTAAGGGCAAACTTTGTAGCTACTGTCCCTATCTTAACTAAAGGTTCTTTGCTTATCATTTTAAATAAAAAATAAGCGCGTTCTAACTCACTGTCGCTTTTTAAAGCAAAGGCAGTCTCGGTATTATCAAAAATAGAATTTACAATCATGTTGCGGTTTATAAATACAAATATAGTTAGATTTGAAAAGTAAAACCCATTGCGTTTTAGCTTTTATATGAGAGAAATAAATAAACATCCAGGTGCCGTTTACTTCGGAAATGATAGTTGGTCAAAACTTCAGGAAACTATTGATAAACAAGGTGCTAGCTCCATTGCAATTCTTGTTGACAACCACACCAAAACCGACTGCCTACCCCTGTTTCATGCTAATATAACTTTAAACAAAACACCTTATATTATTGAGATGGCTGCTGGAGAAGCGCATAAAAACATTCATTCATGTATAAAAATCTGGGAAGAATTATCCCAATTAGGATTTGACAGAAGCTCCTTGCTACTTAACTTAGGTGGCGGTGTTGTAACAGATTTAGGCGGCTTTATTGCAAGCACTTATATGCGCGGTATAAAATGCATCAACATCCCAACATCCCTCCTAGCTATGGTAGACGCGGCAGTAGGGGGTAAAAACGGAATTGATTTAGGTGTGCTTAAAAATCAAATTGGCGTCATTAAAGATCCACTTGCCGTTATTGTAGATACTACCTTTTTGCGCACAATGCCAGAAAAGCAAATTACTTCTGGTTTTGCCGAAATGCTCAAACATGGATTAATTTATTCTAATGCGTATTGGGAACGTCTTCGCAACTTTGATGTACATCATATTTCAGAAACAGAAACACTGGTCTGGGAGTCTATTGTAATTAAGAACGAAATCGTTACTGAAGATAAAAAGGAACAAGGAAGACGGAAAACACTCAACTTTGGACATACCCTCGGGCACGCGATCGAATCATATTGTTTAGAAAACGCCCATTTACAGGCACTACTTCACGGCGAGGCGATCGCTATTGGGATGATTCTGGCTTTGTATATATCCATGGTACAAGAGGGTTTTCCAGAAAAAACCTATAATACGGCTTCAAAAATACTTCTTAAAGTTTGTGGCAAAGTAGATTTTACAAGCGATGCTATTTCAGAAATAATAAACCTTCTTAAGCACGATAAGAAAAACCTTGCTGGCCAAGTGTTATTCGTACTTCTGGAAGATATAGGAAAACCGGTGATAAATCGAAAAGTAGAAGAAGGACTCATCTTAGAAGCCTTCGATTCATATAAAAAGTTGTAAAAATTAATTGAAAATGTTCAACTAATTCATTTTTTTTATAGATTCGTACGATCAACTATGTTTATTATTATGAAACGCGTAATTGTAGATTATAAGAAGTTAACTCCAGAAATTTTATCGATGCTGGTCGAAAAATATCCTTATGGATATGATGATGATCATATTATTAAATTTAAAAATGCCAGTAATGAAACCATTGAGGCAGTTGAGTTACGTACCGAAGACACCATATACTTGGTTAAAGTAAGTATCCGTTTAGAAAACTCTATGGCCAATTTTGACGAAGACGACTATGATGATGATAGTTATGACCAACCCATTAGCGAGTTGCCACAAAAGGATTGATGTATTAAAACCAAAAAGAGAAGCAATGGCTTCTCTTTTTTAATGACTCATTATCTTATAAATAACGCTCCTTTAGCACCTTTACGTGGTGCATCTCGTGTCCTCTTGTAATATAAGCCGCAGCTCTTACCGATAAAGGACTATTACTTGCCCTTCCCATTTTTAACAAGGTGTTCTTATCACAACTTTCAATAAATTGGATAGAGGCTTTTCTTACCGCGCTAAACTCGTTAATAAGACTGTCCATTTCTCTTGCATTTGCATCACTATTAGCCACAAACTCATCTTGATCAAACCCCGCTAAATCTACATCCTTTGATCTAGCTATTTGCATGGCGCGATACATAAATACACGTTCGCAGTCAATTAGGTGCAATAATATTTCTTTTGGAGTCCATTTTCCTTCCGCATAGCTATATGCTTGCTTTGTAGAAGGAATACTTTTAAAAAAAGTTGTAATCTCACTCAAACCGTCTGTTAATTCGGTCGAAATTTCTGCCGAGCCTACTTGAGCTATATATTGCGCATAGTAACTGCCGTATTCAGTATCTAAAATCATTATTTGTCTAGTGAGTTAAAAATAGAGTGCATTAGTCGTTTTTTATCGTTGATACTTTCTTCTAATGAAATCATGGTCTCTGTTCTAGTTACACCTTCTATATCATCTATTTGATAGATAATATCTTTTGCGTGCCCCGTATCTTGTGCTCGTATCTTACAAAATATATTAAACTTCCCTGTAGTTACGTGTGCTACCGTCACATAAGGAATATCATTAATACGCTCCAATACAAACTGAGTTTGTGAGGTTTTGTTTAAGAAAATACCAACATATGCAATAAAAGAATAGCCCAATTTTATATAATCAAGACGCAAAGAACTGCCCGTAATAATGCCCGCCTCTTCCATTTTCTTCACTCTTACATGTACTGTACCTGCAGAAATTTTCAGCTTTTTTGCAATATCTGTAAAAGGGGTTCTCGTATTATCAATTAGCATATCTAATATGCTATGATCTGTTTCGTCTAATTTATATTTTGCCATTTTAGGGATTTTAATTTGAAAACGTGAAAATAGCAATATATCTTGTCATATTCTCAAAGAAATTGCAATTTCCTTCGATTTATTGTAGACAATATGAAGTTTTTCGTTTAACGACACCTTTTCTGTGTTGTTAAATACGATATGATCACCGCCAAAATCAACTTCTCTATGTCCATTCAACCGTGTGTTTAATTCAAGTATGGTTGGAATAAACGTAATTGCGCCATCTATTAGTAATTCTAAATACTGAATCGCTATATCTTGTGGTGCAGCTTTTGCCTCGATACGCACTTCTTTTAAAAGAAGATCACAGTATGACTTTTGATTCTCCGGGATGTCAAAATAACCCGTATTACGAATAGCATCTTTCACTTCTGAAATATTAAAAACTACAAGTAGTGCTTTATATATAAGGGTTCGCGTAATCTCTCGATCATAATCGCCTGAAAAATGTCCAGCTTCAAATAAAATAGTTGGGACGCCTAGTTGTGTAAAGGTATCTCCTACACAATTGAGATTAAACGCATCGTCATACCTACCTATTTGACCTTGAATCTCTTTTGAAAGCGAGGCATACATCCTCGCAATATCACCCATAGCAATTTTTCTAGCACTAGTAAGACCACAGCTATCATCTGCAGCGGGTGATAAAAAGGACACCGTGGCAGACTTACCAGAAGGGACACCGTATATGGTTCGCTGATCGTGCATATTTAAACACAGATCTGGTTTAAAGGCATCAAAAACCGCTCGTAGCGCTTTACTTTCAGCTTGACTCAACAATTGAGCATCTCGATTAAGATCTACTCCATTAGCGTTCACTCTAGTATAAGAAGCTGCTCCATCTGGGTTAAGAATAGGTATTATTTTTAGAGTATGGTGCTTTAAAAAGGTGTCAATCGGTGTTGATTTCTCTTTTTTATTAGCAATAAGCATTAGAAAATCTATCAATGCCTTAGTAGTGGTACTTTCATTTCCGTGCATTTGCGACCAGACCAATACTTTTTTCTTTCCAGAACCAAGGGTAACCATCGGAATTTCTACACCTAATTCTGAAGTGCCAATTACAGAAACAAGGAACGTTTCTTTATAAGAATTTAGAATAGGAAGAATATGATCTAGCGTAATATATCTGCCAGAAATTCGTGAATCTATTGTATTAAAAGGAGCGCGTGAAATAATTGAAGTTTTATATTGTGTTACAAATGTATAAAATGTAAAGTTTACAAGTGTAAACAAAATTTAGCAGGCAATCTGTTTACACAAGTCACAAAACGAGGTGTTATTTTTTAAAAATTAACTTGTTTGAATATTATTAAATATAAAATACTTAATATTAGTTATTTATATAATTTTACCTAAAGTATAAGTGCATCTAAATATTGTCTTTATCAACATTATTTCAGATTCTAAGCGCAATGATTTACATTTGTAACCGTTAGTATCAACACACTACATGTTACAATGGTAAACAGCACAGAATTTGCAAAACGTATTGAAAAAATCCTATCATTTTATGGGATTTCAGCTACTGCATTTGCACTTGCTATAGACTTTAACCGATCCACAATTTCACATATAATTTCAGGAAGAAACAAACCTAGTTTAGAGTTTGTTATGAAAGTGGTCAACACGTATGATGAAGTAGAATTATACTGGCTACTTAATGGAAAAGGAAACTTCCCTCCTCCCGAAGACTCCACGCAGCCTATTTCAGAAATAAAAAAAGACAAGCACTTAAATCCATCAATCACTTCTTCTCAAAATGAAGCATTAATACGTCCAGATTCTAGTAGCAATTCAAAAACCGCTATCGATAGAATCGTGATTTTTTATAAAGACGGTTCTTTTAAAGAATATTTACCCTAGAAAGTACGCTCGTCTTTGCTTAAATTTTCAGAAATTTGCTTTTGTAAAGCATTTATGAAATATATACTTCTTATTAGCGCATTAACTCTTGCAAGTTGTTACCAACCGGAGCGTAATTGCACACATTTTAAAACGGGAACCTTTGAGTTTGAAACCCTAGTAGGTACAGAAATACTAAAAACTACATTTGTCCGTAATGATTCTATAGAAATTGACTATTTTAGAGGCGTAGCAGACACCTCTTCCGTCCGGTGGCTAAATGAGTGTGAGTTTATCGTGAAGCACGTAAACCCTAAGAATATGGCCGAAAAAAAGGCAATACACATGAAAATTTTAACCACAGATGGAGATCGGTACTTATTTGAATACAACATTATAGGCGAAACCAGAAAAGAAAAAGGAAACGCTAGAAAAATAGCAGAATAATCTAACTAATTATAAATATGTTTGAAATCTTAACCTCTCCAGATGCGCTTGTAGCATTATTCACTTTAACTTTCCTTGAGATTGTTTTAGGTGTAGATAATATTATCTTCATTTCGTTAGCAGCAAGTAAACTCCCTAAAGAGTATCAGAAGAAAGCAACAAATATTGGGCTAATTATGGCGATGGTCATAAGAATCATCCTCTTGTTTGGTATTTCTTGGCTAGTAGCGATGGAGGCTCCATTCTGGCATGTAAACTTATCTTGGTTTAAAGTAGGTCTTAGCGGACAAGGGGTAATATTACTCGCAGGTGGTTTATTCTTACTCTATAAATCGGTGAGTGAAATACACGAAAAGGTGGAGGATAAAGGACACGATGAGCGCGAAGTTGCCAAAGGAAGAAAAACAACCTTAACAAAGGCTGTGATACAAATATGCTTGATTAACATCGTCTTTTCTTTTGATTCTATTTTAACCGCTGTAGGTATGACTAACGGTATAGGTAACAACCCCACAGATGCCTTAATAATTATGGTGATCGCAGTTATTGTATCCGTTATTATAATGATGATTTTTGCAAACCCGGTAGGACGTTTTGTTACGAAGCACCCTACAGTACAATTGTTAGGTTTGTCCTTTTTGATTTTAATTGGCTTTATGCTTATCGCAGAGGGCGCTCATTTGTCACATCTAGTGGTATTCGGATCAGAAGTAGGTGTAATACCTAAAGGGTATCTCTACTTCACCATTGCCTTTTCTTTATTAATAGAGTTTATTAATATGAAGTATAGAAAAACCACGAGTACCATCGTAACGACACATCCAGAAAACCTAGAAAATTAATAGCTATGAAAGAAAATGCATCAAGAGATTATTGGAACAAAGATGATTTAAGAGTATATGTTTTATTGTATTGTGCAAATGCAGATCTCATTTTAAAAGAAGAAGAGCAGGCATATATTACTGAGAAAATGAATAGTTCGAATTTTTCTGCTATCGAGCAAGAGTATAGCAACGATAATGATTATCAGAGCATTAAAAAAATACAAGAATCTATTAATCATCTCGGTTATGACGAAAATCAATTGGATAACCTTATCGCCGAAATTAAAGAACTCTTCTGGGTCGATGGAGAATTTGACAATATGGAGCGCGCCATACTGCGCCATCTTGAGCACATTTTAAGGAAATAAGATGCCATTACACATCGTCCTCGTACACCCAGAGATACCCAACAACACAGGCAACATAGGTAGACTGAGCTTAGCAACAGGAGCTCATTTACATTTAATCAAGCCTTTCGGTTTTGAGATTTCTGATAGTAGATTGAAACGTGCTGGTTTAGATTATTGGCCACATATACAATTATCCACCTACGAGTCTATTGATGAATTTTACGAGAAGAACGCTAATAAAAAGATAATACTTCTAAGCAGTCACGGCACAAAATCAGTTTGGGATATTCCTTTTGAAAATGATATGATGCTGCTTTTTGGCAAAGAATCTACCGGTCTTCCTCCCGAAATTTTAAACAAACACCCTCAGAGCGTGTATAAGATCCCTTTACACAGCGACCACATACGTAGTATAAATATTGCAAATGCAGTGAGCGTGACTATCTATGAGGGATTACGACAACTATCGCTACAATAACCTTAACTACGGAAATAGTAACCATTGAAACCTAGTCCTAATTAAATGACAAAAATGAACGAGCAGAGCTATTGGCAAGAACGTTACGATGAAAATCGAACAGGCTGGGATTTGGGTAAAATTTCTGAACCGCTAAAGGAGTACTTTGACCAATTAACAGATAAGTCAGTTCGTATTTTAATCCCTGGAGCGGGCAACGCCTATGAAGCAGAATATTTATGGAACAAAGGCTTTAAAAACGTCTTTGTCTTGGATATTGCGGCTACTCCGCTAGAAAACTTAAAAAAACGTATTCCAGATTTCCCTAAAGAACAACTAATCGCTCAGGACTTTTTTAAACATAAAGATACGTATGACCTCATTATAGAGCAAACCTTCTTTTGCTCTTTCCCCCCAGTTAAAATGAACCGAACAAAGTATGCCACAAAAATGGCAGCTCTTTTATCAGAACGAGGGAAATTAGTAGGCGTTTTTTTTGATATCCCACTAACAGATGATGTAGAGAAGCGACCATTTGGTGGGAGTTTACGAGAATATCGCACGTATTTTCAGCCCTACTTTAATCTACATGTGTTTGAGCCTTGTCACAACTCCATGGCAGATAGAATGGATCAAGAAATCTTTGCGATTCTACAAAAGAAAAAGCCTGTGTCCAAGCAATCAAACAACCCTTTACACGGCATCACCTTAAAATCTATGCTAGAAGAACTCATCTTGCACCAAGGGTGGGAAAAGATGGCAGATGCTTGTCGTATTAATTGTTTTTATAGCAACCCCACATTAAAATCGAGCCTTACTTTTTTAAGAAAACACGATTGGGCTAGAGAAAAAGTAGAAAAGTATTATTTGAGGGTTCGTAATAAGATGTGAAATTGAACTCCAACTTGAAAAAAGCGTTCAATAATTAACTATACCTGCGCGTATCTCTTTTTTACTCTGCGTATCTCTGCGGAAAAAAAAATCAAGGAGACTCACAGAGAATCGTTGAGAGACATAGAGAAATTTGTTTTTAATTTATAAAATAGTATCACCTTTGCAGCATGACCGAAATAGAATTTTTACAAGCCGAAATTTTCAAAGGATTAACAAACCTCAATAAAAAAGCTACTGAAGCTAAAGAATACAAATTTGATGAAGCAGATTTTGCGACCATCTTAGAACGTTCGGAGTATAATGGCTTAGGATTATACAGTATTACTACCTGGTTAAAACGAACTACATTTGGGACTATAACGCATCAAGACAAATCTAAAAAGGCAACAGATGCTCGATGGTATAATCGTGCGTTCATTACAATGAAAACAAAACAGGAAGGGCTCACCTATGCTGCAGACTTTAAAGTGCCCGCAAAGCTTATGGCACGTTTTAATCCTGTTGTGGTTCCTTATAATAATTCTTCTGAAGAGGAATAAGTTTTTGTAAGAAATAACATTTCAGCAAAAACAAGCTAGTTACGCACAATCCAACTCGCACCACTTTGATTAGTATCCATTGGTTCGATAACTTCTTTTAAAAATTTAAAATCTTTCTTTAAGTTAAAATGGAAGCTTGCTGTGATAGAAATATAAATGAATAGCACAAAAACAAGCGGCAAAATAGTAGCGATATCAAATTCGGTTTGAAGACTAAGAAAATCCCCGTTTTTAAAAAACATTCGAGAAAAAACCAGTATCCAAATAGGGAGAATTGCCAGTATAATGAGATTTAAGCGCATCTTAACTTTAACCGTAGTATATTGATTTGAACTAGATAAATCGCCTATTAACACCGCAGCATTTGATTTTTTACGTTTGTTAATTCTACAAATTTTAAAGCCGGAGTTTGTTACCACCCCTTCGTATTCTTTACTCCCCTTATTGGAAGCTAATAAACCCCTTCGTCTAAATAGCCGTTCTGGCTCTGTGCGACTATTGATTCTTCTCACAATTTCTTCTTTTGCTAATGCCGACTTAAACACAGATTTGTAATAAGGAATTAAATAATCCTTAAAAGAACGTTTTGTAGGATCAAAAATTTCCATTAAAACAAGGTGGCTTGTCCGTCTTCGTCTATCTGTGGGTCTTCTCCGTCTTCGTCCTCATTATCAAGTGTCGCCTCAGGTTTTGGAACTTCGGGAGTTTCTGTCTTGGCATCTGCGTTAGGAGCGCTCTCCTTCTCTTCTACTTCATTACCATCCACTTCAACCTCATCAATTACCTCTATTTCTTCTTTGGGAGCAGGAACCTCAGCTTCATAAGGCAAAGGCGGTAAGGTGTTTATCTCATTCACTTTATCCTTTGTGAGTTGATTACCCATCGCTCCTATTCCTTTTATCGAGATAAAACTCTCAATGTCTAAGTCTAGATTCTCTTGCCTTTCGTGACCTCGCTTTTTAGCAAAAACTATTTCAGCAACTGGACGGTAATCTGTAAACACGCGTTCTAAGTAAGATTTAGGATGCTCAGTGATAATCATTTCATCTTTCTCAGGGTTATCAATCAAGAAGCGCTTTACATAAAACAACTCTTTCTCTCCTTCCCAATAAATAGCAGAAATTGGTTTTTTAGGCTCCCACTTTTCTAATACAATCATATCTTCATCAAAATGAAGCGTAACCTCAGGTATGAGCGTTTTTACCAACCCTTTTTGATTGATAATCAATAATCGATCTTCACTTGTAAACTCACCTAATAACTCCCCGCGATTATCAACATTAAGACGCTGGACCGTATCATCAAACCAAATCTTTCTCGGCTTCAAAGTAGAAAGTCCTTTCTCTTTCAGCTCTACTCGTTTTAACGGGTACTTGGTAACAATGTTTCCTTTTGAGGCACGACCTTTCACTAAGATATCGCTAAAGTCTAAATCCCATTTTAGTTTTTTGATACTTCCGCTCTGACGCAATAAAATGGTAACTAATTCTGCTTCACCATTAGGATTAGCTGTAAAGTAAAATACCTTAGAGCCTTTATTACCTGCAGTCAAATCATATTCCTTATCTCTGGTCACTGAAGTAACCGCAAAGCGTTTTACATAGGTCGCCCCTTTTGCACCATCTTTATAAATCACGTTATAAATGGTGCGCTTGTCTTTCTTTTTAAATATCGCGACGTGTACAATCCCTTTACCAATAAAAGTTTTTGAGTCCACTTTTGTGATCATCATCTTCCCGTCTGCCGTAAATGCGATTATATCGTCTAAATCACTACAATCTGCAACGTGCTCATCCCTTCTTAGGCTGGTGCCAATAAATCCTTCTTCGCGGTTTACGTAGAGTTTCGTATTTCTAATGACCACCTTAGATGCAATAATGTCGTCAAAGACTTTAATCTCGGCTTTACGCTCTTTCCCTTCCCCATAGTCCTTACGTAATCGTGTAAAGTAATCTATCGCATAGGTAATTAGATTAGCTAAGTGATGCTTTACTTTAGCGATACTATCTTCCAGTGAATCAATCTTTTGCTGTGCTTTGTCAATATCAAATTTTGAAATGCGCTTGATTCGAATTTCCGTCAATCGCACGATATCTTCTTCGGTCACGGCACGCATTAAATGCTTGGTATGTGGCTTTAAGCCTTTATCAATGGCCTTGATAACGCCTTCCCAGGTTTCTTCTTCTTCTATATCACGATAGATTCTGTTTTCAATAAAGATGCGCTCTAGACTTGCATAATGCCACTGTTCTTCAAACTCATTGAGCTGTATCTCTAGTTCGCTCTTTAATAATGCTACGGTACGATCTGTTGATCTTCGTAACATTTCAGAAACACCAACAAACAAAGGCTTGTTGTCTTCAATTACACAGCCCAATGGCGAGATGGACGACTCACAGTTTGTAAATGCATATAAAGCATCTATGGTCTTGTCTGGCGAAATGCCAGAGGCAATGTGTATCATTATCTCTACATCTGCCGCCGTGTTGTCCTCAATCTTTTTAATCTTGATTTTCCCTTTATCATTTGCTTTTAAGATGGAGTCTATTAAAGAGCTTGTGTTCGTTCCAAAAGGAATCTCACGAATGACTAAAGTATTCTTATCGTGCTGCATAATACGCGCCCGACTTTTAATTTTCCCGCCACGTAAACCATCATTATAGTTAGTAACATCTACCATCCCTCCTGTTGGGAAATCTGGAAATATGGTAAAGCGCTTGCCTTGTAAATGCTTAATAGAAGCGTCTATTAGTTCTAGAAAGTTATGCGGTAATATCTTTGTGGAAAGTCCTACGGCAATCCCTTCACCTCCTTGGGCCAATAACATTGGGAACATTACCGGAAGATTAATAGGCTCTTTGCGACGGCCATCATAACTAGATTGCCATTTTGTGATTTTAGGATTGTAAACAACATCTAAACCAAACTTAGAGATGCGTGCTTCAATGTATCGAGATGCCGCTGCTCTATCGCCTGTTAAGATGTTACCCCAGTTACCTTGGGTATCGATTAATAAGTCCTTTTGCCCTATTTGCACCATGGCATCTGCAATACTGGCATCACCGTGCGGGTGATACTGCATCGTGTGCCCAACAATGTTTGCCACTTTATTGTAGCGCCCATCATCAAGATCTTTCATAGAATGCATAATACGGCGCTGTACGGGCTTAAAACCATCTTCAATAGCTGGAACCGCACGTTCTAGGATTACGTAACTAGCGTAGTCTAAAAACCATTCGCGGTACATACCAGAAACACGGGTGATGGTTTCGGTTTCTAGGTCTTCTGTAACCTCAGCATCATGCACTAAGCCATCACCTTCAAGATTTTCGTTATGAATATCTTCTGGGTTTTGATTTTCTTCGTTTTCTGGAGTTTCGTCCTCGTTCATTCGTTATTTCTTATTTCTGAAACACAACTTATTTTATTATTAATACTGTTAGCCAGTACTGACTTCTCAAAATTACTCCTCTACAGCATCCAACTCCACCTTCAAGTTATTAATAATAAACTCTTGTCTATCTGGTGTATTCTTCCCCATATAAAATTTGAGCAGTTCTTCTATGCTCATTTGTTTGTCTAGCATTACAGGATCTAAGCGAATGTCTTCCCCTATAAAATGCACAAACTCATCGGGGCTTATCTCACCAAGTCCTTTAAATCGAGTGATTTCTGGTTTTGGCTTTAGCTCTTCCATCGCATTGCGTCGCTCATCTTCACTGTAACAATAGATGGTTTTTTTCTTATTACGCACTCTAAACAAAGGCGTTTGTAATATGTACAAATGCCCTTCTTTGATTACCTCTGGAAAGAATTGTAAAAAGAAGGTGATTAATAACAAACGTATGTGCATCCCATCGACATCGGCATCTGTAGCAATCACGATGTTATTGTATCGTAAATCTGCAATAGACTCTTCTATGTTTAACGCTGCTTGTAATAAATTGAATTCTTCATTCTCATACACGATTTTCTTAGAAAGCCCGTAGCTGTTTAATGGCTTTCCTTTTAAGCTAAATACGGCTTGTGTGTTTACATCCCTACTTTTAGTAATACTACCAGATGCAGAATCTCCCTCGGTAATAAACAAAGTAGATTCTAGATTACGTTCTTTTTTAGTATCACCCAGATGTACTCTACAATCACGAAGCTTCTTGTTATGCAGATTTGCTTTTTTCGCACGGTCTTTGGCGAGTTTACGAATACCAGAAAGGTCTTTACGTTCGCGCTCTGCCGTTAGAATTTTACGTTGTAGCAACTCTGCCACATCGCTATTTTTGTGTAAGTAGTTATCTAAGTATTTTTTTACAAAGTCATTAATATAAGTTCGTACAGTAGGTAGATTACCTCCCATATCTGTAGAACCAAGCTTGGTTTTGGTCTGACTCTCAAACACGGGCTCCATCACTTTGATGCTTATGGCAGTAACCACAGATTTCCTGATATCACTTGCATCATAATTTTTACCGTAAAACTCACGAATGGTTTTTACTAAGCTTTCTCTATAAGCGGCTTGGTGTGTTCCTCCTTGTGTAGTGTTCTGTCCATTTACAAAACTATGATACTCCTCGCTATATTGGGTTTTACTATGGGTGATTGCGATTTCAATATCTTCGCCTTTCAAGTGAATCACAGGATACAGCATGTCTTCTTTAGCCATGTTGTCTTCTAGCAAATCTTTAAGTCCGTTTTCGCTAAAAAATCGCTCGCCATTAAAGTCAATGGTCAGCCCTGGATTGAGATACACGTAATTACGGAGCATTTTTTCTACATACTCATTACGGTATTTATAGTTTTTAAAAATAGCCTCGTCAGGTATAAAGACCACCTTTGTTCCTTTACGCTTGCTACTATCTTCTACGCCACTCTCTTCTTTTAATTCTCCTTGTGAGAACTCTGCAAATTTGGTTTGATTATCTCTATGTGATTCTACTTTAAAAAAGGAAGACAAAGCATTGACGGCTTTAGTACCTACACCATTTAAACCCACCGACTTTTTAAAGGCACGAGAATCATATTTTCCTCCCGTGTTCATCTTACTTACTACATCTACTACCTTTCCAAGCGGGATTCCACGACCGTAATCACGTACTTTAACCACTTTATCTTTAATACGAATCTCTATCGTTTTACCAGCACCCATCACATACTCATCAATACTGTTATCGAGTACTTCTTTGAGTAAAATATAAATACCATCATCTGCAGAAGAACCATCTCCTAGCTTCCCAATATACATTCCAGGACGCATCCTAATGTGCTCTTTCCAGTCGAGCGACCGTATATTATCTTCGGTGTATTTAGTATCTGACATAAAACGTGTGAATAGTTGATAAATATAAGGCTTCACGCACACTCTTGGAATATATCCAAGGCAAAGTAATTAACAATTTTATAGTGCAATTGTTAGTAATTATTTCTGAAATATTAAAAGGGAAAAAGCACCCAGTTTTATGAATATTTCGCTCTAAAAAAACAAGTTAATGGTCTTGAACAAAGAAACAGGAGACAAGAATCAAGACAAAAAAAGAAGTACTGATGGATAATTAATAGTTCCGAAGCTATTGAGTTTCCTAAAAAAAATCCCAACAAAGCGATGCGCTGTTGGGATTTTTTTTGTCTTTGTTCTTTCAGTGAACCAAGTGAACGGTCTTTCTTCTTTGCTCTTTCTTCTAAATTACACGTTAAACCTAAAATGCATCACGTCACCATCTTTAACCACATATTCTTTCCCTTCTACGCCCATTTTACCTGCCTCTTTTACTTTGGCTTCGCTACCGTATTGTACGTAGTTATCGTAACCAATAACCTCGGCTCTAATAAAGCCTTTCTCAAAATCGGTATGGATCACTCCTGCGGCTTGTGGCGCGGTTGCACCAACTGGTATTGTCCATGCTCGCACTTCTTTTACTCCTGCAGTAAAATAGGTTTGTAGGTCTAATAATTTATAAGCACCTCTAATGAGTTTTGCAGAACCAGGTTCTTGTAAACCCATATCTTCTAAGAACATTTGGCGTTCTTCAAAATCATCTAGTTCTGTGATATCTGCCTCCATACCAACGGCTAAGAAAATCACCTCAGCATCTTCATCTTTCACTGCTTCTTTTACGCGATCTACATAAGCATTACCTGCCTTTGCTCCTGCCTCATCCACATTACAGACATACATTACTGGCTTATCTGTAATAAACTGTAAAGGCTTTACAAACTCTTCACGTTCCTTTTCTGTAAAAGAAATTGCACGAACAGAAACTCCCTGCTCCAAACCTTCTTTTAGTCTTAATAAGATTGCCTCTTCGGCTTGCGCATCTTTATTACCCGTACGCGCCGTTCTTTTTACTTTT
The DNA here is from genome assembly GCA_938041335.1 of uncultured Ulvibacter sp. Classification (GTDB taxonomy): domain Bacteria; phylum Bacteroidota; class Bacteroidia; order Flavobacteriales; family Flavobacteriaceae; genus Patiriisocius. The sequence continues at coordinate 23,658 of CALIAF010000049.1, read as the reverse complement.
TCTAGTTTTTTATCTACGGTATCAAGATCTTTTAACTGCAATTCAATATCAATCGTTTCTTTATCTCTTACAGGGTCTACACTCTCGTCTACGTGTACAATGTTATTATCATCAAAACAACGTAACACATGTAAAATCGCATCTGTCTCACGTATGTTTCCTAAAAACTGATTACCGAGTCCTTCGCCTTTACTTGCTCCTTTAACTAATCCCGCAATATCTACAATCTCTACAGTTGCAGGTAATACTTTTTCTGGATTTACTAATTCTTCCAGTTTTACGAGTCTATTATCAGGCACATTTACCACACCTATATTAGGCTCAATGGTACAAAACGGAAAGTTTGCACTTTGCGCTTTTGCATTTGACAGACAATTAAAAAGAGTTGATTTACCTACATTAGGCAATCCTACGATTCCTGCTTTCATATAATTATTGCTATTGGTTTTGCTTTCGCATCCCCTATTCTTATTTAAACTATTGTGAATTGCTTCGGAAATTTTAAATACGTGAAATATGTGCTAAAACTTCCAATCCCGATAGCTATCGGGACAGGTGCAAAGATAGTATTTAATCGTGGTATTTTTATGTGTGTTTAGATAATTTGAATCTAGACTATTTCCGAAGTGATGCTACGATAGTATTTTGATACTCAGCAAAGCTACCAATGTTGTGATGCGTGGCGTCTTGTATGGTATAAAAGGTCAATTGATCTGCCGGAATTTCGTCTTTTAACAATAATCCAGACGCTAACGGAACAATGTCATCATTGGTCCCGTGGTAGATAACAATGGGACAAGTAACCTCTTTCACAAATTCATTATTTTCCATTCTATATTTAAGCAATCTATCTGCAAAAGGCAGCATAGGAAATCTACGTTTGGTGACATCAAGCATATTATAGAATGGTGTTTCTAAAATTAATTTACGTGGATTATTCTTTGAGGTCAGATAACTGGCAAAGCTTGTGCCCAGTGACCTACCGTAGACAACGATGTCTTCTTCTTTAAAGTTTTGGAGTAAAAAATTATAAGGTAGCTGCGTGTCTTCAAGCATCTTTTGCTCGTTTAATGCGCCAGTACTTTTACCGTAGGTACGATAATCAATAATGAGTACATTATAATTAAACTGTGTAAAGTATGCTGCAATTGTACCCCATCTAGATAAATCACCTGCGTTGCCGTGAAAATAGACTATTGCTCCTTCTGGTGAAGGCACCGTAAAGTATAAGGCATTAATACGGGCACCATCTTTTGCCGTAAAATTGAGTTCCTCAAACGGGGGTTCAAATGTATACTCATAATCTTGGGCTAAAGTAGAACCAGCAAATATTAATTTTTCTTGTATAAGGTACATACTAGTGATACAAATAATGAAAATTACACTCGCGAAAATAAGCAGGAAACGTATGACTTTTTTAAAAGTAGCCATTATTTATGTTTTACTTTCATACTGGTAGTACTAAAATCTACTTCGTGTTTTTCTTCATTAATAATACGGGAAAGTGCTACGTGGTAGGACTCAAAGGTATTCATGTTTTTATGGCCTCCACCTATTATGGGATATAACTTCGTGTTTTTAGGTCTTATTTGAGACAACTTCACCCCTACTTTAAAAGGAATGAGTTTATCGTTTGTTCCGTGAATGATGTGTATCGGGCAATTTACATACTTGAGCCACTTATGTGTGGGGATAGGATATTTCAAGATTAAAGACAATGGCATAAAAGGCGCGTATCGCGCCGTCACTTTCTGTAAACTATAATAAGGAGCATCCAGAATAAGCATTCTAGGGTTATTCATAGAGGCTAATTTTGCAGCAAAGCCTGAGCCTAAACTTCTGCCATATAGAATAATGTATTTTTGTGAAATGCGCTCTCGCATCTTGTTATACACATATTGTAAATCGTGCTTTATAGCTTTTTGCGATCTCTTACCAGTGCTCTTGCCAAACCCGCGGTAATCTACCATAATAACGTCATAATTGTTTCTTGTAAAGTCTACCGCAAACTTACCCCAACCTTTCATACTTTTAGAGTTGCCTTTTAAATACAGTACAACACCCTTTGGGTTTTCCACCTTAAAATGCAGCCCATTAATAACGGCTCCATCTCTCGTTTCAAGATGATACTCTTCCACTTCTTGATTTTCATACAGAAACTGGAAGTCTTTAGGAAGTTTTTCTGGCTTAAATAAAAAGTGATCTTGTAAAAAATACAACAGCACACTAATCACTATATAAATGATAAGGATAAGTACAATTAATGAAACCCAAAGCGGCCAGTTTTCCATATTCTAAAGTTACACTATTTTATACAATTAAGTTTACCTTTTAAAATAGTACAACATGCAAAAAGGAAGCTGAATATGAAAAACAGCCTCCTTTTTATTGATTATTAGTAAGGGTTATCTCACCAATATCTTCTTAGATACTTTAAAAGTATCATCTGTGATTTCCACTATATAAACGCCACTTTGATGGATATTCATATCTACTTGAGATCTATATCCATTACCCGTATTCACTAATGGAGCCGTTGCAATTAAGCTTCCTTGAATATCAAACATTCGATAGCTTACGTTTTCATAAAAGGCATTGGTCGCAAAATTAATTTCATACATCTTATCTTCTAGAGGGTAAATTAATAACCTTCTTTCTAGAGCAGTAATATCAGTATTGTTTAATATTTTTTCAATTAAATAATTAAAATTGAAGGCATCATTCTCGTTATACGAATCTGCAACAAGCAGCGTCTTAGCAGAAAGATTAAGTATTCCATCTCCAGCCGCCATATTAACTGGCACTGTAAATTCGTGAAAACCGTATGTGCCAGCGGCAAGTGTCCCGTCAAAAGTATCTGTAGTTATAAGAACCCCATCTACTCTTAATTCTATGTCAAAATCTGCTTGATCATTTGTTCCAAAATTTGCAATTAATGCAGTTATGGTTTCACTATCACTAAAAGGGCCTTGATAAAGAGGAGCCTCAAAACCAAAAACGGCCACGTCATCAACCTCTTCTTCTCCAAGTGTAAAAGATGCAATTCTAGTAGACCAGATTCCGTCTGTTTCACCCATATACTCTGCAGTATACCAAAAGGTTCTATTATCGATATCCATAGTCATTTGGGCATAATCTCCAAATCTATTAAAAACACCAACTCCGCCTGGGCCTTCAATGATACTTGTTTCTTCAACGTTTATAGTTCCTAATTCTGCATCGTCTACCAGTCTTCCTGCATAACGCATACCAGGAAAAACTGTTGGGCCAACTACATTATACCCTAAACCAAAATTCCCGTCTTTATCAATACTCATACTTCCCATAAATCTGTTTACATCATCGTCCAGTATATAGGTTCCTTCTTGAAATAAGGTAAATGGTCCGTTATCAACGTTTCTTAATTCTACCCAACGAATCCCGCCTCTTCCTTCTACATCTACATTAAAGTTTACCAGTAATGAGTTATGATCGTCAAAGCTTCTATAATTTGGCATATAAGACATCAATCCTGTTATTCCATCAATTTTTTGTGTAGTTCCTGGTTGTTCAAAATCACCAGAACCAAAAGGTGCAAAGAAAGAATCAAAATCTGCAATAGGGATTACTTCAGGGTCAGATATAGTACTAGCCCCATCAAAATCGATATCAATAGACCAAACTTTTAAATGATCAAAAGTAATAGCGTCATTCCCCCAACTGTCATCTTGAAGATATACGATATATCCCGGAGCATCTATTGGTGCAACACGACCTAATAAATTTGCGGCTTGTGGTCCAAATACTGTGTTAAAATTACCTTCGGCGCCATTTAAATTAAATCCTACTAATGCAGGGTCTTCACCTCCACGCAACATCGTTTCTCTGTCAAAAACATAGGTAGTCTGCCCTCCTTTATTGGCTGTTAATATATATGCCTCTGGCCAAACTGCATAATGCGGATAATCTGGAAACTGACCTAAGGGATAATTATACACATAATAGGTGCCAGTAGGGTCTGCCGTTGTAGAAACTCCTATGGTTACTGAATTATTAGAAAATGCAAACTGGCTCACAAAAAACCGATCTGCTAATTGATCATACATTACAATAGGATCTCCATTTCCTGCTATTCCTAAAACACTATTTAGAGTTGTTGGGCCAGCCAATAAATTTCCTTCTTTGTCAAATACTTTTGTGGTAGAATTTACTGCGGCAACATAGTGATTTGGCCCTACAGCCCCTGTTGGATCTGGAACTCCAGAACCAGCTTCACCTTGATTGATACCATCAAAGTTTTGCAGTAAATTTTGTACAGAAAATTTTGGCGCTTGACTTTGTACTGCGCCATCAAATCCGTCTTCAGATCCATTTTCAGATCCATTAACGCCTAGGCCATTTGTATCTAGTCTTCGCATATCTACAAATAGTAGTTCTTCCGTTTCACTATTAAACGGTGCTTTTAAAGGTGCATCCCTTAATGCAATGGATTCCCCAATAAATGTTCCTTGAGAGATTGCAACTGGAGGGTTTTCCTGTGCCCAATTTTGAGCACAAACGAGTAGTAACAAAAAAGTTAAACTTTGTCTTATTATGTTCATAGCTAAGATTTTAAAGTATTTGGTGGTTAAATAAAAAACAATGACTGCAATATACCACGCAAAAAAAGAGTGATCCTTACGCCTACACGTGAAATACCAAACGTATATCTACTAAAAATCTAATAATCCATTGCAAATTTGACTTTATGCACCAAACGAATAGTATAAACCGGGTTGCATCAGATTTATAAAAGAAAGTATTTATCTAATTGTAAACAAAGCCACCCGCTCTAAAAAAGAAATAGTTCTTAATTAAAAACCCTAGCAACTTTTTGAAACCAGTATGAGTGGTCTAAAAACTACTTCACGCTAAACTTTTTAGCAATCTTAAAGTTACCTGTATCCTTTACCTCTACTAGATAAATACCAGAAGAAAACGAAGATGAATTAACCAAAGCCGAGTAGCCTTGATTTTGGTTTTCTAAAAAGCCAGAAGCAATTATTTTACCATTTAAATCTAATATGTCATAAGTTAGGGTATCAATCACTTTTTCTGTCTCAAGTAGGAGTTGATGTGAGGTGGCATCAAAAGGGTAAATAGCAATTATAGCACTATCTGTTTCTGGGGTTTCATTTGCCAACACGGGCAAACCATCAAGGCTAAAATGGGTTATTCTAGTGCTCCACACATCTATTTCTTTAAAATACTCCGTGGTAAACCAGAAGGTTTCGTCATCCGGATCTATTGTCATTTGAGAATAATCCCCAAAACGATTACTAAAAGTTTGAGGTCCTGAACTTCCAACGACTAATGTTTCTTGAAAAGACATTTCGTTCAATGGGTCATCTGCTAACCTTCCTGTAAATCTTATATCTACGAGGTTCTGAAAGTTACCCGTATTATAAGACAATGCAATGTCACCAAATTTATTCATACACATACTTCCTAAAAATCGGCTTAAATTATCTGGCCGTGACCAAGTACCTTCTTGATGGATTGTAAACTCATCATCTGTTTCATTCCTTAACTCATACCATCTAATTCCAGATCTGTCTGACCCAAGGTTGACATTAAAATTAAGGATTAAAGAATTATGAGTATCAAAAGATCTAAAGTTGGTCATATATGAAATCACACCTCCTAAGTTATCAATATTCTGGGTAGTTCCTGGCTGACCCGTATCACCATCACCAAAAGGTTGAAAAGTAGAATCAAAATCTGCAGTTGGTATTACTTGTGGAAGGGAGATGGTACCCACGGCTCCATTATCAAAATTTGGGTCTACTTTCCAAATTTTTAAATGGTCAAAAAGAACTCCTGTCCAAGCATCATCTTGTAAATAAACAAAATATCCTGGCGTATCTGCTGGAGGTAAATCATCACCTAATAAATTAGCCGCTTGTGCACCAAAAACAGTGTTTGGGTTTCTAATAAGCCCTGGTAAAGTAAAACCAACAACCTCTGGATTCGTATCTCCATTTAACATCGCTACCCTATCAAGAACATAGCCCACATCACCATTTTTATTAGCGGTCAAGTAGTATCCATCTGGCCATACTGCATAGTGAGGATAATCTGGAAAACTATCTAAATCAAACTGATAAACGTTATAGTTTCCTAGCGGGTTTCCAGAATTTGATATCGCAATAATTAGGGCATCATCTGCATCATAAAACTCGCTTATAAACCATCTGTTAGCAAGTTGGTCGTACATCACAATAGGATCTCCATCATTGATTCCATTTTCAAAAAAATCACCTAATAATATAGGTCCTTCCAATAAAGCACCTTCATCATCATATATTTTTATCACACGATTCACCGCATGAACATAATGGTTAGGCCCTGCAGCGCCAGTTGGATCTGGTGGCACCGCTTGTCCTTCATTTACATCTATCCCATCAAAAGACAGTAAGACATCTTGTGGCGCACGCACTGGATTTTTAGTTTGCACTACTGGATCACCGTGTAAAGGCAATGCATCTGGATTAGTCTTAGGGGCGTTGCGCATATTGTTTCTAATTCTAGCAACTGTCTTTGCATCTACAACGGTGTCCTTTTGCTTAGCATAACTACTTAATGGTTCAGAAACGCGAAGTAAAGTTGCGGTTTTCGTGAATTTTGCCGGAAATTTATCCTGCGAATACCCTATAGAAATAACAAAAAGACCAATAAGAAATAGTAGTTTTTTCATAGTAAAAATATTAGACTCGCAATATAAGTGATAATTTAAAAACTACCATAAGTCACTAAATTTCTTAGCATTTAATTTGGGTAAAATAACTACATTTGCAGCTAATTATAACCCTTTAATTCACTAGTGTATGATTCACTTCTTCGGAAACGCTAAGAACAAAGTTTTTGCAGTCCAAACCAACGGAGAAATTAACGCAACAGACAGTAAAAAATTAACGTGGCTTTTTGGCGACGTACCACAAATAGATAAATCCGTACTCACGGATTTTTTTATTGGACCTCGTGCGGCAATGATTACTCCATGGAGTACAAATGCCGTTGAGATCACCCAGAATATGGGGCTTGAAGGGATTATTAGAATAGAAGAATTTCATAATGCTTCAGAAACATCTGAAACATTTGACCCAATGCTTTCTCAGAAATATAAGGAACTAGGTCAAGCCATGTTCACCGTTAATATAGAACCAGAACCCATTCTTGACATCGATGATATTTCGGCATTTAATAAAACAGAAGGACTAGCACTTAATGATGAAGAGGTGGTATATCTAGAAGACCTCGCAAAAAAGTTAGGCAGGCTGCTTACAGACTCAGAAGTTTTTGCATTTAGTCAAGCAAATAGTGAGCACTGCCGTCACAAAATATTTAATGGAACTTTTATTATTGATGGCAAAGAAATGCCGTCTTCATTATTTAAACTGATTAAAGAAACGAGTAAGCAACATCCTAATGATATTGTATCTGCATACAAGGATAATGTAGCCTTTGTAAAAGGGCCAAAAGCAACACAGTTTGCTCCTGCTACCCCAGACAAGCCAGATTATTATAAGAATACAGAATTTGAAAGTGTGATTTCTTTAAAGGCAGAAACACATAATTTCCCTACAACGGTAGAGCCTTTTAACGGTGCTGCCACAGGAAGTGGTGGCGAAATAAGAGACAGACTCGCCGGTGGTAAAGGTTCTTTGCCTTTAGCAGGTACTGCTGTTTATATGACTTCTTACTCAAGATTGAACAATGAGAAGCCTTGGGAAAAAACAATGAAACCCAGAGATTGGTTATACCAGACACCTTTAGACATATTAATTAAGGCAAGTAATGGAGCTTCAGATTTCGGAAACAAATTTGGACAGCCATTAATTACTGGCTCTGTACTCACTTTTGAGCATGAAGAACACGCTCGCAAACTAGGCTTTGACAAAGTAATTATGATGGCCGGTGGTATTGGTTATGGTAAAGCCGATCAAGCATTAAAAGATACCCCACAAACTGGTGATAAGGTAGTATTATTAGGAGGAGAAAATTATAGAATAGGAATGGGAGGTGCTGCGGTATCTAGCGCAGATACTGGAGAGTTTTCTAGTGGTATTGAGTTAAATGCGATACAACGTTCTAATCCAGAAATGCAAAAACGTGCAGCAAATGCCGTACGCGGAATGGTAGAGAGCGACATTAATCCTATTGTTTCTATTCACGATCATGGCGCAGGTGGACACCTTAACTGCTTAAGCGAACTCGTAGAAGATACTGGCGGATTAATTGATCTTGACAAATTACCTGTTGGTGATCCTACGCTTTCGGCAAAAGAAATTATTGGTAATGAATCTCAAGAACGTATGGGTCTTGTGATAGCAGAAAAAGACATAGACACCTTACAGCGTGTAGCAGACAGAGAACGTTCTCCTATGTATGAAGTAGGTGAAGTAACAGGGGATCACCGCTTTACTTTTAAAAGTAAAACAACAGGTGAGACACCTATGGATTATGCTTTAGAAGATTTTTTCGGGAGTTCTCCTAAGACCATAATGAATGACAAAACGGTAATTCGCGATTACAGAAACGCGAGTTATGATGTTTCAGAAATACCAAGGTACTTGAAACAAGTATTACAAATGGAAGCTGTTGCTTGTAAAGACTGGCTTACTAATAAAGTAGACCGCTGTGTAACGGGTAAAGTGGCAAAACAACAATGTGCTGGACCATTGCAAGTACCACTTAATAATTGTGGGGTGATGGCTCTAGATTATAAAGGTGAAAATGGTGTGGCCACAAGTATAGGACACTCCCCTATTTCTGGATTAATTGATCCCGTCGCTGGGGCTCGTAATTCTATCACAGAATCACTAACAAATATCATTTGGGCTCCACTAGAACAAGGACTTAAAAGCATCTCATTATCTGCAAACTGGATGTGGCCTTGCAACAACGAGGGCGAAGATGCAAGACTATATCAAGCAGTAGAAGCCATTAGCGAATTTAGTATTGATCTGGGTATCAATGTACCCACGGGTAAAGATTCGTTATCCATGAAACAGAAATACAAGGATGAAGAAGTGATCTCTCCAGGTACGGTGATTATTTCTGCTGCTGGACATTGCAGTGATATTAAGAAAGTGGTAGAGCCTGTTGCTCAATTGGGCAAAGGAAACCTATACTATATCAATATTTCGCAAGACGACTTTAAATTAGGAGGATCTTCTTTTGGACAAGTTTTAAGTGCGATAGGTACCGATGCTCCTACGGTGAAAAGTGCGGAGTACGTGAAGACGGTTTTTAATACGATACAAACTTTAATAAAGGATAATCAAATTGTAGCTGGGCACGATGTGGCCTCAGGTGGATTGATTACAACGCTGTTAGAGTTGTTCTTCGGAAATACGAATACGGGAGCTAAGTTAGATTTAACAGGACTTGGCGATGACTTTGTAAAAATTCTTTTTGCAGAAAATTGCGGGATTGTCATCCAAGCGGCTGATAACTCGGTATTTGAAAAAGCATTGACTACTAATGATATTACTTTCCATACCTTAGGTCAAGTTGCAAAAACCACAGCACTGCAGTTAAGATTAGGCGGGCAAGAGGTCTTATTTGATATTGCCGAAATGCGCGATACCTGGTACAAAACGTCCTATTTATTAGATCAAAAGCAAAGCGGAAACCAAGCAAAGGCGAGATTTGAAAATTATAAAACTCAACCCTTAACATTTACATTCCCAGAACACTTTACAGGACAATTGCCTGCTGCTCCAAAAGGGGAGCGTATAAAAGCGGCCATTATTAGAGAAAAAGGAAGTAACAGTGAACGTGAGATGGCAAATGCCATGTACTTAGCTGGTTTTGATGTGAAAGATGTTCACATGACAGACTTAATAAGCGGTCGCGAAACACTAGAAGACATACAATTTATTGCTGCGGTAGGAGGATTCTCAAACAGTGATGTGCTGGGTTCTGCAAAAGGCTGGGCAGGAGCATTTTTATATAATGAAAAAGCCAATAAAGCACTTAAAGACTTTTTTGCAAAAGATGACACGCTATCATTAGGAGTATGTAATGGTTGCCAACTCTTTGTCGAGTTAGGCTTATTAACACCAGATGATACAGAGAAACCAAAAATGCTGCATAATGATAGCGGCAAGTTTGAATGTTCATTTACTTCCGTAAAAATACAGAAGAATAATTCGGTTATGTTATCTAGTCTTGAAGGCAGCACCTTAGGTATTTGGGCAGCACACGGCGAGGGAAAATTCTCATTTCCGAAGGAAGAATCAAACTACAATATCGTTGGTAAATATGGGTATGAAGGTTTTCCTTCCAATCCAAACGGAAGTGATTTTAACACTGCCATGATGACCGATAAAACGGGAAGACACTTAGTCATGATGCCACACTTGGAGCGCTCTACATTCCCTTGGAACTGGGGGCACTACCCTACAGATAGAAACGATGTCGTGACGCCATGGTTAGCGGGTTTTGTCAATGCGAGAAAGTGGTTAGAAAACAGGTAAATTGATGTTATTTTGAATCAAAAAAAGCGTAATTATTCAATTAATTGCGCTTTTTTTATGTTTTTCCTATTTCAGAAGAAAATAAAATGATCATTTATTTGCGTTTATGAGGGCGCAATCGCCGTATATCCTTCATAACTAATCAAATAATTAAGTTTATACCAAGGTGCAACTTAACTCATATTTTTTTTATATATTTTGACTTTAAACTAGACCTAAAATATGATTGAAGTAAAAAGACTATTTGACTTTCCATATTACCAACAGGAAAGATACCCGAAAGAGGACGCCTTAGTAACAAAAGTAAACGGTGAATGGGTAAAAACCTCCATTACAGAATATATAGATAAAGCGAATGCGATAAGTCGTGGATTAGTAAAACTTGGTGTCCAACCCAATGACAAGATTGCAATCATCTCTATGACTAATAGAACAGAATGGAATATCTGTGATATAGGAATTCTACAAACGGGAGCTCAAGATGTACCTATCTACCCTACAATTAGTGCTGACGAATACGAATATGTTTTAAATCATTCTGAATCTACCTATGTTTTTGTTTCTTGTCAAGAAGTACGTGACAAAGTAGAAAAATGTAAAGCAAACATTCCATCTTTAAAAGCGGTGTATTGCTTTGATGAGATTGCAGGCACGCCTAATTTTCAAGAAGTAATTGATCTTGGGAACGAGAATATGGACTTACAAGAAGAAGTAGAAAAAAGAATGGCTGCTGTAAAAGAAGACGATCTTGCTACCTTAATATATACTTCTGGTACGACAGGAAGACCTAAAGGCGTAATGCTAAGCCATAAAAACATTGCCTCAAATGCAATGCATAGTGAAGGGAGACTCCCAATAGAACAAGGAAACGCAAAGGCACTTAGCTTTTTACCTGTATGTCATATTTATGAGCGTATGCTTCTTTACATGTACCAGTATACAGGAACGAGCATCTATTTTGCCGAAAGTCTAGAAACGATTAGTGAAAACTTACAAGAGATTCATCCAGATGTAATGAGTGCTGTACCGCGTTTATTAGAGAAGGTATATGATAAAATTATCGCAAAAGGAACGGCTTTAACTGGCGTAAAGAAAAAACTCTTTTTCTGGGCAGTAGATCTGGGATTAAAATGGGAACCCTACGGAAAGAACGGTTGGTGGTATGAAACTAAGCTAGGCGTTGCACGTAATCTTATTTTTAGCAAGTGGCAAGAAGCTCTTGGTGGTAACTTAAAAGCGATTGCTTCTGGTTCTGCTGCATTGCAACCAAGGCTTGCTAGAGTATTTAATGCAGCGGGGTGCCCCGTAATGGAAGGCTATGGTCTAACAGAAACCTCTCCAGTGTGTACAGTAAACGATATACGTAATAACGGTTTTAGAATTGGAACTGTTGGTAAAGCATTACCAGACACAGAGATTAAAATCGCAGAAGACGGTGAGATTCTTATTCAAGGTAAGCAAGTAATGATGGGGTATTATAAAGACCCAGATCAAACAGCAGAAGTACTTAAAAATGGATATTTTCATACCGGTGATATCGGTGTTGTAGATAGCGATGGTTTCTTAAAAATTACAGATCGTAAAAAATCTATGTTTAAGACCAGTGGTGGTAAATATGTAGCACCACAGCTTATTGAGAATGCGATGAAGCAATCTTTATTCATTGAGCAGATCTTAGTGGTTGGTGATGGTGAGAAGATGCCTTCTGCATTGATACAGCCTAACTGGGAGTACATAGAAGAATGGAAAAAAGAAGCAGAAGTTAATTTATCTTCAGACAGCTCAGTTGCTTGTAAAGATGAAACTTTACGTGGCTATATCCAGACAGAAATCGATACTTACAATGAGAAATTTGGTAAATGGGAAAAGATTAAAACCTTCCAGCTTACACCAGATGTTTGGAGTATAGAAGGCGGTCACCTCACTCCTACTATGAAACCAAAACGTAAAGTGATCAAAGCGAAGTATAACGATCTATATGAAATGTTATACGGGCGTTAGTAGTGCGCTTCACTTTCTTCGGAAATGTTATTAAGTTAAAAAAAATGAAATCAAGTTTACTTGGTTTCATTTTTTTTTTGGAGCAATCGCAACTAGTTGTATCGATTCGAAAAATGAATGCAAATGGATGTTAAACTCCTGTCATTTTTTGTAGCTCTATGTCCCATACCTTTAATCTTAGACAGGCTCTAATCTCTGAGAAGCTTAAGGAAGTAGTTTTAGGTTTCTGGAGTTCTGGAAAGTGTTCCATTACTTCTGGGAGTCGATAAAACGGGATTCGAGCATTTAAATGGTGAATATGATGGTATCCTATATTTGCAATAAACCAATGCACCATAGGATGCGCATTAAGAAAACTGGAGGATTCTAAAGCGGCTCCTTCGTACGTCCATTCAATGTTGCTTTTAAATTTTGCATTAGGAAAATTATGTTGGATATAAAATAAATAAGCTCCTGATGCCCCTGCTATAAAATTGGGTACTGTGATGAGTAATAGGGTTATTAATAATCCAAAGAAATATAAAGAAATGATATATAATGCGAGATGCACTAGTAAGGCCAAAAGAGAATCATAATGCTTCTTGAAATTAACCCTCAGCGGGTTGATGCACATTCCAATAAGAAAGGTGAAAATATACCCAAATAAAATGGTAATTGGGTGGCGCATAAAAAGGTATTTTAATTGCACCTTTTTCGAACTTTTCTCGAACTTCTCCTTTGAAAAAATGAGGTAGGAACCGATGGCAGAAAGTCTTAATTTTGAATTGTTTTGATGGTGAAAGTTGTGCGAACTTTTCCAAACACTTTTAGGAGCGAGCACTAAAACCCCAAATATCTGAAATAATACATTAGCAAGCTTAGATTTCCTTAGAATGGCTTCGTGCATATAATCGTGATATAAAACAAAGGTTCTAACAATTAATAAACCACTGATAATCGAAAGAAAAATTTGTAGCACTACATAGTCTAAGAGCACGACTCCTGCTAAAGAAAACAACAGGAGTGAAAAGGTTTGAATGGTATAAAACCAGCTTTTTTTCACATCTTCTTTTGCAAAACTCCGGGTAGCAAGGATTAATTCTTTTCCTGAAAGCATAGTAATGTGTTTTAAATTTTATTTCTTGTACGCAGATTAAATGTTATGCAAATCTAAGTAATGTCATTTACATCTGAAACACACACTAAATGATGTGCTTAAATTAGTTAACAGAATTTCTATAAAGGTAGGTTTTACCTTAATCATTTATAAGACTATGGAATCGTATATTTTTTTTTTGTAATGCCCTAAAAGCTTTCAAAATTTCAGTATTTACTTCTTCCAACGGGATCAAATACTCGCCACAAACTCCAAAAATACTTTTTTATGTAATTCGAGATCCATATTCCCGGATAATGATACTCGGGCAATGTAATCTTTATCTCCTTCTTTTGTGGTCCCTTGTGTAGAAGTTGCCGGTATGGTCCAATAACAGCCCTTTAACTGGCCATAACTGACACAATACTTACTCTCAGTAGGGATTTTTGTAATCATTAAGTTAATGAGCTTTAAGTTTAAGGCTCTCTTATAGGTTTCTCTTTCTGCATCTGTGTCTCCTTTTGTTGGAAGGTCTAATGAAAAAACGGACGGCGTAAACCCTTGTGATGCTAACGTTTCAGAAACAAAGTTAATTTTTGCTGCAGGCAACACCTCTTGTATATAGTTTACAAATTTACGTGTATTGACATAGGCATCGCTAATACGCTGGTTCATAGAAGGCAGTTGCTTTGCCAAAATTTCATACTGTAGCGCTGTAGCTTCGTTATCACAAATATCAAGATGCAATGCTATTTTAGTCATCAAGCTTGCTGCTTTTTTATTAGCCACGGCATACCCTGCCGTACATTGCCCACCACTAGGAAATTTAGACCCACTGGCATACGATATCGTTCTAACGGATGCGAGTATGTCGCTGTCCCCTAAAAAGTGTACGTTAGGACAAAAAGTTTGATCTAAAATAAATACGGGATCAATAGCCGTGATTCCGCTATTGGTTTTACGGTCTTTACCTAATACCTCTTTTAATTGTAAAAGGTCTGGCACTTCTACTCGAGGGTTGGTTGGTATTTCGGCAATAATAAAAGGCAATGCATCTTCTTGAGCCATTGTATTTAGAACAGCATCAATACTTTGTACCATATCATGGTCTCCATCTACCGCTAAATCTATTACTTCAACATGATCAAGGCAGGCAGCCACACGTCTAGCCTGGTCATTGGTGCCCCCGTAACAGTTAGTAGGCACTATAAATTTAATGGCTTTTCCAGGATGGTTTATTTGCGCGTCATGAATAATCCCCATCATAATTGCATACTGCATAGAGAGTCCGCTAGAAGCTATAACCGCTGGGCTATAGGCATTCGTGATCTCACTAATTACATTAATCACACTGGCTTTATTTACTGCAAATGCACTACTACGTGCTTGTATTGCCAACTGTGAGACCAACGCTTCTAAGGCCGTCAAACAATTAATAGGGGTCATTGCAATGGTCTCTCTTCTGCGTACATGCTGGATATCTGAGATATACCCTTCATTTTGTTTTCCGTTTACGAGAAGCATACTCCCTAATTGCGGGTATAGATTGATGTAAAAATCTATGTTATTTAGTAAGGCATTTGCTGCCATTTGATTTTGCCCACTGATTAATAGGGTACTCCCATTAAAAGCTTCAATTTCTGTTGCCGTATCAATCTGTATAAGATCAAACGTGTAATTATAAATGTTTTTTAATATTTCGGCATTAAAACAAGCTGGTAAATCACCGGTATAAAGGATTCTGGTGTTTTTATTATCAAGTAAATTCTTTCTTAAAATCGCTAAAATAGGCGTGATCTGTGACGAAAAACTTATCACATTATCAGATGGCAACTTATTTAGGTAAGCAATCCCCCACTCTAGCACGCAAGACAAAGGATGCCCTAATCGAATATAATCATATGCGGTTGGTAATTCACTTAATGAAGATGTAGCGGTATTGTTATTCTTATACAAGTCTTCAAACTGATCTAAAAACTGTTTTTTAGCACGCTTTTCCTCATAAATATCAAGTCTGTGGGTCGTTAGACTAAGCCAGTCTTTTGGCATGTGCACAAGTACTTCTTTAATATAATCTAGCATTTTAATGTCTTTCATGAATTCCATCTTTAGATAGAAAGTAAAGATACTTAACTAGATATTTATATAAAGTGTTGGGACTAATTTTATAGGGATGAATCAATACTTAACAAGAGAAAAAAAGTAACTTACTCTACCTTCTTGAGATTAATCGAGTTTTCTTGCGTAAAATTGGTGGGTCTATCCCCTTCAAAAGCCATCGCAAAAACCATTTTATCTTTAGTAATAAACTTAGCAATACCCGGCAACTTTTTCTGTTCTTGAGATGCAATATGGACCATAATTAGATCCACCTCTATAGGGTCTTTAGTTTGGTCAATTTCATAAATCATTTGGTGTTTTTCTCCTTTCATAATAAACTCTTTCCCACCCAGAATCTCTCCATTAATCTCAAATTCTACAAAACCATTGGTGTCAAAGTTAATAAACCCTACCTGTCCCTTTTCATTCCCTGCCCATCTACCAGTAAAATTATTGGTTGTAGTTTGATAACAAAAAGACAAAAGAGGAACAATAAGTACGATTAAAAATAATTTCTTCATAAACTAAACTTTACTTGATCTTAAATAGATGTTTTGGCACTAAATAAAATGTTTTAATTACACTTTAATTTAATAATCAATCGTTTGCTTTGTTTGCTATTGGCTGGCTCATTATGCAATCGACTTAGCTATTATTTTTGCTAGCGATTAAAGCACTAGAAGAGAAAATGACTACTACGAGCCCTAACAGAATTCATTTGTTTTTATTTTTTACTTAAATCTATTACTAAAATATCGTTTCGCAAAGAACGGTATTCAAACTCCTCATCTTTAGAGGCTTCATACTGTTTTTTATTCATTACCACGAGATCTATATCGGTTAGACCTTGAGGTCCTACGGCATTCTCGGTAATAAACTTTCCATTCTCTAACTCAAAAATAGCACGACTATCTTCATAAGGTTCATTATCTAAATACTTGAAATGGACATCTACAATTTTCTTATTCTTAAAAAGCAACCGTGATGCTAGACCACAACGTTTTGCAGTTGTAAAGTCATCCCTTTTGTTGCGTTCATAATCTTCCGTGAGATTTTGCTTTGTATCTGGCGTGCTTGGCATTAAAAACAGGTCGCCATTAGACAAGCGTATTTGCGACTGAAACCATTGCAAACCATCTTCACTAGCATCTCTATAGTTAAAACGAATTTTAGAAATCTTTTTATCAAGTACATCTGTGAGTGTCATAGCGCGAAGGTTTGGTGATTAGCGACTAAAAAGATACACATTTTATGGGAAAGACAAAAGCACATCTCTATTGTTAACTAGGATGAAATAGGAAGATTTATTTCTTATGCAGCTCTTACAAAGTTGTTGTTGCTATATCTAAAGAACTTTATCATTGGTTATTCGATTTGCCATTACGCTGTCCCTCGATCCCTAAAGGGATGTCCACGCGCAATCGTTCTTTAATAATTTCATGTATATTCTTCAAGCTAAGAACAGCTTCAGAAAACCCACCCTTTAGGGCTGGGGTCAGGTTTTCGGCAATAAGAATCACAATGACCTGTAAATGAGACTTATCAACTAAAAAGATAAGTCTTTTATGACTAAGATATAAGAGCGTCTAATCTATTTCTTTTCTTTTCGTAAAATTTTCTCCATTTTACGCCCTTTCGCTAATTCGTCAATGAGCTTTTCCATTTGTCTACATTGTTTATACACTTCAAATTCATCCGCTATTTCTTCTATTCGATATCCACAAACTACGCCTTTAATAAGGTGTGCATTGGGATGTAAGGCTGCTCTATTAAAAAAGGTTTCAAAGTTTACCTTCTCTTCTATAAGCGCTTGCAGTTTCTTTTCATCAAATCCAGTGAACCATTCGAGCACTTGATTAAGTTCTTCTTGAGTTTTGCCATTCTTTACCAACCTATTTAAGTAGAGCGGATAAATAGATGCAAATATCATCTTGGAAACTTTTTCATTTTTTTCGGCGGTTACTACCATAGTATTTTTGGATTAATGGATGCTATCGTGAAATTAGCAGATGGCAAACACGATTCTTTTAGTAGCTTAAAGGTAATAAAAAAGCGCAAACCTAATGGCTTGCGCTAATACTGCTATTTTTTTATGTGCTAGGTTTTATTATAAAAACTATGTAGCAGAAACTAGTTATCGCTGTAATGCGAATTATGCCTTTTTAGCTTCTGTACAACATGCTTTTTTACAGTCTTTAGCACAAGCCATTTTTTCAGTTTCAGCCTTGTGTGCACATTTCATTTTACACTCGGCAGTTTTGGCACTGCAATCTGCACAGTTTTCTTTAGTACAATCCGCTTTACACTTCATTGTACATTCTTTTTTGTCTTTAGAAAAAGCCGTAACAGTTTGCATGTCTTTTACCTTGTAGCTGTCTGCCACACCCGTTACAATACTTTCTAAACCTTCTGGAGTTACCTTAGCTTCGTCATATTCGACCATGGCTAATTCCTTGCCAAAATCTACCGTTGCAGACTTTACACCTTCCATGTTAGCCATCTTTTTCTCGATAGTTTTTGCGCAACCCATGGCACAGGTCATCCCTTCAATTTTAAATTCGGCTTTTGCATAGGTAGCATTTGGATCTAATTTAGCTACTTCTTCAGTTATAGTTACTTCTGTATTTGAAGTAGTCTTTAGTGCTGGAGTGCTGTCGTTTTTACAACTAACTGCAAAAATAGTTACTATGGCTAATATTAATAGGTGCTTAAATGTTTTCATTTTTTAATAATATTAAATGGTGTTAATCAATTTCAAAAATAACGAATATTATGTTTATATCCTTGATTGTACCAAGACGTTATTTCTATTTTTTATCCCAATACTAACCACAAGTATATAATTAACAGTACAATACATAAAGTTGCACAAGGTATGCTGCTTCATTTTTTTGGCTTTTGAACAGCACTAGTGGATACTAACGCTAAAGGGGCATATCCTCGCGTAATCGTTCAATAATAATTTCAATAGTTTCAGATAAATTTTTCAAAACGTTATTATTTGTAAATCTTATTTCTTCTATTCCCAGATTAACAAGGTAAGATGTCCTTTCTTTATCTTTTTCTAGCTGTTCTTTTTTAAGATGATACGCTCCATCTACTTCAATAGATAATCTAAGTTTATGGCAATAAAAATCTAAAACATATCCAGCTATGGGATGTTGTCTCCTAAATTTGAACCCTATTGGTTTAGTTTTAAGAAACTCCCAAAGTAGCTTTTCAGGTTCAGTCATATTTTCACGAAGCTTTGCGGCATTTCTAAATACAATTGGTGTAGCACCATCATGCATTCCCGATATTTTAAGAGCGTCTTTTTTCATTGATTAACGAGTTTGCCTCTGCGCTGTCCCTCAATCCCTAAAG
Source organism: uncultured Ulvibacter sp. (assembly GCA_938041335.1). Classification (GTDB taxonomy): domain Bacteria; phylum Bacteroidota; class Bacteroidia; order Flavobacteriales; family Flavobacteriaceae; genus Patiriisocius. The sequence continues at coordinate 4,617 of CALIAF010000049.1, read as the reverse complement.
GGATGTCCGCGCACAAGTGTTCATTAATAGTTTCAGATAAATTTTTCATACAAGAACAAATTAGAAAACCCACCCTCTAAGGCTGGGGGTATGGTTTTCGGCAATAAGAATAACCATATACACAATTTCACCAATAGTATATTTAAAGTACTTACCTACCGGCAAGACAGGCTTACCTGTTTTACCTTCTGAAAGCGAATTTTGTCTAACTTTTCGAAAGTACTTTATCATTAGTTAGTGGTTTTGCCTCTGCGCTGTCCCTCAATCCCTAAAGGGATGTCCGCGCGTAATCGTTCAATAATAATTTCAATAGTTTCAGATAAATTTTTCATACAAGAACAAATTAGAAAACCCACCCTTTAGGGCTGGGGGTATGGTTTTCGGCAATTAAAACAGTACGTATAAAAGCTACTCAAAAACGCTCTTTGTCCAATCTCCATTCACCATCAAGGGTTTAGCATTGAGTTGGTACCAATGTTTTTTTAAGGTTTGATTTCGTGTGTATGCTGTTTTAGTGGTGTAATCCCTTACTTTTTCTTCCAGCACTTTCCCATCCCCTTGAAACCTAAAATTTCTTTCCTTTATAATTTTGCCCTCCTTATCCTTAAGTTTATATACGTAGCCGTAATGCGTTTCGCCCATATCAGAAGAAGTTATTTCTAAGAATCGCTCCCCTTTTTGGTAGGTACTGATTACATAATCTACTACATCATTTTCTGTTTTTGTTTCCAATTTTTTCCAAGTAGATAGATCAAAATCACCAAAATGTGGAAATGAAAATTTGATAGCTGTAATCGAAGTATTGCCTTTTGACTCCTCTTTTCTTTTGATTGCTCCTCCAAAAACCCAACCTTCTTGACCATCTGCAGTTACTATTTTATACCAGAGATCTTCATAGGCTACCCCTCTTAGTACAATGGTTTCAACATCACCGGACTTAATTCCTGTAAAGGCTACAGCAGCATCTCTATCTATGGAAGCGATCACATTCCCTTTTATACTGGGATTATCACGTACATTTAGTTGGTCCACCCAAGCGTAAATCAAATCTTTAGTTTTAAGATTGCTCAGGGGCTGGCTAGATTTAGTATCTTTTGAATCCAACACTTCTACATCCTCCACTTCAACCTGCGCTACTTTTTCATCACTGGAATTTGAAGTTGCAACTTCTGCCTTTTTTGTTTCAAGGTTACAAGAGGCAGTTAGTACGATGGCAAGAAGAAATCCCAAGTATTTTGGCCACTTAAAAATATGTAATTTTCTCATCTTGTTCGTTTTCTGTTTGGTCTAATTTTTCAATGTCTTCCATCGTTCTAGACGATGAAACATTGCGACTAAAAGATACACATTTTAAGAGAAAGACCATAAATTTCTTTATTTCTGAAAAGCCCTTGGTATGCAACCGCAGTCAACATATGATGATTTAGCTTTGCCTCACCTAGACTATCTCTTTTGAGAACACTATATTTTCATATTCCTTTCCGCTGACATTAAAACGTACGGCTCCCACGTTTTTAAACGCATTTCGCTCATAGAAACGAATGGCTCTTGTGTTTAATATATACACCGTAAGCCACATCGCATCAAATTGCAATGCTTTCGCTTTTTCTTCAACATAAGTAAGCAATTGTTGTCCTATTTTTAAGGGTATAAATTCGTTTTGAATATAGATACGTTCTAGGCGGCAACTGTTTTGAGAAGCAACACTTTCCTGGTTTTCATTCAGCACTATTTTTGCATAACCCGCTGGTACATCATCTACATAAATGATATAGAAAATGTTCTTGGGCTTGTCAATTTCTTGTCTCGTTTTAGACACCGAAAAACTAGCCTCTCGGTATTGCAATACATCGTTTTTATCTTCTATATAATGCCCATGAGACACTACCCAAGTGACGTCGGCTAAATGTGCCAATACCACTGTATCTGTTGGGGTCGCTTTTCTTATTTTAATCATTGGATTGCTTTTTTAATTTTTAAACGTCTTAGATCATACCCATGCAAAAATACAGCAATCGTGCATCCCACAATGATGGGAGCCGCGCTAATGAATAGGCCATATACAATGCAAATGGCGTTGGCAATGAGTGAAATGTAGCGTAGCTTATATTCCCCTTTTGCAGACATAGAATACAATACACTACAAATATAGAAAGCAACACTTCACTTTTGCTTTATAATCGAATTTATATAACTATATTTACATTCGATTATATCATATTATTACTAATATAAATTTGATTACAAATGGACGCCTTAGATAAAAAGATACTTGAAATGCTACAAAATAACGCCAGAGAAAGCTTCGCGACGATCGGGAAAGAAGTGGGCTTGTCTGCCCCTGCCATAGGCAAGCGTGTACGACATATGGAAGATGAAGGCATTATAGAAGGCTATGCTTTAAAAGTGAATCATGAAAAATTAGGCATTGAGACCAAAGCCTATATCACCTTAATCATGACACAAGGACCCAAAGCAACTGCGGACGCTCAAGAAAAATTACGCGCCATGCCAGAAGTACAAAGTTGTGATCGGATTACGGGGGACCATTGCTTATCTATTTTAGGCTATTTTAAAAACAATAAACATTTGGTGTCCTTTCTTGAAAACATCTACGTCTATGGATCTTCTAAAACAAGTATTATTTTAGAGGTGTAATTCTTTAAATAATGACCATTATAATGGTCAAACATAGTATTTAGAAGCCTACATGACCAATATAATGGTCAAATTAGCTACATCATTTTCCCCCGCTAGCGGGGAATGATTTCTTCTGCATCAATAATTAATTTTTCCAAATACCAATCACTCTCAAAAACCTCTGGATCTTGCCCAAAGTTTTCTGAGAGTGTGAAAAGTAATAATAGAAAAAAAGCGATTTCTTTAGGCGATGCTAGTTCTTCTAAATGTATAAAAATCTATTCTTTTATGTACGTATGCCGCTGCATTTTTGAATACATCCAAAGTTTGTCCCAGTAATCTGAAATAAACTTTTGGGTTTCAACCTGCCCTTCCATAAGGTATCCAAACTCCTGCAGGCCGTGGTCGGTACCCGATCGGTACATATTATCTGATCCCACGTAGAAATTGGTGTCATCTATAATATACAGTTTGGCATGGTTGCCCGGGATTCTTTTGGTATGTCCATCGGTCCAGGGACCTCCTATCTCAGAAAACCGGAGGCTGGCAAAATACACAGCACTACTAAACAAGTCTGATGTGGCTTTAGAAAATTTAAAACTATCGCCTGACTTGTATTTATTTACGTCTACAATATGTTCTGGTAAGTTCATATAGGCAACGGGATCGCTAGCCGGTGGAAATCCATCGGTGAGTTCCTTTTCGATAAATGCAGCAAGTACGCCACACTGATAGAAAATGGACGATCCGGCATAACCAGCACCCGAACCATCTTTGGCACCATCATTAGAGACAACGATAAAAACTGCAACTCCGTTATGTATTGCTTTGGCCAATGCTGCCATGGTGGGCACATCAAAATTTCCGATATTATTTAATAAGAATCCTAAGCCTTGTTGGGATATTCGTATTTCCTTTTTAGCATTTAGTATCGCTGTTACTCTGCCAAAAACGCTAGCATTCGAATTTATAGTTAAAGAAGGTGCTATTCCTGCTCCCAACCGTCCAAGAGATAAAGATCGGGTATTCCCGGGAGTCGTATCTGGAAAATTAGAAAAGATAGGCCAGTCACTACGTTTGTATTTGTGCTTGTACCATTTTAGCGGATCCATAGGCTTGGTCCATATTCTATTACAAAACTGGTGTGCCCCTATCACGGCGTCCCCTTCCATTTTTACCGAAATATCATGTATGGGCGCAAAAGACATATAAGATGCATGCCACATATTATGTCCGCCAACGATGGCCACCTTCCCATCGGCAGCTACAATTTTAGAATGGTTCCATGATACAATTTGAGGGTGGTTATTCGCAATATACACGGTGATGTCCCAATCGATGTGTATTAATTTATTAAGCCAATTGTTCATGTCCCCGGTGGATACTAGAACTCCAATGGGTAGCCCAACCATAATTCTGATTTTGGGCTTTTTACCTGTGGCTGCCATTCTTCTAAATCCTCTTCTAAGAGCATTGGCAAAGGTCCCGGATGGAAAACCACCGTGCGGGCCACTGGTATGCCAAAGGGTTGTAATATCTAAGTAGTTCTCTGCGTTAGCCACGGTATCTTCTATGGCCTGAAGTAAATTGAGATTGCTTTTCGAAAAATTGCTTTCATCATCGATGCTTTTTGACCAATAATTGTTTACGGTAGGATTATGGTTCCAAAGTCCAGGGGTGTCTAATTGAGTTACTTTGTTTTTTTCGGTTAGAAAAAAGGTTTCTCCATAGTAATCTCCGTTTTTACCTCCTAGGGCGTTGAAAATTTTTGATGTAATTGAATCACTCATGATTTCTATTTATTTGGTTGTAGTTAGTTATTAACTATGTAATTGATTATCAACTACTTTAGCGTGAAGTAAAGCTACAACAAACAAATAAGTCCCATATACGTATAATCACGTAATCTTGGAGGGTCTTGATGATTATGAGTTAAAAAAGGGGGTAATTGGTGGGTTTAATCAAAATTTTTCCCCT
>CALIAF010000048.1 GCA_938041335.1 uncultured Ulvibacter sp. | reverse complement strand
GCGTCTAAGTCCGAAATATCAGCTAAATAGATAGTGTTATTATCGGCTAACTGAGCAGTTAAATCGTCAATTACTTGTGACTTTTCTTCTCTTGTCATAACTGAATTTCTAAATTAAACGAATGACTTACCATCTACTTGGATACCTGGGCTCATAGTAGAAGAAACATAAATTGATTTGATGTACACCCCTTTAGCAGCCGTAGGCTTCAACTTAACAAGTGTCGACAACAATTCCTGAATATTTCCTTCTAACTTATCCACATCAAATGATGCTTTACCAACTGCAGCATGTACAATACCAGTTTTATCAACTTTAAAGTCAATCTTACCTGCTTTTACATCTGTAACAGCTTTTGCCACATCCATAGTTACCGTACCTGTTTTTGGGTTAGGCATTAAACCACGAGGACCTAATACACGCCCTAAAGGACCTAATTTACCCATAACAGCAGGCATAGTGATAATCACATCTACGTCTGTCCATCCAGCTTTAATCTTAGCTAAGTACTCATCAAGACCAACATAATCAGCTCCAGCTGCTTTTGCTTCTTCTTCTTTATCAGGAGTTACTAATGCTAAAACCTTAACATCTTTACCAGTACCGTGTGGCAAGGTAACTACCCCACGTACCATTTGATTTGCTTTACGAGGATCTACATTTAAGCGTACCGCTAAATCTACAGAAGCATCGAAATTAGCAGTACTAACTTCTTTTACTAATGCAGCAGCTTCTGCTACTGTGTAAGCTTTGTTACCATCAACCTTAGCTTGTGCCTCTTTTTGTTTCTTTGTCAACTTTGCCATAACAATTTAAAAATTAAAAAGGCGCATCACCAGACATGGTAACACCCATTGAACGTGCCGTACCTGCAATCATCATCATTGCCGATTCGATTGTAAATGCATTTAAATCTTGCATTTTATCTTCAGCGATAGTTTTTGCTTGATCCCACGTGATAGATCCAACTTTTCTACGATTAGGTTCTCCAGAACCTTTCTTTAATTTAGCTGCTTCCAAGATCTGTACTGCAGCCGGTGGAGTTTTGATCACAAAATCAAAAGACTTATCCGAGTATACTGTAATAACTACAGGTAATACTTTCCCAGCCTTATCTTGCGTTCTACCATTGAATTGCTTACAGAATTCCATGATATTCACACCAGCAGCACCTAAAGCAGGTCCAACAGGAGGTGACGGATTAGCCGCACCACCTTTAACTTGCAATTTAACAAGCTTACTTACTTCTTTTGCCATTTGAATAAAATTAAAAAAGAATCATTTTTGAAAAGGAAGCATAATCAAAAATCATTCTATATATAAGGATTAATTTATATTTTCTCTACTTGCATATAACTTAGCTCTAGCGGTGTTTTTCTTCCAAAAATCTTCACCATTACTTCTAGCTTACGCTTTTCTTCATTTACTTTCTCAACAGAACCATTAAATCCATTAAAAGGACCATCGATTACCTTCACTGTCTCACCAACAGTATACGGTATAGAAATATTATCTACTTTAACCGCAAGTTCATCTACTTTACCAAGCATTCTATTTACCTCAGCGATTCTTAACGGAACAGGATCTCCTCCTTTTGTTTCCCCTAAAAAACCAACTACTCCGTTAATAGATTTTATGATATGAGGCACTTCTCCTGAAAGACTTGCTTCTACCATTATATAACCCGGAAAATAAACACGTTCTTTATTTATCTTCTTCCCATTACGAACTTGAACTACTGTTTCCGTAGGCACTAATACTTGATCTACATAATCCTCATATCCTTGCTGAGCTATTTCACTTTCGATGTAATCTTTTACTTTATGCTCCTGCCCACTAACAGCACGTACTACGTACCATTTCTTTATATTAGTATCAGCCATACCTCAATTATTGTTTTACAAGATTAAAGTATTGCTCTATCACCTTACTAAAAACAGTATCAACCCCCCAAATCGCTAAAGAAAATAACACTGAAAAAACAACAACTATAATAGTTAAACGCTGAGCTTCAGCTCTAGGAGTCCAAGTTACGTTGTTCTTTAACTCAGCAAAAGATTCTTTTACATAAGTGATTAATCCTGCCATTTTGTTTTATTTAGCACGGGTTGCGAGGCTCGAACTCACGACACCTGGTTTTGGAGACCAGTGCTCTACCAACTGAGCTAAACCCGTATATTTTTATTATACAATAAACACCCGTAAATTTTACGGACTGCAAAAATATAACTTTTTTAGAAAAAAACAAGGCGTTTCTAAAAGAAACACCTTGCTAATTTATTTTAATAGCCTAATACAAGGATTAGTCTAAGATTTCAGTTACCTGACCAGCTCCTACTGTTCTACCTCCTTCACGGATAGCAAAACGTAAACCGATATTCATTGCAATCGTGCTGATTAACTCTACTTCAATAGTTAAGTTATCTCCAGGCATTACCATTTCTACCCCATCAGGTAAACTAATGTTACCAGTTACATCAGTTGTACGTACATAAAACTGTGGACGGTAGTTATTATGAAATGGAGTATGACGTCCACCTTCTTCTTTTTTAAAGATATAAACCTCAGCTTTAAACTTAGAGTGAGGAGTTACTGATCCAGGAGCAGTAATTACCATACCTCTTGAGATTTGAGTCTTTTCAATACCACGTAATAAGATACCAGCGTTATCTCCAGCTTCACCTCTATCTAAAATTTGACGGAACATTTCGATACCTGTTATAGTAGAAGTTAACTTTTCAGCACCCATACCAATAATCTCTACAGGATCTCCTGTATTAGCGATACCTGTTTCGATACGACCAGTTGCAACAGTACCACGACCAGTAATAGAGAATACATCTTCGATTGGCATTAAGAAATCTTTATCAACCTCTCTTAATGGCTCTTCAATCCAAGTATCAACTGCTTCCATTAACTGCATAACAGTATCAACCCATTTTTGCTCACCATTTAATGCACCAAGTGCAGAACCAGCGATTACAGGTCCATTATCACCATCATACTCGTAGAAAGATAAAAGATCTCTTACTTCCATCTCAACTAATTCAAGTAATTCTTCATCATCAACCATATCTACTTTATTCATAAATACAACGATACGTGGAATACCTACCTGACGCCCTAAAAGGATGTGCTCACGTGTTTGTGGCATAGGACCATCTGTTGCCGCAACAACCAAGATAGCTCCATCCATCTGTGCAGCACCCGTTACCATGTTCTTTACATAATCGGCGTGACCTGGACAGTCAACGTGTGCGTAGTGACGGTTAGCCGTCGCATACTCAACGTGTGAAGAGTTAATTGTTATACCACGTTCCTTTTCTTCAGGAGCGTTATCAATTTGATCAAAAGCCGAAGCTTCAGAAAATCCAGCATCAGCCATCACCTTAGTAATAGCAGCTGTTAATGTTGTTTTACCGTGATCTACGTGTCCAATAGTACCTACATTTAAATGTGGTTTCGAACGATCATATGTTGCCTTTGCCATTTTGTATTTATTTACTTGTTATATATTAGTGTTCAATTGTATTCTATTCTTAAGAGCCAATGACGAGAATTGAACTCGTGACCTCTTCCTTACCAAGGAAACGCTCTACCCCTGAGCTACACCGGCGATTTTTGCTGGATGTAGGCCTTAACTTTTACATTAAAACCAAAACTCACAAGCTTAATTCTTACCCGCTTCTATAAAACAGGAAATCCCTCACTAAAAGTGAAGGTGAAATTTGAGCGGGAGACCAGGTTCGAACTGGCGACATTCAGCTTGGAAGGCTGACGCTCTACCAACTGAGCTACTCCCGCTTTTAAATCTATTCTTCAATAGATTTCAATTTCATTACCTTTAAGATCTTTTCCTCTCAGTGATCACCTGAAAGCGGCTGCAAATATACTTATTTCTACAACCAATTCCAAACTAAAATTTAGCTTGAAAAAATTTATTTTTTATTGATTACGCATCGTCATTTGTAATCAATAACAAACGCTCATTTTACTGAACATTCTTGGATTAGCTCCCTTCGTCGCTGATCCTGGATTGGTAACCCAATCCAAAGAATTCTAAAACAATTCTTTACAAAAGCGAGCTTTTGACAGAATTTTATTTAAAATTCTTTGTGGGGAGAGCAGGATTCGAACCTGCGAAGACGTAGTCAGCAGATTTACAGTCTGCCCTCGTTGGCCGCTTGAGTATCTCCCCGGACCAATTGTGATTCAAAATGTTTTGAATCACAATTAATAATATTTCATTCTATTTAAGAACATTTTAAAGAGCCGATGGAGGGACTCGAACCCACGACCTGCTGATTACAAATCAGCTGCTCTAGCCAGCTGAGCTACATCGGCTTTTAAACCATTTTTACATTGAAAATTTCAGCATAAAAAAGTCCGCTATTTCTAACGGATTGCAAATGTAAATAAGAATCTAAATTCTACAAAACTTTTTCAGTAAAATATTTCAATTAAATACGCTTTATTTTTATTCACCGCTTTACCACTCCTACTATTACGTAGTTACATCCCATACAACAACTATAAACACCTGTTATTTTCTGTTACGAGGATGAGATTTACGGTACACTTCTTTTAATGTTGCTATGCTATTATGAGTATATACTTGTGTAGATGCTAAACTAGCATGACCCAAAAGTTCTTTTACTGCATTCAAGTCTGCGCCTTCATTTAGCAAATGCGTCGCAAATGAATGACGTAAAATGTGCGGACTCTTCTTTACTTTTTCTGAAGAAACACTAAAATACGTGTTTATCAAACGATACACCAGCGTCTCATAAATCTTAACCCCTTTGTTGGTGAGCAATAGATACTGCTCATCTACAGCAGCAATCTCTGATCTAAAACTAATATACACCTTTATAGAGTTAACAACAGTAGACAATAAAGGAATAAGGCGCTCTTTATTGCGCTTACCCAAAACCTTAACATAGCCTTGCGCCATATCTATATCTTTCATTTTTAAAGCAATCAACTCCGCTCTGCGCATACCTGTACTATAAAAAAGCTCCACAATAACTTTGTCGCGAGCTGTTTTAAAATCTGTTGGGTGAGCAAGCAAAGTAATCACGGCATCAATTTCGGTTTCAGAAAAAGGAACTTGTATCTTTTTTGAAACCTTAAGCGATTTATGTTTTGTGAGCGGTGAAACTACTATCTGTTCGGTTTTTAAAAGAAATTTGTAATAGGTTTTTAAACTGGACACCTTTCTATTGATAGAACGATTAGAAATACCTTGCTCAACAAGAGAGACAATCCAGGAGCGAATCATACTATAATTAATTGCCTTTGGGTCTTCTTCTGAGAATGTGATTTCCACAAAGTTTAAAAATGCCTGCAAGTCTCGCTCATAAGCCACAACGGTATGGGTAGAATAATTCCGTTCTAAGGTGAGGTAATCTATAAATGAGGTAAGCGGCATTATTGGTGTTTGAAATTTAACCTATTCGTTTTTATATTCTGAAATATTAAAGATATATAAAATCATGACGCAATAATTTTATCTAGCATATTTCCGAAGCGCACACAAAAAAACCGCTACTCATAAATGAATAGCGGTTTGTATATATTAGATATCTGAGATATCCACCTGCGTGGATACTAGATTTCTTCAGCGTCTCTAAGTCCCTGAATGTATTCAGCTTTTTGAATCTGCTTTCTACGTACTACAGATGGCTTAGTAAATGCTTGTCTAGATCTTAGCTGACGCATCGTACCTGTACGATCAAACTTACGCTTGAAACGCTTTAGCGCTCTGTCTATATTTTCTCCGTCTTTAACTGGTATAATTAACATAGTTCCATAACCTCCTCTCTATTGGACTGCAAAAATAATAAAAGTTTTGAGTTATAAGTTATGAGTTGTTAGTTTTTTTTTCTGAAATAATAAAGCTTTGAAAATTGTGAAGCAAAACAGAAGAAAGAACAAAGACCGTTCGCTTTGCTCACTGAAAGAGGAAAGACATACTTGTTCTAACTAACACACTAAGCCTAATTTTTAATAAACTTCTTAATCAACGTGCCTTCTTGCGTGTCAATGCTCATAAAATAAATACCCGAAGGAAGTTTTGAAACATTAACACTTTCAATATCTACAGATTCACGCAAAACCTCTCGTCCATTTATTGAATAAACCTGAAGGTGTTCTATTGGGACTTGCGACTCTATAACCAATCTATCTTTTACTGGATTGGGGTATATAGATATTTTAAGGTCTTGAAAAATTTGGGTGCTTAATAGCACATTATTATAATATGCCTTGTCGCCTATACCGTTAGTTACAACAAGTGCTAAACTATCTCCGTCGTTGGTGATTTGATATTCATAGGGATTGTAGAACCCGATAGTAGGCTCACCAAAATAGATACCATTGTGTTGTGCGAAGAAATTCCATTGTTCGTCTGAACAACCCGTATCAAGGAGACAAGGAATTTTACCCGACAATTCGAACATATTATTTCCCTGATAAATAATATTGCTAGTACAACCAGTTTCACAACAAGCGTCTTCTGTAGAAAAGTCTTCATTTTCAAAATATACGCGCCCATATTTTGAACAATTGGAATCAGGCGGCACTATTTCTTCACCAGCTTTTTCAACTTTTTCAATATACCAATCATTTTCAAACAATTGAGCATCTTGCGCAATAGCAATACTCAACCAAAATATTGAAACTATTAAAGTGATACTGTTTTTCATAATGTTAGCATTTACATTAGAATGCTTTTAAATCGTAAATCTAAAATCGTACGTCGTAAATCCCACTAATGCTTATACAAAGATACACGATTACTTAGATCCCTAATTAATTGATCTTCTTCTTCAGACTCTAATAACACATTATAGTCGTCCCAAAAATCTTCATTATAGGGTCTTGGCGAAAAGATATCTTCACTCCATTCTTTGTTTGCCAATGCAGCAGTTATAACTTCTGGCTCTAGCACAATATCTGTAAACAGAATTTCTTGCACTGCGTAGTAAAATTGCGATTCCTTTTCTTTTGCTAATTGCTCTTTTGTTTTCTGCCAAGCGTCCGATGAACGATCACCAAGGTTCAATAATTTTGGTGATTCATAATAAATATAATTAGGATACATCTTTTCTTGATACTCCATATAAGTAATCACCAGTTTATGATTTTCATAAGTTCCTAGCAAGCTTTTACTGCGAGCTCGCTGATTGTCTGAGGCTGCCACCAAGTTATACTCAATCTTCTTTACAGCAAAAGTATCCCAGTAAATATAGATCCAACCATTAGGCTCAAAACCTTCATTGTATACTCGATCTGTATCGAGACCTGCAAAGTCGGGTCCTTTTGAAATTGCAATTTTGTAAATTTTACGATCATTTATCACTTGTACTGTGTCCAACTTAAACTGGTGTGTTGACAACACATCTTTACCAAAAAGCGCGCCTTTGTCTACTGCATTTCTAATTAGGTTTAATCTTCCTCTAAATAAGATATCTAAACCATTAGTTCTTGTGTCATTCCATTTTATAGCATCAACAAGTGTTGTTGTTTTAATAGTATCTCTTACTAATGACTTAGACTTGGTGTTAAAACGGGGGATGGTATTTTTTAAGTACGAATAATACGCAAACAAACTATCTACATCACGCAGGTCATAACTCTTGCGTGTCTCGTCTACATTAATCTTAAGGTTCTTCTTTGCTCCAGAGGCATAGCTAGAATCGTATAAGGTGATAGCGCTCTCAATAAGCCATTTGTATTCTTTGGTGTTTCTTTCTTTATGTCTTAAAAACCCTTTTTGCAAATAAGGCTGTTCTGGTAAATTATCTTCTAGTTTTTCTATGGCACGAAGTACAATATCGTTTCCTGTCTTTGGCCTTGTCTCGACCACAATCAGTATCTCATCAAGACTAGCAGTATCTTCTTCTAATGAGATATCCATCGCAGGATCAAACTCGTTTACCACTACCTTAAAACTTTTATATCCAATAGATGAAATAACCAGCGTGTCATTAACTAGTTCTCTAGGCACTCTTAAAGAAAACTTTCCATCTGCGTTTGTGATGGTTCCTGTAGTGCTGCCATCTACATAAACACTTGCACTCTCTATTGGTGCAAAGGTTAAAAAATCTGAGACTTTACCTTTTAGCTCTTGTTGGGCAAATGCTGAATAAGAAAAACCCAGCATAAGCATTCCGACAAAGATGTTCGTTTTAGATATATTCAATTTGATATGTTTTTTATTTTTGATTCGACCTAGGCTTTACAATCTTCTTTTGCTAAGCAATGTATTTTCAATCAAGCCATACTTGATTTCAATTAACCTTACAAGGGGAATATACTCGTCACCTAATAATAAATGGCTATTGATTATTATTTTTAAATTCTTCCATTGCCTTTCTGAATCCTACCCCTCTTCCAATCGTATATCCAATATAAAAAACACCTATTGGTATCAGCAATGCAAATAAAATTAATATAATTTGCCAAGGTCCAATCGCTAAAAACATAGTATTCCGTTTAAATTATTAATCATCACAAGAGAAAAAAACCGCATCGCTCCTATCTATGTAGCCGGCTTATATGCTACTCCGTCAATGACCATTTTAGAAAAAAAAATCTCTAAAATACTCTTAGCACTATGTAGCCGGTTTATACTCCACTCCGTCAATGACCATTTTAGAAAAATAAAAAATAATTTTCTCTAAAATACTCTTAGCACTATGTAGCCGGTTTATACTCCACTCCGTCAATGACCATTTTAGAGATAATCTCTTTCAAGATTTCTGAAGTACCTCCACCTATTGGTCCTAGTCTACTATCTCTCAAGTTACGTGCCATTGGGTATTCTTCCATATAACCATACCCGCCTAAAAGCTGTACACACTCATAGGCGACATCGTCACTTACTTTTGTGCTTATCAACTTAGACATAGTGGCTTCTTTTACAACATATTCTTCATTACCTAATCGCTGCGCGGTCACGTAATTAAACGTCTTACACATCTCCACTTCAGAAGCTAGTTGGGCTACTTTGTGTCGTAAAGCTTGAAACTTTGAGATTGATCTACCAAAAGCGGTTCTTTCTTTCATATAAGCGATAGTATACTCTAAAGCCCATTCACTTCTCGCGTGAGCATTGATCCCCATAATTAAACGCTCTAATGCAAAGTGCTGCATAATATATGGAAACCCTTGGTTCTCCTCTCCCATTAAGTTCCCTGCTGGAATCTTTACATTATCAAAAGCAATCTCTCCCGTATCACTTGCTCTCCAACCTAATTTATCTAGCTTGGTTGCACTTACACCTTCCATGTCTCTATCAAGCACAAAAATGCTAATCCCTTTATTCCCTAACTCTGGTGAGGTCTTAGCCGCTACAATGAGGTAGTCACTATAAATACCGTTTGTGATAAACGTCTTACTTCCGTTAATGATATAATGATCACCTTCTTTTACTGCCGTTGTGCGCATTCCTCCTACATCACTTCCTCCAAAGGGTTCTGTAATGCACAGACATCCTATTTTTTCTCCTGTTACACTTGGCGCCAGGTATTTTAATTTTTGCTCGTGGTTGGCTTCTTTGTTTAAGTGTGTCATGGCTAGATATTCATGAGCCCACATCGCAGCTGCAAAACCTCCAGAGTTGATACGCTGTAACTCCTCAATAAAGATTACAGTATAGAATATATCAAGATCCATCCCACCATAAGCCTCTGGTGTTGCAAGACCAAAGTATCCCATCTCACCAAATTTCTCCCAGATAAAACGATCTATGGCGCCTGTCTCTTCCCACTTTTCAATATGAGGCACTACTTCCTTTTTAAGGAAATCTCTAAAACTCTTTCTAAAAAATTCATGTTCTTCTGTAAAATATAAGCTCATATACGTTTGTATTCTGGGTTTTAAATTAATAATGTGATGATTAAAGCAGTTAAATCAACCTTGTTAATCTACTGACAAATATAACTTAATTAGGTTTAATTTGGCGGAGGTGATTCCGTCTATTTTAGCGAGTTCATCTAGACTTGAAATCCCTTCACGAAGCCTTCGGTATTCCCAAATTTCCTTGGCAAGGTCAAAGGAGATTCCTTTAATGGTTGCAATATCACTTGTAGACGCAGTGTTCACATTCATTTTCTCAATAATCTTAGGCGTCTTTACGGCAAATCTATTAAGCGTTCTCGCAATCACAGCACTATCCATTCCCCAGACACTTGCTAATTGTGCATCACTAGAAAAACCTTGCAAAGTTCTGTCTCTATATTTAATTATACGTTCGCTAATGGAGGGGCCTATACCAGAAACCACTTGCAACTGTTCTGCCGTTGCCGTATTCAAGTCTGTTTTTTGTGCATAGGATAAAACAACTTCTTTTTTCTTCGGAAATGAGCCAGGGGCATACCCATTAGTCTTAGGGTTTGTCACCCATTCCGGAAATTTAAAATTATCGCTAAAGGTCGCAAGCAGCGAATCTGATACACCTGTCACAGCTTTAAAATCTTTAACAGAATTTACCCACTTGTCATTTTCGCGAAAGCGTAACAAACGATCGTGTTCTTCTGTACTCATCCCTAATGTATAAGCCTTATACTCTGTAATAAAATTAGGATTAAAGGGATAAATCTTAGGTTTTTTCTTTTCTAAAGCTATCGTCTGGAGTGAGTCTATTTGAGCATGAATAGCCAACACTTCTGGCGAATTAATATCTATTATAGATTTACGATCTGGCGTATACAGAAAATAAAAAAGTAGCAACCCGATGATGAGTGCTACTAAAAATAAAATCCCAAGACGTTCTTTGTTATTAAAAACGAATTGGGATTTCATATCTATTTAATTTTTTATTTAACTCTTGTCTTTCTTTATGGCCGCCATATAGCGTCTTAGTTCTTCTTTCACCTTTGGCGCAAGTATGACTAGACCAATCATGTTAGGTACCATCATTGCAAATATCATCGCATCTGAGAAACCAATTACAGAACCTAAACTTGCTGCTGCACCAATTACCACAAACACACAGAATAAAAGCTTATAAGAATACTCTGCTTTTTTTGTTCTCCCGAAAAGGTAAGACCATCCTTGAAAACCGTAATAAGACCAAGAGATCATACTACTAAAGGCAAATAACACTACTGCTACTGTCAATACATATGGGAACCAAGAGATAACAGACTCAAAGGCACCAGAGGTAAGTAAGATGGCTTGAGCATCATTTAAACTTGCATTTTCTGCTGCAACATTTCCTGTTATAATTAATACTAGGGCGGTCATCGTACAAACTACAACAGTATCAATAAACGGCTCTAATAAAGCCACCATACCTTCACTGGCTGCATACTTAGTTTTTACAGCTGAGTGGGCAATAGAAGCCGAACCTATACCTGCTTCATTTGAAAAAGCGGCACGCCTAAATCCTTGAACCAATACACCAACAGCACCACCGGCAACACCCATTGGGCTCCAAGCACCATCCCAAATCTGCACAAATGCATTACCTATCATATCATATTTGGCTATCAATACAAATAAAGATGCAGCCACATAAATCACTACCATAAACGGTACTACTTTATCCGTAACCTTGGCAATTTTTTTAATTCCTCCAATAATCACAATACCTACTAGTATTGCCATAATTAAACCAAATACCCATCCTCTATCGTGAAAGAAAGATTGCTCCCCACCAGTAATATTTTCTACTAACTGGAATGCTTGATTCACCTGGAACATGTTTCCACCTCCAAAAGAACCACCAATTACAAAAATGGCAAAAAGAACAGCAAGCACTTTTCCAAGTCCGCCCATTCCTTTTTCTTTTAATCCTTTAGTCAAATAATACATTGGACCTCCATATACAGTACCATCTGCTTCTATATCTCTATATTTTACACCCAAGGTACACTCCACGAACTTCGAGGCCATCCCTAGAAGACCTGCAACGATCATCCAGAATGTTGCTCCAGCACCACCAATAGATACTGCAATCGCAACTCCAGCAATATTACCAAGACCAACAGTTGCAGACAATGCTGCGGTTAAAGCCTGAAAGTGAGATACCTCACCATCATGTCCTTCTACCCGTATCGTATCTGGATTATCTCCCTCTGCATCCGTGTGTACCGTGTTGGAAACTTCTATCGCATCATCTCCATGACCTTCAAGGTGATCATATTTACCTCTTACAATGTTTATAGAAGTAAAAAATCCTTTAAAGTTGATAAAACCAAAATACACTGTAAAGTACAATGCACCTAAAATCAATGGGAATAATACCCAAAACACTTTAATATTTTCACCAAAGCTAATCTGATAGAAAATGATATTTACAAACCAGCCAGTAGCATCACCAAAAGCTTGGTCAATTTTTTGATCCATACCTAACTCTTGCGCTTCTTGTGCAAAGGTGAGTAATGGCATGAGTAAAGCAAATAAGGAAAGAAGAAGTTTCTTCATAATTATGGTGATATATTTAATTAGTTGTTAAGCACAGCAAGATGCTAAAAAAAAGAGGCAATTCAAATAGATTGTCGTTAAAATGTTAATGAAACCCTAAACATCGTATAAGTTTTTCAATTTTTCTATTTGATTAGGGCGTCCTATCAGTATAAGTTTAGAACCTTTTTTAAGCACTAAAGAAGGCTCTGGGTTTACAATGTATTCTCCCTCTGGAGACTTGTAACCTATCACAGAACAACCCGTTTTTTTGCGCACATCTATCTCTTGAATAGTTCTTTCATCACCGGAGGGACAAACTTTCTCGAAGGCTACCTGCTCCACATTAATGCTATCATCATCACCTGCAATAGATAAGTTATCTAAAAATTCTATTAAATCTGGCACCACTACAAGGCTTGCCATGTGATCACCACCTATTTTATCCGGTAGTATCACATTATCTGCACCAGCTAGTTTCATTTTGCGATAACTCGTTTCTTCTGTGGCTCTACTTATTATTTTTAGTCCAGGATTAATTTGTCGCGCAGACAAAACAATAAATAGATTATCAGCATCACTTGGCAATGCACATATCAGGGTTCTTGCCCTTTCTATTCCGGCCTCAATAAGCACATCGTCTTCATTTGCATTACCTTCAACAAAAAGCATTTCATTTTCAGAAAATCGCTCTACCACCTCGTGATCCTTTTCAATAATCACAAAGTCTTCTTTGTAGTCCTTCAGCTTTTCTGCCGCCTGCTTTCCGTTACGACCATAGCCGCATACTATTATATGATCCTTCATTTTGCTAATTTTTTTATGCAATTTTTTCTCACGGATATTCCCAATATTGTTTTTACTTAATAAATACTCTGTAATGACTTTAAGCGCAAAACCGACTATAACAAGACTACTTAGTATAAGAATAGACGTAAATACTTTATCTGCAAAGGTCAAGGGTTGTACCTCACCATACCCAACTGTAGTCACCGTAATAACGGTCATATAAATAGCATCAACCCAGCTATAACCGGACATAAACCGATACCCAAAAACACCCAAACTAAAAACAGCTAAGAGTAAAAATATTGCAATCGTAACTTTTGAACGAAATAGCTTTTTCATCTTAATTTCATAATTGATAAAGTTGAAGATGGAATGCCTAATCTATTCCTCTTGGTTAAAGTACAAATTACTAAAAAGCATTTCATAAATCAAACACTGAAGTTCGTTTTGAATACACTAGATCTTTTAATCGCAATAAAAAAGCAAAGGTGAGATACATTGCAAAGCCTATTCCTGCGGTAGCAAATGAAACATACACAAAAAAAAGTCGCACGCTTTTTGCTCGCATCCCTAATCGCTCTGCAAGTCTCGAAGCCACGTTAAAGCCGTGTCTTTCAAAAAAATGACGCATGTTATATACCCATTGTAACATAAGAGCAAATTACGCAATTTAATTATGAATTGGGAATTCAGAATTATGAATTTATTTTGAAAGTATGGTATTTCCAATGGCACAATGAAAGCATCTTTTCTTGTCACAGTACTCATTTTTTAGCTGTAACAACCCTTGAGTATGAAGGGCTGATGTCGCCACTTTTTTAAGCGAGTTAAACTTTTTGATAATACTATTATTTTCTGCAGGAATAGAAGAGGCTAGTTCAAATAAGGCTTCAGAAATATCTTTACCTTGATAGGTAGCATAAGAATATTGCAAGGGCAATACGGTGTTTATTAAAAGCAGATGAACAAAATCTTTAGTCAATCTCTTTTTCCGTTTAGAAGAGGTCACCCCAAAATTATAATGCGTGTCCCAATATGGGGATGCCGAAACATTAAAAATGGAATAATAGTCTTCTAAGGTGCTAGCAGAAATCACTGCAGCGAACAAATCTTTTTGTGTTGCATATAGATTGGCTAATTGGGATAATCTAATCGTCGGGAAGTTAGGAGGGCGCAGTCTAAAATACTTAGGTAGAATCACAGAAGTGTGCTCTAATTGAAACTTGGCTTTTAAAAAGGCATACTCCTTTTTTAATTCTAAAAAATAAGGATCCTCATTTTCTTCGGAAAAGAAACCTGCTTGACCAAAGAGTAATGCTTCGAAAGAGGTATTAGATGAGGCACATTTTCGCGCTACGCTAAAATCTACAGATTGCCCAATGCTTAAAAAAGAAGCACCATTTACTTTAAGCCCGAAGTTTTTGCAAAGCAAAACAAAAAGCAGCCCTTCCCAATGATTGTTCGAATCTGAGAGTAACCCAAGTAACAATTCATTTTTAGACTCCACACGCTCAATAAACAAACGTTCTGTCCAATTTTCTATAGTAAAATCATCTACGGTGCTAAAACTTTCCTCGCAGTTAATCCATTGTTTTTTAAGCCCAAATAGTTGATGATATGCGTCTAGTGTTTGTTTCATCACACGACCTTTTAAGACGAAGGTGGGCAATGCGTTTCCATCTTTTGTAAAGACGTCCACATCGTGCTCCCACACGACGTGCAAGACCACATTATCATAAGCAGGGTCTTCTTCGTGATGATGGGCGTACCAGTCGCTAGATTTAATATGTATTTCAATATTTCCAGCCCAAAGCTGATCATTAATACGCACTTGACCATTAAAGAAATCTGGCCCAGAATTCATATTATGCTGCCCCACTTGAACAACAGAAAACGGCTCCCCGTCTGTGGTCTCTAAGCTCGTAGTATTGAACTTAGAAAATTTCCAGACGTGATGGAGGAAGTCTTCTTTCATTGATTTTTATTTGTTTTTGGGTGGGAAATAAAAACATATAGTTTCAAACTATTACAATTTCCGATTCACATTTAACGCTTTACTTTTAACCCCTTAAACCGTAGTCTGCACCACTTCAAAAATCTGATTCTCGTCGCATTTTAAAGTTTTAGATGGGTATTTTAAAAGTAAGGCATAATCGTGTGTTGCCATTAGTATGGTATTCCCTTGCGCGTTGATTTCTTGAAGTACTTGCATTACTTCTACGCTGGTTTGAGGATCTAAGTTTCCAGTAGGCTCATCTGCTAAGATTAATTCTGGTCTATTGAGCAAGGCTCTTGCGATTGCAATGCGCTGTTGTTCTCCGCCAGAAAGTTGATACGGATATTTAAACGCTTTGGTCTTCATACTTACTTTATCGAGCACCTCATCAATTCGAGTGGTCATTTCTACTTTATCTTTCCAGCCGGTTGCCGTGAGTACAAAAAGTAAATTATCTCTTACGGTGCGATCATTAAGCAGTTTAAAATCTTGAAAGACCACTCCTAGTTTTCGCCTCAAAAAGGGAATGTCTTTTTCTTTGAGTGACGCAAGATCAAAACCTACAACATTACCTTCACCTTTTTGCAAAGGTAAATCGCCGTAAAGTGTTTTCATAAAACTACTCTTTCCACTTCCGGTTTTTCCAATTAGATAGACAAATTCTCCTTTATTAATGTTTATAGAAACATCATTAAGGATCAAGTTTTCACGCTGAAAAATTTCGGCGTTTTTAAGTTGGAGAATGGTATTTGGCATTGCTTTGGTTTTTCTAATCTAAACAACAAAAATAATCATTGTAATATTGTCTCAAGCGGCTTATTTATCTTTCTTTTCAAGTATAGAAAGCCTATTTTTTAACACCTCTAGTTGCTCCTGCTGTTGTATGGTGTACAGGGTTAGCTCTTCAATTTTCTCTAATAAAAGTAGGTTCATCTTTTTAAGTTCGAGGCCTTCTTCACTCAAAGTTGCCGCAGAGGGCACTTTAGGTAAATGATGATTCGCTTCAATGTATGTCGCTAGTTCTTGTAATGTTGGCATTATATAGTCTGGCGCGAGTGCAGATGCTCCATCATAGTAAGTTTCAAAAACATAATCTGGCGCGACTGCTCCTTTTAAATCTACAATTACTTCTTGGGCATGTATTTTCCCTTTTACGGTTAACATCTCGTCAGGCTGTTTCGTTCCTATCCCTATTTTTCCATTTTTTTCTGACATATTACGGAATGAATTCTGAGCGCCGCAAGAAGAAATTGTGATGGCGAGAAGGAATATAAAGAGGAGCGTTTTCATAGGGGTATGTTGTTTTTATTTTGAAGCCTAAAGATATGGATAAAAAATAGTTTGTGAGCTATGAGCAATTAGCTTTGAGTTGTGAACTATGCGTTTTTAAATTTTGTCTAAAGGGTATTAGACAATTATTGGTTGGATTACTGGGATCATTATTGCGCTAATTTAAATTCATTAAAATTTATTTACTCTTTTTTGATTGATACATTTCACTCTCAAGTCCCTAATCCTTAATTCCGACTCCCTTCTTCCCACTTACTACCCAGCGCCAATTACAAACATTTAATATTTCTGAAGCAAGCTACACATACTTTGTCATTTTTTTGAGCGTTATCTTATAACAATAACCTCATTTATTTCTTCCGTTTATAGCGCAATTCTACTTTTAATAACCTGTTGACAAGATACCTAAGAAACCCTATGGTTTGCTAATGTATACTGTATTTTTATAGGAGTAAAAAACCTCATTTTATGATTAAACATTGCCTAGCAATTCTGCTACTCATTTGTGTATCTTTCACAACAATAGCGCAACGCACCGCGGCATATACTAATGACCGTGTAGATTTTATTAGAGCCATTGATTTGTATAACAACAATCAGTTTCTGGCCGCTCAAAATCTTTTTTCTAAGGTGGAGAAAGAGTCCAATGATCAAACTATAAAAGGAGATGCTAGTTACTACATTGCAAGTAGTGCTGTCCGTTTAAATCAGCAAGGTGCAGATCGATTGATGGAAGATTTTGTAGAAGAGTACCCTACTAGTTTAAAACGCAACTCCGCTTTCTTGGATGTAGCTGGGTATTATTTTGATACAGGTAAATATTCTTATGCCCGAAAATGGTATGATAAAGTAGATGGAGATAATCTGCCCCGCAGCGAAAGGGATAAATACAACTTCAATAATGGATATGCGTTTTTTCAGAACAAACGCTTTAACGAGGCTAAAAAATACTTTAATAAAGTAAGTGATTCTAAAAAATACGGTTCGCAAGCAAAATACTATTTAGGCTTTATTGCTTATGAAGGTGATAATTATCAAGAAGCTAACGAACTTTTTGAAGGTGTAGACCAAACCGAAGAAACCGATAAAGAACTGTCTTACTTTAAAGCAGACATGAACTTTAAACTTGGGAAGTTTCAAGAAGCGATAGACTTAGGCCTGGAGCAATACGATAGATCCAATCCAAAAGAGAAAAGCGAATTGTCTAAAATTATTGGAGAAGGATATTTCAACCAAGAGAAATATGCAGAAGCAATACCTTATTTAAAGGAATACAAAGGCAAAAGAGGAAAATGGACGAATACAGATTATTATCAATTGGGATACGCCTATTACAAACAAGGTCAATATGCAAATGCAATTGGTGAGTTTAACAAAATTATTGACGGACGAAACTCAGTAGCTCAAAATGCCTATTACCATCTGGCCGAATCGTATTTAAAAACAGACCAGAAACAGCAAGCGCTAAATGCCTTTAAAAATGCTTCTGAAATGGATTTTAGCGCAGCCATTCAAGAAGATGCGTATTTAAACTATGCAAAACTGAGTTATGAAATAGGAAACAGTTATACCAGTGTTCCAGAAGTATTGGCTGGTTTTATGGAAGCCTACCCAAACAATGCAAGTAATGATAAACTGAATGACCTTTTAATAGATTCTTATATTTCTTCTAAAAACTACAAAGCGGCACTAACACTGCTAGAAGGAAACAAATCTTTTGAGAATAAGCTGGCATACCAGAAAGTAGCCTTCTATCGTGGTCTCGAACTATACAATGAAGGCGACTACAAGCAATCTCGTGAGTTTTTAAAACTCTCTTTAAAAGAACCTCGCGAACCTTCATTTACAGCAAGAGCAACGTATTGGGTAGCAGAAAATGATTTTCAGCTCAATAAATATGATGAGGCCTTAGTGGGATACAAGCAGTTTTTACAATTGCCTACAGCGTCGACCACTCCAGAATATGATAACAGCAGTTACAACCTTGCCTACAATCACTTTAAGCTAAAGCAATATCCAGAAGCGATTAGCAACTTTACAACATATACAACCGGCAACACAGAGCCAGCAAGAGAAAAAGATGCTTTTTTACGCCTAGGGGACAGTTATTTTGTGACAAGTGATTACTGGAAAGCTATGGAGAATTACAATAAAGCAGTAGAATTAAATTCACCAGATAAGGATTACGCAGCGTTCCAGAAAGCAATTAGTTATGGTTTTGTAGACAGAACAGATACTAAAATTAGTGAGCTAAGCGCATTTTCGGCAAAATATCCTAAATCATTTTACAGAGATGACGCTTTGTATGAATTAGGTAACTCTTACGCATCTAAAAACAAACCCATTGAAGCTATTGGTGCCTATGATAAATTGATCACCTCGCAACCCAAGAGTAGTTATGTTTCTAAGTCATTACTAAAAAAAGCATTACTATTAGATAACCAAGGTGATAGTAATGGTGCATTGACCACGTTTAAAAGGGTGGCAAGAGACTTCCCTTCTACTCCAGAAGCACTGCAGGCAGTAGCATCTGCAAAAGTAATTTATATAGATGAAGGTCGTGTGGATGAATATGCCGAATGGGTGAGTACTTTAGACTTTGTAGATATTGAAGATAGCGAACTAGACGATGCCTCGTATCAAGCCGCAGAGCAACCCTATTTAGAAAACAAAACGGGGCAAGCCATGAGTCGTTTTAAGGATTATTTAAATGATTTCCCGAATGGGCAGCACGCTTTAAAAGCGCATTTTTATTTAGCACAACTTCAATTTGCAGATGACAAGAAACAAGAGGCGGTGCCGCATTATAAATTTGTAGCAGATAAAGAACGTAGTGAATTTACAGAGCAGGCACTAGCACGTCTTTCTGAAATATTCTTGACTCAAAATAATTACGCCGAAGCAAAAATCTACTTAAAGCGTTTAGAGGTAGAAGCAGATTTTCCGCAGAATATCATATTTGCGCAGACTAATATTATGAAGGCCAATTATGAATTAGAGCAATATGCAGAAGCGGTGACTTACGCAGAAACAGTATTGAGCAATAGTAAAATTGACAACGCCATAAAAAGTGATGCTCAAATAATCATAGCACGTTCTGCTATACAGACTAACGATGAAGCAAAAGCAAAATTAGCTTATGCAGAAGTTGCAAAAATAGCAACGGGAAAATTAGCAGCAGAGGCCTTATTCTATGACGCCTATTTCAAGAACAAAGAGTCACAATATGAAGCTTCAAATGTTTCGGTACAACGATTAGCTAGTGAGTATTCTGGTTATAAGTTTTATGGTGCAAAAGGTCTCGTTATAATGGCAAAAAACTTTTATGGATTAGATGATGCCTATCAAGCCACCTATATTCTAGAAAGTGTGATTAGCAACTTCACAGATTATCCAGATGTTGTTGCAGAGGCACAACAAGAGCTTACCAGTATCAAAGCAGCAGAAGCAAAAACAAATTCGTCTATAGAAACAGACGGAAACTAGCATTCATCAATCTAACAATTTAGCAAAAAAAAATCTATGTTTCAATCCATAGCAGTTACTATACAAACGCATCGAAAATTAGTCTTAGGATTAGCCATTTTTGGGTGTATCCTATTTTCGCCGCAGGCTTACGCACAAGAAGAAGAACAAGACTTGGGTACAGAAGTAGTGAATGTTGTAAAACCATATACACCTACCATTAGTGATGCCTTTAAAGTAAAGCAAACACCTGTGTTAAATGACGATGGCAGCAATGCAAAAAGACCTGTACAGTATCAGATATTTTCTGTGCCAGTAGCCTCAACCTTTACACCGGCAAAAGGAAAAGCGGCAGGAGTTAAAAAACTTAAAGCACCAAAATCTTGGGACAATTATGCCACATTAGGCTTTGGTAACAATACTACAATTCTTGCAGAGTTATTTAGTAATTTTGAAATAAGCCGCACCGATAATGCGGGCGTATATTTTAGACACAACTCATCACAACGAGGTATTGATGGATTATTAACGGACAACAAATATTATGACACGCGCCTTGATGGAAACTATTACAGCCGTCAGCGTGATATGAGTTATGGTTTTGAGGCCGGCGTAGAACACCAGATTAATAATTGGTATGGAACACCATTTAATACTGAGATTGTTAGTGATGTTAACAGCTTTCCGGATGATGTGGACCAAACCTACCTAAGCAGTTATATAGGTGCAAACATAGCCTTAGACGACAGTTATTTTAAGAAAGCAGGTGCAACCATTAGATATACCGGCGATGCGTTTTCTTCTTCAGAAATAAACGCGAGGGTGCTACCAGAATTTGCTTTTCCAGTTTCAGATTTAAACTTTAAAGTGCTGGGAGATATTGACTTTTTAAGTGGTCGTTTTGAAGAAAACTTTTTTAGTAACGAAGAAATCACTTACAGTTTTTTAAATGTAGGCCTTGCCCCTTCCCTGGTATATAGCAATAAAGACTTTTCGGCAAATTTTGGAGTAAAAGGATACCTATGGCTTGACAGCAATGCGGGTACAACCAATCTACATATCTACCCTAATATCAACGCATCATATAACTTAGTAGATGACATTGTGGTGGTGTATGGAGGTGTAGAAGGAGGCTTAGAACAAAATACCTACTACCAGTTTAAAAATGACAATCCGTTTATTTCGCCTACTCAATTGGTACGACCATCTAACAATTTGTACGAGGGTTTTGGAGGATTAAAAGGAAAACTATCTAGCGTTATTGCATATAACCTGAGAGGTTCTTATGGCAATACGCAAAATCAAGTTTTGTTTACAAGCAACCCATTTGTTGAAAATCAAATAAACCAACAACCCTATCAGTATGCCAATTCTTTTAGTGCTATTTATGACGATATAAAAACCTTGAACGTTTTTGCAGAGCTGCAAGTAGAAGTTTCTGAAAATTTTGCACTAGGTGGGCAGGTAAATTTTAACAATTACACCATAGATACCCAAGCAGAAGCTTGGAATCTACCAAAACTAGACGCTACTATTTTTACAAGATTTAATTTTACCGAAAAACTATATGGAGGCGCTTCTGTTTTCTTTGTAGGCGAACGACAAGCACAGCGTAGCTTTTCTAGCATCACCTTGGCATCAGAAACTGTTGTACTCGACAGTTATCTCGACCTTAATGCAAACCTAGGATATCGCGTGAGTGATCGCTTATCTGTGTTTGCAAAAGGAAGCAACCTGTTAGGTAAGAATTATGATAAATGGATAGATTATCCGGTGCAAGGTATTCAGGTATTAGGAGGAGCGACGTATAAATTTGACTGGTAGCCTATGCGTTTTAGTCATATAAATAATGTCACTATAATTGCCATCACTTCTTTGGTGTTATCAATTATTGGTTTTGTGCTGGATCTTCACGAAAGAGTGCAGGACGTAAAAGTGAATGTTTTTGAGATACTGATGGTAACTGCTATAATATTTACCGTGTTATGCTCGATCTACGCTTTTATTTTTATCGCCTATAAATTGATTATAAAGCTAAAACGGATAGACTCTTAATGGTGCTTTAGCTTACGCGAAAATGTTAAAGAAGCCGACAATTGGGTTCCTTTGTTTATTTTTACGTAAAACTATCAACTATGCGCTGTCTTCTTTCCTTCCTATTTTTTGCTACCCTATTTTCTTGTGCTCCCGAAAAAATAGATGCAGACCTGCTTATTAAAAACGGAACCATTTATACCGTTAATACAGCTTTTGATATGGCAGATGCCGTAGTCGTTAAAGATGGAAAAATCCTTGAGATAGGCAGAAAACCAGAACTCGAACTCAAATATTCTTTTACTGAAGTCTACGATGCAAAAGGACAAACCGTGCTCCCCGGTCTCATTGATGCGCACGCTCATTTATTTAATTTAGGGGTGACTATGCAGCAAGTAGATCTTTCTGGCACAGTAAGTTTTGAAGAAGTAATTGAACGAGTTGTGGCATTTCAGAAAGAAAAAAAAGTCTCTTATTTGCGAGGCAGAGGTTGGGATCAAAACGACTGGGAGGTGCAAGAATTTCCAGATAACAAAATTTTAGATTCACTGTTTCCAAACACACCAGTAGCATTAACAAGAGTAGATGGTCACGCCATGGTTGCCAACTCAAAAGCCCTTGAATTAGCAGGCATTACGGCAAGCACAAAAGTCCCAGGCGGTCTAGTAGTGCTGGAAGAAGTCCCGACAAACAAACCAAAACTTACGGGATTATTAATAGACAGCCCAATGGAATTGGTTTTTAACACCTACCCAAAAGAGAGTGACGCGTACATAAGACGCGTACTTAAAGACGCAGAAGCAAAATGTCTATCTCTAGGATTGACAACATTAAATGATGCGGGCCTAGATAAAAATGTGATTGAGGTCATTGATCAAATGCAGCAAGACGATAGCTTAAAAATGAGAGTGTACGCTATGGTAAGTAACACACCAGAAAATCTTGATCATTTTTTAAATAAAGGCATCATAAAAACAGACCGGCTTCATGTTCGTTCTGTAAAAGTATACGCAGATGGTGCATTGGGATCTAGAGGTGCCACTATGAAAAAATCATATAGTGACCAGCACAACCATTTTGGGGCAATGATCACGCCGCAGAATGAACTAAAGGCTGTAGCTCATAGAATTGCAGCGGCTGGTTATCAAATGAACACACATGCCATAGGCGACTCTGCAAATGTTGCAGTGATTAGGGCCTATACAGAGGCCATTGATAATAGTAAAGACATGCGCTGGAAAATAGAACACGCACAAGTAGTAGATCTGCAAGATTTTGATGCCTTTTCAAAAAACATTATTCCATCCATACAACCTACGCATGCGACCAGCGATATGTACTGGGCAGAAGACCGTGTAGGAAGCGAGCGCATTAAAGGAGCCTATGCTTATAAAACGCTTTTAGCTAAAGCTGGAATGATTGTTTTAGGCACAGACTTTCCTGTAGAAAAAGTAAACCCAATGCATACCTTTTATGCTGCCGTAGCAAGAAAAGATTTAAAAAACTATCCCGATGGAGGATATCGAATGGAAGAGGCTTTGTCTAGAGAAGAAACCCTTAAAGGAATGACTATCTGGGCAGCCTACTCTAACTTTGAGGAAAACGAAAAAGGAAGCATTGAAGCAGGTAAATTTGCAGATTTCACCATTCTAGATCGTGATATAATGAAAGTAGCTGCAGATTCAATACCCGTCGCAAAAGTGATGGCGACGTACATTAATGGCGAGAAAGTTTATAGCAGGAATTAGTAGCCAGTTACTGTTGAAGTAAAAAAAATAAACCCAACTAAAATTACATTTCTAGTTGGGTTTATTTTTAAAGTCTTTTTTCTTTCTTACTCCTTCCCTCCTTTTGCCACTAAATCTGCTAAACATAAAGCATCAAAAACTGGAATTCCGTCACCTTGACTTCTGTTTGCAAATCTAGCCTCGTGCTCAGGTCTTGACGCGGCACTAGAAAAATACATTAAACAATCTGCTATCACGCAATGCTTACCATTTTCTGTGTCTTCATGATCTGTAGGATGAATATCGTCACTAGAAATATTTACTAGGCTAAAGAGATGCCCTAACTCGTGCTGGCTTGTTATGGTCTCTAAAGTTGCTAAAGTTGTATTATTAGGACCACCCACAAAGTTAAATAATGTATTTCTATACACTACAATAGACGTGTTTTGATAAGCACTCCCCAAAGTAAAAGAAGTATCTGTGTCATTCTCAGAGCTACCATTTGCAAAAAACATACTTAAAGCGATATCATCATCTATTGTGTATTGTGTTCTGTGCTCGTCTTCTATTTCTCTAATTTCGTCTAAAGAATAAGGGCCATTATTAGGAGGTGGTATCATGGTTTCTACAATACTGATTCCTCCAGGCTTGTTAACTCTTGCATTTAAAAACTGCTCTAATGCTATTATGGTCTCTGGTGTAGGTCTTGTAGTCTCTGTAAATAAGAGCTCTAAACGTAGTTTTGTATAAATGTCTGCAGATAGAATATCTTCTCCAGAAGAGCCCAAAACTTTTCTGTTTTCTGCCTTTGGATCATCCACTACTTCATCATCATCTTTCTTCTTACATGACACGACGGTCACCATCGCTAAAAATATTATTGCGGAAATTTTAAGAAAATGAGTCATTGGCATCTTTTTTGTACTTTAGCAAATCTAATATTTAATATATCATAATGAAAATCAAATCTCTATTTTTAACGGTATTTTCTCTGTTTTGTTTTAGCATGATGGCACAAGAATTGTCTCGTCAGGAAAGTATCGTCAAATATTTAACTATCAATGGTACACACGCGCAATACGATAGTGCCTATGACCAAATGTTTGATGTTTTAGAACAACAATTTAAAGGTGCAAACGTACCAGCCGAAGTGTGGACAGAAGTAAAATCTAAAAAACCAATGGCAATAAACCAAGTGGTAAGTATGCTCGCATCTGCCTATCGCGAGAATTTTGACAAGCAAGACATCACAAATTTGATTGATTTTTATA
Organism: uncultured Ulvibacter sp.; assembly: GCA_938041335.1. Lineage (GTDB taxonomy): Bacteria > Bacteroidota > Bacteroidia > Flavobacteriales > Flavobacteriaceae > Patiriisocius. Next base: position 4,719 of record CALIAF010000048.1, on the reverse strand, counting down.
GCTCTGGAACGGGACAACAAGTGTTGCAAGACCCAACGCAACTTACCGCTACTCAAAACCAAGAGCTAGCAAACTTTCACGGAAGCATGACAGGACAAAAAATGTTTGAGGTTCGCCCTAAACTAGAAAGAGATATCGCTCAAGTATCAGAATACTGGAGCCGTGACTTATATAAAAGCACCTTAGATGCTTTAATCGCAAAAGGATATCAGGCTAAGTTTTAAGAAATTTATTCTTTTTAAAAGAAAATTGAGATCCGCTGCAGAGTTGGTCTCAATTTTTTTGTTGTAGCTTTATGGAGTGATAATTATTAATTACATCGTAAACAAGCTAACTCCCAATCTGCAAGAAATTTGAACTCAAAAACGACTATGAAACTTTTTATCTTGGTATTCTTTGTATTTGGAATCTACGGATGTTCAAATACCAATTCAAATATTATTTATTTTGAGGCTGGGGATAAAATTGATCTGAGCAATATAGATTCTGTACGTGAAAATTTAAACGGATTCTGGATTAATGAAGTTTATATAGATAAAAACTACATTGAATGGTTCGACTTTGATAAAAATAGAAATACTTCTTCATGGGATTTTATACCATATAATGAGAATGATTATCAAGATAAAGTTGTGCCTATATCTACTTGCTCTTCTATTGTTGAATTATTAAAACTAAACAATAGAGTTCACCTAAATGTTGTTGGAATGGGCGGTTCCGACACAATTAAAATTGAAAGCCTCAATGAGAACCGTCTCGAGATTGGTAAAACCATCTACCTTAGGCATAGGGGGTATGATTTTATGGATGATTAGGAGATGAAAAGAAAATAACCTTTGCTATCAGGCCGTAGCAACTAAAAGTGTTCACATAAGTTTCCATAATACAATTACGAAGGTAAACACTTTCTTTAATGCTTCTCAAAAGTTACCTCACCATTTTCGTCTAGTACTTTGTAGACTCCTTTTGGGGCTCCTTCTTCTATGTAGGTAAAGCTACTGTCTTCTTGTAGATGCTCTAAATATTTGGTGTCGTCACTCAAGTAAGAAAACAATACTCTAAACACATTGATACCCGTTTTCATTTTGTCATCAAAATCTGGCGCATTATTTTCTGGCCATCTAATCGCGAGGTTTGTGCTATAGGTAGATATTAATTTATCCCTGCTGTCTGTTCGGGTACGTGTCTCTAACATATGTGTAAGGCCTACAGAGCCACCGTGGTCTGACATAATCATAACAAGAGCTGTGGGATCGTTTTCTACAATCACATCAATTACCGCCCTTAGCTTTTCGTCTGCCATACCAAGGTTGACGAGCCATTTATCTTTTTCGAAGGTTTTACTTTTTGCCTCCTCCTTCATTGCGGGTACATGACCCGGTTTAAAGATTTCGATAAAGAAAAACTTAGACGCCTCTGGGTCTTCTTCTAAATACTTTTTTAAAGGAGGTAGCACTTCTTGTCTTTGATCAAAACCATCGTTGATGTAAGCTATTTCCGAAGTAGAAAAATTACAGCGATCATACCCTATCTCTGGTTTATTTGCTATGATGTAAGAATGCTCTGCTATAAAATGAGTCTTGTAGTTATTGTTCTTAAAAATGCGCAATACGGGGTTATCGTTTACAATGATTGCCCTTGCGTCTGGTAGTTCACTAAAATTAAAACCGTAATTATTATAATGATGCTTCATTGTAAATGTCGCCATATTTGACGACAAAGTAGACGTGTAGTTCGATCTCACATCTGGATACTGTGTAAACCGTTTTTCTTCTAGATAGGGTTTTAGCGGGATCTCTTCTAATTGATAAAAACCTTTTACCAGTTCAGAAAAGTTAACGTAGCCATCTGGCTGTATATAATAGACATTAGGTCGTTTTGTAAAAACCACCGCTTCTATATCATCCGGTTGCTCTTTCCATGTATCGCTATAATTAAGTTGTGATATCACATTTGGGATTAATGAGAATAATGCAATCAAGGCGAGTAGAAACTGAAAAGCCACGATCTTTTTTAAGTGAGCCCTTAAAAACCAAGCAATCACTCCAGCGATCACAATAATTATTAAAGTAAAAAGCCATTGCACACTTGTGTATAAGCACAATTGAATGAACATTAAAAAAGCACTGACATTTAAGAATGTTAGAATCAAACTTTTCCGTTCTGCCTTTTGTTTTTTTAAGAATAGCTTATCTGCTATTAAAAAACCAACACTTGGCACGACTAAAAAGAACCCAATAAAATAAAGAAGGTGCTTCGTAGAATTTATTAGTGCATAATTATTTGTGTAATAAAAGATCACTGGATATAATCCAGTAGCAATACCCACTAAAAATGGCGCCAGTAATTTGTTAGCAGTTTTTTTGGTTGTCTTTTTTGTCATTTTAGATTTCCCTATTTCCGTTTCATGAGATACATTACTCTTTCTGTTCCGGCTACCGCTATTTTCTTTTCAATGGTAAACAGTTTGCCGTACCCTGCTTCAAATTCTGCCTCATTGTAAAAATCAAAATGCTGTATAAACTCTCTTTTGCGCATAAGCAATGATGCTACCCAGGTGTCTTCTCGCTTCGGAAATTCTATAAGTAGCGTATGCGAAAAGCTTGCGAAAAATTGTGCAGATTTTACAAAAGGCACATTTCCGGATAAAGTAATGTGATGTATCAATGCTAAAGCCATCGTGACATCTGGCGCATAGTTTTGTAGTCGGGTGATAAGTGAATCGCGTTCTGTATTATTAAAACCAATTCCTGGAGCTGGCTGTAAAACATCACAAACAAAAGCGAGCATATTTTGCTCCTTGTTCTTAATGGCAAGCTTGTAGTTTTGGCCTACCGCCTCTGGGTCAATATCTGTAACCAAAACATCTGGAACTGTAGGCAACACTTCGCGAGCAAAAGTACCATCATTGCCACCTACATCAATTAGTTTTTTAGGCTGTTCTTCGGACACCCATTCTTTGATAATCGCTGCTTTATTTGCAAAAGCGGCTTTCTCATAATTGGTTTTTGTGTAGTAGTCCCCCCACTCTGTCGTCTCTTCTATAGATAGCTTTTTTATGTAATCAAATAAACTATCAATAATATTGTTTTGCGCTTTTAGAGACAGTGATACCGTCTTCGTTTCGGCTTTATAATCTTTATTATGTTTCCCTTCTGCTTTTGCTAATAAGTGAATATTTGTATACAGCGTTGGGCTAAGTTTTGTTTTAGACGGTAGCATGGAGGCTATCAAATCCATGGGGATGCCATCTATGTGAGTCTGCATCATCTGGAACACTTTTGCGCCATGATGTTTTGCTAAAACTAGCGGCCCAAAAAAGTGAGTGATAAATTGTTTGTAGGCTCTCCAAGGTTCACCTTCCTTATAAAAATCGAAGGATAGTGTGTCTATAAAAATAGGCTTCCCTTTATGGAAGGTAATGTTGTAAGCAGATGCGTCTTTTAAAATAAACCCTTTTGACAAGGCAAATTTATGCACTTGCAAGGTGTGTAATGCGGCGTGCTTGTATTGCTCAAAACTCCACTCATAGGGGTTGGTAATAAAAGGGATAGGTTCTGGCGTGATAACGATACCATCATCTGATACAGCCGTTTCTTGATGAGCAATGAGTAGTTTATTTTTTATCAAGGTTTTAAAGATACCTTGCTCTTTGAGCGCATGGTATTGCTTGAAGTAGATAGGGTTTACTTGGCGTCTTAAGGCATCACCATCATAAAACATATAGCCAGATGGGTCTCTAAAAGAAGCTTCGTGTGTGGTATTACTTTTCTGTTGCTTCATCGTCATCTGTTTGGTCAATGTCGATAGAATCATAGGTATCTTCCTCTTCTTTGTTTAAACCAAAAAGACCTTTAATCTTGTACATCACTCCTTTAGAGAATAATAAAATCCCAGCAGCAAAAGCTACTAAGCCCTGAATAATCATCGCTCCCAGACCGGGATCAAAATATAAAAAATACATAGTTTTAAATCTTTAGCAAATAAACGAAAATTGCGGGTTTTTGTGATGGTCTAAGGAGGGTTTTCTTTTTTGGGTCCTGGTATTCTTATTTTTGTTTAGCTTTACGGGATACCCATGACGATAAAGGTAGGATAACCCGAGTCAGTTACTGTATAACCATGATAAAAGTACTATATAACAAGTTGTGGTGCATACAAGAAAATGGTAACTAACATTAAAATATCGTCTTTTATAATTCTGATTATGACAATATTCAGCTGTCAAAATGCGGAACATAAACCTGAGAAAAAAATCGTAAAGAATTTCGGACTTTTCCAAAACGAAAATGATAGTATTGCGGTAGAATTAAAGTTTGCGGAATTTAATAATTGGAAAGAAATACGAGAACGAACTGATAGAATTGCTTGTAACGATAGTTTACCTAAAATTACTTTGAAATCTGGAAACGAAATTAAAACTGTATATTTTAGAAATCCGTGTTGGGAAAATTTTGCTTGTATTTTGATTAAACAAAAAAACACCATTCAAATCCATAACGACACAATTAGTAAATCTAACAGATTTTTTTATCCATTAGATAGTTTATCATCAGTGTTAAGGCGGGATATCGAAAACTGTAGGCTTCCCCCTTTTAGGACACCTTAAAATTCGACAAATAATTATTATTTAGGTCAGATTTAATGAAGAATTTAAATTCTTCATTAAATCTGGGCATATATTCTTTAGGAGATATGTTTCCTAAAGATTTATGAGGA
>CALIAF010000047.1 GCA_938041335.1 uncultured Ulvibacter sp. | reverse complement strand
AAGAGAGAGGATTATTCCCGATAGCTATCGGGATTGTCGAAGTCTGAAGCTTCACCGTATATACTAACCTTAATTCTCTCTTTTGTTCTTTCTGATTAATAACTAAATCTAGGTATTTTATTAGAAATCAAACTTAAGACGCATATAAGCAATGCGGGAGTTTGTGCTTAATTAAAAGTTAAGGTATATTTGAGAGACCGCCGAATTTTTACAAATTCGACTTATTGCCAAAAAAATTAATAATCGAAATTTGTAAAAATCAGCTCGTGTACGTCCGAAAGGCTAATGCCTTTCTTCCTCCGCACTGCTCATATACAGAGACGTTAGCAATAATTAAAAAAGATGTTCAAGAAATTATTTGGAAGTACTAATAAAACTAATTGGTCAAAAAAAAGTCAAACTGAACAATACCAAGCATTGCAATTGGCAGTAATATCCGGAATAGATGAACTTGAAAAGAGGATAAATGAAGGGTTAAATATTAATAGTGTTGAAGAATATGGTAACGAAAATATATTAGTCTATTATGTGCAAAATTGGAACAAATCTAATCTTGAACCTGAAAAAGTGATTGAATTCTTTGTTTCTAATGGAATTGACATAAACCATCAAGGGAATAAAAGAACGCAAATGTTCTCAGCTCTTCATTTAGGTGTAATGTTTAAATCAATGGAAATCGTTAAAACATTGGTTGAATCTGGCGCGACCATAGAACTTCAAGATAAGAATGGTAATACGCCACTTTGGAAAGGTGTTCTGGAATATCGTGGTGATATTATTATAAAGGAAATAATGGAATATTTAATTAAAAACGGAGCTTCATTGGATACTCAAAACTACCACGGAAAAAGTGCCCGTAATATGATTGAAATTATTCAAGGTGGAATTGAAGCTGGACATAACGACCAGTCTTGGAGTTTAAATGACTTATTAGTCAACTAAGAACTATTGCTAACAACGCATAAAAATAATGCGTAAATTAGTTCTTAATCGAGAGCTAGTGCATTTTTGTAACATCTGAATTTCCTGCCGAAATTCTTGGTACACAATACCGTTAGCCACAAGCTGAAAAAAGAGATATACCCATGAGATTAGACAGAAAGAAACATTGGGAAACAGTTTATGAAACTAAAAATCCAGATCAAGTGAGTTGGACGCAAGAAAAGCCCCAAACTTCACTTGGGTTTATCCATTCTTTCGGTCTAGAAAAAACTGCAAAAATAATAGATATAGGCGGTGGTGACAGTACACTTGTGGATTACTTGCTTGAGGAAGGATTTGAAAATGTTACCGTACTTGACATTTCGGCTAAATCACTTGAAAAAGCAAAAAATCGACTTGGAGAAAAAGCAAATAAAGTAAATTGGATAGTAAGCGACATTACAGAATTTGAACCCAATATAACTTATGATGTATGGCACGACAGAGCAACCTTTCATTTTCTCACAAGGCCTGAACAAATAAAAAAATATATAACAACCGCAAGAAATTCTGTGAGTGGATTCTTGATCATCGGACCCTTTTCACAAAATGGACCTGAAAAATGCAGCGGTCTCGAAATAAAACAATACAACGAAGAAGAATTAACATTGGAATTAAAAGACGGATTTGACAAAATAAAGTGCATTACAGAAGACCACTTTACACCATTTAAAACAACTCAGAACTTCTTGTTTTGTAGTTTTAAAAGGCATTTGACCTGAATGAAAAAGCCAGTGGCTAAAATAGTATATCACTAATAAAACCCTAAAAGAATTCTTACAAAAACACCATAGCCTTTTTGCGTCAAAAAAAAAGATTAGCTTTTGGACGGATCATTTTTTTTCTCGTTCGTTTTTAAAGGCTTCAATACACGCTAACAACTTTAAATTACCAAAACTAAAAATTGTAATTTTGCTTAGTGAGTACTCCGCTATTAAATACCATCAATTCTCCTTTAGATCTTAAGAAGCTCTCTCAAGATCAGTTACCGCATCTTATACAAGAGCTACGGGATTTTATCATACAAGCAGTGGCTACAAAAGAAGGGCATCTTGGTGCAAGTCTTGGAGTTGCAGAACTCACAGTAGCTTTACATTATGTTTTTAACACGCCAGAAGATAAACTCATCTGGGATGTAGGACACCAAGCATACGGCCATAAAATATTGACAGGAAGAAGAAATGATTTTCACACCAACCGCAGCTTAAAAGGACTTAGTGGTTTCCCTAAAATAGAAGAAAGTGAGTATGATGCCTTTGGCACCGGGCATAGTAGCACCTCTATTTCGGCCATCCTCGGTATGGCGATGGCAGCCAATTTAAAAGGACTACAGAGACAACACATAGCCATAATTGGTGATGCTTCTATCGCAAGTGGGATGGCTTTTGAAGCACTTAATCATGCCGGAGTTACAAACACTAATATCCTTATCATTCTAAACGATAACGCTATTGGTATTGACCCGAGTATTGGTGCCTTAAAACAATATTTCACCAAAGTCACCCTGGACGGGGCACCAGAAACCGATAACATTTTTGAGGCACTAAATTTTAATTATTCTGGACCTATAGACGGTCATCATATAGATGTGCTTATTGCCGAAATGCGCCGACTTCAAAACATTGAAGGACCAAAAATACTGCACGTAATTACCAAAAAAGGAAAGGGCCTTAAACAAGCCGAAGAAAACCAAGTTACCTATCATGCCCCGGGAAAATTTAATGCCGAAACAGGGGAACTCACCCCAAAAAACAATGAAGGCTTAGCGCCTAAATTTCAAGATGTTTTTGGGCTTACCTTAGTAGCATTAGCAGAACAAAACCAGAACATTGTAGGGATAACTCCGGCCATGCCAACAGGCAGTTCTTTAAAATATATGATGGAGCGATTTCCTGAACGCGCATTTGATGTTGGGATCGCAGAACAGCATGCTGTTACTTTAGCCGCTGGTATGGCTGCAGAAGGAATGCAAGTATATTGTAATGTGTATTCTACCTTTTTACAACGCGCATACGATCAAGTGATTCATGATGTCTGTTTACAGAATCTACCTGTTATTTTTTGTTTAGATCGAGCAGGGATTGTAGGTGAAGATGGTGCTACCCATCATGGTATTTTTGATATTGCAATGTTACGATGTATCCCGAACCTAATTGTTTATGCTCCAAGTGATATGGTGCAATTAAGAAACATTTTATATACCGCTCAATTGGGTCTTAATCACCCTATTGCTATTCGTTATCCCAGAGGTAGAGGTGCTATAAAGAAACGGCAAGAACCCTTTCGTAAAATTGCCATTGGAAAGGGACAAACTTTAAAAACTGGAACTACAGTTGCCCTTATTACCACTGGTACGATTAGAAGAAATGTAGAGACAGGAATCGCAGCACTCTCATCCAAAGAACAAACGCTAATTGGACATTATGATATTGGTTTTATTACTCCTTTAGACCAGGATCTATTAAAAGAGATATTTCTGAAATACGAAACGATTATTACTATTGAAGATGGAATAATTCAAGGCGGTTTTGGTACTGCTATTTTAGAATACGCCGCATCTCAATTTTTTAAAAATACCATCCACAATTGGGGAGTAGATAGCTACTTTCCGCAACACGGAACTATTGCTGAACTCCACGAAGAAGCAGGTATTTCTGTGAACGCCATAAGCACTAAAATCCAGCGCATTTTGGCACAAAAAAAGGCTCCCTAAATTGGAAGCCTTTGCACTCATTTTCTTATAGTTTATTCTTTAATCAACTTAGTAGTATGTGTATAACTAGCACCTTCTATGTTTACAACATAAATACCAGCATTTAAGCTACTGGTGCTTATTGTTGCAATATTCTCGAGCGTGATATTTTGTGATAAGACTTTTCTACCGTTCATATCATAAATAGCCACGGTAACGTCACCTACATTAATTTTTGTTCTAATATTCACATCACCGTTTGTAGGATTTGGGAATACCGTAAAGTTGGATCCAAAACCGTCACTAAAATCACCAGCCGCCAAGGTACAATTAGGACCAGCAGGAACGTCAAAGTTTTCTGTTTGATCAAAACGAGCAAATCTACTACCTTGATCTGCATCTACACCAAGGCCTCTCGCTGCAAATGTTTCCCAGATAAGACATCTGTTTGCACCAGCATTGGCAAGTTCATCTGCCATTAGTATTCCGTCACGACCACTTACAAAACCAGGGTTACAAGATTGTAATTTCATTCCGTCAATAATAAGTTGGAATGCTATATTATTACCTCCTGTTCCATTATAAGTATCTGGATCAAAACCATATTCATCAACAAAAGCCCACGTTAAATCCCATATCATTGTTGCCCATACAGAACCTACTCCATGTGGAGCAGATACTGCTGCACTATTAGTAGTTATGTATGTATTCGCATTGATCGTCATATCTGTTGAATAAGGAGCAGGTCTGTCAGGAAAACCAGCGCCTGCAGTTCCTTGACCTAGTGAATAGGTACCAACACCTCTAGGGTCTTCAGGATTATCCCCTGCCGTCATAGTTGTAATTAAGGCAAGCCAGTCACTCCAACCTTCGCCCATTTGCTCTGTAAATGTACCTGCTACACAACCATTTGCGTTCGTTTGTGTACAAGGCAATAGGCACCCTGGGTTACTAGGACCTCCTGTTAGTCGTGTAGAAAGTCCGTGTCCATATTCATGAGAGACAATCTCTGCATCTAAAGATCCATCTCTTTGGTTGTTGTCTACACCGCTACCATCATTAAATAAGCTGGCGTTGATGGTATCTCCGTTTTCTAAGGCAGCAATAATTAATTCCCCTTCTTCGCTATAAATCATTACCGAGGGTATCCCTAAGTCTACAGCCGCACCTTGTTGCCCAATTGGGTCTGTTGTTACATTGTTAACAATAATAACAGCAACTGCCCCAGCTGCTTCTGCAGCTGCCACTTTAACCGTAAAATTACATTCTCCTCTTCTAATAACTGCAATAGTTCCATTAAGGTCTGCTGCATTTGTTAAAGGGTCACAAGCATCATTCTCATCAGTAGAATTCCCTGCATTATCATCTATGGCTAAGGCTAAATCTGCCGTAATTGGAGTATCCGTTGGTAATTCTGTTGATGTTCCTGTAAAGTCAGAGTCAAAACCAAAATACCCTCCTGCAAGAGGACCTCCATTAATAGTTAATAATTCATACAAGACTTCTCCAGGTGCAGACCATAAAAACATTTGCATTCTTCCGTTAATACCATCTGGTGTTACAGAAAAATTAGCATTATTAGTACCTCCTCCATCTTGGGCTTGTGCTACTACGTAGTCATTGCCCGCACCTCCATTACCATAATTGTTTTGTTGAAAATTACCACTAGCTTCATCAAACTCATATTGATATAATACATCGTGTATAATATTATTCCAGTAAAAAAGATTTACCGTTGCTGCCTCGGTATAGTTACCTGGTGCTTGAGGGATATTATACGGAAAGTCAAACTGTAATGTTGAACCTCCGTCTGGCGAAGTTCCTACTGTATTATTATTCCCATCTATATCTTCATAAGCATGAACATTATTACCTCGGGTAATTGTAAATTCTGGACCAACAGCCCCATTCGTATCATGCCAACCAAAAGGGGAAGCCGTTAAATTCTCTGGAGCAGTCACTAATTGATCATCCGTCTCATCAGGATTCTCTGCCGGAAAAGGAAATACATTATAACCAGCCCCACCACCTATTGCTGCACTTGCAGCAGGTGTAGTTTTAATTTTACTATCAGCAAACAATATGCTTTTTTCATGCTCCGCATGATTGTGTGGATTGGTATCAAAAGAACAACTTACTACCCAATCTTGCATCGTAATTACAGCACCAGTTACAGCATTTACACGTGCACTATAATAATGAGTTCCAGAAACAATATCTATACTCACATCCCAAGCTAGTATTAACTCGTTATTTGTATCTTTTTCATATACTAGTTTTACAGGTATTGTACTTGCAGAAATAGCACCCTTAGAAAACACATATGAATGTGCGTCTGGGTTGGCGATCTCAACGATACCTCCAGTAGCTCCTAGACCATATCGCTGTGCAACTGCATTAATGGCGTCTTGCGCAGTAATAGCTGGAGTAGTTGCGTTGGCTTTTTCATAACTATCTTTTACAAAAGAAACGGAAGCATTCATCACTTGGTTTTCTCGTATTGCAATGGGAGAAGCCGTATTATGAACAGCTATTCCATTTACCGTTTGTTGTATGTAAACATTAGTAACATTCATACTTTTTGAAACTGCCTGAGAACTTACTTTAAAGGCAGCAACGTCTGTAGATCTCAGATCTAAATTTTCCACATTATTTGACAAATAGTCTGAAATGGTCTGTGTGTAATCTTGTCCAAAGCTCACCATAGCAACAAGCAGAAAGACTGGGAGTAATATTTTTTTCATTTTAGTCGAATTTTATTGAGCCCTAAAAATACGAGGAAATTTTAGAAATATCTGATCTCTAGAGGTTATTTAACAACTATGAGAAAATTAGTAGAGGATATTAGAGATTTCCTTTTATTTTCTGAAATATCTGTAAGGCATTCCCATCTGTAAGACCAGAAACATAAGCGCAACACCCCATTAGATATTGATATACCGTCTGTGGTTCTTTTATTGCGTCATCAAAATGTGCCAATACTAAGCTATCATAATGTCTTAATCCAGTATTATCATGATAATTTTCTAAGGCAATAGTAAAGGTTTCTAAAAGTGTTTCAAGAATAGAATAACCTGCTATTTCTTTTTCAATTACTTCTGTGCTTTTATATACTTTCTCTACCGAAATTTTAATGATATCGTCTATCTGCGCTTTATAAGAACTCTTGTCTAGCAATGCTTGGGTAAACGAACCGTCTAAAATTGCTTTTTCATTCTTAATAAAAATTTGTGCCGCTTCTTGAATAAGAACACCAATAGCCAGCGAACGTAAATAAGCCAATCTATCTGAAACGTTTGTTAGCCCTTGATACTTTTTAGTGTCTATAGTGTTTTTTACTAATGCTATTAGATATTCTAGGGCAAATTCTTCTTCTATTAGACCTAGGTTAATGCCGTCTTCAAAGTCGATGATCGTGTAACAGATGTCATCTGCCGCCTCTACTAGAAAAGCTAAAGGATGGCGGTTATAACTTAAATCTCCAGCTGCACCTCTTTCTGTCAAACCAAGTTCATCTGCGACTTCAGTGAAAAAAGTAGTATCACCTTGAAAAACTCCATACTTTTTATCCGCAATATGACTCGTAGGTTTTTTAGGCAATGATTCTTTCGGGTATTTGGTAAATGCGCCTAATGTTGCATACGTTAATCTTAGTCCACCTTCAACTCCATTTTTGCTTTCGCTAAGTATTTTAAAGCCGTTGGCATTTCCTTCAAAAGTGATGAGATCTTGGTACTCTTTATCTGTCAGTGCCGTTTTGAAACGCTTCCCATTTCCGTGTAAAAAATAATCGCCTATGGCTTTTTCACCACTATGACCAAAGGGTGGATTACCTATATCATGCGCTAATGATGCAGCGGCCACAATGGCACCAAAGTCATTAAAGGTATATCCGTGCACTTTATGTAAGGAAGGGTGTACATCTAAGATGGCTTTCCCAACGGTTCTACCTAGAGATCGCCCTACCACAGAAACCTCTAAACTATGCGTAAGTCTGGTATGCACAAATGAAGTCTTTGACAGCGGAATCACTTGTGTTTTGTCTTGTAAGCTTCTAAAGGCCGAAGAAAAAATGATACGATCATAATCTACATCAAACCCCAGGCGGGTTTCATCTTCTTCTATACGTAATCGCTTGTTTGTAACTCCTTGTTTTCTTAATGAAAGGAGCTGTTCCCATTGCATCATGTGTCATCTATTTTAGTCTTGGCAAGATAACTATTTGCGATTAATTTTTTACGTCATAAAATTTTAGAAGAAGTTAACATTAAAATAACACACTCATGACACAAGCATAATTTTGAGTTAACAAGAACTTTACACAAGGCATACCATCTTTGCAGTAGAAATTTAAAAGAAAAAATGAAACAAATTTTTACCATACTTCTAGTAGTTTTTAGTGCCTCTTTGTTTGCCCAAGAATCGGGTTCCATTGTTGGAAAACTTACAGACAAAGATTATAACGATGAGCCCTTGCCTTTTGCAAATGTGATTATTAAAGGAACTGATAAAGGAGTAACCTCAGATTTTGACGGTTTATATATAATTGAAAATCTTGCAGCGGGTTCATATATTATTCAGTTTAGCTACGTAGGGTATAAAACAACAGAAATTGAAGTTACTGTTGAAGCGAATAAAGCAACAATATTAAATATGCCTATGGGCGCGAGTGCAGCGGCACTTGACGAAGTTGTAATAAGAACAACCACAAGAAGAGATAGTGAAGTTGCGCTTTTATTAGAACAAAAGAAAGCGGTGACTATGAAACAAAGCATCGGTGCAGATGAGCTTTCTAGAAAAGGGGTAAGTGATGCGGCAGGTGCGGTAACAAAAATTTCTGGCATCTCAAAACAAGAAGGTGGCTCTAATGTGTATGTAAGAGGATTAGGTGACCGCTACCTTAATACTACTTATAATGGTCTTTCGCTACCTTCAAATGATATTGAAAAGAAAAATATTGATCTTAATTTATTCTCGAGTGACATTATCCAGAATGTATCTGTAAGCAAAACATATGCTGCTAATTTTTATGGTGACTTTGCTGCAGGTAATGTGAATATTTCTTCTAAAGAACATTCAGGGAAAAATTTTGTTGACATAGAATTAGGGGCTGGTATTAATACACGCGCTATAGAACAGGATTTTGTGAAAAGTGAGGGTACTGGTAATTTTGGTTTCTACAACCGTTATGATAACAATCCATTTGCTGTGATACTTTCTCACGGTGTAGATCCTGTTAACGCTGGCACTCCTATTGCTTATAATGGTGCCATATCTGGCGGGACAAGCATAGATTTTAAAGATGACAGCAAAGTAAGTCTTTTTGCAACAGCTTCTTTTAATACAGACTTTGAGTACAGAGACGGTGTTGCTATAGACTATACAACCACAGAAAATAAAGGGTTCTCTGCTACAGAAGTTTATAAAACAAATGCTACTACCACTGCTATGGCAAACATAGTATATCGTCAATCTTCAGATCACAAATTTAGTTTTAATAGCTTATTTATTAATAGCGCAAACGACGAAGTAGGCTTTTACGGAACTGATGGATTAGGTAGAAATCAGAATGCAATTTTAGATACAGATAAAGGTTTTTTTCAGCAAAATATTCAGTTTGATCAAGATCTTATTTATGTAAATCAGCTATTAGGAACCAGTAAAATATCAGAAAAAATAACGCTAGACTGGGGTATAGGTTATAATAGGGTGAATGCGAGACAACCAGATAGAAAGCGTATTAGTTTAGAACGCTATGATCTTGCACTAGACAATGATCCCGCGACAAACCCTTCTTTCTTTAACAATATTGTATTTGATAACCAGCGATATTTTCAGAGTATTCTTGATACCGAATATAATGGTGTGATTGGTTTTAACTATGAGGTTTCAGAAAAAACTGTACTAAACTTTGGCTATAATGCAAGATCAAAGGAGCGTAGTTTTGAGAACATTAGATATGGGTATGACTTTATACAGCCAAACACGCCTATTACAGATGTAACTAATTTTGACGCGATTTTTGATGTTCAAAACATAGGCACTGTTTATAATACAAGTGTCTTTAGAGCAATAGACCCTTCTTTAGGTCTTACGAGTACAAATTTACCAGGGCTGCCAGAAAACACCTATAAAGGAATTTTAAACATCTTTTCTGGCTATGCAGATGCTGAGCTTCAAGCTTCTGAAAAATTTACAATCATCCCCGGGCTTCGTTTTGAAAATTATGAGCAGCAAATTGAATATGATGTAATTAACCTTCCGGATACAGACCCAGGTTTTAGAGACGCTAAAGAAAATTTCCTTTTACCTGCTTTGAATATAAAGTTTGCAATAACAGAAGATGACAACTTAAGATTTGGTTTTAGTAAAACGATTTCTGTTCCAGAATTTAAAGAGATTACTCCTTTTGTTTATGAGGATGTTACGCAACGTGTGGGCGGTAATCCAGATTTATTAAACGATCCATCTTTTTCACAAGTATACAATCTTGACCTAAAGTATGAGTCTTTCTTCGGGAAAAACGAAATTTTTTCTATTGCAGCATTTGCAAAACAAATTAATGACCCTGTTAATAAAGTAATCGCAAATGACGCTACGGGAACACAGCGCTATTTTAGAACAGGAGATAAAGCCGAAGTTTTAGGTCTTGAAGTAGAACTAAGAAAAAACCTAATGATAGGTGCAGATGAAAACACAACACTAAGTGCAGGTATTAATGCTACTTATATGTACACCAAACAAGATTTAAGAAACGCTACAGGACTTTTTACAACCACATTTAATAGAGGTAGCGAAATGCTTCAAGGAGCTTCTCCCCTACTTATAAATGCAGATATAAACTATACTCCAGTTTTCAATACCTACAAACCTATGTTTAATGTGGTGTATTCTTATTTCAGCGACCGTATAGATGCTATAGGATCTGGTCAACTAGGTAACATCGTTGAAAAAGGCGTAGGCACACTTGATTTTGTTTGGAAGAACAAGCTAGGAAATCATTTAGAACTTAACGCAAGCGCAAAAAATCTATTAAACCCAGATATAGAGCGTGTACGAGAAGAAGATGTAGAAGACATTACTTTATCAAAATACAAAAGAGGAATTAACCTCGCATTACAATTGAAATATAACTTTTAAACTAAAATTGAAACAAAAACTAAAATTAATAATTATGAAAAAGAATACATTATTTCTAGGATTCGCTCTAATGGCTTTGCTTTTTGCGAGTTGCGAAGCTGATGATACATCAGATATCGTAATCAATATCAACGGTGCAGGTGCAGGTGCAGAAATAGAAAACGAAATAGGTGGAACACTCAGTGCAGACTTAGAGTTAGATGCCGATACCACGTACGATTTAACTTCTGCATTAATAGTAGAAGAAGGCTTTACATTAACAATGAACCCTGGTACAGTGGTAAGAGCTACTCCTGGAGCAGATGTTTACATCGCAGTGAAGCAAGG
Source organism: uncultured Ulvibacter sp. (assembly GCA_938041335.1). GTDB lineage: Bacteria > Bacteroidota > Bacteroidia > Flavobacteriales > Flavobacteriaceae > Patiriisocius. Next base: position 25,039 of record CALIAF010000047.1, on the reverse strand, counting down.
TGGTAAAATTAATGCCGAAGGTACCTCTACTAATCCAGTGGTACTTACCTCTAGTAATACTACACCTAACGCAGGAGACTGGGGAGGTTTAATTTTATTAGGTCGTGCGCCAATTAATTCTGTAGCTGGTGGCGATGCAACCTCTACAAGTGAAATAGGTGGATTGCCTTATGGAGGTTCAATATCAGACGATGACTCTGGTGTTTTACGCTATTTACGTGTGGAGTACTCTGGAGGTGCTGCAGATGCTTCTAGTGAAAACAACGGGTTTTCTTTTTACGGTGTTGGGAATGGAACAACGGTAGCATACATTCAAGCTTTTGAAGGTAAAGATGATGGAGTTGAGTTTTTTGGAGGCACAGTAAACGCAAGTTTTGTTGCTGTATCTGGAGCGCAAGACGACTCTGTAGATTGGACAGAAGGATATACTGGAACGTTAAATAACGTTTACATTCTTCACGGTATTGAGCATGATAAAGGTATTGAAGCAGATGGATTTAACTCTGATATAGGGAATAATTCAAACCCTCTATACTTCTCAAAACCAACCGTAAGCAATGTTACTATTATTGGTAGAGGCTCTACTGCTTCTTCAACGCCAGAGGCAATTAGATTGAGAGTTGGTACGCAAGGTATATTTACAAATATCCTTTTACAAGGGTTTGATGAAGGTTTTGATCTTGATGGTGATATGGGAGATAGCCCTACTGGACAAGGTGTAATTGACGGCGATCTTTCTGTGACGGATGTAACTTTTATAGATGTTACTACGAAACTAAAAAATGACACAGAATTTACTTTTGATGAATCAGATTTCATCATTGGCGACGGTAATGCTACTGGAACAGATTTCAATACTTGGGGATCTGGATGGACGCGTAACTAATATTTGAGTATAGCCCATAAAAAAAGGAGACCAAATTGGTCTCCTTTTTTATATATCAATTTTAGCTTTAAGGCCTATTAGACACAACTCTTGTATCCTGTATTGCGTATGTCTTTACTTCTGCAATTCTAGTATCTGTATAGGTTACTTCTTTCATTTCATCTCCTTGATAAAATAACCAAGTCCCCACTTTTTTTCCATTGCTATAATTTGCCAAGGCAGTTTTATTCCCTTTAGTATCATAACTTATCCATTCTCCTTCTAATTCATTATCTAGGGAATATGTTCCTGTTTGAGCAACAGCACCATTATCATGATAAATAATGGCCTCTATAATGTCACCATTTTTAACATAAGAGTTCTTTTTACTACATGTCTTAGAACAAGCTTGCCCATACATCATACTTGCACTTAAAACTAAAACAAAAGCAATCATTAATTTTTTCATAACTATAGGGGTATTTATTTAATAACATAAAATTAATGCAAATTTTACACCTACACAACATTTACATAACATTAACTTAACATTGAGGTTATAAGGTGTTAATTACCAGTATTTTGTATGTAACTATTTTCTCAGATTACAAGCGTTGTTTGATAATATTCAAATAACACTCAACAAGTAGTATTTGCTTTTCTTTGCTTGTCTTTCTATAAGACAGCACAAAATCAATTAGTTTTTGTCGACTATTGTAAGGTGCTAAGGCTGTCTTTTTGGGCAGCCTTTTTTCATTAAATAGGGTAAATAATTAAAGTTATGTTAACATTCATACTAGGATTAATATGCACCTTTGCCCTCGACAAAAACTAAAATTGATTTTTACAATGAAATTACGTTACCTACTAATTGTAGCATTATTCTCTTTTTGCTACGCTGCAAACGCTCAACAAGTTGTTGATACTAAATTTGGAAAAGGAATTTTTAATGTTATCGCAAAAGATAGCTCATGGAGCATGAAATTTGCAACACGAATGCAATTCTTATCCACTTCTTCACTCGCTGCAAATAATCCTAACTCGGCCGAAATAGAACAAAACTTTTTAGTTCGTAGAGCTCGTTTTAAGTTTAATGGATTTGCATTTAGCCCAAAATTAAAATATAAATTTGAGCTAGGTTTGAGTAATAGAGATATTTCTGGTGGTAGCGAATTTACGCGAGATGCCCCAAGATATATTCTTGATGCAGTGGTCATGTGGAATTTTGCTCCAGATTGGGAGTTATGGGCGGGTCAAACTAAATTACCTGGTAACATAGAGCGTGTGATCTCTTCTGGAAATTTGCAGTTTGTAGATCGTTCCATATTGAACTCTCGTTTTAATATTGACCGTGATGCTGGTATCCAATTACGCCATAAAGATAAAATAGGCGAAAACTTTGTGATAAGAGAGAAAATAGCAGTTTCTCAAGGAGAAGGAAGAAATGTGACAGAAGGAAATCAAGGAGGGCTTCAATATACTGGAAGGATTGAGTTATTACCTTTTGGCGAATTTACAAGTAAAGGAGATTATTCTTCAAGTGATTTAAAACGCGAAGAAACCCCAAAACTTATGCTTTCTGCTACCTATGATCATAATAATAACGCAGTACGTTCAAGAAGTAACTTAGGGAGTTATTTATTTATAGACGACGGTTCATTATTTGAAACAGACATTAACACGCTATTTGTTGATGCGATGTTTAAATACAAAGGTTTTTCTTTCCAAGGAGAATTCGCAAACCGTGATGCAGAACATATATTTGCACTGAATACCGACGGCACAGAAGCTGGAAATGTAAATGTTGGAAACTCCGTTAACTTGCAAGCTGGTTATTTATTACCTACTAACTTAGAATTATCTGGAAGATATAGTAACATTACCTTAGAGGACATCATTGGAGGTCGTATAACAGACCAATACACTGTAGGAGCTTCTAAGTATTTTGTTGGACATAAGCTTAAATTACAAACAGATTTAACTTATGAGACTATTAATGGAGACGGTAATAATTGGATCTATCGCTTACAACTTGACGTACACTTTTAAAGAATAATTAATAACAATTTGGTAACAAAAGGTTCAGTCATTTATATGACCTTTGCCAAACAAAATTTAAATTATGGATAATATTTATTTATTAATGTTAGTGGCCTTAGTCATTCTTGCCGTACTTGATATTGTAGTAGGGGTAAGTAATGATGCTATTAACTTCTTAAACTCGGCAATAGGTTCTAAAGCCATTTCAATGAGAACGATAATGATCGTAGCCAGTCTTGGTATTTTTGTGGGTGCCGTTTACTCGAGTGGTATGATGGAGGTTGCACGGAAAGGTATTTTTGTCCCCGCCATGTTTACGTTTGATGAGATCATGATGATTTTTCTCGCAGTAATGATCACAGACATCTTACTGTTAGATTTCTTTAATACCCTAGGTCTACCCACCTCAACAACCGTTTCTATTGTTTTTAATTTATTAGGAGCCGCTATTGTTATTTCGTTAATTAAAATTGGCGCAAATGACGGCCAGAGTATTTCAGATCTTGGAGAATACATTAATAAAGACAAAGCACTAGAAATTATTAGCGGTATTTTATTATCTGTAGTGATTGCCTTTAGTGTGGGTGCACTTGTACAATGGATTTCTAGAAGAATATTCACCTTCCATTTTGAGAAAAAAATAAAGCATTTTGGTGCAATCTTCGGCGGTGTTGCCTTGGCTGCTATTATGTATTTTATATTCATGAAAGGTCTTAAAGGATCTCCATTTTACAAAGACTTAAAAGGGTATTTAGAAGGAAATGAGTATTTAGTAATGGCAGTAAGTTTTGTGGTTTTCACAATATTCTCATATCTGTTCCAGAAAGTAACGAAAAAGAGTATTCTACTTGTGGTTATCGCAGTTGGAACATTTGGTCTTGCCTTAGCATTCTCTGGTAATGACTTGGTAAACTTTATCGGGGTACCTATGGCAGCGTATCATTCTTATGAGGCGTGGTCTGGATCTGGCGTAGCAGCAACAGAATTCACGATGGAAATACTAGACAAGAAAATGCCAGCAGAACCATTTTTATTGTTCATTGCAGGTGGTATTATGGTTGCCACTTTATGGTTTTCTAAAAAAGCAAAAACTGTTGCAGAGACAGAGTTAAGTCTTTCTCGTCAAAACGATACACATGAGAAGTTTCAACCTAACATGCTCTCCAGAGGGATTGTAAGAGGAACATCATGGTTGTCAAACGCTTTTAGTGGGGTTCTTCCTAAAGCTACACAAGAAAGAATCAATGCTAGCTTCGAAAAACCTGATGCAATAGCACTAACTAAAGATCAAAGTATTGATGCACCCGCATTTGATATGATTAGAGCTTCTGTAAACTTAATGGTTGCTGGAGTATTAATTTCTATTGCAACTTCTATGAAGTTACCGCTTTCTACAACTTATGTTACTTTTATGGTCGCTATGGGTACATCACTTGCAGATAGAGCTTGGGGAAGAGAGAGTGCCGTATATAGAGTGGCTGGTGTGCTAAACGTTATTGGAGGATGGTTTTTTACAGCATTTGGGGCCTTAATCGCTGCAGGTACAGTAGTATTCTTGATTAACTGGAATAAAGAAGTAATGATCCCTATATTATTGCTTTTAACCGCAGTATTGTTGGTACGTAATTACCTTTCTCATAAAAAGAAAAGTAATACTAAGGTAGACCCAAAAAGTCTTGTGAAATCTGAGAGTAGTACGGTACAAGGTATTATTACAGAAAGTGCAAGTAATATATCTAACGTTGTTTCTAGAACAAACCAAATATATACAGACGTACTTAAAGGACTTGCAAGAGAAGACAACGGGAAACTTAAAAAGAGTAAAAAAGGAGTAGCAAAACTTGAATCTGAAGTAGAAGACTTAAGAGATAACATTTTCTATCTCATTAAAAACTTAGATGAGACAAGTGTTAGAGGTAGTAACTTCTACATCACTATTCTTGCCCATCTAACAGATATGGCACAGTCTTTAGAGTTTATTGCTAAAAAGAGTTACAAGCACGTAAATAATAATCATAAAAAATTACGCTTCAGCCAAATTAAAGATTTACAAGAGATAGATGATAAATTGAGCGCTATTCTCACTGAAATAGCTGACGTATTTGACAGTGGTAAATTTGAGCGTATTAGCTACGTATTGTCGCGTAGAGAAGAAATAATTACTCAAATTTCTGATAAGATACATAAACAAATAGAACGCACTCGTACAGAAGAATCGAGTCCAAAAAACACTTCTTTATATTTCAACATTTTGTTAGAAACTAAAGATCTTGCTACCGGCGTAATGAATCTTATGGAAGAATACTACACAAGCTATAAGCGTGAGTAACTAATATTTCAATGTTTTATAAACCCCATGCTTACACTAGTAGTTATGGGGTTTTTATATTTGTAGCAGATGTCAAGTAACAATAAGTTAAAAGAAGTCGCCCTCGTGTTTTTTAAGCTCGGTTGCTTTGCTTTTGGTGGTCCTGCGGCACATATTGCCATGATGGAAGACGAGGTGGTCACCAAACGTAAATGGATGACACGTGATCACTACTTAGATCTAATAGGTGCCACAAACCTCATCCCTGGGCCTAATAGCACAGAAATGACTATGCATTGCGGTCACGAACGCGCAGGCAAAAAAGGACTTTTTGTTGCAGGTATTTCATTTATTTTCCCCGCGGTATTTATAACCGGAATTCTTGCCTATTTATATGTAAACTATGGTACGTTACCAGAAGTAGCACCCTTTATTAAAGGGATCCAGCCAGCGGTGCTGGTTATTATTGCTTCTGCCATATTTAAGCTTGGCAAGAAGGCTGTAAAAAGCTGGGAACTCGCCATTATAGGAACCTTAGTTTTAGTGGCAAGCTTGCTTGGAGTGCACGAAGTGCTAGCACTGTTTATTGGCGGATTACTTGGCGGACTTTATTTTTATCTAAAAAGTAAGACCCGCAACAATACGCTGCATAGTTTTGCCGCCTTACTCCTCACCTTTTTAACTTCGGAAACGTCACAAAACATCACAACTCTTAAAGTATTTTTAACCTTTTTAAAAGTAGGAAGCATCCTCTACGGAAGTGGTTATGTGCTTTTCGCCTATCTCGATGCAGAGTTAGTAGCCACAGGACTATTAACCACTACAGAACTGCTTGACGCCATAGGCATAGGGCAATTTACACCAGGGCCAGTGTTATCCACTTCCACCTTTATAGGGTATCAATTGGGAGGATTTTGGGGCGCCATAGCCGCCACAACAGGTATGTTTTTACCTTCATTTTTATTCGTTCTACTATTAAATCCTTTGATTCCTAAAATGCGAAAATCTAAAATTTTGGGTTACTTTTTAGACGCCGTTAATGTATCTGCCATGGCAGTAATGTTAGCCGTACTCATTACCATGAGCTTCGCGACTTTAATAGACTGGCAATCTATTTTCATAACACTTGTTGCGATACTGTTACTATTTGGCCCTAAAAAGATTTCGGTGATTTGGGTCATTATTATTGGTGCGCTTCTGGGTTATGTACTTTATTATATCCCAGCAAATATTAGCTCTGGAAGTATCTTTTAAGGTATAAGGTTTCTATTGGTCTTTTTTCTTCTGAAATATGCCTTCGTTTTTTATTGCGCCATTTCTTTTATAATTTAGGCCTATATATATTCAGAAAAATATCGCATTATGAAACCTTACATCGCTACTGTATTATTGATCATAAGTTTAGCTATTGGCAACCTTCAGCACATTGTGGCACAAGAACTAACTGGTACTGAGTTATTAGAAAAAGCAATATCATATCACGACCCTTCTCACCAGTGGCCTACATTTGATGGAGCCTTTCAAGTAACTATGACTACACCAGAAGGGAGCCCTAGGGTAAGTGAAATTAAAATTAATTTACTTGAAGAGAAATTTCACTTAGTTCAAAATCGTGATAGTGTGACAACGAGGTATACAATAAATAAAGGAAAGTGTTTAACTTCATTAACTGATAGTATTTCGGGTAAAAGAACCCCTTGCGAGACAGCAGCACTTTATAAAAACTATTACACGTATCTATATGGTCTACCCATGAAGCTAAAAGATGATGGCACTAACGTTTCCGAAGTGGTAGAAAGAAAAACTTTTAAAGGCAAAGAATATCTGGTACTTAAAGCAAGCTATGATGAAGCCGTGGGGAGCGACATTTGGTATTTCTATTTTGACCCAGAAACCTATGCCATGGAAATCTATCAGTTTTTTAAAACAGAAGATGGTAGTATGCAAAAGGACTCTGGTGAATACATTCTACTTTCAGAAGAAAAAACAATTGACGGAATTAAAGTACCAAAAATTCGTGCTTGGTATTATAATAAAGATGACAAATACTTGGGTACAGATAGCCTCAACTAATGATCATTTATTCTAAGACTTGTGTATACATCACATAGTCAAGAAGCACTACTAATAGATTATGAATAAAATGGATAATCATCCCTAGCCATAGTGTTTTATATCTGTGTCTTAGATATCCAAGTACGATTCCGAAGGGGAAAATCCACAAAAAGGAGACAAAAGAAAAGTGGACTAATGCAAAAAGAAATGCGGTAGCTAGGACGGTTACCTTCCAGTTTGCGATAATAGAAAGTTGGTTAAAAAGAAAGCCTCTAAAAGCAAGTTCTTCAAATATGGGAGGAATAACAGTATAAAATATTAGAATCCAGAAAAATGCGTTTGGCACCCCTTCATATTCAAAAAAGACGTTTGTCGATTCTCCAAAAAAAGCTTCATTTATATAGTTAATACTATAAAAAACTACAACTGCGCTTACTACAGGAAAGAGTATAGAGAACGAAACATTTAATAGGTTTAGTTGTTTTATGGAGTACAAAGCATATACTTTTTTAAAACCGAAAAAGGTAAAAGCAATGGTGAGAAGAATAAATATAGACTCCATTATGATCTCATTCTCAAGACTTACTTCATCATCATAGACAAAAAAAGAAACCACTGCAAACACTAAAAATGAGAGGTAAAAGGCAATTACTAATTGTATGGCCTTATTTTCTTTTACTTCAAGACCATGGCTTGCCTTTTTACCACAATTACCGCAAAACAAGCTCGCTTCATTTTTAGGCTGAGAACAATGTATACATAGACCGGCTATCATTAGGCTTTCATTTTACGAACGTGTAGCGCAGAATTAATTCCTTTAGCTAGAAAAACGATAATGAATACTTTAATAATGATCCCTTTATATATAGTTGCGGGATCTACAATTCCTGAAATCACGGTAGTTGTTAGATAGACCAATAATGCTAACACTAGGGCAATTAATGGTTTCTTTTGAGACCAGAACCCAAGTACTAAATATATCAATGCCATTATGGAATAGGTAATAAATACATCTGATGCATTTTGAGTAACCATATAAAATAGGCCTATCCCAAAAGACAGCGCAGCTATAAAAAAGAGGGTGTTTCTTGCCTTTCTTAAAACCCCTCCTGCTTCTTTAGATTTAGAATTGTTAATAATCCTATCTGCATGAAATTTTGATTTTTCGCTAGCGGTTCCATGCTGTGGATAGCCACAGTTTTCACAAAACTTCACACTCTCATTCACTTCTTTTTTACAATGATTACATTCTAATTGATCCATTTGGGTTTCTTCCATAGCGAGATATACTTTTAAAAATCGAAATTAGAAAAAAGTAACCAAATACGCGTGTATTTGTATAAGTATCCATTTGAATGTGGTTTCCTGCGTAAATAATCACAACCATATAACAAACCAGCACCATCCCTATTCTAGTGCAAATTAAAACAGATAGTATATTTATTTAGAGATAAACGGGTCAACTGTATTCCTATCGTCTTTCTACTATTTTTCTCATAAATTTAGGACTTCACGGTAGGGAGGGGCCGATAAAAAAAGGGCTAATCAAGGTGGTTTTCATACAAATCAATTTCCATACTATTTTAAAACAAGCCAATACTTCTTAACAATTGGATGTTAATATTTTACAATTTGGTGTCAACACCTATGATTATTGATTCCCTTACCTTTTGTTAATAACCGTGTTGAGAACACGATATAATTAACTTCATTTTGCATCTAAATTAATAGGATATTTACCTATCATTATAGAACAATAAGCCACCCTATATTTATGGAAATTACACACATCATCAAGAGAGATTTTACTACAAAATCTTTTCACTTAGACAAAATAACCGCTGCTGTTGTTAAAGCAATGAGTTTAAACAATGCAGGCTCTGAAGATGACGCCCAGAATGTGGCTATTGAAGTTTATAAAGTTTTGCTCTTCAGAAAGGAGCAAAATGTAGGCTATGTACCAACTATAGAACAAGTACAGGATATTGTAGAAACAAAGCTAATGGAAGGTGGTTTTCCAGAGGTTGCAAAGGCGTACATATTATATAGAAACAAAAGAGCACAAGAACGCAAAACAGATATTTTTGAGAGACGTATAAGTTTAAAACCTTATGAGTACCCGCAGTTATATGAATATGTTCCTGCCATTCGTCATTCGTATTGGATTCATACAGAATTTAATTTTACAAGTGACATACAAGATTTTAAAACAAGATTAAATGACGTAGAGCGTAGTGCCATAAAAAACACGATGCTTGCTATTTCTCAAATTGAAGTAGCTGTAAAAAATTTCTGGGGTGATTTACACCAAAGAATGCCAAAACCAGAAATAGGAGCCGTAGGTTCAACCTTTGCAGAAAGTGAAGTACGTCATGCAGATGCATACTCACACCTTCTAGAAATTTTAGGACTAAACAAAGAATTTAAAGCGCTTAAAAAGAAACCGGTTATCATGAAACGGGTGCAATATTTAGAGTCTGCATTACGCAACTCTAAAAGTGATGATAATGAAGAATATGCAGAAGCGGTGTTATTGTTCTCTCTATTTATAGAACACGTATCATTATTCTCGCAGTTTTTAATAATAATGGCTTTCAACAAACACAAAAATATGCTGAAAGGTATTTCTAATGTGGTTGAAGCAACCTCAAAAGAAGAACAAATACATGGTGATTTTGGAATAGAACTTATCTTGATTCTTAAAGAAGAGCATCCAGAGTGGTTTACGCCAGAATATCATGAAAATATACAGCAGCTCTGTAAAGCGGCTTTTGAAGCAGAAGTAGATTTAGTAGATTGGATTTTTGAAGAAGGAGAAATAGACTTTTTACCTAAAAACGTGATTAACCAGTTTCTTAAAAACCGTTTTAACAAGTCACTTGAAAGTATAGGTGTAGAAAAAGTTTTTGAGGTTGATGAAACCCTCGTAAGAGAAACCGAATGGTTTGATGACGAGATTATTGGAACCAAACACGGTGATTTTTTCGTAAAACGATCTGTAAACTACAGCAAAAGAACACAAAGTATAACCAGCGACGACCTTTTTTAATATGATCCAAGACAAAACAACCTCACAGTCAGCTCAAAAAGCGACAAACCCGAATGACAATTTACTTGCAGCAAGAAAAGAAGCACTTGCAAAAGGAGATGTTAATAACGATACTAGCTTTGCTTGGCTCAACGAAAATAGTCGCAACTTTCTAGAAGCGGGTTACCTTACAGAAGGAGTAAGCCCAGAGCAACGTATTAGAGAAGTCGCTGAACGCGCAGAAGAAATTCTGGGTATGCCTGGTTATGCAGATAAGTTTTATGGCTACATGTCAGAAGGGTATTACTCATTAGCTTCTCCGGTGTGGTCAAACTTCGGAAAAAAGCGTGGTTTGCCTATTAGCTGTTTTGGTTCTCACATAGATGATGATATTGGAAACATCCTCTATACACAATCTGAAGTAGGAATGATGTCTAAGCTAGGTGGAGGTACTTCTGGATATTTCGGAAAAATACGTCCTCGCGGTGCTGCCATTAAAAATAATGGTGAAGCTTCTGGAGCAGTGCATATCATGCGCTTATTTGAATCTATGGTAGATGTAGTAAGCCAAGGGTCTGTGCGTCGCGGTCGTTTTTCTCCATACCTCCCTATAGATCACGCAGATATTAAAGAGTTTCTAGAAATAGGAAGCGAAGGGAATCCTATTCAAGAATTGACTCATGGTGTCACTGTGACAAATGCTTGGATGGAAGATATGATTGCTGGAGATGAAGATAAAAGAACAATATGGGCAAAAGTATTGCAGAGTCGTGGCGAGATGGGATATCCTTATGTATTCTTTACAGACAATGCAAATAATGGCGCAGCAGATGTGTATCAAGACAAGAATCACCCTATTTATGCAAGTAACTTGTGTACAGAAATTATGTTACCATCTAACCATGATTGGTCTTTTGTATGTGTACTTTCTAGCATAAATGTATTACACTACGACAAGTGGAAAGATACCGACGCGGTAGAAACAATGGTCTATTTCTTAGACGCAGTAATCACAGAATTTTTAGAAAAATTAGAGTCCTATAAAAACTCTGAAGACAGAGAAGACCGCCAGACATTTATGTTTATGGAACGTGCTTATAACTTTGCAAAAGAAAACAGAGCATTAGGGCTAGGAGCATTAGGATGGCACTCCTTATTACAATCTAAAAAACACGCCTTTAATAGCCAAGAAGCTTTTAATCTAAACAGTGAAATCTTTAAAAAGATAAAAGACAAATCGTACAAAGCTTCTGAAGAGCTTGCAGCTGTTTTTGGAGAACCAGAAGTACTAAAAGGATATGGCAGAAGAAACGCTACATTAAATGCAGTTGCCCCCACAACATCTTCTGCTTTTATTTTAGGGCAAGTATCTCAAGGTATCGAACCTATCTGGTCTAATATTTATGTGAAGGATATTGCAAAAATTAAAACGACTATCAAGAATCCATTTTTAGTAGAGTTACTAAAAGAAAAAGGAATGGACACAAGAGAAGTGTGGCTGGATATTCGCGACAGAGATGGTTCTGTACAGCATCTTGATTTCTTAACAGAAAATGAAAAGGATGTCTTTAAAACCTATTCTGAAATTGACCAAATGGATATTATATACCAAGCTGCTAACCGTCAAAACCACATTGACCAAGGACAGTCTGTTAATATTATAGTGCATCCAGATACGCCAACAAAAGAGATTAACAAAATACACATCACTGCCTGGAAACTAGGTTTAAAGTCATTGTACTACCAGCACAGTATGAACGCAGCACAAAAATTTAAACAAAAGAAAGACTGTGCAGCTTGTGAAGCTTAATTAAAAAACAAGAACTTAACCTCAACCCTACTAACAATTAATTGTTAGTAGGGTTCTTTTTTGTCCTATAAATAAGTAATCTACCCAATGATAAAAGCATTAGTCATTACTTCTTAGACACAAAAAAACCGTTGTTCAGATAAACAACGGCTTAGGGAATACTATTTATAGCTTTTAGTTCAAATCATCTAAATCAAGGTCTTTAATAGCCTCATATGTTTCGTCAAGGTCCACGTTTTTACCTTTTACAGTGATGTAGAAACGGTCATCATGAAAAAATTGAATGTCACTTTTATTGTTGTTTTTTCTATATTCTTCAATCATTTTTACACCTTTTTTAGTGGTAGTTCGGCGTATTTTATACTCATCTTCCTCCTCAAAATCTTGTGCAAACATAAACTTCGCTCCAGCAGTTGCACCCGCTCCCATTTCTCCTGCACCATCAAGAATCATAACATTTAACTCTTTGCTTTTATCTTCGTTTTTATAGGTGGCTTCAATACTCGCTATCTTCATGTATGATGCTTGTCCAGCTTTAAATCCAGTTCGCTTCATTCCATTTACTTCTTCTGGCAACCACGATTTTAATTCTGCATTAGTCAATGGTGTTGCTTCTTTAAGCCGTTCCATATCCTCCTGCATTTCGTTAAGATTTTCCTCTAAATCTCCAAGACCTCCTACGGCTTCAGAAACTTCAGAAACTGCATTCTTAGCTTCAGTCACTGCCTTTTTAGTTTCTTTAATTTTGTCACAAGACATTAACGTCACCAAAGCGAGTGATAGTATATATACTTTTTCATATGAATTTATTTTTCAGGCGGGTTTAAACGACTAATTTACAACTTATTAACGTAAAATAGAATTAAAAATTTAAGAAATAGTAGTCGGTATTTACTATTAAGACTTCTAGAAATCATGTTTTGCTGCAACTTTCTCCAACTCAGCATACCAGTGCTTACCAAACCTTCGTATTAAAGCCTCTTTTACAAACTTATATACGGGAACTTTAAGCTCATTCCCTAAAGTACAAGCATCATTACAAATAGGCCATTTGTGATAATTTACGGCTGCAAACTCAGAGTAGTCTTGAACTCGTACCGGATATAAATGACAAGAGATTGGCTTTTTAAAAGAAACTTCGCCAGCATTATAAGCGTCTTCAATACCGCAGCTTGCCGTCCCGTTTTCTTTAAAAGTAACATAAGCACATTCGGCGACATTGACCAATGGCGTCTCAAGTTCGTCACGTTTAGAGACAATATGTGTTCCCACTTTTTCAATTACAGCTATGCCTTCTGCTCGTAAAAATGGTTTCACTTTAGGGTATATCTCTTGTAAGATCTGGACCTCATCTTCTGTAACAGGTGCTCCCGCTTCTCCAGAAACACAGCATTCTCCTTTGCAGGCACCTAGATTACAAACAAAATCTTTCTCGATAAGATCTTCAGATACGATGGTTTTTCCTAGTTGAAACATTAGGCAAACCTACGGATTTTGAAATTGAAATTGAAATCTTAAACGAACTTGAAACACAAAAATATCATTTCGCCCATTTAGTGTTAGTATGACTAAAAAGAATAGCCTAATTTTGCAATTCAAATGTGATGTAATTTTAAAAGCCCGTGCTGACGGATACCCATGAATTTTAACTTCAGTTTTAAAGAAATAGCAACCGCCACCATGGTACTTTTTGCTGTGATTGATATTGTAGGAAGTATTCCTATTATAATATCTTTAAAAGAAAAATCTGGAACAATAAAAAGTGGACGCGCATCTATTATTGCCGCAATTGTACTTATTGTTTTCTTGTTTGTTGGAGAAAAAATTCTGGGCCTAATTGGGATTAATGTTTATGAATTTGCCGTTGCAGGTTCATTCATACTGTTCTTTATCGCCTTAGAGATGATTTTGGGTATCAAACTATTTAAACAAAGTGATGAAAATTTAGAGATGGCAACGGTTTTTCCTATTGCGTTCCCTATTGTTGCTGGCCCAGGGAGTTTAACCTCATTACTATCTTTACGGGCAGAATATCAACTAGAAAATATCATTGTAGCGATCATCATAAATGTAATAGTTGTGTTTATTGTGCTCCGTACTTCTGGTGCTTTACAACGTTTTTTAGGTAAAAATGGAATTGCAATTATTGAAAAGATCTTTGGTGTAATATTACTAGCCATTGCAGTAAAGCTCTTTACGTCTAATATTCAAGAATTATTTATATGAAAATCTTCATCTATATTATCATATTGCTATCTGCAGGATTACTTATTTTCAATTTAACAATGGTAGATTGGGATAACCCCTTTAAAGGAGAAAGCAGTGTCGCACTAATAGGTGTTTTTGCTGCCGCATGTGGTATCGCTTTAATGGCGATATTATTAGTCTCAAAAAAGATAGCTGCAAAAAGTAAGCGATAAATTACTTTTTATTATCACCTTCCATTTCTAGCACTTTTAAGATCATAGGATCTTGAAGATTAAGCAGTATTTCTTTTTGTTCTGGCCCATATAACTGCTCTGCCATTGCAGCCTTTAACGCCATCTTCAATTCTGGTGAAGTCGGTTCAAGGTTTAAACGCACTCTACTAAGCTCCCATATATAGTCTATATATTCTTGAGCCACACTAGTGGAAATAAGATAGGTCTCACTAAATTCACTAAAGGATAATTGATTGAGTTCGTCTCTGTGACTATCTAGTACGGTAAACACAAAATAACTCATTGACCCACTTCTGCTTATAAAATCTATGGTCTCATGTTCTCTAGTGGTATCTTTTGGTACAAAAATATCTGGTGTGATACCACCACCGCCATATACGGTGCGTCCATTTACGGTCTTGTATACCAATGAATCTGAAACCACGATATTTTCTGCATCTAGCAGCTCGCCATTGTGATAACGTGTTTCATATTCTTTAAAATAAGCTTCGTTTCCTTCATCATATGGACGCTGTATGCTTCTGCCAGAAGGAGTAAAATAACGCGCTATAGTTAGCCTAACTGCACTACCATCGCCTAATGACATCTCGCGTTGCACTAGTCCTTTACCAAAAGAACGCCTACCTACTATCATACCCCTATCATTGTCTTGCAGCGCTCCCGCCACTATCTCACTTGCCGAAGCAGAGTTTTCATCGATTAATACATAGACCATTTTATCTTCAAAATCTCCGTCGCGAGTGGCAAAGGTTTTTTCTTCTTCTCCATTCTTATTTCTGGTGATAAGTATGAGTTTATCATCTTCTAAAAACTGGTCTGCTATTTGTTCTGCCGTGGCAATATAGCCACCGGGATTACCACGTAAATCAAGTATTAGTGCCGAAATATCAACATCAATTAGTTTGTCAAGTGCTATTTCAAATTCTTCAAATGAAGTTTCTGCAAAACGATTTAATTTTAAATAACCTACATTATCATTAATTGCATAAGCCGCATCTACACTAATTAATGGAACATCTGCACGACGTACGGTGATATCAATAATTTTATCTTCGGAAGGACGATAGATTTGCAAAGCTACTTTAGAACCCTTCTCTCCTTTTAAGTATCCTGGAATACTATCTCTTTCTATGGCATTTCCGAAGAGTTGACGATCATCTGCTTTAATGATACGATCTCCTTCTTCTATACCTGCCTCCACCGCAGGACCACCTGCAATCGCCCTAATAACAGCAATGCTGTCATTGTGCAGGTGAAAACTCACCCCAATGCCTGTAAAATTACCTCGCATATCATCTACACTATCCTCATATTCTGACTGCGGAATATATACAGAATGTGGGTCTAGATTATCCAGTATTTCGTTTACAGTCACATCTACAATGCTGTCTGTATTTACTGCATCTACATACTCAAAATCTATGTAATCAATAAGTCTATTGAGTTTGTCTTTCTTTGAGTTTGTGGCAAACATTTGCTCGCCGGGATCATTAAAGTTGAGTTTGGAGCCCAAATAAACACCTCCCGCCATAGCGAAGCCAACAAGTAATGGAATGTATTCTTTTCTAAAATTCATGCTTCGATACTATTTTGCGGTTGAAGTAATGTGCGTTTTTATTTTAGAATTGCTACGCAAAATCACTCAGCAACCCTAAATTGTTCTTTTTTTTAAAATTTTAGTTTCGATTTCGACTTCAACCAATACTACTGCTACTAATTTAGTTCAGCAATATGCGCTATACTAACGCCGGCTTTTTCTAAAAATTTCAATCCGCTGTCATCTTTATAGCCCTTGTGATACACCACACGTTTAATTCCAGATTGGTGTATGAGCTTACTGCATTCTTTACACGGCGAAAGTGTAATATATAAGGTTGCACCTTGACACGATTGTGTGGAGCCAGCTACTTTAAGTATGGCATTTGCCTCTGCGTGCAATACGTACCAGTGCGTGTTGTTATCGCAATCTTCACATTCATTGTCAAAACCAGTAGGCGTACCATTATAACCATCGCTAATAATCATGTTACCTTTTACAATAAGCGCACCTACCTGTTTGCGATTGCAATGAGATAGTTTGCTCCACTCTTTGGCCATCCTTAGATAGGCGATATCGTATTTTTTCTGTTTGCGATCGTTCATTATGTAAATATAAGTAGTAGAAAGTGATAGCGTGTTACAGGATTAAAAGATTTTCTTCGGAAATATTAAAAATCTAAGTTTTGCTATATCTTTAACATAAACAAACACAGTCACTATGAGACAACTTTTACTAATAATAGCATGGTGCTCTGTCTTCCAAATGCAAAGCCAAGATGTAAATCTTTTTCAAACTTGGCGCTTAACTTACATGACCGTAGAGCTAGATAGTGATGTAGATGTTGAGGCTGTGTTGCCAATAATCTCTCCTACTTTAACAATCGCAGATGATTTTACTTTCGAGGGTGATTCTGGATGTAATGTTTATGAAGGGAACTTTAGTTATGATAGTACAAATGACACTTTTTTTACGAACAACTTTGGCAGTACTTTAATTAGTTGTGATTTTGAATCACACCAAGAAATAGAAGATATGTACATTTACTATCTCACAGAATTTGGCCAACAACCCATGACTTATTCTATTGATGAAGATAATGATGGAGACATGAGTTTGTATATAGATATGCAGATACCAGGATTCTCATTATACTTCACTAACCGTCTTTTGTCCAATGATAATGTACAACTAACCAATTTTAAATTATATCCTAATCCAACTACTCAAACTATAAATATTGCGAGTAATACTTTAGACAACTACACCATTGCCCTATTTAATGCACAAGGAGTTCAAGTCTTTAAGTCAAGTAATCAAACATCATTAAACTTATCATCACTTCCACAAGGTGTTTATTTTGCTGAAATATCTACTGAAGGAAGAAAAATAATAGAAAAGATAATTAAAAAATAGATTATTATGAAACAAACTACACTCTTTTTTGCCTTGTTATTTACATGTATTGGTTTTGGTCAAAGCCCAGAAATAACCAACTATAATTGGCGCTGCGTAGGTTTGGATATTGACGGAGAAAGTATACAAGCACCTTTTAATAATAGCGAAGTAGATAAGGTAACATTATCCATGCTCCAAGATGATGACCCTAGCACAGAAGACTTTGTTACTATCGTCTGTAATGCATTAACCTCGTCAGATGGTGAAGTGATTTACGACGATACTCAAATCACATTTACGCTTCCAGAATTAATACAAACTCTCATCACCTGTGATCAAGGTGGTAACCAAGATTTTGAAGGCGCCTATTTTGATTTCTTTTATGATAGTCAAGGATCGCCTTTATCTTATGAAATAATTGAGCTTACAGAATATGTAATGACCATAACTTCGCCAAACGGAGATACAGCACATTACCAAGAAGATAGTTTAGGTTTTTCAAATAGCCCTATCCATACCATTACGATGTACCCTAATCCAGCCTCATCACAAGTTATTATAGAGGCTAATACGGATACTATTGATCGTATAGAATTTTACTCAATAAAAGGTCAAGTACTAAAAGTGTTAGATAATCCTTCTACCTCAATCGATGTTTCAACGCTACCTCAAGGAAATTACTTTTTAAAAATATATATTGGTGATTCGTTTTCATTCAAACAATTTATGAAACAATAAATTGATTCTGAAAATCTAGAATCTATTTCACACCTATTAAAAAGGCTTCACAGAAATGTGAAGCCTTTTGTACTCGAGGCGGGAATCGAACCCGCACGACCGAAGTCACTGGATTTTGAATCCAGTTCTTTTTGTATTCATTTGTTGCTAATTGTGCTAATAACCAAACAAATACGAGAACTTTACGCACTTTAAGGGCTTTATTAAATCAAGTAAAAACAACAATTGTTTTACCTATGTTTTACCTAATTGTGTTAACTTTGCTGTAAAACAGGGAGTTATGGCATCAAGCATTAAGGTAATACTAAGAAAGAAAAAAAATAAGGATGGTTTATATCCTGAGCAACATCTATTAAAATCTGCAACAAAACTACGCCAATGTTTGCGTATTGGGGTTAAAGAGCATTTAGGCTTCTATTTTTAGATATATAGCCGCTTATTTTAATTAAAGTTGTTTGTATTTCTAATAGAATTTGGTAAGCCAGTTTTTTATCAAAGACGAACCTCAAAACAGGATAAAACACTGTTTTTACTAATGATAGAACCTACTTATCCCATAAAAGCACACTTGTTAAACGCTTTATTAGTAGCAACTCTATTAAGTTTGGCTTCAGCAATTTGATTTTTAAAGTACTCTTTATTAGGTATTTTTCCAGCAATAACTTCCATAGGATGTAAACCGCATAAATCTGCAGGAAACCGTTCATAATTATAATAGGTAACAAAACGCTCTAGACTATCTAAATGATTTTTAACGACTCTTGATACCTGTCCCTTTAAAAATTCTGTTTTATAAATACTATGAGTACTCTCCGCCATAGAATTAGATAAAGGAAATTCTACAGTGCGAGCAGTAATTTTGGTCACTATCTGTGGTGCGTTAAAATGATTAACCCAAGTCGTAAACGCTCCCTTATTTTCAGGACCTCCATCTGTTAGGATATTAATAGGCCTTTTAACGTTGTTTAGGTCATATTTGTTAAAGGTTTCTTTAAATAGTTTTGTGATAAAACGACTATCTGCTTTTTCAGAAACAGACGCCCAGTGCAAAATGGCTTTAGAAAAGTTGTCTTTTACAAAAGCTACTTTCTGCATACCTCCTTCAAGGGTAGGCACTAATGTTATATCAACATGTAACCACTCAAAAACACGACTAGCACGCACTCCAATTCTCGGAGGAATTTTTGGTTTCTTAGGTTTTTTATATCCTAATGCTTTGGCATATTTACTGAAAGTAGATTTCCCACAAGAAACTAACTCATTTCGCAAAGCGTGATAATAGAGTGTCACCTTTGTTTTGCCAAAATGCTTAGGATCTTTTACAAGTCTTTCAATGGCAACTGTTTCATCAAATGTTAATTGATTAGGATGCTGTTTAAAGCACTTGTTAAAAATATTTAGAGAACAGTTTACTTTTCGCTTCTCACGGTAGTACCAGTCACTAGATACACCATAAAACCTGCAAGCACGTTTTGTTTTAATGCTTGAAAGGGAAATAATCTGATCAATGGCTTTTACAATATGTGAGGCATTTTGTTGTACTATTTTTTTATTACCATTAATCTGATTTAGTATTTGTTGATATCCATCACTTATTTTAATGACAAACTGTATTGTTTTTTTAAGTTGGGTACGTTGGTATATCTTTTGAACATCTTCAATATGCTCTGTAAAAGGTCTAATCCAATGGTCAAAATCATAGGGCTTTTCTTTATTCTTGTTCCAGTGTTGTCTGGTTCTTTCTGGAATTTGCTGTACTTGCTCTTTGCTGAGTATACCTTTAGAGTAAAATATAGACACAAGTGGATGATAGTTACGTTTGCTGATCGTGTTCATTAGTAGGTTTAAGCGGGTAAAATTAGGGTTAGATTTTTATTGAAAATAAACACAATTTAATCTCGTATGAAAACAGGGATAAGCAGAGTGATAAATTTAAAACAAAAGGTAACGATTTTAAATCGTTGCTTTTTTGTTTCTTTACCCCACATTCCTTTAAAATAAAAATTAATCAATATGACTTAATATTTTTTAACAACTAAAGTTATAGTTAGTTTTGTTTTAAATTGTTGTTATGTTAGCAAAAAATACTATGCAATTATTCTATAATTTAATTTATTCTCCTTTTGTAAATAAGGTTCTTAGAAATGTGAACTATATTTTTCGCCCTATTCTGCCTTTTAAAATTCATCCATCTGGCACTCTTATTTCAAAATATGAGGGTGTTAAATTAAGGTTCAAAACAAATCAAACTAGTTATGTTACTAGAGAGCTATTCTGGAAAGGAGCTAAAAACTACGAGTACACAACTATTTTCTCTGAATTGATAAAAGGAAAGAAGATGTTTTTTGATGTTGGAGCTAGTATTGGATACTATAGTGTTTTAGCAGCATCAATAAATAAAAACCTAAATGTTGTTTCTTTTGAACCTTCTATTGGGCCTATGGTGTATTTATCTGAAAACGTAAAAATCAATTATCTTTCTAATCAAATTAAAGTGGAGCCTATTGCCTTATCGTCAGAAAATGGCAAATTACCGTTTTCAAACATCATTAATAAAAAATACCCTTCAACGTATAATTTGTCTGGAGAACATAACTTAGGAACTAAACCAAACTTAGAATCTAAGGTTACTATGGTTGAATCTTTAACCCTTGATGAATATGTAATTAAAAATAACATTAAAGTGTTAGACTTGATTAAACTTGATACCGAAGGGAATGAAAACGCTATATTAAATGGGGCAAGTTCTGTGTTAGGCACCTTAAGGCCTATAATAATTTGCGAAACATTGTTTGATAGAATTGAGGAGGAACTAGAGGAAATCATTCTTAAAAACGATTACGAATTGTATGATCACTACCCAAATGGTTTAACAAAAGTTAATTCTATCCAGCGTAAAACTGATAATGGTGTTAGAGATTGCTTTTTTGTGCCAAAAGAGAAGGTTCATCTAATTGAAAAATTCTTAACTTAGTTATACCTCTTTAAATATTCTGAAGGGCTGCATCCTACTTCATTTTTGAAAATTCTTGTAAAAGAGGAGGCGTTAGTATAGCCTATCTCCTCCCCTAAAGCATTAATTGAATACTTTCTATACTTAGGCTCGGATTCTAACAATTCAATTAAATGATCAATTCTTAACTTAGCTAGGTATTTTTTAAAAGAAACACCCTTTGACTCATTTATTGTCTTAGAAATATACGTTCTGTTTATTTTCAATGCTTTTGATACGAATAGAAGGCTAAAATCTGAATTTAAAAATAAGGTAGAGTCTTCAATCTTTTGTAATTCGTATTCGATTTGATTAGCACGCGTCTTGTTTATTAAATTCTCTGAGGGTTTTACGTTTTTAATACTTTGATATTTTTTATCTAAAATTCTAAATTTCTCAACTTGCTTCTTTTTATTTTTGAAATAAAGAAAACTAACCAATATTAATAAAGTAACTAGTGACCCTAAAATAATAAAAAACATATTTTGGTTTTGGTTTTTTTCAAATACGATTTCCTTATTGAATTCTTTGATATCATTTAACTCTTTTTGCTTTATCGAGGTAATGCCGTTAATTTCGTTTTCTTTTAATTCATCAGCTAAGTTTAGAGTTCTTTGTGAAAATTTGTGAGCACTATCTAAGTTTTTCTTTTTGTAGTACAACTCAGAAATACGCTGCAATGTTGAAACTTGGTCTATTTTAAAAATACTTCTCGATGTTAATGTCTTTAGGTATTTCTTTTCATAATAGATGGCAGAATCTAAGTTATTGATTTGATTAAAATACTTTGCAAATAATGAAAGCTCACCCGAGTTTTTTTCTTGACTTTTTAACATGGACAAGGAATCTAAATATTGCTTAAAGGCCTTAAAGTCTTCTTTATAATACGAAAACCTAGAAAGTTTAGAATAGTTATGTCTCTTTACATTATTAAGAACAATACCGTCAATTTTTTTTTCTAAATAAAAAGCATTTTTTTGATATTGAAAAGATGAATCAATGTATTCTTTTTTACCTTCTTCATTAAAAATATGAAAATAAGAATTTGCTAAACTGCTTAACAAGTATACTTTCTCCTTTTGAAATGCTAAGTACCATTCATCATTGGTGCTTATACTTAAATCTCTCATATCTCTATTTGCAACAATTAATATCTCTTTTGCATTTTGAAACTGCTTTAGTTCCATAAACAAATTTGCCAAATTTTTATCTATTGCAGTTAAATTACGATAGTAATAGGTGTTTTTTTCGCTTAAAGACTTAATAATATCTTTTCTTTTATTCAGGTAGAAAAAAGCACTATCAAAAGCACTATATCGTTTGTAGATATAAAACAATCTTCTATATATGTTTATGTTCACTATTTTAACACAATCACTAAATGATTTTCCAACCATAAGGTCTGAGTACTTAAAGTTATTTTGTCTTTTGTGGGGGTCTGTAATTAAAATAAGCTCTTGTAGAATCGAGTCTGATTTTTTATGCTCGCCAAGTTTATAGTATACACCTGCTTCATAACTGTGCCCCGTCCAGCACCTGCATAGATTTTTCGATTGCTTCATTTTAGAAATGTAAATTTTAGCAGAATCTAGCTTTCCTAAGCTTATAAAAGCTTTGGCTTTCCTGTGGTATTCGTCTTCTATTTGATGAGATTGGCCTATAATTGTTGCACTAAATAAACAAAAACTAAAAATTAATACTTTTTCTAATAGGCTATATATCATGTAAATACAATTTTAATTATTTGCAGAACGTAAAAATTTACGCCAAGCACACACTTCTCTTTTGTTTTATCATCAGCCTCATCTAAATTTGAATCCATAATTTTTTTAGAATCTACTAGAAAAAATGATGTGTGAGCACTACTAGGAAAAGCCTGCATTGTTTTGGATGAATAAAAGTACTTATTAAATATTTATTCCTAATCTAATAAATAATTAACATATTGAATGGTATAATAGTATTGCGACAATTTTTTACAGAAAATTTAGTTCAAATCCCTAATAATGTATGGGTTGGGCTTGTTATTGTAGTTCTATTCTTGCTCTCTGCTTTTATTGGCGTTTCAATTTTAAATTTAAAATTGAAACGGAATAACGAAATTATAACTGCATCTTTAAAAGATAATGCTAATATCATTGTATCAAGAGTGGTCACAGAGATGACTAAATACCAATATACCCATCAACCTCCTATTGTGACCAAAATAAAGGTAACTCCAGATAGGGAAGTTCCTCTCAAAATTGTTATCCAGATAAAGAAGAAGTTGCAAAAATTTGAAAAGAAACAAGAATATTTAGACCCAGAATTAAAATTAACAAAGCTTGCAGAATGTTTTGAAACAAACACAAAGTATCTCTCAAAAGTTATTTTTAAAGAAAAAGGGAAGCCCTATAAAGCGTATATAAAAGATTTAAAAGTGGCATTTGCAAAGTCGAGAATTGATGCAGAGTACAAGTTTCGCAGATATAAAATGGAGGTGATTGCAAACGAATGTGGTTTTAAAACGGCAGAGTCATTCTCAAAATGGTTTCTTAATAGATATAAGATGTATCCATCAAAATATATTAGGCAAGTAGAACAAAATGTTAAAAAGACAAGATTAAATTAGTCATATTTCAAGTGTTTTTGATTACCTGTTTAACGAGTATGCTCTCTTTTAATTGGTTTTTCTTTTCTAAAACTTCGATCCTAAAGAAAAAGGCATTTTAAGCTTCTGAATAATATTTTCACTAACTTGTAAATTCAATTAGATGTATATAGAAATGAGAAAAATTAGTGTTGTTTTCAGTATATTTTATGCTTTAGTAGGTTTCGGTCAAAGTGAGATAATTGTTTCAGGGCTTAATGGTCCTATCGGAATGGAAAAACATGGAGATTTTCTATATGTATGTGAATCAGTAGAAGATCGAATATTAAGAATTGACTTAAGTGCACCAGACCCAACACCAGAAGTATTTGTTAGTGGTATTGACGGCCCATTCTTTACATTAATTCATGAAGACATTCTATATGTGTCAGATTATTATCTTGGTAGAATTTTGAGTATAAATCTTGCTAGTCCAGCACCAGTTGTTGAGGTATTAGTAATGGGCTTAACTAATCCACAGGATCTTTTCATTAAAGACAATTATTTATATGTTGGACAGTTTAGTTCTGGAGTAGTTAAAAAAATTGATATTACGTCTCCCAATCCAACTGATATTATCCTAACTTATGGTCTAGAATCTGTTGGGGGAATTGTTATCCAAGATGACTTTATGTACATTTCTGACTTTATCGGTGACAAAATAATTCGTATTGACTTAACGATTACAGATCCTCCTCATGAAATTATAAAAGAAGGACTAGTTGGGCCTAATGGTGGAATGAAGATTTATAATAATGAACTTTATTTCTTTCAACAAAATAGCGAAGAATTCTCCAAAATAGATCTTTCACTGGATGATCCAGAAGTTATCAATTTGGACTCTGGGTTTTTAGGAGGTGATATTCTATTTGATGAAGCCGATGTTTATGTAACAGATTTTAGTAACGGAAATTTAATAGTCTACAATGATTTTGTCTTAAATACAGATGAATTTAATAAAGCGGAAACAACTCTATTCCCGAACCCTTCTTCCGATAACATAGCTATTAGTGGTTTGTTTGGCGCTACCCCTTATATCATTTACAATCAATTGGGAGTCAAAGTAATGGAAGGGGTAATCTTTAACGAATCGAATATAGACATAGAGGTCTTGCCAACGGGTAGTTATATTATTGAATTAGAACGATCTAAGAGAATGTTATTTATTAAAAAGTAATGAATTGATGTTGTTGTTATT
>CALIAF010000046.1 GCA_938041335.1 uncultured Ulvibacter sp. | reverse complement strand
AGCCGCTGATTGTGATGGTGATGGAGATCCAAACGGAACAGATCCAGATCCAGAAGATCCTTGTGTCTTTACTGCAGGTAGTACAGCAGATCCAACCAACCCAATCTGGCAAGCCGCTGATTGTGATGGAGACGGTGATTCAAACGGAACAGATCCAGATCCTTTATATCCTTGTGTGTTTACCGCAGGAAGTACAGCAGATACAACGAATCCAATTTGGCAAGCAGCTGATTGTGATGGTGACGGAGAGACCAATGGTACAGAAGATATGAATGGTTCAGACCCTAACGATCCTTGTAGTGTAAGTGGCGCAGCCACTATACCAGCACCAGCAGATCCAAACTATGATGTTTGGGCCGCTGCCGATTGTGATGGCGATGGTGAGACCAATGGAGAAGAAGTAATGAATGGAACAGATCCATTTGATGCTTGTAGTGTAACGAATCCAGTAGCACAGGTAGATCCTATGATGCCAGGAACCCCTGCACAAGATGCATATGATATATGGGCGGCAGGAGATTGTGATGGCGATGGTGATTTAAACGGAACAGATCCAGAACCATATAACCCATGTGTGTTTACCGCGGGAAGTACAGCAGATACAACGAATCCAATCTGGCAAGCCGCTGATTGTGATGGTGATGGAGATCCAAACGGAACAGATCCAGATCCAGAAGATCCTTGTGTCTTTACTGCAGGTAGTACAGCAGATCCAACCAACCCAATCTGGCAAGCCGCTGATTGTGATGGTGATGGAACACCAAACGGAATGGATACAGCACCTTATGATCCTTGTGATGGCGATACAGATATCACAACGAATCCAATGCCAGGAGATTCAAATTATGATGTTTGGGCAGCAGCCGATTGTGATGGAGACGGTGAATTAAATGGAGATGATCCAGCACCTTATGATCCTTGTGAAGGAGGTAATCTTGCCAATGTAGATCTGTCAGATAATAACACTGATTGGTATATGGCAGATTGTGATGGTGATGGAGTAATAAATGGTACAGAAGTAGATCCTGATATGGATGGTACTGCTGGTCCTGATGGAACAGATCCAAATGATCCTTGTGAATATAATGAAGATGATGTTACTTTAACTCCAGGCGGAGATTGGTTATTAGCTGATTGTGATGGCGATGGAAATCCAAATGGAACAGACGATGATCCACTAGATCCTTGCGTTGATGCAGACATTACTATGGTTGATCTATCAGATATTAATTCAGATTGGTACACTGCCGATTGCGATGGTGATGGAGTGATCAATGGTATTGAAGTTGATCCTGATGGAGATGGTACAGCTGGTCCTGGTGGAACAGATCCAAACGACCCTTGTGACTATGATGCTTCTGTACAAGATATTGATGCAGTTAATACTCAATGGTTAGGTTTAGATTGTGATGGTGATGGTGTTTCAAATGGAACGGAATTAAATGACGGGACTAATCCACTAGACACTTGTGATTATTTAGAAGAAAATCAAGATATCACAATGGTTACAGATGAATGGAATGATGCTGATTGTGATGGTGACGGTGAGACTAATGAAACCGACCCAGAACCTTTTGATCCTTGTGTAGAGACTGACAATACAACAGCACCGCCAATGCCAGGAGATGAGAACTATGATGTTTGGGCTGCTGCTGATTGCGATGGCGATGGTGAGGCTAACGGAGATGATCCGGCACCTTATGATCCTTGTGAAGGAGGTAACACAGCAAACGTAGACTTATCAGATAATAACTCTGATTGGTATATAGCCGATTGTGATGGTGATGGAGTGCCAAACGGAGTAGAAGTTGATCCTAATATGGATGGTACTGCTGGTCCTGATGGAACAGATCCAAACGATCCTTGTGATTACAACGAGGACGATGTTAGTTTACCACAAGGTGGAGACTGGGCAGCGGCTGATTGTGATGGAGATGGGGAGACTAATGAAACTGATCCAGATCCATTAGATCCTTGTGTTGAAACTGATACAGCTGGAGAGACACCAATGCCTGGAGATGAGAATTATGATATATGGGCAGCGGCAGATTGTGATGGTGATGGAGTACCAAACGGAGTAGAAGTGACAACAGGAACAGATCCTTATGACCCTTGTGATTATGACGGTTCAATTCAAGATGTTACAATACTTAGTACCGAATGGTTAGGAGCTGATTGTGATGGTGATGGCGTATCAAATGGAACAGAGTTAGGTGATGGAACAAACCCTCAGGATCCTTGTGATTATGATGAAGCAAGCCAAGATATAACAATTGTGACACCAGAGTGGTTAGCATTAGATTGTGATGGAGATGGCGTAACTAATGGTGATGAGTTATCTGATGGAACGGATCTATTTGATCCTTGTGATTATGAGGCTACCAGTCAAGATGTAACAATTGTAACTCCAGAATGGTTAGTATTAGACTGTGATGGTGACGGTGTTATTAATGGAGATGAGATTGCTGATGGAACGGACCCACAAGATCCTTGTGATTTTGTTGTAGCAAGTCAGACCGTTCAACCAAGTCAAGAATGGATAGATGCAGATTGTGATGGTGATGGAGTTACTAATGGTGATGAGCTTATAGACGGTACAGGTCCATTAGACCCTTGTGAGTTTATGCTAGAGAATGCTACTGTACCACAAACTCCAGAATGGGAATCTCTTGATTGTGACGGTGATGGTGTAAGTAATGGCGATGAGTTATTAGATGGTACGGATCCAAATGATCCTTGTGATTATCTAGCCGAAGGTCAAACATTACCAACTAGTGGTGATTGGATGATGGCAGATTGTGATGGTGATGGCGTTACAAACCAAGATGAAGTTAACGATGGAACAGATCCACTAGATCCTTGTGATTTAGTTGTCTCAAGTCAAACGATCGATCCAACTGAAGAATGGCTGGCACTAGACTGTGATGGTGATGGCGTTGCTAATGGAGATGAACTATTGGATGGAACAGATCCTCTTAATCTTTGTGATTTTGATATTTCTAATCAAACGGGAGTTCCAACTGAGAGTTGGATGACGGCAGATTGTGACGGTGATGGAGTTACCAATGAGCAAGAATTAGAAGATGGTACAAATGCTCTTGACCCTTGTAGTTTTGTAGTAGCAAGTCAAGATGTTACAAATGTATCTGACGAATGGTTATCGGCGGATTGTGATGGTGATGGTATTCCTAATGGTGATGAGATAGCAGATGAGAATGGCAATGGTATTCCAGATTATTTAGAGAATAACAATGGTGATCCAACAGCTGAGGATAACTTGGAAATCTTTGATATTATGACACCAAATGGTGACGGATTAAATGATGTCTTTGTAATTAGAGGGATTTCGCAATATCCTAACAATACAGTACGTATTTATAACCGTTGGGGAGTTAAGGTGTATGATGTAGATGGCTATGCTATAGACGATAGATTCTTTAGAGGTGTATCAGATGGACGTGTGACTATATCTAGAGGAGATAAACTCCCAGTTGGAACTTATTACTATGTGATAACCTACGTCAACGATGATGGTCAAGTTAAAGAGCTTGCAGGTCCTTTATACATTAATAGAAGATAAAACAAGTAATATCGCTCTTGCAACAAGTATTTGCAAGAGCGTATATATTAAACCAAAGAGGTATGAAAAAAACAGCATTTTTACTATTGGCACTGTCTGTTATAGGACTGTTCTCGAATAACACCTACGCACAGCAGGATGCTCAGTATACACAGTATATGTATAATACATTGAGTATTAACCCTGCGTATGCGGGTTCGAGAGATGTACTTAGTATAGTAGCTCTCTACAGAACACAGTGGGTTGGCTTAAATGGTGCTCCACAAACAGGGACACTTTCTTTACATACACCTATTGGAGATAAAGTAGGACTTGGGTTAAATATAGTTCGGGATGAAATATTCATTTCAGAAGAGACGTATATAAATATCCCTTTTAGTTATGCTTTTAATGTTTCAGAAACAGCAAAACTATCCCTTGGATTACAAGCCGGAGCACATTTATTAAATATTGATAGTGCTTTAGCAAATACTGGGGAGTTCAATCCGGGAGATGCTGACGCCCAATTTAATGTAGATAATAGATTTAATCCACAATTTGGTTTAGGAGCTTTTTATTACTCAGATAAGTTTTATTTGGGTTTAAGTGCACCAAACCTTTTGGAAACGGAACATTTTGACGAATCTATAAATTCAAATAGTACAAGTTCTACGGCAAGAGAACGAATTAATTATTACATAATGACAGGGTATACTTTCCCTTTAGGAAGTGATTTAATGTTTAAGCCTGCGGCACTAATTAAAGCTGTAGACGGAGCTCCTTTACAATTGGATGTTTCTGCTAATATGTTAATAAAAGACAAATTAACTCTTGGTTTAGCTTATAGGTGGAGTGCAGCGTTAAGTGCGATGGTTGGTTTCCAGATTTCAGATGAGTTAATGTTAGGTTTTGCTTACGATAGAGAAACTACTGAGTTGCAGCAGTATAATGATGGTTCATTTGAGTTCTTTTTACGCTATGAACTGTTTAAGCGCAATGAGCGATTAATATCACCAAGATTCTTTTAAAAGTCGAATCAACCACTTTAAAACGTATTTAGATTATGAAATATATATTACAAATATCGTGTCTGATTGGTCTTATGTTGACCATTTCCGTAGGAACAGCACAGGAGAAGAAGCTAAAAAAAGCGAATGATAATTTTGAGAATTTAGCTTATGTAGATGCTCGTGAGGGTTATTTAAAATTGGCTGAAGATGGTTTTATGTCTGAGGAGCTCTTAATGCGTTTAGGGGATTCTTATTATTTCACTGCAGATTATGAAAATGCAGCCAGATGGTATGGTGCTTTAAACGATTTTACAAACACTCCAAAGCCAGAATATCTTTATAGATATGCTCTTGCGCTTAAGAGTAGTGGTCAATACAAAGCTTCTGACAAGGTTATGGAGCAATTTAATAAAGCAAGTGGTGCTGACAAGCGAGCAGATTTATTTGTTAATGAACGAAATTATTTAAGTGAAATTGAAGCACAATCTGGTAGGTTTGAATTAATACCAGTACAGTTTAACTCAAAATTATCAGATTTCGCACCTGCATACTACGCAGGTAGTTTAGTGTTTGCTTCAAACCGTTTAAATGGGAATACAAAAGCAAAGCGCATACACGAATGGAATGATCAACCTTTTTTAGACATTTATAGATTGCCTTTAGCTGGTGCTGAGAATGGGGTGGCTGAAACTTTTAATACAAGTATAAATACGAAGTATCACGAGTCTACTGCGGTGTTCACTAAAGATGGGCAGACGATGTATTTTACACGAAATAACTATACAGATAAGAAATATAAAGAAGATGCAGATGGTACTAATAAATTAAAAATGTATAGAGGTGTTATTGGAGAAGATGGTGATTGGGAAGTTACGGAAATGCCTTTTAATAGTAATGAGTATTCCGTAGCGCATCCAGCTTTAAGTCCAGATGGTAATACCCTTTATTTTGCAAGTGATATGCCAGGTGGAAAAGGGATGTCAGATTTATATAAGGTCGCGATTCAAGGAGATGGTTTTGGTACTCCAATGTCATTAGGAGATAAGATTAATACAGAGTTTCGAGAGACTTTCCCATTTATAAGTGAAGACAACAAGTTGTATTTTGCATCAGACGGACATCCAGGTCTTGGAGGACTAGATGTTTTTGTGACCGAACTTAGTACGGGAAGCGCAGGAGAAGTATTTAATATGGGACGTCCGGTAAATAGCCTTAAAGATGATTTTACGTTTATCGTAAATGATGATCAGGGAATGGGATATTTTGCCTCTAATAGAGATGGTGGAATGGGAGATGATGATATCTACTCTTTTAGAAAAGTAGATGGTGTAGAGATTATTAGTGCTTGTAAACAAATGGTAAGCGGTGTAATAATTGATAAAAATACACGAGCACCTATTCCAAATGCTAAAGTTGTTCTAATGGACCCTTCAAATCAAGTACTTGGTCAATTAATTGCTGGAGCAGACGGATCATTCAGTTTTCCGCTAGAATGCAGTAAAGCGTATTGCGTAAGAGGGTCTAAAGTTAATTATGGTTTTGATGAAGAATGTTTTACAACCACTGCTGAGTTAGAGTTAGAATTAAATTTATCACTAGAATTAGAGTCGTTAGATGATCCAAAAATAGGAGATGATTTAAATGATGTTCTGGATTTAGAAATAATATATTTTGATTTAGATAAAGATTTTATACGAGCAGACGCTCAGATAGAATTACAAAAAGTGATTAAGTATATGAAGAAGTACCCTAGATTAAAAATAGATGTACGTTCACATACAGACAGCAGAAATACAGATGCATATAATGCAGATCTATCTACAAGAAGAAACATAAATACGATCGCATACATGGTAAATAAAGGAGGTATCTCTAGATCTAGATTAACAGGTCGTGGTTATGGAGAAGCACAACTTACCAACCACTGTTCAAACGGTGTGAGATGTAGTGAAGATTTACATCAATTAAATAGACGCTCTGAGTTTATTATAGTGGAGTAGTCTAAATTAGAAACATAATATAAAAGAGACCTCTTATTGGGTCTCTTTTTTGTTTAATCTTTATTTAGTTTCTAAAACGAATATATTTACTATGAATCTTGGCTCTTATGTAGTTGGTGCAATGGTTTTGTTTTGCGCACATTAACTATGACTAAAATGAAAATTTTATCCGTCCAGTTTGGCGTTTAATCTTGTAAAAGTAATTAAGTATCTTACTAATAAAACTGAGGTAAGGAAACATCCAGGAGCAAGAGTAGGTGATAGCTATAACGCAGCTTTGTCATGAAGAAGAGACCAGCAACCACAGCGTTAATAGTGTCGCTTAGGAAATAAGCAACCCAATGTGTCGTAATAAAAAATGCCCTTGAAAACTCAAGGGCATTTTTTTAAACAAAATAATTATTAATTGTTACCTTTTAAGTCAATTACTTTTGCTTTCACTTCTTTACCTGCGTTTTCCATGGCATCGCCAGCTTTATTAGCCGCATCACCTGCTGCATCACCTGCTTTGTCCATCGCATTTCCAGCTGCGTCTTTTGCGCTATCTACAGCGTTTCCGGCCGCGTCTACTGCACCGTCTACCGCATTTCCTGCTGCATCTACTGCACCGTCTACTGCATTTCCAGCTGCGTCTACTGCGCCATCAACTGCTTCTCCGGCAGAGTCCATAGCATCACCTGCTGCATCTGCTGCATTTTCCATACCTTCAGCTGCGCTGTCCGCTGCATCTTCCATTGCATCCTGAGTTTTGTCTACAGTTTCTCTACAAGAAGATATAGAAACGATTAGCGCTAAAGCTGCAAAAGTTGTTAGTACTTTTTTCATAATGTAAAATTTAAGTTAGTGTTTAGTATTTAATTATGTCAAAATTAACTCATTTTTACCATAAACAATGGCCTTAAAGAATAAATTAATTTAGTAATGTGCATAATTCTAAGTAATTAACGAAATATTAAAATTTGTTAGCAGTAACTTTTATTAGAAAACTAAACGGTATTAGGAATATATCCCTAAGACGGAAATATACCTAGTAAAAATTTGGAATATATCCAAATAGTAGTATATTTGAGTATGGAAAATAATCTATCTATAGAAGCACGGCGCTTTAAAAAAGTTCGTGAAGAACAGAAGTACACGCAGCAATCCTTTGCTCAGTTGCTTGGTGTGGGTGCTACAACCGCAGATATAGAACGCGGTAAAACTAAGATTTCTGGCCATGTTGTAATGGAATTACTAAGACAATTTGATATAAACCCATTGTGGCTTTTTGGTAAAAGTTATACAAAGGTCGTGAATATTGACGGCGGCGATGTAAGTCCAAAGGTCATTACACTAGATGTAGATCAAAAAGAGACGATTGCTTTAGTAAATCAGAAAGCCGCTGCCGGATATCCTCATAACATTCAGGATGTAGATTGGTATGAAACACTGCCAGCTTTTAATATTCCATTACCTCAATATCGTAATGCCACATACAGAGGTTTTCAGGTAGAAGGTGATAGTATGTTGCCAAATATTAAACCTAACGAATGGGTGCTTGGTAGAGCAGTCCCTAATGTAAGTGAGGCAAGTGATAGTAAAATATATATCATTGTACTTAAAGATTCAGTATTGGTCAAGAAATTACATAAGGTACCTAATGCACCTAATAAAGTAAGATTGATCTCTTTAAACCCTGAATACATACCCATTGATGTTTCTGTATTAGATATTCAAGAAATGTGGCTGGTAAATAGCAAACTTACCTTTGGGATTGATGAGCCTAATGAAAGTGGGTTGTTAAGAGAATTACAGCAGTCTATGGAAGAACTTAAGGGACAAATAAATAAATTAAACGCGTAACAGTATTACTCATTATAAATAGTAGCGACACTAGATTTTTCTTTTGTCGCTATTTTTTTAAACTTAAGTCAATGGATTTTAGAATAATGTTCAGCTTTTTGAGCAAGCTCCAGAAGAATAATAATAAAGATTGGATGGACGCCAACAGGAAAGAATATGAAATAGTTAGAGATCAATATATTAATTGGTTGGATCAAATGAATTCCAAACTTGCGGCAATAGATCAGGACTACTTTAATACGCCAGGGAAAAAGGCGATAAATAGAATAAATAATAATTTGATGTTCCAACCAAATAAGCCTATTTATAAAGACCACTTTGGTGCGGGGCTTGACCAAGTAAGCAGACAAGGTGATTTTTATATTGAGTTGGGTATCAATGAATGTTATTTAGGTGGAGGATACTGGCATCCCTCATCTGCTGTGCTTAAAAGTATCAGGGAGGCTATTGATTATAATGGCTCGGCGTTTAAAACTATTTTAAATAAAAAATCTTTTAAAAAGTGCTTCGGAAATATGATTGAAGGACCCCAGTTAAAAACAGCGCCCAGAGGGTATGAGATTACACATTCACATATCGATCTTTTACGAAGAAAGTCCTTTGCAGTATCGTGTAATTTGACAAAAGACGAAGTAATATCTCCAGATTTTGATAAAAAAGTGATAGAAATTTATAAGGAGATGGTTCCTTTTAGAAGGTATTTAAATCAAGCTGTAACGGTGTAGCGGTTTTAATCTTTACGTTAGTAATTAGTAAAAATATGATAACAAAAATCAAGGTGTCATAACAAATTATTGCTATCAATATAGCTTAAAATTGTAGCGGACGCCCCAGTATTACTATTAATCCAATGCCCACAAATCATCCCTGTTTTACTACGGAAATTTGCATCAGCTACAAGTTTTGTCATAATAGAAGTACACTCATCTGAGTTGACCACAGAAAATAGGCCGGCTAAAGATTGAAGCCTTTCTGCCTCCGGAAATTTATCAAAATTCTTACCGATCACAACAGGGACACCAAAAGTTGCGGGTTCTAGTATGTTGTGCAAACCATCTGTGCCCATACCACCGCCTACATAAGCGATATCTGCATAGCTGTAAATTTTGGTAAGCATGCCTACATTGTCTATTAAAAGTAAAGTTGCCTTAGTAAGCAGAGTATCTGTTATTTTAGAATAACGCACCGTTGGTTTATTAATTTTACTTAAAAAAGATTCAATTTTTGTGTCATCTATTTTGTGCGGGGCGATTACAAATGAGACGTGTGAAGGCGCGTTATTTATGTAGTGTATTAAAACGGCTTCGTCTTCTGGCCAGGTGCTTCCACAAACAATACAGAGTTGATCTTGTTTGAAAGATTCCATAAAAGGTAAACGATTGTCCATTTCAATCTGATGGCTTACTCTGTCAAAACGAGTGTCTCCGCTAATCGTAACATTTTTTAGATCTATTGATGCCAATAACATTTCCGAAGTATCATTCTGTACAAAGAAATGGGTAAATGTTTTTAAAGCTTTTCGCATCAGACCACCATGACTTTTAAAATAAGCTTGCTCTTTTCTAAATGCGCCAGAAACTAAAATGGCTGGAATATTTTGCTTTTCAAGTTCAAAAAGATAATTGGGCCACACTTCATATTTTACAAAAAAGGCACAGGCAGGGTTAATGGCGTGAATAAATTTTCTGGCATTGCCTTTCGTGTCCAACGGTAAATAAACAGTAACATCTGCGAGCAAATTATTCTTTTTTACTTCATACCCAGAAGGAGAGAAAAAGGATACTATCAGTTTATAATTGGGATACTTTTTTTTCAATGCTTCCATTATTGGAACCCCTTGTTCATATTCACCCAGAGAGGCGCAATGAAACCAAATAGACCGGTCTTGATTCGTTAATTTTTCAGAAATAAGAGTATAGGTTTCTTTTCTTCCTTGCACAAACAACCGTAATTTTTTATTAAAAAATTGAGCGATTTGCAAATGAAAATTTGCGATGTGAATTAGAATGTTATACAAAAAAGACATACGGCTAAAATACAAAATTGGTGTTTGAGATGCGACCGTGAATATGATTTTAATATGTAGCGTATATGGGTGGGGCTTTCATGTAAGTATTTTGTATTTTTGCTCAACGAATTATCAACATTGTATGCGCAGTTGCGCAACTAATTAATATAGTATCCATCTTCTTGGATATAGCATATGAAATGCCTAATTACAATTAATAGATCAAAGAGGATGAGCTTTAGGCATACCATCTTCCTATTTATCGAATAATCAGTACGGATGAAAAAAATACAAATGGTTGACCTAAAAGGTCAGTACGAACAAATAAAGGAGCAGGTAAATACATCTATTTTAAATGTAATCGAGTCTACGGCATTTATTAATGGACCAGAAGTCCATGCTTTTCAGGCTGAGCTAGAGGCGTACTTAGCGGTAAAACATGTGATTCCTTGCGCAAATGGAACAGATGCATTACAAATAGCTATGATGGGACTAGGTTTAAAACCTGGTGATGAAGTAATCACGGCAGACTTTACATTTGCAGCGACAGTAGAGGTGATTGCGCTTTTACAATTAACGCCAGTATTGGTTGACGTAGATCCTGTAAATTTTAATATAGATATTGAGGCGATTAAAAATGCAATAACTCCAAGAACAAAAGCCATTGTGCCGGTACATCTTTTTGGACTTGCCGCAAACATGGATGCCATTATGGAGCTTGCAGCAGAACATAATTTATATGTGATAGAAGATAATGCGCAAGGAATAG
This sequence comes from uncultured Ulvibacter sp., assembly GCA_938041335.1. GTDB lineage: Bacteria > Bacteroidota > Bacteroidia > Flavobacteriales > Flavobacteriaceae > Patiriisocius. The sequence goes on along the minus strand of CALIAF010000046.1, from coordinate 14,993 downwards.
GTGCTACTTATACTTCTAAAAATGGGGTAAAAACTAAAACTGGAGCAATAGGTCATGTGGGATCAACTTCGTTTTTTCCTTCCAAAAATCTAGGATGTTATGGCGATGGTGGGGCTATTTTTACAAACGACGACGATCTTGCTCACACCATAAGAGGTATCGTAAACCACGGAATGTATAAACGTTACCATCACGATGTAGTAGGTGTTAACTCAAGATTAGATAGTATACAAGCAACGGTGTTAAGAGCAAAGCTGCCACATTTAGACACATACAATAGCAAACGTAAAGAAGCAGCGCGTAAATACTCGAAAGCTTTTTCAGAAAATAAAAATATTATCACTCCCACAGGAGTATGCAATTCTGGAAATACCATTTGCGACACCTGTGATTGTCACGTGTTTCACCAGTATACATTGGTTGTAAAAAACACAGATAGAGATGGGTTAGTACAACATTTACAAGCACATGACATCCCGTGCGGCGTCTATTACCCAATACCATTGCATGCTCAAAAAGCATACAAAGATGCACGGTATAATGAAGCAGATTTTACAGTAACCAATCAATTGGTTCAAGAATGCATTTCATTGCCAATGCATACGGAACTAGATGATGAACAAATTGCTTTTATTACAGGTAAAGTATTAGAGTTTGTGGGTTAATAAAAAATAGGAATAGTGCTGGTAAGAGCGCTTTAAAAAATAAGTATCCAGTTAAGCTGGTCAGAATTATGAAAATACTCGTAACAGGTGGTTTAGGATATATAGGATCACACACCGTTGTAGAACTGCAAAATAATGGCTACAAGGTTATTGTAATAGACAATCTATCTAATAGTGCTATTGATGTGCTAGAGCGTATTGAGTCCATCTCGGGCATTCGGCCGGAGTATCAAGAGCTTGAATTACGTGATAAACCCGCAGTAATTTCGTTTTTTCAGAAACACAATGATATTCACGGGATTATCCATTTTGCGGCAAGTAAAGCCGTGGGAGAAAGCATAGAAAACCCATTACTGTATTATGAAAACAACTTAAACACCTTAGTATATCTGTTACAAGAATGTGAAAAATATGCCATAGCAAATTTCATATTTAGTTCTTCTTGTACCGTTTATGGTGAGCCAGATAGCTTGCCTATAACAGAATCTGCTCCCGTGAAGAAAGCAACTTCTCCCTATGGAAATACAAAACAAATAGCAGAAGAAATATTAGTAGACCTTTCTCATGTTTCTGAAACATTACAAACCATTGCCCTTCGTTATTTTAATCCTATTGGCGCACATAAAACAGCAGAGATTGGTGAATTGCCCAAAGGAGCTCCTCAAAATTTAGTGCCATTTATTACACAAACAGCTGCAGGTATACGAGAAGAGCTTTCTGTTTTTGGAGATGATTATGCTACAGAAGATGGTAGTTGCATTCGTGACTATATACACGTGGTTGATCTTGCAAAAGCACACGTGGTGGCTCTTGAACGATTGTTAAATAAAAAGAATGCTTCTAATTATGAAGTATTCAATATTGGAACAGGAAGAGGAAGCAGTGTACTAGAAGTTGTCAATGCTTTTGAGAAAGTAACAAACCAAAAACTGAACTACAAAATAGTAGATCGACGTCCTGGAGATGTAGTGTCCGTTTATGCAGATACGCATAAAGCGAACAACGAACTCGGCTGGAAAGCAGAAAAATCTATGGAAGACGCATTAGAAAGTGCTTGGAAATGGGAGAAGAAAGTTAGAGGAATGTAATTTTGTGATTATTTAAAATTAGATGAAGTCTATTGGTCTTCGACTGCGCTCAGACTAGCAGCTATAAAATCTTTAGAATATTCAAAAGTATAATAATGTCAGATTGAGCGCAGCCGAAATCCAAACAATAGCCTACACTATGCCTAAAAAAGAATTAAAATCAAGACTACATCCTCGCAATAAAAACAGAGAGCGCTACGACTTAAAAGCACTGATTACTGCAATCCCGGCATTGGAAGATTATGTAAAACTAAATAAGCACGGAGACAAATCTGTAGATTTTTCTAACCCAAAAGCGGTTAAACTATTAAACCAAGCATTACTTCACCATTATTACGGTATCACGTCTTGGGAGTTTCCAGATGAATATTTAACGCCACCCATTCCTGGTCGAGCTGACTACCTGCACCATGTTGCAGATTTACTGGGAGCATCTAATTTTGGCAGAATCCCAGAAGGCGATTTAATTACAGTCTATGATATTGGAGTTGGTGCAAACTGTATTTATCCAACCATAGGTATTGTAGAATACGGCTGGAACTTTATAGGTTCTGACATTAACCCAGAATCAATTGCAATAGCAGAAAAGCACGTAGAGGCGAATTCTGTATTACACGATAAAATAGAATTAGAGTTGCAACCCAACTCTAGGGATGCGTTTTATGGCGTTATAGCAAAAGATGAACTTATTGATGTAGCTATTTGTAACCCACCTTTTCACGCAAGTAAAGCAGATGCTGCAGCTGGAACAAGACGTAAAATAAAAAACCTAACAGGAGAGGATCAAGAAAACCCAGAACTCAATTTTTCTGGCATACACCAAGAATTAGTGTGCTTGGGTGGCGAACTTTCATTCATTATAAATATGATACGTGAGAGTGAACGTTATGCACTTAACTGTTTTTGGTTTACCACATTGGTGTCAAAACAATCTAATGTGCGCGCCATACAAAAGGTGTTAAAGAAGCACGAAGTCACAGAGATGAAAACTATTCCAATGGGTACGGGTAATAAATCTTCAAGACTTATCGCTTGGACTTTCTTAACTAAGGACGATCAAAAAGAATGGCGCAAGCAGCGATGGGATGTGAAGAGTGACGAGGAAGAGTAGAGATTAACGATTGTGGATTTTGGATTGCTGATTTCAGAAGTAAAAAAAAGGTTATCGAATTAAGAATAATTAACACCAAAGTTAAAATATAAAAATTTTCGAAGTCTTGTCTCGTACAGAGAGCTCAGCGAACGATCATGGTTCAAAACGTCCAATCCAATAACAATTTTAAATGTAATTATAGTTCAATAACCCAAAATCGTTAATCTCCAATTTCTAGATCTCATACACCCGAACCTTCTTTTTCTTTAGGCGTTGATTATTTACAAGTGGTAATGAAAAGTCTAATGTGTCTCTTTTTACAGCCACAAAAGCACAATCTACTTTTAGTTCAATACTACCTACGCTATCACGATCCATTTTACCTTGTTTAAATAATAGTCCAGCGATATCGCCTTTGCTTATTTTGTCTTTACGGCCACCAGAGATAAGTAGGGTGCACCATTCAGAAGGTTTTGGTAGTGCCGCATTCTGTACTTTTTGTATAGGATACTCATCCATAAAATGTGGGAGTTTGTCTCCAGAATATTTCAGAATAAAGGCAGTACCGTTTTTATTCATACGGGCCGTACGTCCATTACGATGTGTAAATTCTTCTTCTCGAGTAGGTAAGTGATAATGCACTATAAAATCAAGTTCTGGCACATCAATACCACGTGCTGCAAGATCAGTGGCGAGTAGAATTTTATGCGTTCCATTTCTAAATTTTATTAAAGATCGTTCGCGATCTTTTTGCTCAAGGCCTCCGTAAAAAGCCCCGTGAGAGATATCGTGTTCGGTGAGATAGTCACTTACACGATTTATGGTATCCTTAAAATTACAAAAGATAATCCCGTGTTGATGCCCTAAGTGTGCCATCAAAGCAACAAGCGTTTCTAGCTTGTCTTTGCTTGGGGAGATCACTTGTTTAATCTTTAATTGGGTTTCCGTTCCGTCGAGATAGTCAATGGTAATTGGGTTTTCTAATCCTAAAAATGCTGGCATTCTTACACCGATTGTGGCAGAAGTCATGATCTTCTTTTCTATATTGGGGAGTAGGGTTATAATTTCACTCATCTCACCTTCAAAGCCGATTTCTAAAGATTTATCATATTCATCGAGCACTAATGTTTTAATTGCACCCGTAAAGAATTCCTCTCTCCTTAAATGGTCTGCGATCCTTCCGGGCGTTCCAATTAATACGGCTGGGCGATGTGCTATTTCTAGTCTGTCTTTAGACGCGGGACGTCCTCCATACACACAGTTTACTTTATAGCCCGTTCCCATTTCGCGTAAAACTTGCTCAATCTGGATGGCGAGTTCGCGAGATGGAACAATAATTATCGTCTGTATTTCTTCACTAGATGGGTCGAGTTCGTTGAGAATTGGTAATAGAAAAGCCACCGTTTTACCTGTTCCAGTAGGGGACAGCAAGATCGTCTCCTTACTTGCCATGATGGCTAGCTTGGCTTCTTCTTGCATAGGGTTCAACTTTGTGATGCCTAATTTTTTTAAAATTTCGACTTGACTTTTAATAGTGCGTTCCATGCTGCAAAGGTAGTCGCTTGTGTTTATACAAATGCAATATGACTTCGGAAATGTGCTACATTTAAAAACCTGTCTTCTATCCTTTTTGTATCTTACATTTTCAAACCAAAAGAATACTATGATTATGAAATATTTTGCATCCACCATTTTACTTATGCTCCTGTCTTTGACCATGACGGCTCAAATAACCTATATCCATTGTGGGAAGTTGGTAGATACCAAAAGCGGAAAAGTCCTCACAGAAAAGACGATAGTGGTAGAAGGTGATATCATCACGTTTGTACAAGATGGATATGTTACTCCTAGAGACGGGAATGCAATTACCATAGATTTAAAAAATAAAGTAGTATTACCAGGGCTGATAGATATGCATGTGCACGTAGAACATGAAACGAGCCCAGATAATTATTTAAAGCCTTTTGTATTGAACGATGCGGATGTTGCTTTTAACGCTGCTGATATTGCAGAAAGAACGTTAATGGCTGGCTTTACAACGGTGCGCGATTTAGGCGGGTCTGGAGTAAACGTCTCTTTGCGCAAAGCTATTGATGGAGGTAAAATAATTGGACCCCGAGTGTTCACTGCAGAAAAAGCACTTGCTACAACAGGAGGTCATGCAGATCCTACAAACGGTAGACGAAAAGAGTTAATGGGCGATCCTGGTCCAGCAGAGGGTGTTGTAAATAGTATTGAAGATGCCGCAAAAGCGGTACGCCAGCGCTATAAAAATGGTGCAGACTGGATAAAGATTACAGCAACTGGCGGTGTGCTAAGTGTTGCAAAAAGTAGCAAAAACCCGCAATTTACTGAAGAAGAAGTGAGAGCCATTGTAGAAACAGCAAAAGATTATGATATGCAAGTTGCCGCTCATGCCCACGGTGATGAAGGAATGCAAAGAGCCATCAAAGGTGGTGTGAAAACCATAGAACATGGGACATTAATGAGTGATGAGACGATGTCATTAATGAAGCAATATGACACCTATTTAGTGCCTACTATCACCGCAGGAAAGTATGTAACAGACAAGGCAAAAATAGATGGGTTCTATCCAGCTATTATTGTACCCAAAGCTTTAGAGATTGGGCCTAAGATTCAAGATATGTTTGGACGTGCGTATAAAAAAGGAGTAGGGATTGCCTTTGGTACAGATGCAGGTGTTTTTCCTCATGGTGAGAATGGTAAAGAGTTTAGATATATGGTAGAAGCAGGAATGCCAATGATGGAAGCTTTGCAGTCTGCCACCATCACCAATGCAATGGTCTTAAAACAAGAGACCAACCTGGGCCAGATTGCGCCTAATTTTAAAGCAGATATTATCGCCGTGGATCTAGACCCAACACAGCATATTTCAGCAATGGAAAATGTGAACTTTGTTATGAAAGGTGGTAAGGTTTATAAAAATTAGAAAAAATAACACAAAGAAGAATCCCGGTGAATTTAAAATTCATCGGGATTTTTTAATTTTCGTCAATCGTGAATATGGAAGATGAACCTATTATCGTTTGTTTGTAAAAAAATAACTGTCACCCTGAGCTTGTCGAAGGGCAAATTGTTACGCGTTATAAATTACTTTCAGTGGTTGTACTTCAACTAGCTCAGCAAGTCAAGGCTTTAAATAATTACAGCTCAGCCTTGGCCGTAGTGACACTACGATCAATTTTACGCATTAAGCCTTGTAGTACGTTACCTGGCCCAACTTCTATAAATTCTGTGGCACCATCTTTAATCATGTGTTGCATACTCTGCGTCCATTTTACGGGAGCAGTTAGTTGTGCCATTAGGTTTTTTTGTATCGCTGCTGGATCTGTAACTGCAAACGTAGAAACGTTTTGATAAATAGGACAAGCAGGAGCAGTAAATGTAGTCGCTTCTATCGCTGCTGCAAGTTCTTCTCTAGCAGGTTCCATCATTGGGCTATGAAAAGCGCCACCAACAGGTAATAATAAAGCGCGTCTTGCACCGGCTTCTTTTAACGCTTCGCAGGCACTATTGATGGCTTCAATCTCACCACTAATTACCAATTGTCCGGGACAGTTATAGTTTGCCGCTACTACAATTCCGTTTTGGTTTGCGCATATATCTTCTACTATATGGTCTTCAAGACCTAGCACGGCAGCCATGGTTGAGGGAGCAGCCTCGCAGGCCTTTTGCATTGCTAATGCTCTTTTGTAAACTAATTGTAGTCCATCTGTAAATGCTAATGTTCTGTTCGCTACTAGAGCAGAAATTTCGCCTAAAGAATGTCCAGCAACCATGTCTGGTGCAAAGGCATCACCCATTACTTCGGCAAGGATGGTAGAGTGCAAGAAGATGGCAGGTTGTGTTACTTTAGTTTCTTTTAACTCTTCTGGAGTGCCTTCAAACATTACTTTGGTAATGTCAAATCCTAAAGTTTCGTTAGCGGCTTGAAATAAATCTTTTGCTTTTGCAGATGCTTCGTACAAGTCTTGTCCCATTCCTGTAAACTGAGCGCCTTGTCCTGGAAATATATATGCTTTCATTTGTTGCTATTTTATGAAACAAAAATAGGATTTATTTGTTTAATGAACTCCTAAAAAAAACCCTAAGCTGATATGTACAACTTAGGGTGATTATTTACCTTGTATTTATATATTGCGTTATTCTTTTAAGCTCAATACTTTTATATTATCCTTATAGACGCGATCAATTAAAATATGTCTTGGGTCTATAGCTGCTTTCACAGGAAGTGAATCTAATAGTACCGTAATGGACGATTTATCTTTGTTAAATTTTAATCGTTTTTGTTCGTACAATATGTCTTCATCGTTATCCATAAAGAAGCCAATGTCTATCCAATCGTTTATTGGAACTCTGGTTTCGTTAAATAAGCTATCTGATTTTATTTTATAGCTTTCAATATCTAATGTAACTTGGTATTTGCCATTGTCTAATTTTTCATAAAGAGCCTCGTTAAGACGATTATCATAGAGTGTAATTTCTTTAAACCAATCTTTGATTAAATAACGCAACGAGTCTGGGACTTGTGGTTTTAAATGGCGTAAAAAGTCATGTGAACTTGGATATGGAGGCGCATTATATCTGTATTCTTCCAAGAAGCTTTTCATTGCTGTATTTACTTTTTCTTCACCAATATAATCTTGGAGCGCATATAAGATTACACTTCCTTTTCCGTAGTGAATATAGCTCTGGTCTTCAACTTTGTAAAGAGGAAGTTCCTTTGTTCGCTCACTACTTCGTCCTGTTAAATATCTGTCATGATCATACTTTAAAAAGGTACGCATTTGCATTGGATTTTCTGTAATGTTTTTCATCGTCATCGTTGCCGAGTACTGTGAAAAACTCTCACTTAACATTGTGCCTCCTTGCATGTCTGCACCAATGACTTGATGCGCCCACCATTGGTGTGCCATCTCGTGTGCTATTACAAAGTCAATAATGTTATTTTCTGTTTCGTCTTCTAGGTTCACTATAAAACCAAACGACTCTGCATATGGCATCGTGCCAGGAAATGCTTGGGCGAAGTTTGCATATCTTGGGAATTCAATAATACGGGCTTGCTTGTGATAGTAAGGTCCGAAATTTTTGGTGTAATATTCCAGAGAACGCTGAACCGCATCTAACATCATATCTATGTTCACGGTATGTTTTTCATCATAATAGATTTCAATATCGACACCATTCCATTTGCGTTTAGCAATTTCATAATCTGCAGAAATAAAAGAATAGAAATTCAATGATGGCGTATCTGCTTTATATTGAAAATAATTTCGGTTATTATCTTTCCATTGCTTCACTAGAGAGCCAGGTGCAATAGCTATCTGCTCGCTAGAAGTAGAAATTACCGTTTCAACATTTATGAAATCACCTTGTTTTCCGGATAAATAATTACCCATGTGAAGATCTGTAACTCCAGGGGTTAACTCCGGGGTTCTTTCTTTTTCTGGAAGATCATATTTTTTACGGGTATTTTTGTCAAATAACTCATAGCTAGCATTATAGCCCATGGTAGGTAAAATGGTCCCGTTATTAAAAAAAGTACCGTTGTTTATTATGGAAGTATTTCCTCTTCCATTATAAAAACCTTGAGTAACATATTTGGTATCAACAATTACATCCACTTTTTCTCCTGGTGCTAATGCAGGGCTGAATTTGTAAATGGTAAACAAATACGTGCTATCCTGAAATACGGGTTTGGCATTTGGAATACTAAGCTTAGTTTCCCAATTTTCATTGGTGTAAAAATGTATAGAATCAATAGGTTTTTCAGTAGTATTGGTTAACTCTAACTCAACTTTTATATTCGCATTTCTTTCTGCTGGAAAAATATCAATAAAGTATTTAGTATGTGTAACTTTAGGTGAAACGATGTCTTTATATTTACCATAGATCTTTTCATAATCTGCGGCTAATTGTTCTCGTGTATCACTTGAGTCATAAGGATTTAGTATTTGAGTGTTATAATACACAAATGCGGTTACACCTAGCCAAGCTATAGCTGTTCCTAGAATGACACCTCTATAGCTCTTAGGAACTTCTTTACGAGCTGTTTTAATGCGGCTTAGCAAAGAACTTTTTGAGCCTCGATTCCATAAGGCGCCAGCAACAAGCAAGCCTAAAACAGTAAGTAATACCCAATATAAGTTGAACCAAACTGCAGCTTTTACACCAGGACCAAAACCATTCATGTCAGAATATTGTACTGATGCTCCACCGCCAATATCTACCATATTAGAGCTGATATCTAAAATGCTTAATATAATTTCCCAAATTAACAACACTAATACAGAAATGAAGTAACCAATATATTTATTACTTGACAGTACTTGTATTAAAATGGTAATACCACTAAAAATAAAGAACAAGGGTAAATTATCATAAAAGAAATCCAAAAGATAGACATCTATTTCTATTCGCGTAAATCCATTTAGTAACTGATACAAAGCACCGATTGCAATAAAAAATAAATTTAAGATTGTTGCTATGCTTACTAATGATAATGCTTTAGCTAACATGGAAATGAATGACGTATGCGCTGTGGCATCTATGACTTCATTAATTTTATTATCTCTATCGCGCCAGATGAGTTCACCACTAAAAAATACGACAATAATTAATATAAAAATATCAGTATTATCCTTTATAGAGTCAATGAGTTTATACGTTACAGGATAAGATTGTAGCCCAAAATATTCAAAGCCCCCACTAAGGTCTGTCACAAGAATAATGATACAGAATAAAAACAAAATTTTAAAAGTTACGCTCTTTATAATACTTAAAAAATTAGTGTAAAAAAAGCTTTTAAATTGCAGCCAATGTGTTGCTATTGAGTAGGTTGGATGTAATACAGGTAACGAAAAAATAGTATCTTTTTTGGATTTTTTTAGGGTCTCTTTTTTTACTTTTTTATTCTTTTGTTTGAATGAAAAACTAAAGTATGAGAGTGCTAAGATGACAATTCCTAAACCTATCCAAATCAATCGATTATACAACAATAGCCCTGAAAAACTAGGGCTAAGCGTATTTTTCTCCACAGGGGTGTAGTATTTTGTTTCAATAGAATATGTGTTGATCCCAAAAGTATCTGTAAGCGCGGCTATGGTTTCATTATCAACATCTGAAGCAAAAGAACCAGCAACGATATAAGCAACGATAATAATTAAGGCACCTACAAAAGAAATAACGGTACTTTTAAATTTATTTGCCATCGCAAAAATTATTGTACCCGCTAGAAACATATTGGGTAAAATGAATAATAAATAATTATTCAGAAACATTTCTATATTAAAAGGTCCAAAACGTTCTGGATCACTCCATTCAAATATGGAGTTCAGAGAAGTTCCTAAGAGCATTCCAATAAATACCCCTACTAACGGTAAAGTTGAGACAACGAGCGCTCCAAAAAAACGTCCAAAGAAATATCCTGGTTTGCTTAAGGGTGTGGTAAAAAGAATTTCATTAAACTCATTATTATGGTCTCTTAAGGCGGCGTTATTGAAAAATGCAGCTGCCATTATTAAAGAAAAAATACAGAATATTGTGATGTGAATAGTTAAGGTATAAGGCGAATTACGATATACGTTGCCTATCGCGCCACCCACTTGTACATTATCACTTACAGTGGCAAAAAACTCAAGTAAGCCCAAAATAAACATAAAGATATACACCATAGGTTGCTTTAGTGTATACTTTAATTCCGATAGAAAAAATGTTTTAAACATAACAAAATGGTTTACTTAAGGTTAAACAAGAACGTTTGAAGTATTGATTTTTGAAAAGAAGACATCCTCCAAGTTTGGTGTTACCTCTTCAAAACCATTTTTTGGATGTTCATCACTGTAAATGTGAATTAACGGTTGACCACCCACCATTTTATTAGAAATTATTTTATAATCATTTGCATACTGATGCAATTCACCATGTTTCACCATACGTTGGTATACTTTACCATCAAGCTCTTTAATAGCGTTTTGCGGTGCACCATGATAGACAATTTCACCTAAGTTCATAATAGCCATTTTGGTACACAACTCTCTAACGTCATCCACAATATGTGTTGAGAGAATAACAATAACCTCTTTGCCAACATCCGCTAATAAATTATAAAAACGGTTGCGTTCACTAGGGTCTAAACCTGCCGTTGGCTCGTCTACAATAATAAGTTTTGGATTACCTATCAGCGCCTGAGCAATACCAACTCGCTGTTTCATACCGCCGGAAAAACCCTTTACAGACTTATTACGTTTATCATATAAGTTCACTTTATCTAAAAGATATTTCACTAACTCTTTGCGTTCTTTTGTATTGGTAATGCCTTTTAAAACCGCGATATGTGTTAGAAGTTGTTCTGCAGTTATACGCGGATATACGCCAAACTCTTGAGGTAAATATCCAAGTACTTTTCGCAGTTCAGCAGGCTGTTTAAAAATATCAATCCCATCTATTGTTGCTGTGCCAGAATCTGCTTCTTGTAATGTAGCAAGTGTTCTCATTAAGGATGATTTGCCAGCGCCATTAGGTCCAAGAAGACCAAACATACCGTTTTCAAGTTCAAGATTAACGTTGTCTAAGGCCTTAACGCCATTAGCATAAGTTTTAGAAAGATTAGCAATTTTTAAAGTACTCATTAGACGTTGGTTTTAGTGGTTTAGTTATTGGTATGACGGCTGAACGCCTAAAGTGTTACATCTGAACAAAATAAGCGTTCGTTATCAACTACATCTATAAAGACGTTAATTGTTACGATAAGGTTGCCCAGTAGAAAAATAAATAGTTTCCTAAATATCAGAAAAATATATTGAAACGTTTGAGATTTGTATATCAGCTTACGATTTTTAGTTTGTAAGTAATAGCAGTTGGTTTTTTGTAATCTTTTAAAAAACAATAAAGAATCCCTTTTCCGAAGTTGTCAAAAAAGGGATATTAATGTTATGATCAAAGCCTTAATCTATCTTTTTGGGCGCTTTTATATTTATATCTAGATGTTCTGGTATCCGTTTTTTAAGTAAAAGTATTTGCCCTAAGTGGCTAGATTGATGCTCCATCACATGAAACCACGAAAAGAAATTACTTACGGAAGATTCTTCTGGAACTGTCGCCAGCCACTCATCATCTTTCTCTTTTAAAAGTTCCATGGTTGTATTTCTAGCTTCAGTGAACTCCTCAAGATATTTTTTAACATCTTTACCTTGCAGGTTTTTTCTTCCTAACTCCCCTAGCTCCATGGCGTCATTAAGTATTGCCATTTCTTCGTCATTAGGTTCTCTTTGCTCAAAAGTGATGATTTGGTATAGCTTTTCTGTAGCTGTTAGGTGAGCCAATAAGGCGCCAATAGAGTTTGCTTTTTCGTCAAGCACATAATCCAATTCTTCTTGTGATAGATCGCCCACCGTATATTCGATACGCTCCTTAAGGTTGTTAAGCATGGTGATTAGTGTCCCTACTTGTGGTGAGTACCCTTCTAGTGGTCCAATATAATTTCTTTGGTTTTTCTTAACTCCTTCGCCAATAACGAGTAACGATTTTGATTGGTCTGCCGCGTCATTAGTTAGATTAAAAGAGTAGCCTTTTATTTTTTCGTTTTGGTGTATTGTCACTCCTATAGGCCATCCCTGAATTTTACCATCTAAGACGGGCTTTTCAAAACTTCCATTTTCCACTGGGATATAATCATACGCACCAGTTTTAGGATTCTCAATATAGATTTTAAAGTTATCGAACATAAATGTACCGTTGCCCCAAATAAGACCACCAAAGTAAAGCTGAGCAGATTTTTTATCAAGTTCACCTTCTATGCTATATTCTGTCCATTCGTTACTAGTGATAGGGCGATTGGCCATGTTTTCAAAAAACCCCATTCCTCGTTTCTTATGATCTACACGAGCCCATAATCCTGCTCTACCATCTGCACCAGCAGCATCTACTTTTACAGAAGCGGTTAATTTAAATTTGATTTTCTTTTGAGTGCCAACATCAATTTTCTGAGAGAATGCGGTCCAGTCGCGCTCTTTGTTTTGGGCTGTAGTTGCAAGTGTTGAGAGTAGGGCAAGTGTTAGAGTGGCGCAGACTATAAGTGTATTTTTTTTCATGATTTAAATAGTTGGTTCAAGTATAAGACCATAAATAGAACTACATGTTTCAAAAAACAACCTATTTAATTTAAAATGGCTGGGCCACACACAGTTGTTTTTTAGCTACGTATCCAAGTCTCATAGGTAAAAGCAAAGCTATGTTTTTCATCTTTTTCGTGATGTACTTCAGAAATTTTCTCCCATAAAGAAGTGTCTATTTTAGGGAAAATGGTATCCGCAATAAAGGTACTGTGTACGCGTGTCAATTCTATTTTATCTGCAACTTCAAGTCCCAAATTGTAAATCTCTCCGCCACCAATAATAAAAGGTTGCTCATCATATAAAGATTTTAAAAGTGCTTCATCCATAGAATGAACTACAATCACATCTTCTTCTCTCCCTTCTGGAACAGCGGGGGAGTAGTCTGTATTGCGCGTAATAATTATATGCAGTCTATTTGGTAATGGTTTAGGGAAAGACTCAAAAGTCTTACGGCCCATTATAATTGGATGACCAGTAGTTAGCTTTTTAAAACGTTTAAAATCGTCGGGTAAATGCCAAACTAGATCATTGTCTTTACCAAGTTCGTTATTCTCACCAGCGGCGGCAATCATTGTAATCATCTTTACTCTGGGAGTTCGTTGGGGTTGTTTTTTTTTACTTCGGAAATGCTAGAGACATCATCTTTTGTCATATTTTTTAAAGCCTCTTGTTCTTTTGCAATCTTGTTTTCTTTTACCACTACTTCTGTTAGTGCCTGCTTTTTAAGCTCGGCAACTCGTACTTCTTGTTTAGCTTTCAGTTTTTCTAACTGTTTATCTTCCCATTCTTTGCCCATAAATTTGTTAGTGATAAACACATTAAAAAGATGAATGATTAGAAAGAATGCCCAGATAATGATTGCCCACACAAACCAACCTGGCATTAAAATCTCGTGCCCCATATTTAAAACAGCATCTAAAATGATAAACAATATAGCCCCTGCTAAAAAGAATACAAAATGACGCATAAGCGCTTTTTTCTGTGAGATACGCTTACGTGCATATTCAAACTGCTCTCTAGATTCTGAATCTAATTTTTCGGTATTTTTATTTTTTGAAAACATAGTTGATTATCTTTATTACCGTAAAAATACCTAATATTTACGTGCATTACACTTAGAATATGGAAGATTTAAGAAATGAATTCCCTGCAATAAAGAACCAAGTATATCTAAACACAGCCAGTTCTGGTTTGCTGTCACGCTCACTTTTAAATTGGCGACGGGCACACGATGAGGATTACTTTACTAATGGTGTAGATTATGTTAAACGACAGCAAATACCAGAAAATGCTCGAGCTAGTGTAGCAAGATTATTTGATGCTAGTATTTCTGAAACGGCATTGATTCCTAATTTTTCTTTTGGTTGCAACATAATACTAGATGGGTTATCAAAAGGTCAGAAGGTGTTATTGCTAAAAGACGACTACCCTTCGTTGAGGTGGCCTGCAGAAACTAGAGACTTTGATGTTTGTTATGCCATGATTGACGGGAATCTAGAGGATAATATCCTGCACGCTGTAGAGAAACACAAGCCAGATATCTTTATGTTTAGCATCGTGCAATGGCTTACAGGAATTAAAATTGATTTTGAATTTTTAAAACAATTAAAATCAAAATACCCTAATATGTTGTTGATTGCAGATGCAACCCAGTATATGGGTACAGAGGCTTTTAGTTTTAAAGATAATGCTATAGATATACTTGGCGCAAGTTGTTATAAATGGTTGTGTGCAGGTTTTGGCAATGGTTTTATGATGGTAAAAGAAGAAGCTCAGCATCGAATTTTCCCTAAGACCATTGGTTTTAACTCTGCAGATACTTTTGAGAGTAAGGCTACAGACACTCGATTTATCAAACATTTTGAACCCGGTCATCAAGATTTTATTGCTTTTGGGAGTCTAGATCAAGCTATAAAAAAAGTGGAGCAAATAGGAATTGGTCATATTTCCGAAGCCATCCAAACACTTACTCAAAAAGCAATGGAAGGCCTATCTGAAAAAGGACTTCTTA
>CALIAF010000045.1 GCA_938041335.1 uncultured Ulvibacter sp. | reverse complement strand
TATAATGAGAAACGTATAGACATACATCTATAGTATGCGTTTAGATTTAAACATGATTTTTTATTTTCGAAACATGTATTTTGGCAATTAAAAGATGTATTTCATCGATTAATGTTAAAATTTAGTGTATTTCATCGATTATATATGTATTTTGTCTTATAGTTTGATTTATCTATTGCATATTTACAATCCCAAATAAAACGAACAACCTACTTATACTATTTATGATACAGTCTGCAAAAAATACAATTAAGCTATTGGCTGCTGTTGGATTCTTATTTAGAAAAGTGTTCTTTTTAAATTAAAGTGTTAATACATTGCCCCAAATTTGTTGCGAAAACAAATAAAAGGTTTGCCCGTTCTTTGTGAGGTTAGAACGGGCTTTTTTATGCCATTTTTTGAGGTCATTAGAGATGGTACTTTCTATGTTTTGGACGGTTTGAAACATGACTGTTCGCTTCGCTCTCTGCACGAATCACGACTAATACCATTTAAACATTAAAATGACAGTTTAAAATTTAACTGGTATAAAACTTCTATCTTAACAACAATTAAAAACAATAGTATCTTGTTTCTTGCAGCGACGCAGTTGCGGTCGTGGTTCAAAACGTCCTACACAAAAGCAATTTCAAACCTATTTAACTAAATTTCATAGGGAACGAATTTATTAAATCCCCTTAGGTATTGCATCAATCAATCGCTTTGTATATGCCGCGCGTGGTTGCGCATAAATCTCATCTGCATCCCCAACTTCTTCAAACTGACCAGCATTCATTACCAGTAATTGATCTGCCATATATTTTACAACGGCAAGATCGTGTGAGATAAATATGTAGGTAAAGCCAAAGGTGTCTTTCAATTCATTTAATAGATTAAGCACTTGGGCTTGTACAGAAATATCGAGTGCAGAAACAGACTCATCACAAACAATAAGTTTGGGCTCCATGGCAATTGTTCTTGCGATACCCACACGTTGTCTTTGTCCTCCAGATAACTGGTGGGGATACCGATTAAAATAGGTTTGGTTTAGCCCTACGCGGTTAAGTAATGTTTCTACACGTTGTTGTCGGTCTGTTTTGTTTTTTCCTATTCCGTGAACTAGCATAGGCTCCAGTAAAGCTTCACCAATAGTTAGTCTTGGATTTAAAGACGAAAAGGGGTCTTGAAAAATGAGTTGAATTTCTTTACGCAGCAATCTGGTTTGAGAACGAGATAGCTTTGCGATGTCTTCTCCTCTATATAATATCGTTCCTGCGGTCGCTTTTTCTAGTTTTAGAATCACTTTGCCCAGCGTAGATTTTCCGCAACCAGACTCTCCAACTAGGCCAACTGTTTCTCCTTCATAGGCATTAAAACTAACATCGTTTACTGCTTTAAAAGCTGTTTTTTTACCAAAAAGACCCGCGTTACTGTAATATTCTTTTTCTACATTCTGGACGGATAATATGGGTGCTTTGGTGTATAATTTTTTATGTCTTGCAACACGTTCATGAGCGCTAACGACCACCGGATTAAATGAGCCTTCTGCAATTGCACTAATGGTGGGGAGTTTTGCTAAACGCTCGCTCAGTGTTGGCCTAGAAGCTAGTAATGCTTTTGTATAATCGTCTTTAGGGGTCTTAAATATTTGATGGACAGATCCTTGTTCTACGATATCACCTTGGTACATTACTAAAACGCGATCTGCAATCTCGCTCACCAAGCTTAAATCGTGGGAGATAAAAAGAAGACTCATTTTAGTTTCTTCTTGTAGTTCTTTTAGGAGTTCTATTATTTCTTTTTGAACAGTAACATCAAGTGCGGTTGTGGGTTCATCTGCAATCAATAATTTTGGTTTGCAAGCAATTGCCATCGCAATCATTACACGTTGCATTTGTCCGCCACTTATCTGGTGTGGATATCTACTGTAAATTTCATTTGCGTTGGGTAGTTTTACTTTATTAAAAAGTGAAAGCACTTCTTGTCTAATCGCTTTAGTGTTTAACGAAGTGTGATTTTGCAGCATTTCGGCCACTTGCGTACCGCACGTTAATGAGGGATTGAGAGCGCTCATGGGTTCTTGAAAAATCATAGCGATCTCGCTACCTCTTAGTTTTCTTACTTCGGAAATTTTAAGTGTTGTTAAGTCAGTCTCATTAAAAAGCACTTCTCCTTTAATATGAGATTGTTTTTTAGGTAATAAGCCCATTATGGCTAAGGAGGTAACAGATTTGCCAGAACCAGATTCTCCAACGATACCTACAATCTCATTTTCATTAATCTGGAATGAAATGTTATGGACAACTTCAACAGGATTTTTAGCATTTCCGAAGGAAATAGAAAGATTGTTTATCGAGAGAAGCATAGATGAAAAAAAACTTTAGAAAGATTAAATGCGATACGAAGTTAGCTAAAAAAATAAAAGCTGCAGCTGCTTAGACCAAGACTCTTAAAGTTTTGCGTAGTTCGTCTATTTTAATTTTGAAATTCATAATTTTATTGTTAATTCGTAGTCGCATTACAATAATTATGCGATAAAATTTAACAAATTATGATAAAGTCTGACTTTTGGTTAGATTCTTTGTATTCAAAAAATGAAATTTTTAAACTGCAAAATGTGGCAGTAAATTCTCAAAGTAGTATTGATGAACAAAGAAACGTAAAGCAACCACCACTGCTATTAGCGGCATTAAACTTAAGGTACAAGTTTTATGATCCCCCTTTAAATCTGTCATAATAAACAAGTTGATATCTAATGATATTCATTGTTTTTTATGACTTTTTTATTAGAACATATTTTACCGTAAAACATGCATCACTAATTCACTAATCTCTAAAACAAAAAAGATGAGAACAAACTTAACATTCATTAAAAAAACAATTGCTTGTGGCCTGTTATTGGCTGGAGGTATTATGATGGCGCAGACAGATGCAGAACGCCTGCAGATACAAAGCCAGACCAATGTTACTGCACTCAACGCATTAGAACAATCTCTTTCTCAAAATTATGAGACAGAAAAAAGTCTTGCACTTCAATCCGCTCAATTACAAAACATCCCTGTTAGATTGACTTTAGAAGATGGAGGTGTAGCAGAACTTCAGCGATTTGCAGAAGATGGAAGCCCCATATACTATCGTACATTTAACGTAGCTGCGGCAAGATCAACTAGAACGAATCACTTGAATATAGGCGGAAGTTTAGGCTTAAGTCTTGACGGTCAGAATATGACGGCAAATGTTTGGGATGGTGGCCACGCCCGTGCATCCCATCAAGAATATGATGGTGCAGGAGGCACAGATAGGGTTACTATTATTGATGCAGCATCTGAGGGCGGTACGCAACTCAATTTTCACGCTGCCCACGTAACGGGAACCATTACGGCATCTGGTGTTCAAGCCAACGCAAAAGGAATGGCACCTAGATCAAGAGTGCGTGGAGCTATGTGGAATAATGATGTAGCAGAAGCCACAAATGAAGCAGCAAGCGGAATGTTAGTTTCTAACCATAGTTATGGTTTTAGAAGTGATTTAGTGCCGGATCAATATTTTGGGGCATATATTCAAGATTCTCGAGATTGGGATAATGTAATGTACAACGCACCATATTACTTAATGGTAGTGGCCGCAGGAAACGATGGTAATACAAATTACAATGGGAATCCGCTAGCTGGAAATTCTGCCTATGATAAATTAACGGGGCATTCAACTTCAAAAAATAATATGGTTGTGGCAAATGCACAGGATGCAAATATTGCTAACAATGGAGATTTGAATAGTGTATCGATTAATAGTTCGAGTAGTGAAGGACCTACAGATGATTACCGTATCAAACCAGATATTACTGGAAATGGGACTTCTGTATATTCTACTTATGAAAGCAGTAATACCGCTTATGCAAGTATTACGGGAACCTCTATGGCATCTCCTAATGTTGCAGGGTCATTATTGTTACTACAACAACATCACAATAACCTAAATGGAAATTTCATGCGCTCTGCTTCGCTAAAAGGCGTGGCTTTGCATACTGCAGATGATGCAGGACCTAATGGCCCAGATGCTGTTTACGGTTGGGGATTAATGAATGCAAAAAGAGCTGCAGAACTTATTTCTGCAAATGGGAGTGCTTCTATGTTAGATGAGCGCACTTTAAGTTCTGGCCAGTCCTATAGTATACAAGTAACTTCAGATGGAGTAAATGATTTATTGACATCTATTTCTTGGACAGATGTTGCTGGCGCTGTAAATAATGTGACTAATTCTAATGTTCCGGCATTAGTAAACGACCTTGACGTGCGTGTAACTAAAGGAGGTTCTAATTTTACACCTTGGAGATTAACAGGAGTAGCTACTAACGGTAAAGGAGACAATACAAAAGATAATTATGAGCGTGTAGATGTTGCAAATGCATCTGGGACGTATACAATTACGGTAACCCATAAAGGTTCTTTATCTTCAGGTAGCCAGGCATTTAGTTTAATTGTTTCTGGTTTAGGGAATGCAGTTGCAGATACACAGGCACCTTCTACACCAACCTCACTATCAACTTCTGGTGTAACAAGTAGTTCTGTCGCATTAAACTGGAATGCATCTAGTGATAATGTAGCGGTTACAGGATATGACGTTTATAGCGGGAATGCAATAATTGCATCCGTTTCTGGAACTAGTTATACAGCAACAGGATTAGCCGCATCAACAACGTATCAGTTTAGAGTACGAGCTAAAGATGCAGCAGGTAATGTTTCTGGATTCAGTAACACGGCAAGTGCCACAACTACGGTTGCGGGGCTTAATTATTGCGCCTCTGCCAGTACAAACACAAATGATGAGTATATCTCTAGGGTACAGTTAAACACGATTAATAATGCCAGTGGAGCGCAATTTTATTCAGATTTTACTGGAATTTCTACTGACATTGCCAAGGGCGATCCTTACACCGTAACAGTAACCCCTACTTGGACAGGAACTGTATATGCAGAAGGCTATGCCGTATGGATTGACTATAATAAAGATGGAGATTTTTCTGATGCAGGAGAATTGGTTTGGTCTAAAGCAGCGTCTACAGATACTCCTAATAGTGGATCGTTTACAGTACCAACAAGTGCGACATCAGGAGCAACTAGAATGCGTGTTTCAATGAAGTACAACGCCGTTCCTACTGCATGCGAATCTTTCCAGTATGGTGAGGTTGAAGACTACTCGGTGAACATAACTGCGCAAGCAGCAGATACACAAGCACCTTCAAACCCAACAAATCTTACCGCTTCCAATATTGCAGACACTTCTGTAACATTAAACTGGAATACGTCTAGTGATAATGTAGGAGTTACAGGATATGATGTATACCAAGGGAACACGGTATTAGGTACAGTTACAGGTACTACCGCAAATGTTACTGGATTAACCGAAGCAACTACCTACTCTTTTAGAGTAAGAGCTAAAGATGCAGCTGGAAATGTGTCTGGTTATAGTAATACAAGAACCATAACCACAACAGGTGGCGCAACTGGCGGTTGTGCTGGCGGAATCACAGCATTCCCTTACACAGAAAGTTATGAAAGCGGATTAGGCGCCTGGTCAAATACTAGCGCAGGTGATGATATAGATTGGACGCGTGACTCTGGAGGGACACCTTCTGGAAGCACAGGGCCATCTAATGGTGCAGCTGGATCATTCTATATGTTTGTTGAAGCATCTGGGAACAATGTTGGATATCCTAATAAGAGAGCCATTTTAAACTCTCCTTGTTTTGATTTAAGCACTTCATCTGGCGGATCAGTAACGTTCAACTATCATATGTACGGTGCTGCAGATATGGGAAGCATTGCCTTAGAAGCAAGCTCAGATAATGGAGCGACATGGTCATCATTATGGAGCGCGACTGGTAATAAAGGGAACTCTTGGTTAGAAGAAACTATAGATTTAGCCGCTTATGCTGGTGGGACGGTTCAATTACGTTTTAATAGATTAACAGGAAGTACTTGGCAAGCAGATATCGCGGTAGACAATGTACGCGTAACCAATAGTGCGCCAAGCACAGACCCTTGTGCAGGAGTTGCACCTTGGGATAGTGGGACATCATATTCAACTGGAGATCGTGTAACATACAATGGTTCATTGTATGAGCGTACAACATCAGGATGGACTAACTTAGGACCTTGTGGTACGCAGAGTACAAATAGCACACAATCTGATGGCACAGATGGGCCACCATTGTTTGCAGATTTCAGCATCTATCCTAATCCAGTTGTAAGTCAACTTCAGATTAGATT
The DNA here is from genome assembly GCA_938041335.1 of uncultured Ulvibacter sp. Taxonomy (GTDB): domain Bacteria; phylum Bacteroidota; class Bacteroidia; order Flavobacteriales; family Flavobacteriaceae; genus Patiriisocius. The sequence continues at coordinate 15,839 of CALIAF010000045.1, read as the reverse complement.
AGCTGGTGTTACAGGTACGAGTTATGAAGTGTTTAATGTATCTGGACAATTGGTTATGAAAGGTGTCTTTACTGAAACATTAGATGTAAATGCACTAGCGAGTGGTGTGTATATGTTGCAAGTACAAGCTGGAGACACATCGTTTATTGAACGATTTATAAAAGAGTAAGTTTTTATTTAGAATAAGAAGCCCGATTCATCACGAATCGGGCTTTTTTATGCGCTTTTTTTACTGTGGAAATGTCAAACACTTAATATCTCATCATCTATTAAAAGGTCTTCGTTACGTAATCTAAGAATGATTTGCGCAACGGTTATAGTGTCTTTCTCACAATAGGTAATGATTCTATCAATGTCATTTTCTTCATAAAACACATCGCGAACCTCACTGCCGTCTATGTCGTCTTTAGGCGAAGGAATGCCTAAAACATGTGCCATTAATTTTAATGATGTGAAGGTTTTATAATCACCAAATTTCCATAACTCTAAGGTATCTAGATGAGGTACTTCCCACGGTTTTTTGCCAAAGAGATTGAGTTTAAAAGGTAAATCTATACCGTGTATTATCATCCTTCGAGCGATATATGGAAAGTCGAACTCCTTACCATTATGCGCACATAAAACATGTTGTGTTTTATTAAAATGAGTTTGAAGCAAGGTTTTAAATTCTTTTAATAAGGTTTCTTCTTCTCCGTGAAAAGTAGTCACTCTAAACTTTCTTAGATCTCCTTGCATTTTAAAATACCCAACAGAGATGCAAACAATAGTCCCAAATTCTGCCCAGATTCCTGCCCTGTCATAGAATTCTTCTGGCGTAAAATCATCCTTGCGCTGATATTTGGTTTTTCCTTCCCACAATGCTTTTGTAGTATCATCAAGATCATTGTAATTAGCATGTTGAGGCACCGTTTCTATGTCTAGAAATAAGATGTGTTCTAAGTTTAGTCTTTTTAACATGGCGTATTATGTTGATAGTCTGATAAATGTACAAAAAAGAATCTTAGAACAATTTCCCTTGCGTCACTGGACTCTCAAGCTCTAGCAACCATTTTTTACGATGTAGCCCACCAGCATAACCTGTTAGAGATCCATCACTCCCTATCACACGATGGCAAGGGATTACAATAGCAATAGGGTTTTTACCATTTGCAGAAGCCGCAGCCCTAATAACTTTGGGGTCCCCTAGGTCATTTGCCATTTTCTGGTAAGACACCGTTTTGCCATAAGGGATGGTTTGTAATTGCTCCCATACTTTTTTCTGAAATGTCGTTCCTTCAGGTGATAACTTTAGTTCAAATTGAGTGCGATTACCATAAAAATACTCTTTGAGTTGAGACACTATTATTTCTAATATAGTAGGAACTTCGGTGTTTAAAATTTCCGAAGAATCATCAATAAATCGAATAGAATGAACCCCAGAAAAACTCCCTTTAATCTCAAGATTACCAAGATCTGTTTGTAGAATATACGACTCCATCCCCAAAGATACACAAACCTCCTAAACGACAAAGCGCAAAATAATACGATAAAACTTGTCTTTTATAAGATATTTGTTAAGTTTGTGTTAGCCAACCTCTTGCTTATGAAATTTTGCTCCCCGCTCTTCTATGTCGTATGTCTTTTATTTTGTACGCAACTGGGATATTCTCAAGAACCTACCATAAGTACAGATAGCATCTACAAACTTGTAGATAAAACCTATCAACAACAACAAGATTTTGATTATAGAGGAGCCATTACTACAAGTGCGCTGATTGAAAAAGAGGCTTTAAAATCTAACAATTATATTCTCGCAGCTAAAGGTAATTTGAGAATGGGCTCGGTATACCTAGCCATGAGAGATTCAACTAACAGCCATTTTTATTATAAAAAAGCGCTAGAATATGCACTGCTATCTAAAAAAGACAGCTTGGTTAGGGATGTATATAATGACATAGGCAACGCTTATATGGAAACTGGAGGTGACTTGCAAAAAGCAAAGGAAAATTTTGAAAAAGCCATTGAGATTAGTGAAGGAGCGGGAGAAACTAATAAAGACAGACTTGCCTCATTATTGAATGTGGGCTGGGTATATCTAGACCTAGAAGCACCCTTAAAGGCATTACCATATCTAAATACTTCTAGAGATATTATTGAAGCAGACACTAACTTACATCCTCAATATAGTATTAATCTAGACATATTGAGAGGGAGGTATCATATGCAGCGTAATAGTAATACCCGTGCTATTAGGCTCTTGAAAGGCGCGTCTGAAAGAGCTATAGAAAGAAACTATTTACGACCAGCAATAGATGCACAAAGGTTTTTATCCCAAGCATATCAAAAAAAAGGAGACCTAAACAAAGCAATAGCGAGTTTAAATACTGAAAAGACTCTTGATGCCAAGTATAATGTACTTATTAGAGAGCAACAGTTTCAAGAAGCGAGTGCAAAATTAAAGTTAGAGCAATATGAGAACAATCTAATTACCGTACAAAAAGAACAAAGTTTATCAGATAATATTGCTACACGGTCTAGGCTCTTATCTAAGGTGTTTATTATCGCAGCTGCAGTGTTCTTAATTGCGTTTATTTCGGTTTTCATATTATATAGAAGTAGAAAGAAATTTGTTAAAAAAATAAATGAGAACAATGTGCAACTTGTGAAGGCCAAAGAAGAGGCAGAACGGCTATCAAAATTGAAAACACAGTTTTTTTCTACAGTGAGTCACGAGCTCAGAACACCATTATATGGAGTAATCGGATTGTCTTCCATTTTATTAGAAGATGAAAAGTTGAACAGTCATAAAGATGATTTAAAATCACTCAAGTTTTCTGCAGATTATCTCTTAGCATTAATTAATGATGTGCTTACTTTAAACAAAGCAGACGCTAATGGTCTAAAGCTTGAAAATGCACCATTTAATTTGACCAAATTGGTGAATAATATCACTAAATCTTTTGCTTTTAGTCTGCAACAGAACAATAATAAAATTCAAGTACGTATTGATGAAGAGCTTCCTAAAAGTTTAATAGGTGACTCTATTAAGCTGTCACAGATTTTAATGAATCTCGTTGGGAATGCGGTAAAATTTAATGAAAACGGCACCATAGAGATAGTCATTAAATCACTTGGTATAAATAAGCAAGGCCTTTATCAAACACAGTTTTTTATAAAAGACAATGGAATAGGAATTCCATTAGAAAAACAACAATCCATTTTTGAAGAATTCTCTCAAATAGAAAGCAATAATTATAATTATCAAGGGACAGGCTTAGGTTTGCCCATTGTCAAAAAACTTTTGGCTGTTTATGACAGTAAAATTGAGCTAAAGAGTTCTCCAGGAAATGGAGCGATTTTCTCGTTCATTATTGATCTTGAAGAGAATAAGACCGTTACTTCAGATGACTTGTTTCCTGATGAACTCACGACTCCTGCAGTGTCTGTTTTTGAGAATATGCACATATTGATTGTTGACGACAATAAAATTAATCAAAAAGTAACCCAGCGTATTTTAGAGTCACGCCATTTTAAAACAACCTTAGCTGATGATGGTATACAGGCGATAGAGCAAGTGCAAAAGCAAAATTTCAATTTGATTTTAATGGATATTCATATGCCTAATATGGGTGGTATTGAGGCCACTAAAAAAATAAGAAGCTATAACAAAACACTACCTATAATTGCACTTACAGCAGTAGAAATAGAAGAAGCACGGGGAGAAATTACCGCTTCGGGGATGAATGATATTATTTTAAAACCATATGATGTAGCGGAATTCTTGACGACAATATTACGCCATTTAAGCATTGCTCAAGAAGCATAATTATTCCTCTTTTTTCTCAAATGTTTCCATGGAAAGCCCCATTTGCTTAGCGCGTCGTTCCCAATTCTTTCTTGCTTGAATTTGCATGTCTTCTATGGCATCGTTTTCATCCATAATCTCAAGACCCAAAAGCGTCTCTATAATATCTTCCATAGTAACAACACCTATGGTATTTCCAAATTCATCAACCACTAGTGCTATATGTGTTCGTTTTTGAATAAATGTATCAAACATTTCTGGCAAAGGTTTTTCTGAATGCACTACAGAGATCTCCCTTTTTAAATCTGATAAGGTTTTGTCACCGTGTGACTCCACTATTTCTTCAAGAATATCGTCTTTAAGAACAAAACCGCTTATGTTATGCACTTGATCTTTATACACTGGAATTCTAGAAAACTTTAAATTTTTATGCGCTTCATAAAATGCTTGTAGCGTCATGTTTTCATTTGCCTTTATCACAACAGGAAAAGGAGTCATCACATTTTTTGCAAGTACAGATTTAAACAACAGAAGGTTTTTAATTACGGCACTTTCATTTTCTTCAAAAACACCTTCCATTTCTGCAGCTTCTGTGATAGCCAGAAATTCTTCACGGCTCATTGTACTTACGTGAGCAGATTTACCAATCATTCGCGTTGTAAGATTCAAGACCCATAATATTCCGGTGTATTTAAGCGGAAATATGATAATCTTGAGCGCTATTGCTGTAAAATTACCTAAGCTTTTCCAGTAGGTGGCGCCAATAGTTTTTGGGATAATTTCTGAAAGTATTAAAATCAATAAAGTCATTATTGCCGAAACAATTGCTACAAAGTTGAAGCCTACAAATGTTATGTCATAGCCTCCTTCCATGGCAAGTTTACCAGCTTCATTTCCAACTAAAATAGCTCCAACAGTATGTGCAATAGTGTTAATAGTAAGAATAGCTATTAATGGCTGATCGATATCTTTTTTAAGCGTGGCGAGTGTATTAGCATATGCTTTTCCTTCATTCCTTTTCAATTTTATGAAGGTAGGTGTGAAGCTTAAAAGAGCCGCTTCAAGAATGGAACATAGAAATGAAAAGAAAATAGAGAGTACTGCGTAAAAAATTAGTGTGCTCATTTATTGATTTTTTTTGCAAGGTAAGACATTGCTAATATTTAGAACATTAAAGATATTTTAAATTTTGCAAGCGCAATGGCGTTTTGACCCAAGACCATTCGCTGCGTTCATTGCACGACCCACGATAGATCATAAACAGGAACTATCTTAAATCGGGTAGCTGCAACGCCGCGGTCGTGGATCTAATTGTCCTTTTTTTGCAAATCCTGGCAGCGTATATATGCTACCAGCCTATAAACTTAGGCGGTTCCACTTCTTTTAAGTTTAAATATACAATTAATTGCCCTCGATGATGAGATACGTGATCCTGTAATAAATTGAGAATTTGAATCTTGCTTTTTGGTCCTGCAAAAAAATCTACCATAATTGAAAAATCTACTTCATTAGTGGTTTCAATAATATGATATGCTTTTTGAAAAGCCAACTCAAGTAAATAAATGACTTCTTTTTTAGTTTTGGGTTGCTCTTCTGTAGTTCTTTTAAATTCGTTTTCACTAAAATAAGTAGTGCTTAACCAGTCCATGTTTCCTTTTATATGCAATAATTGCTCTTTAAAAGTCATTTGACGATCGGTAGGTTTAAACTCATAATACGCTTCTGGCATCGCCTCGGCAATCCCGATGAGGTACTCTTTAGAGTTATCCCATTTTTCAAGCCAAGCTGTTTTTGCCGTAGTTTGTTGTGCCATAGTTGTTGCTGAAATGCTAATAAAAAGTACAATAAGTAATTGTTTCATATTTTCGAAGTTACACATAAAATCAATTATAGGTTTTAATTTAACGCTGCTTCAATGGCTGCTTCTATCTGTAAGCCAATACCAACCATACCGCCAGAGATATATTCTTGAACGGTCCCATCGCGTTTAATAATAACGTTTGTAGGGTAGGCACCTCTTGAAATTTCTTGACTAAAAGATCCTTGTTGGGCCACAATAGGATATTTTAAATCGAATTTGTTTTGAAATTTTACAATCTTTTCTTCTTTCTCAAAGGTGATGGCAGCAAAGACAATGTCTTCATTGTCTTTATACTTCTTATACACCTCGTTCAATTCAGGTATTTCTTTAATACAAGGAGGGCAGCTAGCAAACCAGAAATTAAACACGACTACTTTTCCAAGGGTATTGTCCGTTTTGATTACGTTTCCGTCCCGATCTATTAAGTTAAAATAAGGAATGGTGATGCCATTAAATTTTTTAGATTCTTGTGCTTGCATGGCAACCATAGAGCTTTGTTCTGCCTCAGAAAGCTTTATTAACTGAATATACTGTGCTCCATTAGCAGCCACCCTAGGTTCAATGGTCCATTCTTTGCTATCCATCAAGCTCATGAAAATTGAAAATTCAACCGTGTTTCCCTTTGGATCTTTAATTATCGTTTGGCTATTAATCTGAATGGATTGGGGAGGTTCTTGAGCAACTATTTCCGAAGAAAAACTTGCTATAAGGAGAAATAGGAAAAGGGATAATTTCATAATCATTTTTTTAAGATAGTAACTTTACCACATCTTTTGCAAAATAACTTGCTATCATTGTGGCTCCTGCTCTTTTAATACTCAATATCTGTTCCATCATTACAGCATCATGATCTAGCCAGCCTTTTTCTGCGGCTGCTTTTAACATGGCATACTCACCGCTTACTTGATATACTGCAACGGGAACGTCTACCACTTCGCGAATGTCTCTAACAATGTCCAGATAACACAGTCCTGGTTTTACCATCACGATGTCTGCACCTTCGTCGATATCCATTAAGGTTTCTTTCACGGCTTCTATTCTATTTGCAGGATCCATCTGGTACGTTTTTTTATCTTTAGGGATATTTTGCAGGTCTACAGGAGCACTATCTAGGGCATCTCTAAATGGGCCATAAAATGAAGAGGCATATTTAGCACTGTAACTCATGATTCCTGTGTTATGAAACCCTTCTTTTTCAAGCAAGGTGCGCATCGCTAGAATACGGCCGTCCATCATATCGCTTGGAGCAACAATATCTGCTCCCGCTTGAGCGTGACTTAGCCCCATTTTTGCGAGAAAATCGTTTGTTAGATCGTTTACGATCTCGCCGTTTGCTATCATACCGTCGTGTCCGTATTTAGAATAAGGGTCTAGCGCAACATCTGTCATAACAATCATTTCTGGACAAGTATCCTTGACCATTTTTATAGCTCGCTGCATCAACCCATTCGCTTGTAGTGCCTCTTTGCCTTGATTATCTTTTAAATGATCAGGTACTTTTACAAAAAGCAGGACACTTTTTAATCCTAAAGACCAAAGTTCTATTATTTCTGGTTTTATCATATCAAGGCTGAAACGATAGTAGTTGGGCATCGATGCTATTTCTTCTTTAATACCTTTGCCTTCCACAATAAATATAGGTACTATAAAGTCGTTAGGAGAAACGATTGTTTCTCTAACTAAACTTCGCATGGCTTCGGTGGTTCTTAACCTTCTGTTTCTTCTTAGTGGGTACATAATTTATTATTCTAAATTTCTAATAAACTTATCAGAGTTAATATAAATGTCATCTTCTCCTTGTTGGTCAAATGGGTTTTCTAGATGTGCTTGAATGTTATCTAATGCGACTAAAATTACACTAAATAAAATAGGCACCGCAAACTGCAATCCAAAATTAAAACTCGTGGCGTTTTCTGCAAAATGTGGCCCATAAACAATAGGTAAAATCACGATAAAAATATCGCTATAGGTTCGTAACGTTCTTGGAGTTCTATATTGATAAATATGTTTTACACGCTCAAAAGAGATCATCATTTTGCTCAAAAACTGATTAGACCTTGAGGCTTCTCCCGAAGGTAAACCATGTGCTCTCATGTCTTTAATAAATAAGGAGAGTTGCTTAAAACTTTGGTAGACTTCTTTTTCGGTTTGTTCTAGTTCTTCTACAGGCCTACTAAAAGCCTCTTTGCATGAAGTAAGCAGGTTCCCTAATTTGATTTTTAAATCGTCCTTGAGTTCTTGTGGCGGGTTTTCTAACCAATCACTTACTGCAAAATAAAGTGCTCTCCCATGTGCTTTAATTGAGCCATACTCATCTAATGCAACTTCTCTTCGTTTATAGGCTCCTCCAATGGAGAAAACAATAGGAAAAACAATAGCCGTACTTATGAGTGTTAAAGGAAAATCTGCTTTAATATGATATTTCAAGCAGACCATTGTAGAGATGATTGCTAATGCCGTAATAAGGAGCGTTTTTAAGTTAATAATTAAGAAAACGCGTTTAAATAATTTCCACATACTATATGCAATTTTACGGGCTCCGTATTTTTAAAAACGGACAACTTACAAATTGTTGTTTGCCCTATTAGTTATTATTTTAGAAGTCCTTTTAGCCTCTAGAATATTTTATTTAACCAAATTACCTATCCAGGTAAAGCCAATAAATAAAATAAAAACACCCAACCCAACGGTATAGACGTTTGGCACAATGAACACCCCAAAAACACCTACTGCAAGCATTAAACTACCATAACTTAAGCCAAATAGTTTAGATCGTTTAGAATATTGTAAAAATGCACGAGGCAATGGTAATAGTGCACAGAAAAATGTGACAGCAAGCAACAAAAAATAATCTTTGCTAGTGGCGTAAAACGTTGTAATTGATGTAATCCCTATCGCAAAAAGCACTAAGAACGTCCAACCACTTTTTTGTTCGTCATCGCTAAGTAAATATTTGCCGTAACTATCAAAGTTGAGAATAGCATTACTTAAAGATTCCATTAACCAGCCCCCTAAGGCAAAAACGAGGTAGGCAATTATAAGAGGCGCGACAAGATATTCCATACCCGATGCGCTCAAAAATTTTATACCTAGGCGATACGCGACAAAGATTCCAATAATAAAGACCCATTGGTTTTTAGAACTTTTATTAGCCATCCAAAATTCATATTTTAGATACCATTTATAGAGTAAATTTTTAGATTTTAACGCTGTACTCATTCCTTCACGAGCATACTGATTATTAGGTTCAAATTGTAATGCCTGCTTAAAATGATGCAATGCTTTTTCTGTTTCGCCGTTTTCTAAAGCTACCCAGCCCACACTGGCGTGTGAGTTACTGTCTTCAGGATTGTTTTGTAACAGATGTTCCACCGTTTGCGAGGCGGCTTCTTTCTGCTTTAACTTTGTGAGTAGTTGCGCACGTAGATTAAGACAGTATCTGTTTTGAGGTTCTATACGCAAGCCTTCATCTACAAAATGAAGTGCTTCTTTAAATTCTTTTTTCTGAAATATTAATGCCCCCTTCATTCCAAAATAATTGGCGTTATACGGAAAAATTGAAATGGCCTCATTAATAAAATCCAAGGCTTCAGTATAGTTGTCAATTTGATAGGCGATACGAGCTTTTAAATAAAAAATATCTGGATCATCTGGAGTTTCAGAAAGTAATTGGTTTGCAATTGCTTGGGCCTTTTCAATCTCATTAAGACTAAAATGGCAGTAAGCAAGATAATATTTGCTTTCAGCATCTTGTTCTAGAGACAAGTATTTCTTTGCCTCCTCAAATCTACCAAGTTCAAATAATTGTACCCCACGTTGTTGATTAGGAGACTCCATTATTTCTTAATTTTCAAATAGGTTAGTATTTCGTCATAAAGACCACTGTCGTTCGCATACAAGGCGTAATTTTTTGCCGAACCAAACCACTCTTTAGTGCTTGGCTTTGTTTTTTTGATCGCTTTTAAAAAGTCTTTTGTTGTTAAAGGTTTTGGGATACCGTCTTTAAAAGAGGCTTCTAATTTTACTTCAATTGCCTTGTCAATTACTGCTTGAATATCTGCTCCAGAAAACTCTTTTGCAGCTTTTGCTAATGCGAGATAATCTATTACTTCGGTGGGCTTATTTGCCAAGTGAATTCTAAAAATAGCAGCTTTTGCCTCATCATCAGGTGGGGCAACAAAAATGATTCGATCAAAACGTCCAGGTCTTCTAAATGCTGGATCAAGATACCAGGGAGCATTAGTTGCACCTAATATTAAAATACCATCGTTATCAGCGTCTAAGCCATCTAACTCTGCTAAAAACTGATTGATTACAGTGCGCCCAGCTGTTTTATTCATATCCGTTCTATTTGCACCAAGGGCATCGATCTCATCAATAAAAATAACACAAGGGGTGTTTTTACGGGCAGTCTCAAAAATCTCGTGGAGGTTGCGTTCACTGCTCCCAATCCACATATCTAAAATATCATTAATACCAACACTTATAAAATTTGCCTTGATTTCTCCTGCTGTGGCTCTAGCCATTAAAGTTTTACCACAGCCAGGTGGACCATAAAGTAAAATACCGCCACCTATCTTTTTCCCGTAGGCTTTATATAAATCTTTATGCTCAAGAGGTTTAATTATTTTAAGAGAAATTTCTTTTTTTACTTCTTCCATTCCTCCCACTTGGTCAAAACTAGAATTTGGTTTTTTTAAGAAGGATAGCCCATCTTGGTCCACAAAAGATTCACTTTGTTGTGAAGGCATAACCTTTAAAGAAGTATCAAAACTTTCATTGGTATAGCTGGGTTCTATTTCCAATATTTGTTGATACGTTTCTTGCGCCTCAGCAAAATGCTTTTGATCTATCTGGCAATAACACAGTAATTCTAGATGAGGTATGTTACTCGAGTTTTGAGTGATTTCTTCAAGTAAAACTTCGGCGGCAGGTATTTTGTTTTGTTTGTAGAAACAATTTGCTAATTCAAATTTTGCGTCTATATGCCGGGGCGATAAGTCAATAATTTGAATAAGATGTAACTCGGCATTAACAAAATCACCCTGTTGCAGATATAATTTGGCTACCTGTAATTTTAACGGTAGATTATCTGGTGAAAATTGAAGCGCTTGTAATAGACTATCTAACATGGATCTAAGTTTAGGTAAATATATTAAAGTAAAACCCAATCTTTAGGCTCCTTGAGTACTTTCAGCAATCGATCTTCTTCACTCCCTTCCTCGGGATTATGGGCATACACCCATTGTACTTTAGGCGGCAAACTCATCAAAATACTCTCTATTCTTCCGTTGGTACGCAGCCCAAAAAGGGTTCCTTTGTCGTGCACTAAGTTAAACTCTACATAACGTCCGCGACGTATTTCTTGCCAATCTTTTTGTGTTTTTGTAAATGGCAGTTGCATTCTTTTTTCTACAATAGGACAGTAGGCATCAAGAAAACTATTACCAACTTCTGTAACAAAGTTAAACCAATCTTGCATACTTGTTTCTTCTAAAACTTTACAGTAATCAAAGAAAAGGCCACCTATACCACGACCTTCATTTCGGTGCGCATTGTAAAAGTATTCATCACAACGTGCTTTGTATTTTGGGTAGAAAGATGTGTTGTGTTTATCACAAGCGGTTTTACAAGTTTGATGAAAATGCCTAGCATCTTCGTCAAACAAATAATAGGGTGTTAAATCTTGACCACCACCAAACCATTGGTCTACGATCTCACCAGCTTGATTATACATCTCAAAGTAACGCCAGTTTGCGTGTACTGTTGGAATCATTGGATTTGTAGGATGTAAAACTAGACTAAGACCGCAGGCAAAAAAATCTGCATCTTTTACACCAAAATAGTGCTGCATACTATCTGGCAATTTACCGTGTACCTCGCTAATATTAACACCACCTTTTTCAAAGATAGCACCGTTTTCAATAACACGCGTGCGGCCTCCTCCACCTTCTGGACGATTCCAGATGTCTTCTTTAAAAGTTGATTTTCCATCAATTTCTTCTAAGCGCGAAGTAATGGTGTTTTGCAGATTGCGAATATATGTTACAAATTGTTCTTTCATTTTTTAAGCAAATAAAGTTCCATATCCATAGGCTCGCCTCCGGGCGGCGTGTATTCGTTTTCTAAAGTTTCAATAAAAGTGAATCCACATTTTTCTGCCACTCTTACGCTTGGCATATTAGCTTTATAAACGATAATTTTTAATCTTTCAAAACCCAATTCTATAAATGCAAGAGATGATAAGATGTTAACAGCCTCTGTGATCCATCCATTGCCAGAATACTTTTTACCAATGCAGTAAGCAAATTCTCCCTCTTCTATTGACCAATTAATATCTTTAATATAAACAAGTCCAACAACCTCCTTTTCTATAAAAAGGCCAAAAAGGAATACCTCTTTTAATTTTGTCTTTTGACTAATATCAAGGATAAAATTTATTGCTTTTTCTTCTGTATTTGTAGCTGCAAGTGTTAAAGGAAAATAACTAGAAAATGAGTCGCTATTGCGCTGCATCATTTGAGTTAATGATCTCGCATCTTCTATTTTTAAAGGGGCAATATGAAAACCAGAACATTTAATCATTTGCAATAATTTCTGAAGCATTAACAGCTACTTTTAATCTATCACTCTCTTTAAGTAAACGCACCGTTTCTCGAGTAGACGCAGTAACGGAAAGTGGTAAAACTAGGATAATCCCGACAACTGGAATAAATAACATAGCCATAAATACAATACCATTACCTATGGCAATACCACTATGTGTGCGCACAAATTTAGTGCTTTCATCATATTTAAAATGACGTTCTAATGTGTAATCCATGTTTCCGAAACCAGCATAATACGATTGAATTAAAAAGATAAAAATGGTGGTAACAATGTTTAAAACAGGTATAAAACTGAGTATGATTAGCGGGATAGTAAACAATAGCTCCATTAATAAATTACGGACATTAATACGCACCGCTCGCCATAATTGTGCGCGATTTGAGGTGTCACGATGCACATGTTTTACACCTAAAAGATGGTCTTCTATTTTTTCTGAAACAGGACTCATAAATGGAGCACTAAGTGCCATTAAAATGTGTTTGTATAAAATAAGACCAATAGCAACTATAAAGAGTGCGCCAATAACTTCGCCAATACTATGGAAGGTCTCTGCTCCCCATTCCCAGAACCACACTTTGTCTATGAGGTTTGCAATATTATCGCTAAGTCCCCAGGCCAAGAGCCCAATTATTGCCGCTGTGAGTAAGCTAATAAGAACGGGAACACCAAAATATTTCCAAAGCTTTAAGTCACTGATTAACTTAAAAGTGCCAGCATATGCTTTTATTCCTCTAAAGATGTTTTTAATCATAGTTACTATTTTTAACCTACCTCCCAATCCCTAAACTTTAGAAGAGGATGGTCAAATAATAAATCAAGCAACCTTGGTCAGGTTGAGTTCAACAATTATATTGATTTTAATCTTCTATAAATACCATTTTATTGTAAAAATGCTTCATTTCTTCATTTTTACTTACTTTTTGTGCATTTCTTGTCATATTTAGCGTAGAATCAACTATTTCTTCTTCGTTTTTGTCCAAAAGGTTTAAAAAGTTGATACGACCAACGGCATTATTATGCAAGTCCATCGCTTTGTCAAGTGATCCATTTTGAGTCACTTTTTCATATAAATCGCTTACTTTTTGAGCCCAAAACACACTTTTTTGCTTGTTTTTGGTTCTTTTATACGAATAATGACAAATTAAGACATTCCATAATACATGTCTAAAAGCATTAGCGACAGTTGCCTTATGATGCATACTTTTAAAGTGTATATCACATATCAAAAAGGTTCGTTTTGTCGCGCGCAGTGTTGGAAAAACCAACAAGGGATGTTTCAAAAATAACAATGAAAGCTTCCAGAGTTGAGGGATACTCAAACGTCTTATGCGCGCCCAGAGTTTCAAGACTCTGCTTTATATTCTTTAACGGCTTCAATAAATGCACCTGCATTTTCTGTTGGTATATTGGGTAAAATTCCATGACCCAAGTTTACAATGTACTTGTCTTTTCCGAAGTCATCAATCATCTGCTTTACCATTTTTTTGATTTCTGCAGGAGGGCTAAACAGTCTTGTTGGATCAAAATTACCTTGCAATGTAATATTGCCACCTGTTAAATATCGTGCATTTCTGGGAGAACATGTCCAATCAATACCTAGCGCGCTTGCTCCACTCTTTGCCATCTCATCAAGTGCAAACCAACATCCTTTGCCAAATGCAATTACCGGAGCGTCATCTTTTAAAGCATCTATTATCTGTTGCATGTAGTTCCAAGAAAACTCTTGATAATCTACTGGAGAGAGCATTCCACCCCAACTATCAAAGAGTTGTACTGCGTTGACACCCGCTTTTACTTTTTCCTTTAAATACAGTATGGTAGTATCTGTAATTTTCTGCAGTAATTCGTGTGCTGCAACAGGTTGTGTAAAACAAAACTCTTTTGCTTTGTCAAAATTTTTACTTCCTTGACCTTGTACACAATAGCATAAAATGGTCCAGGGGCTCCCTGCAAAACCAATTAATGGAATATCGTCATTTAGTTTTTCTTTTGTCATTTTTATGGCATCCATCACATACCCTAAAGTATCATGTATGTCTGGAACAATCACACGATCAAGATCTTTATGAGTGCGAATAGGGTCAGGTAACCAAGGCCCAATATTAGGCTTCATCTCTACATGAATATTCATAGCTTGAGGGATCACTAGAATATCACAGAATAAAATAGCAGCATCCATACCGTATCTTCTAATAGGCTGTACTGTTATTTCGCTCGCAAGTTCTGGTGTTTGACACCGCGTAAAGAAGTCATACTTGGCTTTGATTTCCATAAATTCTGGCAAGTATCTTCCTGCTTGACGCATCATCCATACAGGAGGACGGTCTACCGTTTCGCCTTTTAAGGCGCGGAGGAATAGGTCGTTTTTAATGTTGTTGCTCATGTTTTTTCTTTTTTGTCACCCTGAGCTTGTCTAAGGACTCACTCTGCTGGATCTTCGACACTTCGACAAGCTCAGTGCAGGCGAAGCTCAGACTGACAATTTATTTCTTTAATGTTTTAACTGCTTTTGAAATTACACTTTCTATTGTTGTTGAGTTGGCTACAACTATATTCTTAAAATATTTTCTCGCCGCTTCTGCTGTTGTTTCTCCAATACAAATTGTCAACGGACTGTCATTCCGCGCTTGTTGCGGAATCGCTTCTACCCCTTTCAGATTACCAACAAAATAACTCTCAACACCACTTGGGCTATAAAATAGAATTCCATTCCATTTTTGAACAAATTTTTGTGGTTTTAGGATTGTTTTATATGTTTTTACCTCAGAAACGTTAATTTTTAAAGCTTTTAGCATATTTGGCAATTCTTGTCTGCGTTGTTCTCCACAGAAATAATGGAATGACTCGTTTTTATAATTATCAGCTATGAAACTTCCCAATGCTGCTGAGTTTTTAGACATTTTAACCACTTTTAGTCCATTTTTTTCTAATAGTGCTTTTGTTTTTTGGCCTACGCAGAAAACCCTCATCCCCAGCCCTTCTCCCACTGAGAAGGGAGTAGATTGTGAAGTATTTAAAAACCCTTTTATTCCATTTTGACTTGTGAATATCACATTTTCAACTTCATTAGGCATTTCAAAATCTAAAAATTTAATCTCGATGGCATTATAATCCACAAGAGAAAAACCTTGACCTAAGAGTAAATCTCTTTGATTGGGTTTTAATTTTTTTGTGGAGAGGATTTTAATAGTGTCTTTTTCGTTTGCCTTCTCGCTTTCCCTCACCCCAACCCTCTCCCACTGAGAGGGAGTAGATTCGGAAGGTGTTTTTAAATCTTCTAATGTTTTTGCTTTTGTTCTTTTAAAATGTGCAGAAGTTTGAGATTTCTTTAAATCAATATCACTAAGTATGGATTCTAAACTATTAAACACCAATTTGTTTGAGTAACGCAACACACGATATCCTAAAAAAGTTAAATGAAAATCTCTGTTTTCATCTTTTGCTTTCTGTTCTTTTGTATTGTGATATTCACCGTCAAGCTCAATGATTAATTCAAGTTCGTCGCAATAAAAATCTACTATATAATCCTTAAGTGGATGTTGCCTGCGGAATTTTAAGTTTTGAAAATTTCGATTACGTAAAACA
>CALIAF010000044.1 GCA_938041335.1 uncultured Ulvibacter sp. | reverse complement strand
AGTAATATGCTCAAAAACTCTATGCACAGGGGCTAAATCACCTTCTCGTGTTGCTCCAGACATTGGGCTACCAAAGGCAACAAAGTCTCTTGGCTTTAACTCTAATGTTTCTGTAGACACGTTAATCGTACCATTATTTATAGTAACTGCATCATCATTAACTTGTACAACACTACCTTGATGTGCTACAAGTAAAGAAGCACCAGAAGCTACAGTAATATCCCCTTGAACACGAATGTAGTTACCTGCAGGCACTGTTACCGTTGCATTATTTTCTATACTAAGTGTGCAGGCTTCTAAGTTACCTGAAAAAGCAGCTTCAATGATCACTGCATTTGTTGGATTAGGTACTCCAGCAGGAGACCATGAGCCATTCCATGTTTTTGTTACTCCCTGGCAAACTACATCTGGATCTATTATATTAATGAGGTAATCTTGAGTTTCTCCCCAAGTAATATCATCACACGGCCCTGTATTAATAGGATCAACATCAGAGTCAAATGCTCTTGCTCTTAGAACCGTACTACCTAATAGTGCATCTGTATTTATGGTCAATGTGAAATTATCTAAAGTTCCATTAGTAATGGTAAATACTTCATTAATTTCCTCTTCGCCATCATCGTCAAAATCGCCATCTTGATTATAATCTATCCATACTTTTAAACGTTCTTGAGCATAAAGCGTAGAAGCTTGTAATGTATACACATTCGAGCCGTCCCTTCTGTCGAGATCTGTGCTAAAACTGGTTCGATCTGCATATCCTGCTGGAGCACCCGCGTCTGTATTACAACCAGAAGCTCCATTATCAACATTGATATCTTCTAAAACAAATTGTTTAATTCCATCTACTGTACACCCATTAGTAGTTGTAGGAATACAATATGTATTAAGATGTACTACCGTTTTACAAGTTTCATCATTGCCCGTATTTTCATCGTTAGTCAATACTGTTTTAGCGCATATTACATAGGTGTCAATTGCAGATAAATCTACCGTTGTGGACACCGTAATATTAACCGATGTACCACTTGGTATACTTGGAACATAGGTTTCTGTTGCAACCACTACTCCAAGCACTGTTACTTCATAAGGTATATTAGCTTGAGCAACAGCCCCTAAATTAGACAGCGTGATTTCAATTTGCTCCGCATTTGTAAGTCCTGTTTCAAATTCTGAAGGAGCTAAAATTGCAGTTACAGCTACATCATTATCCTCTACTTCACCAGCTTCGAGAGAAACATTTAGATCATACATTTGGACATTATTTACCGCTCCCCCTTGTTGTCTAACTCGTACATAATATGTTCCTGGGTTAGGCAAACCTACACCCGCTAGATTTTCACTTATTCCAGCAGCGTTAACATCACCAGCAGCGATAACACTTACTCCGTCAGTTCCTAAAATCTCTACTCTTAAGTCTGCAACGGTTAGCGCATTAAATAAACTACCCACTGAACAAGAACCATCATTGTTTTGAACACCATCTAAATAAGTAGTCCCAGTTGGGACAAGCGCAGCCGCAAGTATCGTTGATTCACTTATGGTAAAAGAAAAATAATCTATATCGGAGTTGTCGTCAATACTGCGTTGTAATTTTGAATACGATGCTGGATTGCTAGTAGCACCTAAAAAAGACGCATTACCAGAACTGCCATTATTACCTTCCGGATCTCCATAATGCCTATTAGTAGCTAATACATCATCTTCTTGAGGCCCTGAAAAAGCAAACGTCACAAAAGGTTCCATTAATTTAGTTTCTTCTATTGGACATACGTGAGCAATACCTAAACCATGTCCTATTTCATGGGTCAAAACATTTGTTGTTCCTATATTTGGGTTATTCGAATAAAAATTATCTGCTGTATCTATTATCATATCTCCACCAGATGATGGGAAATAATTACATGCCAAAACACCACTATTTCCGTCAAGTGCGTGACCCGAGATTCTAAAATCTCCTCTTACCCCTAAATCACCTTGATTTGCGGTGGCATTAATAGCTACACCATCATCATTAGGCTCATAAACGAAAATTAAACCACTCGCATTAGACCAAGAATTAAACATGTCTATAAAAAGCTGGTGCCAAGGCGCTGTTGTAAAATCTCCAGCTGTAGTAGGTCCACCATAAATACCGTTAAAGAATGCAATAAAATCACTATTATCATTAGATTCGCCAGAGACTCCACAACCACTTGTTATTTGCGTGTTATCTGGCACATAACTCCAGGTAAGCGTGGTAAGATCTCCTTGCCCAAGACCTGCACCGTTTGAAGCCGTTGCACTCCAGCGACCACCTAGATTAAATCTAGAATCTTGGTTTGTCCCAGATGGCGCTAGGCTATTCCGTATGGCTTCCCTATTTTTGTAAAAATCATCAATTACTGCTTTATCAGTGCCTGGCGCAAAACAAGTTGCAGGAAACCCAACAAAATTATCAGGATCAAATTTAGTTGCTTCAATAGCGTCCATTAGTGATTTTTCTATATACGGAGATATAAATGATACCGCTTGTTCTTTGATCATTTGGTTCGCATCTTCTTTAGAGATTTCCGAGTTCACCGTGTTTTCCTCTATTGCTAGATTTGATTGATCTGTTTTATAAAAATGTACAGCAGCTAGAAGTAATAAAATACTTCCTATGAAGAATAGCGAAAGTTGTATGAATTTTTTCATAATCTAAAATAGGTTAAAATTTGGGTAAAGCTTAAATAATACTTTTTATCGTGTAATCTTACTCTTTTGCTTAAAACCACACACGCAACTGCACCATTTATAATTGGCAGAATTTTAAAAATATAACAAAAATTAATCTAAAACTAAAGAGAGTGCTTTTTAATAGCTGATATTTTAGAAATATTATTTCTTTATTATCTGCTCTACTATAATACCCTGCTCTGTCTGGACAGTCACAAAATATACAGCAGATTTTAAACTTGACACATCTAAAACCAAGTTATTTTGACCTTGATCATCCATAGCATGAATCAATCTTCCTTGAATGTCTTTAATAGTAACACCTGAAATTGTTGATTGCGGAGAACTCACATACAGTATCCCATCAGTTGGATTAGGATATAGCGTAATTACCTCTATCTCACTATCGGTAGTATTCAACACATTTCTATCTGTAAACTGAACTATAAAACGATCATTTACTTCTGTTTTAGCACTTGTAAACATATAATCTGACTCACTAAGGTTTGTCATCACACCTGTAATTTTGTCTATCAAATACACGGTTTCGTTTTCAATATTTGGCCCTTGAATATTCTCTATTGAAATGGTATACATTTGATTTTCATCAATAATGCTTGCAAAACCAAGTCCTATTTTTGCAGCTACATCAAAACTACTT
>CALIAF010000043.1 GCA_938041335.1 uncultured Ulvibacter sp. | reverse complement strand
TGATAGATTTTGCGTATGCAATGGAAAATGATGGTAAAGATGAAAAGGATATAAAACCCTATGTGGCTCAATATAGTGAAAGAGAAAAAGTCACAAAACTATTGTACAAATTTGGAGATAGAATGTTTGTAGAGGCTTCAGGAGTGAATATTAATGCCGAAGAGTTATGGGAGTATATTAAAAAATTAGAGATTGAAGAACTACTATCTAACTAACACTTTAGCATTGACAGTCTCTTTTTTTTTAATTGATTGACTGAAAAGTTACTTGCAGTTACAAACTACTTAAGGTAGTGTATAGCATGCTGTAATATCCAGTAAAGGTGTCCTTAAGGACACCTTTACTGGATAAATAAACCTATTCATCATGGAATTGATTTTATGAATAATGGCCTACGAAACAAACGCCTATTCGAAACCAAATTTCTTAAGACCTTCGTGACTGATCTTGATTGCATCTAAAGGCTGTAAACTGTCAAAAGTCATGTCTTGTTCTACCAAGTAATATTTCATACCTGACTTTTCTTTTTGTGTTAGAATTTTATTGAAATCGATTGTGCCTTGGCCAACAGGAGCGAATCTTCCTTGCTCATCCATATCTTTAACATGCCACATTTTAAATCGACCAGGGTACTTTTCAAAATAAGCTAATGGGTCAGCTTCTGCTTTAGTAACCCAGAATAAATCCATTTGAAAATTTACCCATTCCGGATTGCAATTTTCTAATAAGTAGTCAATGGGAACAATACCATCTGCATCCTTTTTAAACTCAAAGTCATGATTATGATAGAGTAGTTGGAGTCCGGCAGCGTGAGCTTTTTCTCCTAAAGTATCCAATATTTCTGCTAAGTTTTTTGCTCCTCCTGTCATACTCATGCTCGAAGTTGCTTGATCGTATTTAAAAAGGCCCATAGGTGGTATAGGCACAACAAAATACTCAAAACCAGCAGTCTTTGCATCTGCCATCATTACATCTGCATTATCTAGGGTGACAGCGCTCTGATGTGTACTGACTGGATTCAAGTTTAATTCAATCAAAAAGGCCTTAAAATCTTTGGGTGCCATATTGTAGTACTTACCGTCAGCATAACCCGCAGCTTCAATATTTTGGTAACCAGCTTCCGCAACAGATTTTAAAGTTGTTTTTGCATCTTTACCCATTGCATCGCGTACCGTATATAGGGCAAGTCCTCCAAATCTGGAATCACTTGATTCTTTTGTATTTTCTTCTGCAATGACCTCTTTTTCAGAAGAGTCTTTGGCAGTCTCTTTACACGATATACTTCCGACCAGAAGTAAAGTCATTACGATGATTTTGCTTAGCATGTTGGTATTTAATTTTTTCATTTTTATTGAAGTTTCTTATAGGTTTATTATTTAAAAATACGTTTTTAATTATAATGATGTTTGCCAAGTCAATATTAGCACGGTAGCTTTCTAGGAAATTTCTTTTGAAGAAATATAATAGGTTACAATACCAGATAACATTGCCGGAACCGCAAATATCATAAAATTGGTTGCCATACTTAATCCCATGCCTACTAAGATTCCGCCTAATGCAGGACCAATTACACCGCCTAACCTGCCTGCTCCAATGGCCCAGCCAACACCAGTAGTTCTAAATTCTGTGGGATACATTCTAGCAGCGACCGCATAAAGGCCAACGAAACCACCCTGTAGTGTGAAACCGATCAACGCAAAAAGGAGTAAAATCCAATCTGAGCCAATAAAGAGCTTGAAAATTGCCATCAAAATTGCGGTTATTATCATGAATATGGTAATGGTTTTCTTCAGTCCTATTTTAGAGGAACAATATCCTTGTAGTGCAATTCCAAAAAAAGCTCCAATATTAAAAACGGTTCCAGCGTAAATGGCCAACTCCATGGAAAGGCCTGTGCTTTCTGCCAATTTCGGAATCCAACTAATGAGAAAATACAAACATCCAAAGGCGAAAAATAACGCAGTCCAGATTTGAAATGTAGCGCGTTTATATTCTTTAGAAACTAATTTCCCAACAGGTATTGCAGCAGATTTTGGTAGCTTTTCAGGAAGTTCTATTAGCTTTGGTAAGTGCATTTTATCTAAAATACTATTAGCCTTTTCTAAGGCTAATTTCGGTTGTTTTTTTAAATAAAAATCGATAGACTCTGACATGAAAAAATAAATTATAGTAATGGATATTAAAGAAGCTACCCCTGCTAATTTAAACATCATTGGCCAGCCACTCGAAGGAACTACTAATGCAGCAACTAAACCAGCAATTACAGCGCCTACCGGATAACCAGCTAATACCATGCTTACCCAAAAATCTTTTGACTTGTTAGGGGTAAATTCAGCTGTTAAAGCAGCGGTACTTGCCAAGATGCTGCCAATACCAATTCCACTTAAAAAACGCAGTAAAATCAACTGATTTAAATTCGTTGTATAAGCGGTGAGAAAAACACTAACGCCTACTAAAACAGCACTAAGTAATATCATTTTCTTACGCCCCATCTTATCAGCGAACGGAGCTAATAATAAAGCTCCGACTGTCATGCCAGCCAATCCAGAACTAAATACCGCCCCTAAAGCTTCAGGACTTAAACTCCATGATTTTGCAATCGCTGAGGCGCAATAAGATATCACTAATACATCTACACCATCAATAATATTCATTAGAAAACAAACCAGTATGGTAGCATATTGCAGCCTAGTCATTGAT
>CALIAF010000042.1 GCA_938041335.1 uncultured Ulvibacter sp. | reverse complement strand
GCATCCCAATGTATATATTGCGAGTACACCTAAGTCATTTTTAGACAAAGTAGAAGCAGAGTTTACAAAAACAAAATTCTTTAAGGCAAATGGAGGGATTGGTATTATACCACCACCACCACCATTGCCTCCTGGGGCTCCTAAAGTTAAAATGGGTGAGGCATCAAACATACCACCTCCACCTCCGCCACCATCTAATATGGGTACTATTAAAAATAAATATAAATATAGCTATGTACTTTATGTGAATGGAGAAACGATCTATTTAGAAGGAAAAAAAGTATCCTTATCTAACTTCGCAAAAGCTATGGACACACACACTAAAGATTGGCCGGCCTCTGCATATAAATTTTATGGGGTAAGTGCTAAGAGGGAGAATGTGTCAGAAGATTTTATTAAAAAACTAAATACAGCATATCAAAAAACAAAACTTGCCAAAAAATCTTCGATAAAGGAACCATATATTTTAGCGCCAGCGGCCCTAAATCTGTCAGTTCCTCCTTCACCGCCACCTCCTGGTCCAGAAAAACCTTTAGATCATGTGATTGCTATGGCAAAGAGGAACGCTACTTTTCATTATGAAAATGAAAAAATCACATCTGATAAGGCGATTAATTTATTAAAGGAAAATTCAGATTTAAACATACAAACTCGCTTAAACGATCCTAAACCACCTATGGTTTATATTTCTAAAAAAGGGATTACTGTAGAAGATCATAAGTAAGATTGGGGAAGAAAATAAAACGACAATCAAAATACCCAAATATTAATGCCTTGAGAAATCAAGGCTTTTTTTATGTAACATTCTGACAGTTTTGGCGTTCTAATAGTCTCATCAATCAAATCTTACATTTATGTTACAACGCTTTTTTATTTTCTGCTCTGGGGCAGACACAGATATTTTAGAAGCATGTTCTGCTGGAGAAAACACTAAATATGCAGGTATAGGCGCGACCGTATTCTTTACTGCGGTAATGGCTACCATCGCTGGATCATATGCACTATACACAGTCTTTGACAGTTACTTTGCTGCTATTTTCTTTGGTCTCATTTGGGGTCTGCTTATTTTTAATTTAGACCGTTTTATCGTTTCGACTATCAAAAAAAGAGATAGTTTTTTTGACGAGCTAATCCAGGCATCACCACGAATCTTACTAGCGGTCATCATTGCTATTGTGATCTCAAAACCATTAGAGATGAAAATCTTTGAAAAGGAAATTAATCAAGTCCTTCTCACAGAAAAAAATGAAATGACGCTAGATAACAAAGACCAACTAGCCCTACAATTTACACCAGCAACAACCGCCATAACTTCGGAAATAGCTGCACTCAAAGATGAAGTACTCACAAAAGAAGCATCTGTTAATGCGTTATACGACACCTACATATCTGAAGCAGAAGGAACGGCAGGAACGGAGCGTTTAGGAAAAGGACCTGTTTATAAAGAAAAAAGAGACAAACATGATGCAGAACTTGCAGCTTTAAAGGAACTCAAGACTACTAACAATGAAAAGATAGCAGGTTTAGAAACGCAAATAGCAACAATAGCAACAGACTATGAAGCAAAAGTTGCAGAAACACAACCTATTATAGAAGGTTTTGATGGTCTTATGGCGAGAGTGAATGCGCTAGATAAATTGCCGTGGCTGCCCTCCTTTTTCATTTTTTTATTATTCTTAGCGATTGAAACTTCGCCTATAATCGCAAAGTTATTATCTCCAAAAGGTGCATACGATCTTAAACTTGCTGAGCAAGAAGGTGCTGTAAAATCTTGGGTTGAACAACAAAAAGCGCAGCGTGACATTTTAGTCACTACAGATAGGGAGGTGAATAATAGAGTCTATGCAGACATTGCAGAAGAACAAGAGCTCTATGATTATAAACGTAAGATTGCAAGAGAATTGATGCAAGAACAAGCAACTGCTTTTTACAAGAAACAAAAAAGCGTATTGTAGCCTTTTAGTTCTTTATGTATACTTCTAATAATTGAAGATTATCACCCGTTATTGCTACATTAGAAGCACACGCTGGGATAAGTATTGTTTCTCCTTTTATGATCGTTTCTTTATGATTGTTTACGGTTAATGTACCCTGACCTTCTACACACATAAAAATAACAAAAGAGTCTAGCGCTTCATAATTTACTGTTGATGCATCTTTTACGTTCATTAAATTAGTGGTAAAAAACTCACAATTAACAAGGTTGTTTTCAGGAGATTCGTGGGTAGTTGTTGCTACTTCATCAAATCGCTTTGTTGCTAACATAGCTTCTTGTATATGTAAATCTCTACTATTTCCTGAAGCATCTACTCTGTCCCAATCGTAAACTCTATAAGTAATATCTGACGTTTGTTGTATTTCTGCAGCTAAAACACCTGCACCTATAGCGTGAACTTTACCCGCCGGAATGAAATAATGAGCTCCTTTATGGACTTTTTCAGAATTAAAAACATCGTACACATTCTGTCCCGTCACATTTTTTAGAACATCTAAATCTTCTTGATCTTTATTGAGCCCCATAATGATCTCTGCATCATCATCACTATCCATAATATACCACATTTCTGTTTTACCAAAAGAATTGTGCGCCTTTGCCATTGTATCATCTGGATGTACTTGTACAGAAAGATTAGTCTCTGCATCTAAAAATTTGATTAGTAAGGGGAAATCATTTCCGAACACATTGTAATTATCTGCTCCTAGAAACTCTGCCTGGTAAGATGACAACAATTTATTTAATGTTTCATTTTTATAGCATCCATTCTTTACCGTAGAGATATTTTGTGACACGCCAGAAATTTCCCAGCTTTCTCCTATGTTATTCTTTGCTGAATCTTTGTTAAGTATATTTTTTAATTTGTTACCGCCCCATACTTTTTCTTTAAGAATTGGATTGAATTTGATAGGATATGCTTTCATCGTATTTGTTTTTTAAGAATTAGTATTAAGCCGCAATTGAAAATATTTTGTGCTCTAGAAGCGATAATGAAGGTATTTCTGCAGAAACTCTAGCTAGCTTAAAACTGTCTACTACATTGTATTTTGTCCATATTTGAAATAATTTAGCAGGAATAACTAGTGAATCTTTTAAACCTAGTTTAGAGTCGTCTACGTGCACCCATCTCATTAATGGTTGTTCTTGAATTAAATTCATAACATTTTGTTTTCCAAAAAATGCTTTTAAGCGTAAAAATATCTCAACATCAAACAACCATCTAGTCATAAACTCTTCTCCATAAACAACAGGAATAATTGCTTTAGAGAACACCTTTGCACCACATTGTGTATCACGTATAGGTAAGCCCAGAATTGAAAGAATAAATGCTTTGATCACTCTAGAGAATAAACCCCTCAAAGCATTTCGTTCTATACCATCCCCACCAGAATTACGTGATCCAAATACAACAGATAAATTATCATCAGACTTCAAAGTCTTTACTAGATCTTTGAAGTCTTTGAAGTCTGTAGATAAATCTGCGTCCATAAACCCTACTTGTGAAATACTAGGCACATTATATAAATAACGAGCTCCTGCACGCACCGCTGTAGCCTTACCCATATTCTTTTTAACATCTATTATTGTAATACCATTAGGAGCTTGACTTTTCATAGCTCTTAAAACAGCATCCGTATTATCTTTACTACCATCATTAACAAAGCATAAATGATAGTCTTCGTTTTCTTTAATAAAGTTTACAAATGCATCTTGATCAAGGCGTTTTTCTTCGTTGTAACAAGGGATAATAATTCCAGTTTTCATAATTAAATAATTTAAATTGTTATTGTTTTACACTGCAAACATATAACGATTGAAGGTCTCAAATTTTGATTCTTCGATGAGTGAATATTTTGTGTAGACGAATGCCGTTCATCGACAGATGGACCATTAATCGAAACCCGTATCTTTGAACCAGAAGGAAACAATAAAGTACTTTTAACTATTCATGGAAAAGAAGACCAATAAATACCTTATAACAGCCCTACTCTTAGGGTTGCTATTTCATGGCGCTTCTATTTTCTTCACCTTAGAGACTACCTATGATGCATTAATACACTTATTTTTTGCAGAACACTATTCTCAAAGTTGGTTTGAACCCTGGAACTATAGTTGGTATACTGGATTTACCGTCATGGGATATCCGCCACTTGTACATCAAAGCATTGCGCTTCTTTCATATATAGGTGGCCTAAAGTTTGGTATGTTCACAGTTGCCATAATTGGGGTAATACTCTTTATTACCGGAGTATATAGATTTGCATTACTCTTAACAGCTAATAGAAAAGTAGCTGGCTACGCGGCTATTTTAGCAGTATTCTCGAGTTCTTTTGTTGAAACACTACATATTTTTGGACAGCTCCCCAGTATTATAGGTATCTCTGTACTGCTGCATGCATTACCAGAAATTTACCTCTGGTTAAGAACTGGTAAGGGCAGATACCTAACTACATCCTTTGCATTACTAGCAGTAACGATTACATCGCATCACGTTACTCCTATATTTGGGATGGTCTTTTTTATTTTCCCATTAATAGGGATGGTATTAATGGATGCTTCAAAAGAAAATGCGGGCAGCATGAAAGCTGTTACTTTTAAGATATTCTTAGCTAATTTCTTTAAACACTTTAAACGTATCATCACATTTGGTTTAGGATCACTTGTTCTTATCATTGGTTGTATTCTTCCTTATTGGGTAAATACTAAAAACAACCCTATAACTCAAGTTCCTATACCACACGGGTCTCGAGATAATTTTCTAGAAGTAACCTCTTCTGGCTTGGTCTTCTTTTTAATTCCCTGGGGAATACTATTGTTATTATTTCCGTATTTATTTTACAGATTTTTCAGTAAACGTTATTTATTTTTTGGGATATCATTTGCCATTTTAACCCTATTAGGAACTGGTGGTACAACTTCAATACCGCTTACCATATTAGGTGAAAACGCATTTAACATACTAACCCTAGATCGGTTTACACTATGGGCATCGATTATTATTCTACCCATTTTTGGGGAATTTGCATATCGTTTTTCTGATGGTGACATAAAAATATACCTTCAAGAAAAGTGGGGTCCCGTTATGCATCGCATATCTGGTGGGCTCTTAGTGGGTGTATTTATCTTTATTGCTTTATTTACCGTAAGCCTTGGTAAATTTAGACCTGCACAACCACAAGAAATTAATATGCTTCCTATTGTTAATTTTTTAAATCAAGATGACCATGATAAATGGAGGTATTTACCCTTAGGTTTTGGCGACCAGATGGCTTGGCTTTCTGCGCAGACCAATGCTATGACCGTAGATGGCAACTATCACTCTGCAAGACGCTTACCAGAGCTTACCTCTAAGGCTGTAGAAAGATTGGAAAACTCAAAGTTTAGAGGAGTAGAAGGCATTGGTTCCTTACAGCAGTTTCTTACGGTTCCTGATAAATACCATCTTAAATATATATTTTCTAATGATAAATTTTATGACCCGATTCTATACTTTTCTGGGTGGCATCGTTTGCAACAATTAGAAAATGGAATTATGGTTTGGGAACGCGCTGGAGTTACCCCATTACCTAACGTATTACCCAAGGATAATGTTCCTTTATTTCAAAAATTACTTTGGGGTATTGTACCATTAAGCACTGTTATTTTTGCACTACTCATAAACTTACGCGCTATCTGGAGACGTAAGTTAAAAAGAACAACGAAACACAGTGCTACTTACCTATCATTTGAGCAGGAATATAAAAAACCCATCAAGTGGGTATTCTACACTTCTTATTTTTGGGTACTAATTATGATGGTGCTATTTGCCTTTGGCGGATATACTTTTTATTTAAAAAATACGGCACAACTTACGGGCAGCAATGTAGTGAAAGCATATTATGACGCGCTAGATTTTAAAAATTTTGAAAAAGCCTATTCCTTTATTAATCCAGAAAGCGGAAAATCTAAGACACAGTATATGTTAGAAGTTTCTGTGTCTGATGGCTTGCTTAGTTCTTATGCAAAACTAGATGCTATAAGCACAGAGGTAATACAAGAAAACGATAGTGTTGCAAAACTTAAGGCAATTACTAAGTGGATCACCCCTTTAAAGGTTTTTAATACGGAGGAAATTATAGAGGTGAAAAAAATAGATAGCAAATGGTTTATTACACCTCAAAACATTGATCTAGACATCCCACCAGATCAGCTATTTTCTGAAAACAATACTACTTTTTATAATCATGGAAGACGAAGAGTAACTTCTGGTAAGACCTATCATGAAGATGTTTTAAAACAACCCGTGGTAGAAGTGTTGTCTGCAAAACTAATTAAATCTAATGATGAATATACTATTGTTGGTACATTGCAAAATATAGACTTTATCCCAGCAGATGTTGCTATTAAAGCTACACTGTACGCTAAAGACAATAGTGTACTCGCAACTTATAACGCAAAAGATATTATTAAACACAAGCTCTTTGCTAAAGAATCATCTAATTTTAGAATTGACTTTGAAGGTATAGCCTGGAGTAATTTTGATGCCAATCCACCAGAAGTTTTTGACCCGGAAGAATTCACATCAATTATTCTAGATGAGGAGCCAGTAACTTTTAATCTGCAGGTATCAGCAAATGTTGCCACAACAGATCTATATGATGGGCTTGCAATACAAAACAACGTGATTTCTGAAGGTTTTATAGAAGGAACACTTTTTAATTCTGGTATTCAAAATGCTACAATACCACAAGTACTCATCTCCTATTATGATGAGAATAAAAACCTAATAAACGTAACAAGCAATTACATTGCAGAGAGTGTAAGGCCACAAAGAAAAGTAACTTTTAAAATCCCGCTAGGCAACAATAACCCTAGAACCATTTTAAACACATCATTAAAAAACGTATTTATTAATGGATTGCCTAATGAAGATATAACAAACAAAATAGTGCCAGACAGAGCATTAAATAAGCCTATGCAAACACTCATTCCTGTTGAGAATGAAAATTACTCTTATATAAGTATCCAAGTGAATAGTTATATAGGAAATCCTAAATAAATGAAAAAAGCATTCAAACATATCTGGTTAATACTACCACTATTCATTATTTGTATTGGGTTTAACACCATCCAAAACAACTTAATGCAGCAGGATAGCGATGGGCTTACTGGTAAAATAATAGAAGATCGCAGCCGCTATAATGCAGGAGATACTATTATTCTATCTGCTACTATTGAGGACACAAATACAACAAACCTAACAGAAGCTTTTTTACAACTCTCTACTTCTTATGGCATCATAACACTGTTTAAAGATTCAAACAAAGAAGCGATAAACTTCACCCTACCCCACTTTATATCAAAGAAGTCTGGCTGGATACAATGGGACTTTATTGTAGCAGGTAACAAACTAGATTCTGGGAGTTTTGAGATACGACCAAGTACCGCTATTAACAAAATAGCCGAGACGTATGTTGGACCTCCTAGTATTATTGCTGGCGGTAAAGATTTTACAATGTTAGTTACTATACCTACAGACATTTATGACAATTTACTTATTGATGAAACTCCAGTTACTATAAATGAACAAAGAGGGACAAGCACTGAGACTTTTCCGTTAAAAATTAATAAGCGAATTGCTTGGAAACGTATTTTTTCTCCAGAAAAGAAAGGCCGCATTTTTGCGACAGCATTATTAGAGAATAGCGCATCAAGAGAGCTAAATATAGATGTCTTTGCAAACCAGCCTAAAGACTTTGTTATCTCTTATGAGCGACCTCATCCTTTTGCAGATGGTAATCAAATACTCACATTAAGTACCTCAATACTGAGAGACGCATATAATAACATCATTACAGACGGTACGCTAGTACAATTTACAGGAGTAGACAGTAATGGCCAGATTTTAAGAACCTCAGCCACTACTATTAATGGTACAGCGACAGCAAAATTATTATATCCTGACGCTCCAACAACTTTAAAAATAAAAGCTACTATACCAGGATTAGCAGACTCACAAGAAATAGCAATCGCCTTTACCTCTATCTTAAAAGAATTTGAACTACAATTTTCTGAGAACAATAGAACAATTACAGTGGGGCCTCTTAAAAGTTATTTAGGCCAACTCATTCCAGATGGTGCCGTGGTAGAACTATTCATTAACGGAAAGCAAGAGATAAACCAAATTTCTTCAAAAGACGGATTTGCAAGTTTTAGTATTTCCGAAGACTTCTATCCTGATGCGACATATGATGTTACAATAACAGCTTTAGGAATCACTAAGAATTTCAAAAAAACCATCCATTGAAAGGGAATAAGGTAACATATAGAATTTTAATAATTGCCGGATTTGTTCTTGTCAATGGCTTTATCCTTTTTGGTATTGCACAGGTTTTAAATTACTTAAACACAGGTGCAGATAGAGCAAGCATGTTTCATAAAGACCTTGCAAAAGAAAACTACTACACCCCAAAAGTAAGCTGGAACACCCTTAACAGCGAAGGGCGACCTATGGAGCAGCCGTCCCTTAAAAAAATAGAGCAACACTACCTAGATGCGTGGTATACGCGAGCACAAAGTTTAAGAGGTGTCGACACGCAAGGCATCGCAGATGTGTATACAGAAAATGCAAAAGAGCATTTGATTGCCATTGTAGCGCACCATGCCAAACAGAAAACGAGAATAGAATCTACCTCATTAAATCACAACATTACCTTAGATTTTTACAGTGCAGATGGTAACATGGTGACCTTTACAGATGCAGATGTGAGAACTTACAGCGCAACGTATGTAAATGACATCTTTCAATTTGAAACTACGGAAACAGCAAGCTACAAGATTATTATGCTTCTTGAAGATGGTTACTGGCGTATAAGACACCAAGAAAAAATTAATGTTAGCACACCCATAGAACCAAGTACTGAAATTTTACAATTTGATCCCGTAATAGGACTTAATTATTACCCTAAAGACAGTCCTTGGGATACTTTTAATGCTTCTTTTTCTTTGGAGGTAATAGACTCCGATTTTCAAAAAATAAATTCATTAGGTTTTGAAAGCATTCGCATATTTATCGGATACGAAGATTTTGGGGGTGCGACTGTTTCAGAAACAAAAATTGAGAAACTAAGGCAATTATTAGATATAGCTGAAGCTAATAACCTTAAAGTAATTGTAACGCTTTTTGACTTTTATGGTGACTACTCGGTTTTAGACTGGTCAAGAACACAATTACACGCACAAACTATAGTTGCCGCTGTTGCAGACCATAAAGCATTGCATAGCTGGGATATTAAAAACGAGCCCGATTTAGATTTTGAGTCTAGAAGCAAACATCGTGTGACTGCTTGGCTTCAAGAAATGAATCACGCTATTAAAGAAATAGACTCGATCCATCCAACCACCATAGGATGGTCAACTGCCGTTGCTGCCACTCATCTAGTAAACACGGTAGACTATATAAGCTTTCATCATTATCAATCATTAGAGACCTTGCCAGAGGCTTTTAATAGTATTGAAGCACAGACCAAGAAACCAATTGTATTGCAAGAGTTTGGTCTGTCTACAGATTTTGGTTTATGGAATGTATTGGGCAATTCTGAAAAGGACCAACACGCCTATTACGAGACCTTCTTAGAAATGCAAAAAAAAGATAGCCGAAACTATCTTTTTTGGACCTTATATGATTTTGAAAACATCCCTTCTTCTGTGGCAGGAAACTATCCCTGGCGTAAAAACAAACAAGAACACTTTGGGCTAATTGACCTTGAAGGAACACCTAAAGAATCATATAATTTATTCAAATCTTTAGATCACTAATTAAGCAGCTACATCAAATTCATAAGCTGTAGTATCTAGTTGTATCTCTCTAAATGTATTGATATATCTTCTTGTGATCTCACTCATAGGTAATGCCGTTGCAGCTTGATAATTTTTCTTTGCTATTGCTTTTCTATAGTCATCCTCTAAAACTAATTTTTTGATAGCAGACGCAAGACTCTTGGTACACGTTGGTTCAAAAAATGCTCCCTCATACCCTTCTTCTTTAACTAATAAACTTAAGTCTCCAAGATCTGGCATAACAACGGCTTTACCAAAACTACCTGCTTGGTGCAATACTCCAGAGCTTCCTGTAGTTGAAGTGTACGGAAAAACAACCATTGCAGCTTCTCCAAATAGTACTGGCACATCTTCTTCTTCTACATAGCCCGTAAACCTTAAATTAGGTACATCTGCATATTGCTTTTCTACACCTGCTAAATAACCTGGTGTGTTAGGGTTATCTGTTCCTGCAATCACAATCTCTAGTTCTTCATTAGTCTCTTTTCTCACTATGGCAACAGCCTCAATCATCGCTTCAATTTTTTTGTAGGTACCAAACTTTCCAAAAGTCATAATCTGCTTAGGTCCTTTATCTAAATTATAAGTTGGCTCTGCTGGGATCTCAAATGTACCGTGCGGTATTAATGTTATGTTGTCTGCTTTATACTTGTCTTGTAGTATTGTCACATATTTTTCCATCGTTACAGCAATTGTATCTGCTTTTAAGATCACACGAGTAAGAACGTTTCCTATACCATTTAAGATTCTAGCTTTAAATTTACTTTGCGTAAAACCAGCGCTAGAAAGATCTACCATTTCTAGTATGTTATGCAATAATACGGTAGTTTTAATTCCTTTTAATTTTGTCATCCAAGGAGAGAAAAGACCTAATGCAGCTGCTATCTTTTTATCTCCAAATTTCATAAACTGAAGATTATAAAGAACTGCATCTGGTTGTGTTTCTCTGATCGCTTTATCTATAGAAAGCACGTTTGTGTAGCTATTAAATTTCCAGCATTGTTTTACCGTTATTTTACAACCGTGTCCTTCAAAATTTATAGCTGCTTCTTCTTCTGTTGCGTCTGTATATAAAATAATTTCAGACACTTGATCTTGTTTTCTAAAGTTTTTTACTAAATGAAAAGCATACTCATTTAAGGTTACTTTACTTGGTGGATACGCTGTTACAATTCCTAATTTCATCTTTATATTTTTAAGTGTTATTGTTTGTTTACACTGCAAAGATGCGGAGGTTAAGGGGTTAAAATAGAGCAGAATCGATGGTTGGCAGATTGCTATAGACGAGTGGAATTTATCTATAGACTATCTATTTTTAAGGGATTGAGAGTTCAATGTTTATATTTTGTTCTGTTTTAAAACTGGAAGGAATACACCACAACAAAAAAGTCTTTTTTATGGTACAAGGTCAAACCTGGTAACATAAAAAAGACCTATTAAATTTGAAAACCGTTATTTAATACTCAAACGGTTTATTTAGCATCATACTTAAAAAAATACGCCAGTTGTAATACGAGAAGTACCGCCATTGCGATTATTTGCATAAGCACTACTTGAAATAAACTATCGTGAAAAAACACCACTAATAACACTTGTGCTATTCCCATTATACCCGAAAATAAAATGGGAAGATATTGATCTAGAGAAAGAAAGTAATAGGCAAAAATATTAGAGATTGCAAAGAGAGATGTAGCAAGCGCATACCATCCTAGTAAATTTGCTATACTCATATAAGCTTCGCCAAAAAGAAGAGATACTGCAGTCTGAGGAAACAAAAATGCGAGTGCTGTTGTACACAATGCAAATACAGAAATGTAACCTACGTATTTTATTAAAAGTGGTTTTGTTTTTTGCCCTTCTTTTCTCAGCATAACTACTTTGGGCAACAACAACATTACAAACATCCAAGTAATAAAATATATCACTCTACCTATAAGTGCTAACGAAGCGTACAAGCCAGATTCTGTTGCATCAAAAAAATGTTTAACTAAAAGTATATCGCTGTTATTGCAAATAATTTGGGTGCACTCGTAAAATGCAGTGAGTAAAAAGAACTTTTTAATTAATTTTTTATTGGCGGTAGACAATTTAGGCATTGCCACTTTAGTGCCTTCTCTTTTTCTCCACGGAAATAATCCAGCGACAAAAGAAAATGCGATAGCAATGGAAACACTCTCTATGGGTTTAAGACCTAATAAAAATAATAGCCCAAAGGTCCCAATAAGTCGCACCCACATTTCCATTTGATAGGACCCTGAGAGTGCTGTAAAATTGGTGTCGCCTTGCAAACTACCACGGTGAACGCTTGTAATAAAATAAACAGGAATCCCTATCCCGAAAAAAAGAAACATTGTTGAAGATGAAGTATTAAAAAACGACTGCAGCTCTTTTGAGAATAAGATTGTTAAAGCCCCTAAAATAAAACCTACTGCTGTTGCACGTTGCAGCACCCATTTTTTAAATGAGGCTATTTCCGAAGTATTCAACTCGACAGTAAATTTTGATACGACCACTTGAAACGTCATGGCAACAAAAGAAATAACCAACAACAATGTTATGAGGATGGCAACGTCTGCAAATGCTGCTGGGCCAAGTATTCTACCCATTAATAGATTATAAATATAGTTACCTCCATTTACCACAAAGCTGCTCAAAATAAATAGCAACTCTGGTTTGATGGTTATGCCTAGTCTGTGTTTAAGTGCGTACATCATTTTAATAATTATGCTGCTGCCTGAAGCACTTGATGATCTAGCATTCTAAATGCACCTAATATTTTTTGATTCTCACCATTTGTTACCGTTAAAACTTTATTGGTGTTATAAGCATCCATTTGTAAGTCGCGTAACATTAGCGCTGCAGAAACATCAACTTGATCTAATCCCGAAAGATTTACATGTAATGAACCTTCCTGTTCTAATAATGTGGTGCAAAATCTCTTAATTTGAAAGATTGTATTTGCTGTTAAATTTCCTTTTAATGCAATCTCATTTTGAGTTGTTGTGATCTGTAATGACATAATATATTTTTTTAATGATTATTAATTAATTGTTGATTTTTCTATAAACAACAGTCATTGTGTTTTCTGTTGTAGCTTCTTCTGCTCTATAAATAACTTCTAAGCAATTATTGTAATTTGATGTTTCCATTTTGTTCTATTGTTTTGTTCTGATGCAAATATCGGGATACATTAAAGCTTAAATCGAGCATCGTAGACGAGTGGAGCTTTGCTATAGACCAATGGTAAATACGTAACTATAAAGCTTTTTTAGTAGTGTTTTCTTTTGATGCTCTTTTACCAATTTTCCAAGAAACTTGAAATCCTACTTCTGTAAAAGAAAAGCCAGAAGCCGTTGCCGAAGCGATGTTGCTATACTTTCCATAGACAGAACCTCTAAGATTATTTGCTAGATTAATACCAGCTCTCGCTTCTATTCTAAAAAGAGAAGTCGCTGTATCGTTTTCAACAAACTGCTTACCAAAGGCACTATTTAAACTGTAATCAAGAACTCCTAAGGTTCCACTTGCTTCTGCAAAAACTTCTACTGACTGGTACTTAGAAGGACTAAAGTATAATGTAGGCACTTGCTTTGAGAATCCCATATACTGATAATTGATACCCGCTTTAATTGCTGGTCGCTTAGAAAGATTGTAATACAGTGATGTAAACAATAAGTTACGTTCGTTTGCATCAGTTTGAGCTGTGTACGTATAAGAAGTATACCAGCCTAATCCAAAATTTGAACTGATATTATGACTCACATTAAAGTTGTTCATGAAAATTTTCTCTTCAATCAAACTCGCGTTAAAATCTTGTAGCGCTCTGTTATACCCTACACTCAAAAATTGATTTGGTAAGGGTCTAGCTGTAACTTTTAATGCTCCATTAATATTTGAATACTCTTCCGTATTTGCATTAGCACTAATCACACTTAATGAAGAATGAATCTTCACATTATTGACCACACGATAAGAACTACCCGCAGTAAACTGAGTGCTATTTGCCATTGTGTTTATTGTACTATTAGTTGTTGTTCTGTAATCATATGAAAAGAAGGTCTTAAATCGCTCTGATATAGGGATGTTTAAAGAAGCACCATAAGACCAGGCTTCATTGTCACCATTATCTACAGTCATCGCACCTCTAACTTGAACTTCTGGAAGCATTTCGTTCTTGATAGTTGCTATTAAAGTCATTGCATCTTTTTGATCAGGATAGAATTGAAGCGTCTTTTCTGCATAAGAAATGGCGATTGTTCTTTCTCCTTTTGCTCTATATGCATTAGCAATCCCTAAGTTCCCGTCAAAAGAAGTACTGTCGATTGCCAGTATTGCCTCATAGTGTGCGATACTCTTTGCAAATTTTGAAGTATACATTCCTACGGTCGCCTCAAGTGCTAATACTGTAGCGTTCTCAGGAAAACGAAGCTTCAAAGATTCAATAATAGCTGATGCTTGGCTATATTTCCCACTCCATACAAGTGCCTGCACTAATCGCTCATTAGCTGTTAAATACTGAATAGAATCATTCTTTACAGAAAAATTAACCCCATTCTTAGCATAGGCCAAGGCTTTTTTATCTTTAAACATTTTATGTGCAACTAAAGATACCCCGCGATATAAGACTACGCTATCCTTAATAGAAAGGTAAGAGTCATTAGCCTTCTCAAAATCTTTTTGAGCCATATAAAGTTCTGCCAAGGCACTTAGTGATTCGCTATCCCCTGGAAAATCTACACAATTTTCATTAAGTAATGTAATAGCTAGTTCTTGATTATTGCTTTTTATAAGCTGAGAAGCCATTCCTAACTTCATATACTTTCTACTCGTTTTTGCACCGAAATTTTCAGGATCGACTTGAAGCGCTTTTGTTACAAAATCTAAGGCTACCTCATATTTCTTTAAATTAGAATAGGTATTAGCTAACCCGAGCAAAGCTGGAAAACTTGTTGCGTTTTTTGCAACTAATTCTAGATAAAAAACTTCTGCCTCCTCATACTTCTCTCTCCATAATAAAGATTCAGCCAAGTTTAATTGAATTTCAAAATCTCCAGGATATGTATCCAATAATGAAGTAAAAACTACAGCAGCCTCTTCTGGCTTTCCAGCAAGTCCAATCGCTCTTCCGTAACAGAGTTTAGCCGTTTTATTATCTGGGTATTCTTCTAATACATTTTTAAAAAAAGTAGAAGCTTCTGTCCAATTCCCTTCTTCAAGGTAAGTGAACCCAGTTTCCATTTGCTGGGCCTGTACTGTGAAACTTAATAAAACGATAATTAATTGTAGTGTTTTCATTCTTGCTATTTTACAAATGCAAGATATGAGTACATCGAAGTATTTTAATCTTCAGTAAAATTCCATTCGTCGACAGTAAATGGTATTCTATGGTGTTTCAGAAATAATAAAGGTCAGTTCGTGGTTATGCCCAGGAGATTTTGAGCGAAAGAAGCTTTTAAAAAGTGGAAACTATTAAAACTTAAAAGACTACAAAAGATTAAGTCTTTTCATTAATTCTGGCCTATTAGATCTACTAATAGGAATAACATCTTTTGCTATCAAAACACTATTGTCTTCGATATCGATAATTTTCTTGATATTGATAATATACGAGCGGTGTATTTTTAAAAAAGAACTACCAGATAATTTATCCTCAATCTTCTTTAATGTAGAATGTACGGTATAATTTTTACCTTCCGTTTTTATTAAAATATAATCACCTTTAGCCTCGACCAAGAAGATACTATCAA
This sequence comes from uncultured Ulvibacter sp., assembly GCA_938041335.1. Taxonomy (GTDB): domain Bacteria; phylum Bacteroidota; class Bacteroidia; order Flavobacteriales; family Flavobacteriaceae; genus Patiriisocius. The sequence goes on along the minus strand of CALIAF010000042.1, from coordinate 46,058 downwards.
AATCAATCTTAACCAAACGTCTATCTATATTTACATATAGCTCTTTAGTTGAAGTAGATTCGGGTTGTTTAGAAACAGGAGCGACTGCTGGGGTATCTCCCGTTGTGCTCACAAAATTTTCCGCCTTTTGTATTGCTTTTAAAAATCGAGGTAATAACACCGGTTTTACTAAGTAATCAACAATACAGTCATACTCAAATGCCTCTATAGCAAAATTTTTATCTGATGTTGTTAAGATAATGTTAGGAGGATTCTTTAAGCTGTCAATAAAATCAAAACCCGTGAAATCTGGCATATGGATATCCAGAAAAATAAGGTCTACCTCATTTTTATTTAAATACTTAATGGCCTGCATCGCGTTGGGAAACTCACCCACCACTTCTAAAGTATCTACTTGCGAACACAGGTGGCTAATAATAGCTCTTGCCGCAGTTTCATCATCAACAATAATACATTTCATCATCTCAATAAAATTATAATGTGGTTATAAAACGTGTCATTTCTTTTAAAATAGCTTCAAACTCAACGCGTAACTGTGTTGACGCTATTTTTAAATTCTCTTCATAATCAATTGCTATTTGATAACTCGTTTCTAAACCCAAAATACTAATTTTATGTTTAAGTTTATGCACATTTTCTGCAGCTTCTTTAAAATTTTTAGATTTTATATTCTCTTCGTAAATAGTAATTTCTTGCGGCAGCTCCTCTTTTACTATAGAAATTAGCTTTAACTTAAACGCTTTATCACTTCCCGAAAGCGTATCTATATATGACATATTAGGTTTTTCCATTGCTTATTTTTTTAAGGTAAAATAGAACGTAGTACCCTTAGTCTCTTCACTCTCTAACCAGATTTGTCCTTGATACATTTCAACAATTTTCTTGACAATAGAAAGGCCTATGCCGGTAGATGTATCATTATTTTCTAGTTTTTCAAATACCTTAAATATTTTTTTAAAGTAATGATCAGATATGCCTTTACCATTATCTTTTACAAAAAACTCCCAAAATGCCCCTAGGTCTTTAACCCCTACTTGTATTTTTCCTTCCTTTTTGTCATTGTATGCAAGTGCATTACTTAGCAGATTTTGAAATAATTGCTGTAATCTATACTTATCGCCTTGCACTATAGGTAAGTCCTCAATCTCAATAGAAATATGAGCTGGCACTTGTATTAAAGAAATGATATCTTTGAGTAACACATTTACGTCTACCGGATAAGAAGTTATCTTTGTTTTTCCAATGGTAGAATACTCTAGAATACCACTAATAAGTGTATCCATTTTTTCGACACTATTTCTAATAGAAGTGATTTGCTTTTTCCCAGCTGAGTCTAATTTGCTTGCATAATCCTCTTGCAGCCAAGTAGTCAATGTATCGATACTTCGCAAAGGAGACTTTAGATCGTGTGACACCATATGAGCATAATCACTTAACTCCTGATTTTGGACTTCTAAACTGTGTAATAATTTTTGTTGTTCATTGAAAGCTTTACACGCTTTGAGATTAACAGAAAATTTATTAATCACCGGGCGTAATTGAGACAAATCCTTTTCTGAAATATTGTTTTTCTTGGAATACAAAAATAAAAAGCCCTCTCCTTTTAAGTCAAAAATGGCCGTTGCCCCTCCATCCAATTTTATTGGAGAGACACTAGCAATAGAATGATCATCATAAAAGATTTTACTTTCGATTAGGTTTTGGGTTATTCCATTAACTTGAGCTACATCAATAGCTATCTTATCTCCTAAAGGTATAGAATACGTAGACTGATAAACGTTTTCTTTTTTTTCAAGAATCCAGGCGGCATTAAGATGTTTACGCTTGAGTAATAACTTTATAAATAAATCGCAACTCTCCTTATAGTCCAAAGATTGACCTATGGCCATTCCATATTCATGAAGTTGTAAAATGTCTATTATGTAGTTCTCTGTTTTTATCATTCGAACAATCCTACTACTACAGTTTTATTATAAAATTCCAGAAAGCCTTCTCCATAAGAAGATATCTCTCCCAATGTAAGTGCTCCTCCAATTGAAACATCTGGAAATTTTTCTTTAATCGTTTGTGTGATTGCATTGAGCTCCAGATCAAAATTTTCTTCTAAGAACAGTATTCTAGATATGCAATCTATGATAATCGCTTTTCTAGGTGCTACAGCACTATCTATGCTTTCTTGAGTAGCCTGTCGTGCAGCAAGAACGAGAGATTCTTTATCCCCATTAAGAATGTCGACTAGCATATTATCTTCTAGTTCGCCTACGCAAACCAGCTCACCGTTTTCGGTAACCATTAAAGGGTCGCGCACCACACACTCAGCATCTTCCTTTAAGATTCCAAAAGGATATCCCTTTGCAATATTAAAGAAATTTTCATCCGTAAATGTCAATCCAGAATGTTCCTCTACCACTTCTTTGTAGACGTCAAACGGATTTTTCCAATTTATTTCTTTAATCACATTCCCTTCGGCCTTTGTAACTATAAAAGGGCCTCCTACTTTAGTCCAGCCATGACGTACTCCAATTCTAGACGCCATTTTCATCACACCAACAACCGCAGCATCTTGAAACAGCCCTTCATTACAAAACACGCAAGGCATTTGTTCTAGTGTAAGGCTGCCTGCACCTCCACCAAAGTAGTTCGTTTGCATTCCATAGTGTTCATATAATTTACTTAAATAATTGGATATGTTAGAGGTCAAACCATCCACATAAGTAAATAAACTATACTCTTGATCTTCTTCAAAATGTATTGCTGGAATTGTATAATTTGTTGAGCTTATATTTTCAACTAAAAAGAGATTTTCTAAATTATTAAGGGTATTTATTACGATTCCTTTTTCTAGTACCGAATTACCATGGATTACTTTGGGAAACATCCCACCCATAAATTGTAATCCAGATTCTTTTAACTGATTAACAAAATCCATAAGGTCAATATCAGTATGTTCTCCTATGGATATTAAGACTGCATTGTCTTTTACATGGGCAGAGATAGCGTCTATTATCTCATTTGTATCTGTAGTTGTAATAAGCATATTATTTTTTTATTGTGAAGAAAAAAGTAGCTCCTTCTCCAAGGCTACTTTCTACCCATATATCACCTTCGTGAAGATTGACTATTTTTTTTACAATAGACAGACCAACACCTGTAGATTCTTTAGTTTGGTGAAGGCTTTGAAATATTTTAAAGATTTTTTCATGATGCTCTGGCGCAATACCGATACCGTTATCTTCAATTGAAAATTGATAATGCGTTTCTAATTCTTGGCAATCAATAACAATAAGACCCTCTTCCTTATCAGTATATCGAATGGCATTACTAATTAAGTTTTGAAAAAGTTGCTGCAATCTCGCGCGGTTTCCTTTTATGGTAGGAAAATTTGACTTGTAATTAATAGTTATCTGTTCAGGAACATAAAGTATTTGTAAGATGTCTTGAATTACCGTATCCAGATTGACAGCTACTTTAGCTTTGTTTTCTGAAGTAACACTAGAATAATCAAGTACATCAGAAATTAGTTGTTCCATTTTTTCTAATGTAAGATTTATTAAAGAAAAATTTTGAGCCGTTTCTTCAGAAAACGTGTCCGCATTATCCTCTTTAATCCAATCTACTAAAGCATAAATACTGCGCAATGGAGACTTCAAATCATGAGATACCACGTGGGCATACTCATTGAGCTCATCATTACTTTTCTCTAATTTTTCAAGTAATTTTTCTTTCTGAAATTCTAAATTTTTAATTTCGGTAATGTCTAGATGAATACCTATAGAACCAACAACCTCAACATCTAAGTTAAAATTAGGCGCACCACTTACTAGCCAATATCTAATCTCACCAGCTTTATTTTTGACTTTTATCTCATAAGAGTTTGATTTTCCTTTTTGTCGCTTAGCATTCTCTCGTGCTATGATTTTACTTTCGTCTTCAAAAGTAAAAAGCGCACTTCCTTTTTTCCCTACTACTTCATCCTCAGTATAACCAGACATCTCTTCAAAACTCTGATTAATCATTAGTATTTCATCATCATTATTAACCTCAACAAGTCCAAGGTTCATATTTGCAATAATGTCACTGTATTTTTGCCTTTGCGCTTCTATACTGTCTCGATATTTTCTATTAAGTGTAACATCTTTATACGTCCATAAATGACCTCTGTAGATATTATTCTCAAAAATAGGGATGTAATCTCGTTCAAGAATGGTTCCATTAACCATGGTCAATACGTCTGCTTGAACAATCTCTTTCTTACTTAGAAGATCAGTAATTCTTGTAATAAAACCCTCTGGGTCAACGAAAGAATCTTTACTTGCATTTAACGCACCCTCACAATCTATACCTTGAAGCTCAGCAGGTGCCATAGGAATTGAAAACAATTCACAAAACTTAGCATTAGTTAACACTATTTTTCTGTTTTCATCTTCCAGAAGTACTCCACTATCTAAGTTTAAGATAATAGTTGCTAGCCTATTTTCAGATTCTATTAATTGTTCTTCTGCTTCTTTTTGATCCGTAATATCTCTTACAATACCTTGTGCTGCAACCGGTTTTTTATCTTTATCAAAAATTAAACTTGCATTTATATGCACCCATTTCACCTCTTTAGACTTGGTCGTTACTCGGGCTTCATAATTTTTAAAATAACCTTTGGTTTGCAACTCCACAAAAGAGTTCATCGCATAACTATAATCTTCTTGAAAAATAAGATTCGTAACATTTACAGCATCTTTATCCATATCGTAACCAAACAACTTGGATGCCGCTTCATTAAATTTTACAATATTACCCACTAGATCCATTACTACATAGGCGTCAATAATATTCTCAAAAACACCTTGAAGCTGCGAAGATTTTTCGTCTAAAAGGTGTTCTAGTTTTTGGGATGTGATATATAAATCTCTTGATTTTTCTTCAAGGATTTTCTCAGCTGCTTTTCTTGCGGCCTTCTCTCTTTTTAAAGCGCGTTGTAATATTTCTACCTGCTTAATATTCATTAATTTTTTTGAATAATAAATCTTACTTCTGTTCCGTCTTCTTTTATTTTTTCTAACTCAATTTTTGCTGATGAATTAAAGTGCTCAAACGTTTTATTCATTAATCCTAAACCAAAGTGATGCATAGCTCTGCTTGAGGTATATATCATAATTAATGAATCTTCCGTCTTCTCCACTACTTCAAAAGTAGGCAACTCTGCATCGGGATATATTTTTCTTACTTCTACATGAATATGGTTTTCTATAGACGAAATCATTTCAATTGGGTCTTTGTATGTTGCTAAAAGCCCCGGGTAACTTTTTTCTATTACACTAAAAAAATGCTCCGCATACACTAAAAGCAGATTATCTATTGAAATACCAGTATTCTCGCTTAAATGCTGCAACAATTGAAGCATTTCAGAAAAACTATACGTCCCTACTGCTGTATAAACCCCTTCAGACTCTAAAGTAGAGTTTGAAATAATATTGTCTACCATTTCTAGACCAAACTTATCTTCTACTAACTCTAAAAACTCTGTAAAAACTATTCCTTTCATTTATACTTTTATTAATTCATTCTCACTCCAATATAGCAGTGTCTTGTTTATTTTATCTACGTATTTCTCATATTTTAATGGTTTTAAAATATAGCCCGCAACGCCTACCTTATAACACTCTAAAACATCTTTTCGATTGTTCGATGTGGTTAAAATTACCGTAGGAAGGTATTTCAATGTATCATCTTTTTTTAAGATATTTAAAAACTCAATGCCATTTATTTTTGGCATATTCAAATCTAAGAAAATTAAATCTGGTAAATTTTGATAATTCTTCAATAAAACCAATGCCTCTTCACCATTTTTAGCCTCCAGAAGCGTGATGTCCAAATCAAGCTTAGCTGTCGCACGCTTGAGTTTCATCACCTCAATTTGATCATCTTCAATTAACAATATTTTCATTTTTTTTGTTTCCAATGCACTTTATTTTTTTGTGCAATTTCGGTAATATACTTTAAAAGTATCAGATTTTAAAGACAAACACCGCCTTAAGTGTCGATGGATGACGCTTAAGTGTCGACGAATGGTTTTTACGCATTCTACCTATTTGAACTTATATTAACCAACAAGCATCTAAATAGTCAAATTTCCATATTTCCGACTTCATTTTAAGTTCCGTAAACAAGCTTTTTTGACTATTATTGTTAGACTTAAAAAAGTGAAAAATGCCTATTTCATTATTACATATTTCAAAAATAATTAATACCCATTTCAATATAGATGGTGCTATTAAATTGCTTCCAGGTGATGAAGATGAAAATTTTAAAATAGAAACAGCTAAAGGTGAATCTTTCATTTTAAAAATAGCGCATCCAGAAACATCTCGTAAACACTTAACATTTTTAAACAAGGTTTCTACTCATCTTGTCACCAAGTCTATTTCAGCACAAACGCCTCAAGTTATACCGTCCATAGATGGAAATCATATTTCTGAAATTGAAATAGAAGGAAACAAAAGATATGTCCGCTTAATCACTTTTATAGAAGGTAGAATATGGGCAACAATAAACCCAAAAACCAATATCCTACGCAACCAACTAGGAGAAAAAGCAGGAGAAATCACGAAATACCTTTTAGATTTTGAACATCCTGAGGCACATAGAACATCTGATTGGGATCTAGCACAATCCCTGTGGACCCTAAATCATATCGACCTATTTGAAGGAGAAGAAAAAAAGATGGTTTCCAATTTCCAAAACCAGTTTTCTGAAATTCAAAACCATTACTTAGACCTCCCTAAGAGTGTAATTCACGGAGACATAAATGACTACAATATTGTAGTATTTGCAAATGCAATTTACCCGTCAGTTACAGGAATTTTTGATTTTGGAGATGCTGTTTACACGCAAACAATTAACGATGTCGCCATCATCATTGCTTATGCAAGTATGGAGCTGCCAGATCCCTTAGAAGCTGCGCTAGATGTCCTATCTCATTATCACAAATCGTATTCGTTTTCAGAGCAAGAACTGCATTGCCTTTTCCCACTTGTTGCGATGAGACTTGTTACAACGGTCACAAAAGCCGCTTTGAGAAGAGCAAATGAAAGCACAAATGCTTACCATAGTATCAGCGAAAAACCTGCTTGGGCATTACTAAAAAAGTGGCGCACTATCAACCCTGAGTTTGCCGAATATAGCTTTAGAAATGCCTGTAACATGGAGGGACATCCTAATGCCATTAAGTTTGCAGCTTGGGCAGAAAAAAAGACTTTTAGTTTTTCTCAGTTATTTCCTTCCGAAATACTAAAAAGTGATATCCATCTGCTAGATTTAAAAGTGTCAAGTACCTGGATAGGTAGCCGTCATGAATTTAACAACCTAGAGTTATTCGAATTTAAAATAAACCAATTACAAAAAGAACACCCTACTAAACTCATTGCAGATGGTTATTTAGAACCTCGTCCCATTTATACCTCAGCTACATACGACAAAGAGGGGAACACTGGTCCAGAAAGCAGAACGGTGCACCTTGGGGTAGACTTTTGGTTACCAGAAAAAACCCCAGTACATACGATGTTTGATGCAGTGGTAGTCACTGCTGTGAACGACACTGGCTATAAAGAGTATGGCGGTTTAGTGATATTAAAACATCAAGAAGACAGTATCACATTCTTCACCTTATATGGGCACCTTTCTGCGGAAAGCCCTGAACGTTTTAAGGTGGGTGACCTTTTAAAAAAAGGAGATAAAATAGGAGCACTAGGAAACTCAAATGAGAATGGCTCATGGTCACCACACTTACATTTTCAAATCATGCTAAGCATGCTCGATTATAAAATTGATTTCCCAGGAGTGGCGTATCCAAAACAAATGGGAGTATGGAAAAGCATGTGTCCAGACCCTAATCTACTTTTTAAAAACAAAAACTTGGTGACGCAATATGATGCTCCCATTTCTGAAATTCTAGAATACAGGAAGCAACACTTAGGGAAAAGTCTGAGCGTTTCCTATCAAGAGCCATTGCACATCGTAAGAGGAGACGGCGCCTATCTCATTGATACTTGGGGTAACAGTTATTTAGACACGGTAAATAATGTGGCGCACGTAGGTCATGAGCACCCAAAAGTGGTTGAAGCTGCTCAAAAACAAATGGCTGTTTTAAACACAAATACAAGATACCTCAATGAGCAGATCATTGAATACACAAAAGCAGTATTAAAAAAATTACCTCCAGAACTTTGTGTATTGCATTTTGTTAATTCTGGAAGTGAGGCAACAGAGCTGGCCTTAAGAATGGCCAGAACAGTCACAAAACAAAAAGAAATTTTAGCCATAGAGGTGGGCTACCACGGTAATACCAATGCCGCGATGGAAGTAAGCTCTTATAAATTTGACAGCAAAGGTGGCGGTGGTAAACCAGAACACACTCATATTTTACCGCTACCAGATCCCTTTCGTGGACGACACGCAGACTGGGGAAATATGGGAGCTAAATATGCAAGTTATGTACAAAGACACATCGAGCATCTTGCATTATTTGATGAAGGAATCGCAGGATTTATTGGAGAGTCAATTATAAGTTGTGGTGGGCAAATTGTACCACCGGATGGCTATTTTAAAGAAGTATATAAAACGGTTCGTGATGCTGGTGGGGTTTGTATTGCAGATGAAGTCCAAACTGGTTTTGGGCGCGTTGGATCAAAATTTTGGGCTTTTGAATTACACGATGTCGTACCTGATATTGTGATCATGGGAAAACCGGCAGGTAATGGACATCCACTGGCAATCGTCGCTTGTACCCAGGATATCGCAGATAAATTTGCCAACGGACTTGAGTTTTTCAACACCTTTGGCGGAAATCCTGTAAGCTGCACAATTGGTAAAACGGTTCTCGATGTTATTGAAGAAGAAAAATTACAACAACAGGCGCTAGAGGTTGGGAATTTTCTTAAAACTGAATTAAAAATTCTCCAAAAAAAATACCCAATTATTGGGGATGTTAGAGGCGAAGGCCTATTTTTAGGTATTGAACTGAATGATGCGCAAAAGAATCCATTAGCGACTGAAGCCAGTTATCTTGCAAATCGTATGAAAGATTTTAAAATACTAATGAGCACTGACGGCCGAGACCATAACGTTCTCAAAATAAAGCCACCAATGGTTTTTAGTATGGACAATGCAAAAGAAGTATTGACGCGTCTTGATCAAGTTTTTAATGAAGATGCTTTAACCCAAACAAACCTTTAACACCATCTAATTATGAAATACATTTTAATCATTGTCGCTGCTCTCTCCTTAAATAGCTGTATTAATGTTGGCGTCTCATCACAAGGCTCGTCTAACAAAAACAAAACAGTAATATCAACAAATGATGACAAAGCAGCCATTTTAAAAGTAATGAAAGACCAAGAAATCGCCTGGAGCAATAATGATCTAGAAGGTTTTATGCAGGGTTACATTAAAAGTGACTCTCTAAAATTTTACGGAAAAAGCGGCCTCACTAAAGGCTGGCAAGCCACGCTTGACAATTATAAAAAAGGATACCCAACTAAAGAGCACAGCGGTACCCTAACGTTTAAAGTGAATGATATTTCTCCTATTGAGACAAATAGCTATTGGGTGATGGGAGAATACTTTTTAAGTAGAAAAGTGGGGGACGCCAATGGTGTCTTTATGATCATCTTTAAGAAGATTGATGACGAGTGGAAAATTGTTGCAGATATGAGTTGTGGGTAAAATAGTAATTAGTTTTTAGTGGTTAGAACGCTTCGCTTTTAGTGAATTGAGTGTATAAATATGATATGAATTAACACAGAGAAATTGTGTGCGAATGTCAGACCCAATAAAGGATTTACTATTCTTAATTTATTGTTTTAAAACAACAACAAAATATTTTTTCAGAACGCTTTGACATTAAAAAATGAAAATTCTCAGAATAGTTTCTTTAATAACCCTAATCTCTAGTTACGCACTTTTAGTTTATATCCATACCATCGACATTTCTCAGGTAGAAGAAAAGAATATCCTTCAAAATACTGTTTGGTTTATTGGAGTAATTAGCTTTATCTCTATTATTGTCTACGCAATTAAAGCTAACGTAAGTAATACTCTTTTAAGTTCACTAGGTTTTTCTGGTTTGATATGGTTCTATCCTTTCTGGATAAGTACTTCCTTTGGATTAATTGCTGTATGTTTATTTTTCCTAGAAGCCTTATACATACTACTATTAAAAGAAAAGTCAAATAATTAATTTCCCTTTATCCTAGTCCACAAGTCGCCCATTAAACTTTTGGCGTCTGCAGGGTTCTTCTCATTCTCTGTAAAGAATATCTCATCACCTTTCTGTTCCATCTTAAAAGCAAACACATAATCTTGACTCGCGGGGTCTGTACTTAGCACACCAAACCTTAAATCATTAAAATACAAGACGCCATCCTTCTCTTTCATAGCGTACCATCCATTGGTTAAACTAATTAATCGTTTCACTTTAGGATGCTCTTTTATATTGGCAATAAGATCGTGATTTTTAAGGTGTTTATGGAACGTAATGGGCTGAGAGTCAAAAAGACTATAATCTGCTATTAAAAAGTGATCTCCGGCGTCTACATTTGCCGTCCATAAGATGGCTTGCATTGGGGCGGGTTTTGTTTCAAGCTCGGTGTAAGGTATCCCCTGCGCTTCGAGGGCAGATTTAAATTTAAAATAAGTGATGCCTTTTAAACCCAGCGTTAATAGTAAATAAAAACTACTAACCAATAACCCAATATTATTAAAACGACGTCGCTTGGGGTCAGTACGTTTTCGCCATAAGGCAAGAATTAAAAACACCAAAAACGGTACCGTGTATAATGGATCTACAACAAAGATATTTTTATAGGCCAATCGCAAATCAAAAGGCCAGAACAATTGTGTCCCCCAAGTGGTGTGTGCATCAAGTAATGAATGCGTAATAAATGCCCAGAAAAACAACCAAAACCATTGGCGCCAACTTGCCGCACGTTCCCAGCTAGAAACCAACCAACCCATTACAGGCGCAAACAGAACAGAAAATAAAATAGAATGTGTAATACCGCGATGCCACTCTAAGGCAGTAACCGTATCTACAAAGGGTTTAACAAGTACATCAAGATCTGGAATCGTACCTGCAATAGCACCATATAGCGCCGCTCTATTGCCCACCGTTCTTCCTAAGACGGCCTCGCCTACTGCGGCTCCTAATACTATTTGGGTTAATGAATCCATTTTTTTAATCCACAATTCCCATCTTCTTTAGTAAAAACGAAGCGTTCATATTTTGACAAATCCCATCTTTAAAGGTATAATCAAAATACAACTCGTCATCAATAATCTGCGCATCAAAATAGTAATTCTTTACTTCTTCAAATTCATCTGCGGTTGTGCACAAGCTTAAATCGTGGGTTGCAATGATACCTGTAGACTTGCTTCGCACTAACTTTTGTATAAACTTTTTAGAACCATTTGCCTTATCTGTGCTGTTGGTTCCCTTTAAAATTTCGTCAAGTATAATGAAATATCTATCTTCTTTAATGGCCTCTACGATATATTTAAGTCGGGTCAATTCGCTATAAAAATAAGAAGCATCATCTTGCAAACTGTCTGTGGTACGCATACTGGTAATTAACTTAATTGGCTTATAAACAGACTGCGATGCATTAGTAGGCAAGCCCATATTTGCCATCACCACCTGAAGCGCTACGGTGCGCAAAAACGTACTTTTCCCCGCCATATTTGCTCCCGTAATAATAAAAAATTGTTCTTCTAGAATGTGGATGTCATTTTTAATTGCCGTGGTAGGATCTAATAATGGATGTGCTGCTTGCTTCGCTTTTAACAAATCACCTTCTGTATCAATACTTGGAAAAGTATAATCTAGGTGGTTAAAACTGAAATTTGCCAGAGAATTATACCCATCATAAAAATGAATCACCTCAAACCATTTTTCCACTTTTTCATGATGCGTTTCTATCCAGTACTCAATATCATAACTCACTTTTAAATCCCGTAAAAAGAAACCATTTGAAATGACTCCTATCAACATATTATTGCGTTGATCTAAACGATTTAAGTGTCTAGAAAATTGTTGTAATATTCCTGAAGCCTTTTCTGAGGTCGCTACTATTTGAGATTTTTGTTCGTTGAGCAAATCGCTTTTAAAGGTCTGTGTTTCAATTAAAGAAATTAGCTTGTAGTATTGCTGAAATGTGCTTTGTATTTTTGAAGTATGCAGGGAGAGGCTGTTAATTTTTTTAAGGTATCTACCAGAAATTGCTAACCCTAACAGAAACCATCCAACCACAATACCTCCATGTATGAACCCAGCAATGTAAACCGCGTTAAGCACCAGTGAAACCACTGTAAAAATGAGCGGCACTGTTTTAAATAAACTGGGTACAAACTTCTGATGTCCTGCTAACCATGTTGTAGCTTGTTTTGCTGTAGTTTCTGTTTGCACCAAAGCTGCAACCGCAGAAAACTGTTGGCGCCATTTTGGAATATTTGCAAGCTCATTAATAGCTTCTTGTTTATCTACTACGCGTTCTATATCATTCTGTTTAAAAAGGGAGGCTAAATAGTCGCTCCCATTCTTTAAAGTCGTTCGATTAAGGTATTGAAAGAAAGAGCCAGCTCCAAATAGATCAATATCTTCACAAAATTCATGGCTTCCGTCTTTGTATTCGACGCCCGATGGTAACATGGCATAATTTCGGTTTTGAACTTCTATCTCTATCTCATTGATTGCAATTAGCTGTCGCAGGTAATCCCTTTTGTATTGTAAATTTGTATGTCTTGAGACTAAAAACAAAAAGACCGCTACCCCAACTACTAGCGAAATAAGAACGACTGGCGTGTTTCCGAAGGCAAAATAAATAATGGCTGCGGTAGCAAAAAACACAAGTAATCGCAAGATACTTGACTGCATCAAAGTCCCCTTCACCTTAGTTAATAAGGCTTGGTTTTCATCTATTTGGGCATTGTAAAACGGTATGGGCTGCATCATAAATTAGCAAGTTCTGCTTGGGCTTTTTTAGTCAATTTTGAGACTACAAGGTCATAAGAATGATCTATTAATTCTACAATAAGTTTTTGTGGCACATCTTCAAGCAGCACCGTATTCCAGAGTTTTTTACTCATGTGGTATCCGGGTATTATGCTACCATCATATGCTTCACGAAGGGCAATGGCGCGCTCCGGATCACATTTTAAGTTGGCTTGTCTAGGCAGTCTCGTTAGGCTTTTTAAAGCAAACATCTTACCCATCACTTTAAAAACTAGTGTGCTTTCATCAAAAGGAAATGATTCTGTTACCCCCTTCTTTGAAAGACAATAATTTCTAAAATCTTCTACGTGCATACTACTTAATTATATACGCCAATACCGGTTTATCGTCACAATAAATCAATAGGGTTTTAGCGTCTCGTTGCAAAGGTATTGTAAAATTAATACTGCCTTCCCGTTCTTTGATATCTTTAACAGAAAGAAGTTGGCCATCATAGGCATACTGTATTTTTGAAACGGTTTTCAAAAACTGAAATTCTAAGTCATTTGCCACTTGACTCTTATTAATGACCCCATTAATACTAGTATCTGTAAATCCTAACGGTAGGTTAGCGTCAATATAAATGGGTTGCCTTGAGAATGCATTATAGTCTAACTCGTCTTCTACAAAAGCGTCTTTAATGTCTTCTGGATAATGTGTCTTCAAAAACAGCACAGGATCTGTTTTAAAATAAAAATAGGAAGGTGCTGCAATAAAACGATCTGTATATTTTCCTGCTCCCCAAGTGGCATCAAACAAGTGCCATGTTCCATCTATCTTGATGGCATTCCACATATGGTTTAAATCAAAGTCTCTGTCTATATCTTTAAAATGTGTTTTTGTATCTCCTTGTATCAAATAATTTTCAATGCCTTGAAGGGTAAGCAATTTTTCAAAAGTCATCGCATAACCTTCACAGACGGCTTTACCCGTTTTTAGGGTATAATCGATAATTTTTTTACGACTGCGTTCTTCTTTTTGGTTGCGCTCTCGATAGTCTTTAAAATGATAATTAAATAGCTTGTAGGCGTCGGGATCGTATGAAATGTTTTTTATTAACCAACTATAAATAGCTCGCACCTTTTCATCATCTGTATTAAAATCACGTGATAAATAACGATCAAACAACGCAACATCTTCAAAGGTTTCTGGGTATAATTGAATGGTAGCATCTGCCTGGGCGTAGTTTTGCCCAAAAAGGAGATTCGATGCGTTCACGCATACAAAGAGAATAATATAAGTGAGGTGTTTCATAAGATCTAATCCAATGAATTCTTAGCACCCAATTCTTTTTTATCCTCCTCTAGATATATCGCAGTATAGTCTAATTTCCAGTTAATGGTTTCGACCAGCTTATCCAATAATTGTAGGGTCTCTACGGCCTGCTTTGAGGCCTCCTCCATGACACCGCTTCCTGGAACTTTATCGACAATATGTTTTTTTGCTTCTACATTTATTTCTGTAAGATCTTCTGCGGTAAAAGGATTTGCCCAACCTTCTTTCTTGTCGTAATACTTAAAATCCGTCTCTATGGTTAGTAATTCAGGCTGCGGGAAGCTGTGCATCGTTATCGTGCGAGATTGTTCGTTTGCTTCCATTTTTACTTTGGTGAGATCAAAACCTACACTTGCTTTTGCATCTATTAATATGAGGGCTTTCTTTGAACCCAGAAAAGCGTCTACCCATTTCTCTTTCACATTTTCATAGTGGTAAATTTCAGAAAAATTTCCCTCAACGGTGATAAATTTACAGACGGTTTTTATCTTTTCCATTAAAACAACAGACTGTGTTTTACGTCTGTCACGTTTTCGCCCTATGGCAAAACGACTGTATAAAAAGTAAGCCAGAATGGCACCTACTGCCAAGCCTATAAATAGTTGTTCCATGTTTTATTTTAAATATTACCCAAGTGAGTGTTCTTGAAGTTATCGGGGTATTTGAGCCCATAACCTAGCATTCTATCAAATGCGATATGCGAGAACAATATGGTACCTGCTAAAAGTATACCAAAGTGATCAAGATAAAATCCCGCAATCAATAACGCTACGGCAATACCACGGTGATGAAATAAGTTATACGTTATGGCACCTAATCGTGTGTTTATAACATATCCTAACATCCCAATATCTGGAGTGAGCAGCAAAACTGGAAACCACCACCAGGCAATATCAAGTTGACTAAAGACCAAGATACCAAGCACAAACAGCGCTAGTTCTTCTAGTTTTAAGATTGATTTCATATTACATAAAGCGATACAATACCGGTCTGCTAGGTGCTGCATCATTTTTAAAATTGGCTACTTGCAGATTTAATAAATAGCTTCCGTCTTTTACGGCATTTGGCACATAAATAAACTCTGTTATTGTGGCGTCTAGTCTTGGATTTTCTGGATAATTCCAGAATGCTTTATGAGCGTGTAATTTACCATCGTCCTTCTCTTTATCTACAGATGGTAAATCTATTAGTACATGCTTTACACCTAAATCGCATAAATAAAGTGCTGCCTGTTTGCTGAGATACGGCCAATTTGTATTTGAATATTTCATTGATTTTTTTGAAGCCGTATTCGGAAATGTTCTAATCACGACTGCTTCTGGTTGTTTGCCATTCAACATTTTTTTAATCTCGTAGCCCGTAATTATTTGATCTTTGGCTTTATTCTCTGGAACAACTGATATGACTTCGGCAAGAAAAAAAAATTCTTTCAGGGAGTCATTTACAGAATGAAACTCCTTAGAAATATGCCCCACACATTCTGTATGTGTACCATGAGCATGCGGATTAAAAAGTATGTTTTTAAAATTTACAG
Source organism: uncultured Ulvibacter sp. (assembly GCA_938041335.1). GTDB lineage: Bacteria > Bacteroidota > Bacteroidia > Flavobacteriales > Flavobacteriaceae > Patiriisocius. Next base: position 30,213 of record CALIAF010000042.1, on the reverse strand, counting down.
CAGCTCCTTCCTTTGTGCTTCCAATCCATCCATCAAGATGTACAGGCTCAATCTCGGGTTTATCTATGTACCAAGCCAGTGGATTTTTTTTATCTGCGCTTAAGGTGATAGAAATATCAAGAGGTTGGGATAAATCTACCGTTTTAAGTTCCTTGCCTATTTTTAGTGTGGTTATCATGTGGGTTAAAAATAGCGAATTTTATGGTTTTGGATTAACTTAGGTTCAACATAAAAAGACTGGAAGCAATTCCATCACTTAAAAACTTACCTTTTTTGCTTACTAGAATAATATCATCTTCCTCAAAAAGAAGATGGTTTTGTATATGTGATTGCATTTGTTTCTTAAAATATAGAAGATACTTTTCTCCAAATACTTCGGAAATATGCTGCAACGAAACCCCTGCTTTTGTTCTTAATCTAGTCATCACATACTCATTGTATCTATCTGTTTTTGATAAGATCTCGCGTTCTAAGGGTAGCTCATTGTTTGCTATTTTTTTAAGATAAATAGCATTATTTGCAATGTTCCAGCTTCTACTTTTGCCGTCATAACTGTGCGCAGAAGGACCGACACCTAAATAGGGTTTGCCTTGCCAATAAGCCGTGTTGTTTTTCGATTCCCAGCCTACTTTACTGAAATTACTAAACTCATAATTTTCGTATCCGGCCTCTTCAGTTTTAGCTACTAATAAACTGTGGTGTTCTTGTGCTACTTCATCTTCAACAGGCGGTACAATTCCTTTTTTAATAAAATTTGCTAGTGCCGTTTTTGGCTCTACCGTCAAGGCATAACATGATAAGTGGGGTATATCTAGTGACAGTGCTTTATCTACATTCTCTAACCAACGTTCGTTAGACATTTCTGGAATGCCATAAATGAGGTCAATACTTATATTGTTAAAATGTTGTTTTGCCAGATCTATACACGCTACTGCTTCATCTGCATTGTGGGCACGGTTCATTAATTTGAGGTCTTCTTCAAAGAAAGACTGGACGCCTATGGAGAGTCTATTAATTTGAGAATTAGATAATTCTTCAATTTGATAATGTGTCAAATCATCAGGATTAGCTTCTAGTGTAATTTCTGGATCATCGATAACCGTGTAAATGGAATACACCGTATTTAAAATTTGGGATATTTCCGAAGCGGTTAATAGACTTGGAGTACCACCGCCAAAATAAATGGTCGCGACTTCTTCTTCTAACTCAGATGCTCTAAGTTCAAGTTCTTTGCAAATTGCAACTACCATATCATCGCGTCTTTTTAAAGACGTAGAGAAGTGAAAATCACAGTAATGACAGGCTTGTTTACAAAAAGGAATGTGGATGTATATTCCGCTCATTTTTTAGTTTTCAGTCACAGTGGAAGTAATCAGTTTAACAAAAAGATATTCTTGACTGTATACTACAACTGCTTACTTATTTTTTAACGCGTTTTTCATTTTGTTTGACAAAACTCGCCCAACCAGAATAACTTTTACCTGCATCAACTGTTTTACCACTATTGTAAAAGTGGCAAACTGCAGCAGCGAGCCCGTCTGTACTATCGAGATTTTTAGGCAACGTTTTAAGGCCCAAAGTACTCTGAAGCATTTTTGCTACTTGCTCTTTACTCGCATTACCACTACCGGTAATGGCCATTTTTATTTTTTTTGGCGCATATTCTGTAATAGGTATTTCTCTAGAAAGTCCTGCCGCCATTGCTACTCCTTGTGCCCTACCTAGTTTTAACATAGACTGTACATTTTTACCAAAGAAAGGGGCTTCAATTGCAATCTCGTCTGGATGATAGTTGTCAATGAGCTCTATAGTTCGTTCAAAAATGAGTTTTAAACGCTTATAATGATCATCATATTTAGAGAGCTGGAGCTCGTTGAGCAACATAAACTCCATCTTTTTACCCACCACTTTTATAAGCCCGAAACCCATTATTGTCGTTCCTGGGTCAATACCTAATATGATTTTTTCGGTTTTACTCACGGTTCTGTTTGAAACTTTTCTTGCAAAGGCGTTAAGGCGCAATGCTATTTATTACTTTCGTGATAATGATTTCACTCTCCCACAAATCTAAACAATATCTGCTGCTTGCCCTAAAGGTTTTGATATTGGTTGTGGCATTCGTTTTTATCTATCAAAAAATAATTACTATTGAAGAGCAAACATGGAACGAGTTTAAAAATGCCTTCTCACAAAAAAATCCAAATAGGTATTACCCAATCTTTGCTTTTTTAATACTTACCATCTTTAATTGGGGTTTAGAAATATCAAAATGGAAGCTCGCTGTATCGCACCTTCAACCCATTACATTTAAGACTTCATTAAAACAAAGCCTCGCATCATTAACAGCCTCTTTAGCAACGCCAGCTCGAATAGGTGATTATGGAGCAAAGGCAGCCTATTACCCTAAAAAAGACAGAAAACAAATTCTATTATTAAACTTTTTTAGTAGCGGAATTCAAATGGCAGTTACTACGTTTTTAGGGGTTATTGGTTGTATTTTAGTCGCCTATGCTTATCCGTTTCCGGTTGCGTTTGATAAGTTAATCATTCTGGTAATAGTTTTAATTATCGGGTCTTTTGCTTTCTATGTATTAAGGAACCAAACGCTAATAATTAAAGGACTGTCCATCAAATCTGTATTGTCATATTTTAAAAATCTTAGGTTTAAAATCAAATTAGGAACAGTATTACTTTCTCTTTTGCGATATATCACTTTCAGTATTTTATTCTTTTTAATTCTTATCTTTTTTGGCAGTGAAAGCAGTTTTGCCCCAACACTCATTTTCATCTTTGCTATGTATTTTTTTGTGAGTATCATTCCGTCCTTTTTTATACTTGATGTTGTAATACGTGGTGGCGTGGCGGTCTGGTTGTTCTCTATCTTAGGAATTTCAGAGCCAATCGTATTATGCACCGTATTAACCATGTGGCTCCTTAACTTTGTCTTACCAGCACTTATAGGCAGCTATTTTGTAATGACTTTTAAACCACAGCATGCCGCATGATAGTACTACTAATCATAATCATATACTCCGTGATGATAGGCAAGTACTATACAAGGATTAATAAACTTGCGCTTGCTTCTGAAATAGTAAAAAATGAAGACCCCTCAAAACCATTAACAAAATTCTCTATCGTAATACCATTTAGAAACGAAGCCGAAAGATTACTCGGCTTATTGCAATCATTGGCTAATTTAAATTACGCTAAAGATTGCTTTGAAATTTTACTTGTAGACGATGATTCTAAGGATACTTCAATACAAGTTATTGAATCTTTTATCCGTGAAAATTTGTTGCTACAAATTCTAGTGCTTAAAAACATTAGAAGCTCAAAGTCTCCGAAGAAGGATGCCATTACAACAGCTATTTCTGCAGCAAAAAACGAATGGATTGTTACTACAGATGCAGACTGTGAGTTGCCCACAACTTGGCTTTCTAGTTTTCATCATTACCTATCTAACAATCAAAAAGAATTTATCGTTGGCCCCTTGGTCTACAAATCTTCCAAATCTTTTATTGATCAATATCAATTACTTGACAATTTAAGTTTACAAGGTATTACGATGGGAAGTTTTGGTAACGGAAAAGGATTGCTCTGTAATGGTGCTAATCTCGCGTACACTAAAACCCTTTTCAGAAGCCTAAACGGTTTTAACAACAATAATAAGATTGCCAGTGGAGATGATATTTTTATGCTAGAAAATGCGCAGTCTAAATTTCCAGAAAAAGTAGGTTATCTTGCTAATAAAGGTGCGATTGTCTCTACATTTCCAGAGAAAAGCTGGAAGGCAATCATTTCTCAACGCCTGCGATGGGCAAAGAAAACTGGAAGTCAAAAAAACAAATCTGCAAAGATTTTAGGGCTCGTTGTTTTTGCCACAAACCTCAGCATTGTTTTACTACCTATTCTAATACTATTATTGGGCTTAAACATATGGCTTGGTCTTTTGGCTTTAGGTCTTAAAATCTTTATTGATTATCTATTGTTACATAAAACAGGGCGGTTTTTTGGTAGGCACATTTCCGCAGTAAAAGTGATGAGTCATGTCTATGTGTATGCCTTGGTTTCTTGTTGGGTGGTTTTAAAAAGCATGTTCACAAATTATACATGGAAGGAGCGCTCGCACAGTCAATAAGTACAAGAACTCATTTTTACTTTTTCTTTTACTTACAAAGTATTCGTTTTGCACCTTAACCTTATCATTTTAATTCACCGTGGCTGATGCGATACAGAATAAAAATGATTTTCTTATATCACAAAAGCCGCAATTTTCGGTTCTAAACAAAAAATCAAAATGAGTTCAATAAAATTTATATCTTTATAAGGTCCTAAACCTATACCTATGAAAAATCTACACGTCCTACTTTGTGGTATCATAATGTTATTTACTTGTGCTATTACGGCACAAAACACCTATACTGTAAATGGCGAATCACTCTCTCTTAAAACTGAAGTAGAAGGTACACTCTCCTTATTATGGAATACCATTGATGGAGAATATCGTTACTTTTCTAAAAAAGAGGATGCGATATTAGAGTTAAAAAACACAAAAGAGGGCGGAATCTACAATAAGGAATTCAGGAAAACTCTAGAAGCACAAACAGCTGATGTTGCTATTTCCACTAGCAATGTCGACCTCACGTTATCTAGTCTCAGAAACTTTTATGATAGTTATAATGGACTAAAGGACCCGTCATTTATTAAAACAGCTAGCCCTTTAAAGCCAGTACTGCGTTTAGGCGGGTTTGCTGGAATTACCAACAGCAACTTTAGTGAAAACCCTGAAAACAGCACCCAATTGCAACTAGGAGCAGAAGTAGAACTTGCAGACAGGGCCAAACTAAAGAGACACGCGATGGTATTGCGTTTAGCAAACACTTTTAAAACGAGTGACTATAATTATAGCGCTTTTCAAACTTCATTAAATTATAGATTTAAATTTGTGATGCAACCTAAATTTGACGTGTATGTTAACGCTAAGTACGCGGCTTACACTAATATTTGTAGTGAAACGCTCATAGACATGGCGGGAGCTCCAGAGCCCGTATTAGTAGATACATCTGGTGCTAATTTTGATTTTCCAGTAAGTTTAGGTCTTGGTGCAGATATCCCAATGGGCAATGGCTTTATCACGATATTCTTAGATGATCTCGTGGCGTTAAATAGTGACAGTAATGGTGAGTTTCCTACTAATTTACAAGTAGGCTATAAGCTTGAATTATAACTACTCCGTTTTAATAACTATAGGCAAGCTAAAGTTAGTTCTAACGGGAATTCCTCTTTTATAAGCCGGTGCTTTTAAAACAATACTATCTATTTTTTGGGCAACAGTGGCGTGTAACTTCGGAAATTCTAAATGAACAAGACTATCTACTTTTACGTCTATCACCTCAATTTTTGCAGTTTCGGAAATAGAAAAATTAACCCAAATGGTATCTTTTAAGGTGTGGATTGCTTTTAAAGATTCTCGAGATAACGATTGTGCAATTCTAGCGGTAAGTTCATTCTCAAAACACAGCCGTTTTTCTTCTTTTTCAATTGCAGATTCACATTCTTGAAAAGCAGGATAGGCATCTACTTCATGTAAATTAATGGTTTTGATTTCTTCTTCATAAAATGTTTCTGCAGAAATTTTTTCAGTATCAAAATACTGGCAAGAGCTTGCCGATAAAACTAGGATAAAAAGAAGTGTAATTCGCATTAAATTGTTCATTCTGAATGGGAAAAGTACAAATTCTAGTCGGAGTTTTTGCTATTCCTTCTTCTCAAAATGGATCTTTGTCTTTATATCTCTTATTCGCTCACGCACTAACTCACTATATCTAGCTGTTGCTCCAAAACGCTCTAAATAGGCCTCATATAGTTTAATAACACTCTTTTCTTCTTTAAAGTAATTATCTGCAGCAACTGCATATTGATAGCGTAACATCTCATCATTGGGGTTTTCTGAAATCGCTTTTTCTATCATTAAAAAGGTGTTTTTATAATCACCTTGCCTTTTATATATAGTAGCCAATGTCAGGTACTGCATATCTAACGGTATGTCTTGCAAGGCAATGGCTTGATTGATACTTTCTATAGCCAATACAGGGTTTTTCTCTGCTTGGTGCATTTTACCTAAATTAAAATGATAGGTAGGGTTTTCATCAGTATACTTTTCAATGAGTATTTTATATTGGCCAATCGCTTTTAAAAACTGATTGGTCTTTGCATAACTAATGGCAAGATTATTATGTAATTGTTCGTTGCTTTGGTGTAATGCTATTAAATTTTCGTATTGCTTGACCGCCCCATGGTAATTTTTAGAATAAAAGTAAATGAGGGCATTAAGGTTAATAAAACGAGTACTCTCTGGGTCTGCTTTTAACCCTATAGAAACACGTTCTGCTGCTTGTACAAAATTGCGTTTGGATGTAAAGTGTTTCGCAAGTTTATACTGTGCATTGAGATGTGCAGGGTCCAACATGGTGACAAACATATACTTTAACACCGCCGTGCTATCGTTTAATGCTTCTTTTGCCACAGCAGATTGATAAACAAATTCTGGATTTTTTGGAGACGCTCTCTCTAGTGATTCGAAAATTTGATCTGCTTTTTTATAACGGTCCGCTTTTAAGAGCAATTTGCCGTATTCATATCGAGTAAGGATAGATTGATCATCTCTTTCTAATCCTTGTTTATAATACCTTAGTGCTTTTGTAGTGTTGCCCAAAGCATTATAACACTTGGCTATTTTAATATCAGCGTCAGTAACAGCTGTATAGGCTTTTATCGCTTCTTGATAATTACCCATCGTATATAAGCTATCCCCCTTATGCAACTGAGCCTGCACTGAGGTGCAGGCTATGATTGTTAGTAGTATGCAGAAAATCTTATTCTTCAATATTAAATAGTATTGGTAATGAATATAATACGCCTACTGCTTTGTCTTCATGCATACCAGGAGTTACTTTTGGCAATAAATTTACCACTCTAATCGCTTCTGCTTCAAGTAAAGGGTGTGGTGCACGTGCTTTAACATCTGAAATCATACCATTTTTTGTAATCTTAAATTGCACAGAAATGCGCTGTTTTCCTGAGAGATTTGTATCATTTGCGAGCTTCGTATTAAAGTTTTCACCTACGTGTTTTTGAATGGCCTCACTAAAACAACTTTTTGAAGTTGCGTTATTTTTTTGATTCTCACAGCCTGGAAAAACTGGCACTTGGTCAATTACGGCAAATGGAACATCAGATTGATTTACCCAATCATTTCTTTCTATGATCTTATACCTCTTAGCATCTGGATCATCTAAATACTCTTGGACAGATGTATAAATTTTATCTCCTGGTTTAGCTTCTGCAGCTAAAAACTCTAATGCCTTTATCTCTTCGTCAGAAATATTCCCCACTTTCATGATAGCCTCTGCAAGTTCATTAATTTTTTGCATTACTTCTGTGTCACCCTCTGCTATTGTTGCGTCTTCTGTAGATTCATTAGCACAAGAAGTGTAGGTCAACATCCCCGCAATAAATGGAATAATTAACAAGTACTTTACTATTGAAATGCGATTTGATTTTGATTTTTGTAACATAGTTATTCGTTTTTTGATTAATGAATGATTGAAAAATGTATTAATAAATGATATAGAAGTAGTCCCAAAAACCCGAGATAATAGTTTCTGATAATACTCGTTTTTATCGTCTTTTGCTACAGCATAATCTGCGGCATACTCGTGTAAAGTTTGAAGTTGCTTCTGAAACACATATACCATTGGGTTAAACCAAAAGACAATTTTTAACACTTCAAAAAGTAAGAGATCAAGCGCGTGTCTTTGATCAATATGTATTTTTTCGTGAGCAATGATGTGCGTTTTTTCTGCTTCGGAAATAAGATCTCCAAGATACATCGTTCTTAAAAAAGTAAAAGCCTGATTTGATTGCGGGAGCACACAAACACGATAGCCGTCATAACTACTATGGTTTCCTATTTTACGTAGTCCAGCTAATTTCCGAAGTTTTAAAATAAAAAGTGCTGCAGCAATTGCAACTCCTAGCCCATATATAATAAAAAGAATAGTGGACACGCTTATTGAAGATGCTGTAATAAAAACAGGGTCTAATAAAAAGGAAGCACCGTTTATTTCTTCACCAGTATTTCCCAGAAAAACAGTAGGCAATTGCGTTCTAAACAATGTAGGTATTTGTTCATTAATGATATCAAATTTTAAAAATGGCAACACAAAAGACACCATAGTAACTCCAATAAGATACATACGATTGTACGTAAAAAATGTCTCGTTTTTAAGTGCAAGCAAATACACCGCTAAAAATAACAGTTGAAAAACGATGACCTGTATTATGTAATGTGTCATAATTATTTTTCTTTATTAATTTCCTTTAAAACCGTCTCTAGTTCTTGAACGCTAATGTCGTTCTTCTCCACAAAAAAAGAAACCATACTCTTAAAACTACCTTTAAAGTAACCATCTACTAATTTGTTTATAGACTGATTACTATACTCCGTTTTCTTGATCTTCGCAAAATAAATATGACCTCTGCCTTCCTTACGGTAATCAACAAAATCTTTACTTTCTAAAATTCGCACAATGGTACTCACCGTATTTGTGGCAGGTTTTGGTTCTGGAAACTGCGCTACAAGCGAAGCTACATTTGCCTCCCCTAAGTCCCATAGGTGTTGCATGATTTCTTCTTCTGCCTTTGTGAGTTGTTTCATTTTTTGGTCTTTAGTAATTGGTCTTTATTTATAAAGTGTGCTATGTAATGGATTTCGACTGCGCTCAATCTGACATTGTTAATAGCTATTTTCTTCGTGCTTAAAATTTGGGTAGCTGCGTATTTTAAAAATTTATTTTTTTTAATCTTTAAAATGTACCGAAGCCCAAACTTATAACTAATATTTTAGTTAAACTAATTATTTAGTTATAAATTTTATATTGTAACTTTTGGTAGTATATTAGTACTAACTTTTTGTATGGATACAACCCTTATCATTATTGGATTTGTTTTAATGTTTATCGGTATTGCTGGTGCAATTCTGCCCGTAATTCCGGGAACTCCCATAAGTTGGGTGGGATTACTTCTACTTCACCTTAGCTCAATAATAGCGATTGACTATTGGTTATTAGGAATCACCTTTGTCATTGCAATAGGTATCTACATACTGGATTACATCATACCAGCTATGGGCACAAAACGTTTTGGAGGCACAAAAGCAGGTGCTTGGGGAGCCATTATTGGTCTTTTTATAGGGTTATTTATCCCAATTCCGCTCGGTATTTTAATAGGTTCTTTTTTAGGAGCCCTTTTTGGAGAAATGATAGTGAGCAACACCCCATTTGAGCCCGCATTAAAAGCTGCTTTTGGTTCGTTTATTGGTTTTTTAGCTTCTACCGTATTAAAGGTGTTTGCTACACTCGCTTTTTTAGCCCTCTTTTGTTACAAGGCATATGTACATTGGGATGTGATTGCGTCTCTTTTACAAGTGTAATGCCAATTATTGTAACCACGTAGTTTTATCAGCTATTGTTGTCAAGCGTGTTCCTACTTCTAGATCTCCATCATACTTTCCCATGTAGAAAAAACCTAGACAACTTTCGCCAGGATTAAAATCGAAAAAGCTATGCATCTGTGCTATTGTTGCTGGACTACTCCAGTAGGCGCCAATTTCCATTTCGTGAGCCATTAACCACATATTTTGCACTGCCATCGCAACTGCGGCAATCTCTTCCCATTCTGGGACACTTTCTTTTTCATCGCGCTGCATGCAGATTGCTATTACAGCCGCACTTTGCTCCATTTTTTGTGCTATTTTATTGTACTTGATTTCCGAAAATTTCGCGGTTGTTTCTTTGTATTTTGCTGCCAGAAACTGCCCCAAATTTGTCTTTGCCTGACCCTGCAAGACCTTAAAGCGCCAAGGTTCTGTGCGTCTATGTGTAGGTGCCCAGTTTGCAGCTTCTAGTATCGTTTTTATTTCTACTTCGGAAATAGGCGCTGCGTTATACTGGCCGGGAAATACGGATCTCCTTGAGGCAATTAGGTTTGAGAGAGTGGTTTTCATAGCGGCAAATTTAAGGAAAAATTGGACTTGATTTGATACTGGATTAGACACTGCACGTTGCACCCCCGCAATAAATGCGAGGCAGGCTCTTCCGTGTCGCCGAAGGCGCCCCACCTTGCCCTATACGCAGAACATCAATAGTAGGATTCATTGTACAGAACTCGCTGCTTGGGTAAGGAACTTAGATTGTTCTTTTGTTTATTATTTAGGCTTGTGGGAAAGCGGTTCCGCAACAAGTGCGGAACGACAACAATAAAAAAGCCACTCCGTCTGGAGTGGCTATAAAACTGTTCCCTGTTCACTAATCACTAATCACTAATCACTAAAGTGTACCACGCTTGGCTTGTTGTCTTTCTATTGCTTCAAATAAAGCTTTAAAATTTCCGACGCCAAAAGACTGCGCGCCTTTGCGTTGTATTACTTCAATAAACATAGTGGGTCTGTCTAAGATGTTGTTTGTAAATAACTGTAGTAAATACCCCTCTTCATCACGGTCAATTAATATCCCGTGCTTACGCAATACTTCTATATCCTCATCAATTTCACCAACTCTTTCTAAGACATCATCGTAATAAGTGTCTGGCACGTATAAGAACTCTACGCCACGATCTCGCATAGCGCTTACCGTTGCTACAATATCATCTGTAGCTAAAGCCATATGCTGCACTCCTGCTCCACCATAAAAATCAAGATATTCTTCTATTTGCGACTTCTTTTTCCCTTTTGCCGGTTCGTTAATAGGGAACTTGATACGCCCGTTACCATTACTCATTACCTTAGACATTAATGCCGTGTAATCTGTAGCGATATCATCATCTGCAAAACTAATAATCTGAGCAAAGCCCATTGTCTTTGCATAAAACTCACACCATTTATTCATCTCTCCCCATCCTACATTACCAACTATGTGGTCAATAAATTTTAACCCTACTGGCTCTGGATTGTAGTGTGATTCCCATTTTTCAAAGCCTGGAAGAAATAAACCATTGTAGTTCTCGCGCTCTATAAATAAGTGTACCGTCTCCCCATAGGTGTAGATTCCAGATTTGATAATCCAACCATGTTCATCTTCTTCTCTGGTAGGCTCCATATATGGTTTTGCCCCACGCTTTGTAGTTTCTTCAAACGACTTGGTTGCATCTGGCACCCATAATGCAATTACTTTTGCTGCATCACCATGCTCATTAATATGACGGTTAAGTTCGCCACCTTCTGTAAGTGGTGTTGTTAACATTAATCTAATTTTGTCCTGCTTGATTACATAAGACACGCGGTCTTTTAATCCAGTCTCTAGACCCGCGTAGGCTTCACTTTGAAAACCAAAAGCGGTTTTATAGAAATGTGCTGCTTGCTTCGCATTTCCTACAATTAATTCTACATAATCTGTACCCAGTAAGGGTAGAAAATCTTCTGCTTCTTCAAAGAGTTTTCTAAGTGAATACTCTGTGTTCTGTAAGTCTTTTAAATTTTTAATTTCTTTTGCCATAATGTGAAGTTTTTAGGCGAATGACTCTAAAAGAATGGAGTCATTTTCTTGCTGCAAATATCGGAAAATTATTTTGTTAATGGAGGGTCGGTCCTTCGGTACATTTTCAGTTGTTCTTAGCTTCGCTCGAACAACTGAAAACACTCAGGAACCTTTTACTGCTATTTTTGATTATTGTTGGTTATTCATTATTTATAAAATGAAGTTTTTTATATAAAACATGTTCGCAAACACTATATAAGAAAAGAATTATTTTGATAGAGATAAGCCAGCTACGATTAACATTTAACTATTAACTTTGTATCTCTTAAATATTAATTTTTCTCAATAAATTTCTATTATGTTAAAGGCAGTTTTATTCGATATGGACGGGGTGATTGTAGACACAGAACCTTTGCACAGAAAAGCCTATTTTTTAATGTTTAGCGATATGAATATTGCCGTTTCCGAAACGCTTTACACCAGTTTTACTGGTCAGTCTACATTAAACATTTGCAAGAAATTAGTGGATATGTTTAATCTTTCTGAAGCTCCTGAAACACTTGTAGCTTGTAAACGGAAACATTTTAAATATCTGTTTGAAAATGACAGTTCGCTGCAATTACTGGAAGGCGTGCTTGACTTGATAAAAGATTATTTTAACAACGGACTCACCTTAGTATTGGCCTCTTCTGCTTCCATGCCAAACATAGACCGCATCTTTGATCGTTTTGACCTCAACCCATACTTTGTTGCAAAGTTGAGTGGTGCAGACTTAAAAGAAAGTAAACCGCATCCAGAGATTTTTATTAAAGCCGCAGAAGCCGCAAGACAACCTCGTGAAAATTGTATGGTGATAGAAGACTCCAGTAATGGCATTAAAGCGGCCAATGGAGCAGGGATATTTGTGGTGGGGTATGATAGTAAACACTCTACAGATCAAGATTACTCGCAGGCAGACAAAGTGGTTTCTACTTTTAAGGAGATTGGATACGCTAAGGTCGCACCTTTGTTTTCTTAGATGGGATTTTTTGTATTAAACAGCGCCCTGTTATACTAAAAATTAATACTTATCTTTAGTTGATCTATTAACACCCTTTTAGATCCCATAATTGGTTGAATTGACACATTAAGCACATAGGATATATCGTCAATGACGATAATATATTGTTTTAGTGCATTTGAGGAATGAACAATAAAAAACGAAATTCATACATAATCATAATCGTATTTTTACTGATATTCGAAACTATTTTCTCTTGGAATTATTCAACTTTTAGTGGACTAAAAAACAATACAGGATATACTTACGGAAAAATAGTTGCGAATTGGGAATCTGGAAAACATAAACACGATTATTCAAGATATGAATATCACGTTAACGGAATGATATTTCAGGGAAGACAAGGAGATAATTATCCGAAAGAAAAATTGGTAGTTGTTGTTTATGACAAAGAGAACCCAAAATTTAGTATGATTGCGAAATATCCTTTGGAATTTATAAACGAACAAAACGATACATTAAAGATTAAAGAAAGATTTGTGAATTATAGTTGGTGGAATTATTTGCCAGCTGACAATATTTCTGATCTATGGAAAAAATAAATATGAAAAAATTATTTTCTTACGGAACTCTTCAACTTGAAAATGTACAACGAGATACTTTTGGAAGAGTATTAACCGGAAACAAAGATAGATTAGACAAATACGTCATTTCAAAAATAAAAATAACCGACCCAAAAGTAATTGAATCAAGTGGAACTGATATGCATCCAATTCTTGAATACACAGGAAATGAAACAGATTTTGTAGAAGGGACACTATTTGAAGTGACTGATGAAGAATTAATCAGTGCAGATGAATATGAAGTTGACGATTATAAACGTGCTGAAGTAGCTTTTAAATCTGGAAAAACTGGTTTTGTATATTTGAAAAATGAATAATAACAGTACTGTTCCGACTTGTGTTTTAGATTAATGAATAAAAAAACAAATGCTAACTCGATATATAAAAAATAGCGGTTCAGATACAAGTTTGATAATTGGGCTGGTAATTGTCTTGAATATGTATTCTAATTCGGAATCTTTTATTGAGAATCAGAATTGGCAATATTCAGATGGAACTCATATTGGAGATTGTTTAGGAAAAAATAAATTTTGAATATTTAAAAAAATGTAAAATATATTTATCATTATATAAAGCTAATTACGCTATTAAAACCATAATAAAGGCAAAGCAGACTGCGCACAATCAAGACGAATACTTAATAGTTTCTTAAATTTTGTAACCTTTTTAACTTTATCACGTATAACTAATAGAGACATCACGGTGTTTGCCATTACATACATTTTTTATACGACATGAGACAACTTAAAATATCTAAGCAGGTTACTAATAGAGAGACTGCATCCCTTGATAAATATTTACAAGAGATAGGCAAAGTCGCTCTTATTACCGCTGCAGAAGAAGTAGAGCTTGCTCAAAAAATCAAAGCTGGGGACCAGCAAGCACTAGAAAAACTAACCAAAGCGAATCTACGTTTTGTTGTTTCTGTTGCAAAGCAATATCAAAATCAAGGATTAACACTTCCAGATCTTATTAATGAAGGCAATGTAGGCTTAATAAAAGCTGCATCGCGTTTTGATGAAACACGAGGTTTCAAATTTATCTCTTACGCGGTTTGGTGGATCAGGCAATCCATCTTGCAAGCCCTTGCAGAGCAATCACGTACCGTACGCCTACCCCTCAATAAAATAGGTAGCATTAATAAAATAAAAAAGACCTTTGCCTTCCTGGAGCAAGCAAACGAGCGTCCACCGAGCCCAGAAGAGATTGCAAAAGAGCTCGATATGACGATTAATGATGTTAAGGAGGCAATGAAAAACACCGGCCGTAGTATTTCTATGGATGCCCCGCTTAAAGATGGAGAGGACTATAACCTGTACGATGTGTTAAACATAGGTGGAACACCCAGTCCAGATCAGGCCTTAATTATTGCATCTTTACGTACAGAAATTGAACGTGCTCTCGAGACCTTAACACCTAGAGAAGCAGATGTGCTTAGGTTATATTTTGGACTATCACATCAACACCCTATGACACTTGAAGAAATAAGTAATACCTTTGACCTCACACGAGAGCGTGTAAGACAGATAAAAGAAAAAGCAATTAGACGGTTAAAACATACGTCTAGAAGCACCATATTAAAAACATATTTGGGCTAGTTCTATAAAGCCTAACATCTATTTTTTCTTCGGAAATTTACTCCAATGACTAATAGGAAAATAGATGAAACGTTACGACAGTACACAAATCAATGCTTTGGCAGCGATTAAAACTGTTCGTTTTTTGATTGATGAATGACCTCCGGCTGATTACCGGAGGTTTTTTTAGCAACAAACTTTTAAAATGCAACTAATTTCATTCTCTTATATTTTTTAACCTTCACAATTTTGCTATCTTCGAATTCCCCTATGAAAGCACTCTGTTATATTAGCAATTTTGATGATAATCTAAAGAAGTATGACATTGACGATTTAATTCAATTTGTAAATCTTAAAAACAAACAAGAAGGGATCACTGGGGTATTACTTATTAGAAACAAGTATTTCTTTCAAATTTTAGAAGGAGAAGAGGCACAGATAGACCGTTTATATTCAAAAATTAAAAAAGACACACGACATCAAGGCCTATTAAAAATTTTAGATAAAAAAATAGAAGGACGCATTTTTAGCGCTTACAATAGTGGTCAGTTTAAAATAATTGATCGCTACTCTGACGCCAAAAAACTAGTCACTTATTTTAATTGGATCAAAAACGCCGATTACCTAGAAGCAGACGAACTAATTTCACTTACTAATAATTTTCTTAAATATAACTCATGAAACAAACTATTATCGCCCCGTCTATGCTAGCCGCAGATTTTGGAAACCTACAACGTGATGTTGAAATGGTTAATGCCAGTGAGGCAGACTGGTTTCATATAGATGTAATGGACGGTCATTTTGTTCCAAATATTTCTTACGGCATGCCTGTAATCCAAGCAATTAAAAAGCATGCAACCAAGCCGCTAGACGTGCATTTAATGATAGAAAAACCAGAACGCTATATTGAAGAATTTGCAAAAGTGGGCGCAGATATTATTACGGTACATTATGAATCTACAGTCCACCTTCACAGAACATTAGCTCAAATAGAACAAGCGGGATGTAAGGCAGGAGTGGTTTTAAATTTAACAACGCCTGTATCTGTATTAGAAGACATTCTGCCTAAATGTTTTATGGTGCTAATTATGTCAATTAACCCAGGTTTTGGAGGTCAAAAATTTGAAGAAATCACATATGATAAAGTGAGAAAACTTCGTAAAATGATTGACGAAAGAGGGCTAGACACGCACATAGAAATAGATGGTGGTGTGACAAACCTTAACGCTAAAAAATTAAAAGACGCGGGTGCTACTGCATTAGTAGCCGGTAGTTATGTTTTTAAAGCCGAGAATCCAACGCAGAATATTTCAGACCTTAAAAAATTATTAGCGTAATAGCTTTAGGAATTAGGAAAAAAAGTAAACCTGCCTTAATGACAACTGTTTCGGCATACTTACTTATTAAAACTTTACAAAAATAACCATCTCAGTTCTTTCTACTTTCTGTTCACCACATCGAACGGTCAAACTTCTTTTTTCTCAACAATGAGACTACTTATTCCGCGATAACAAAACCCCGATTAACGCTTAACTAATAACATTTTCCCCACTGCTCAAAGCTCACCACGCACCACTAAAACCCAACTAACTGCATATTAAGCGCTTTATTCACGTGATCATACACTATTGGGAAATGCTGTTTTAATTCTTTTGGCGATTCAAAAAAGTACTCTGTAAGGACCGCCATAAACTCATATTGATTTGTAAATGCGTATGCTCTAAAAAATCGTGTTTCATCTAAGGTCTTCTTTAAATCCTCATCGTCAAGTTGTCGCATTATATTTCTGAAATGTTTCATAAATCGAGAAGCATCTAGGTCTTTCCCTACTTTTGCCTCTAGATGCATGGCGTGCATAAATTCGTGCAGTCCTAAATTAAAATTATCGTTATCGATCTCATAGCCTTCTTTAAAATGCTTCCAGCTCAAAACAAGCACTTTACCTTTTGGATTAAACTCTCCTTTATGATACGCATCGTTAGCAGCGCTGTAAAATTCGTCAGGAAATATGATAATCGTGTAAAGTATGCCGTATAAATATTTTTTACGACCAAAGCTCAACATGCATCCCATTGCTGCAACAAGTGTTTTCATTTCTGTGGTAACAGCTATTCCTTCTTTACCAATAAACTCTTTATCTTCAATAAATACAGCCACCCGATGCCTAAACTGTTTTTTATGTTTTACCGAAAGGTCTCTATAGAATGTAAAGTGATGTTTTAAAATAGCTTCTTGTTCGTCAGAGATGGTCCTAAAAACTAGAATATCTCTAAATAAAGGGCGATGGTATTTTTCTGCATACCAGTTTTCAAACACTTGAAACAAAAAGTAAAGAATAATAATAAAAATCACGTAATAGGCATAATACCCTACTAAGGACGGCGCATCTTCTTGTAAAAAGTTTAAAAATATAGGCATAAAAAAAGTTCGTTCAAACAAAGGAAATAACCTAAGTTAGAACGAACTTTTACTAGTATTAGTGTGCTTAACTCCTGTTTAAGATACTCAAGATGTACCAGAATAAAAGCATTAATGATCCAAACAGTCCTAAAGAAGCTGCAACATATTGATCTTCTTCATACTTGTGCACCATATTTGAAGTTTGATATAAAATAGAGCCTGCTGCTAAGAGTACCATCCCGACACTAAACCACAGCCCTAGATTAAAACCAAAAAGCATTCCTGCTACAATCAAACCTATGGCTACAAAAAAGCCAATAGATAATATAGATTTTAAAAAAGAGAAATCTTTTTTAGTGACTAAAGCAATTCCAGAAAGACCTGCAAATAAAGAAATTGTAAGTATTGCTGCTTGGCTTAAAATTGCCGTTCCTCCATCTGCAGCATACGACATTGCTACAAATAATAGTGGTATAAAAATGAATGCTTCTGCAATTACATATAAGAGCAAGGCCAAATACTGTTTGTTTTTATCCTTTGTGCCCATTGCCATTTTTTCTGCATAGCTTGTGGCAAACATAAAACCACCCAGCATAAGGAGCCAAAGCATACCATCTGTTAGGGACAATGCAAAATTAACAACTGCAGGTATCTGAAAAAAGACCATTTCTACTAAAACAAATAACAACACTGCCAGCGCGAGGTGCGTATATGTTTTTCTGTAAAAAGCTGCCTTTCTGTCTTGTGACAAGCTTGTAATTAGTGTTGCCTGTGGCATCTTAAAGTCTTGATCTATTGTATCCATAATCTATTTTTTTATTTATTTTTTAAACTATCGCCTTTAAAGTTTTGACTGCTTACTTTAAAAAGCACATTAAAGGTAGTTAAACTACCATAGCAACGTGTTATATATTGTTGCAAATCTACCTTGTCTTGGTCGTCTAATGTTTTACTACTATTTATTTTCTGTTCCATTACTCGCAAGCGGTCACGGAGCATGACAATTTTATGAAAGAACGTTTCTATTGGTATTTCCTTGTCAGATAAGCTACTGTCTTTTGGCTTCAAGATAATCTTACCACCTTTCCATTTATCTGCGATAGTGACCACCTCACTTACATCACTCCATTTTTTTAAGATGGAACGTAATGTCTTTTCTACTTCATAAAAACTTACTGTGTCCACCTCATCTTCTGTCGCTTCTATTACTTCAAAATCTGTGCCTACTTCTATGGTTTCTAAACCAGAGTCTATAAATGTCACCCAATAATTTGTGGCGTCCACATTTGTCACCACTCCTTTACCATATTCTGGATGGTTAATTCTTGATCCTATGCCTAGTATTTTATTCATATTTCAAATTTAGTCATTATCAAAACTATAATAAATGATTTTAACATTTCAGAAAAAAAAACACTTATTAAGAAACACCATAATCTTATAGAGATAGACAACAACAAAAATGAATCCTCTAATTCTTTGTTCAAAAATTTAACTTTTCTAAAGCAAAAAAAATCGATTTATAGGAAAAACGAAAATATAATAGACTTAATATGCTCATTGTCAGGTGTTTTTAAAAAATTACGTACCACTACGTATTGTAGGAAACTTCTATAACACCTAGATTTGGTGCAATACTTACAGACTAATTTAATCATCATCGTTTTACCAAATAAATAACATTATGAAAACAAGAACATTACTCCTATCATTTTTTGTAAGCTTTATTACAATCACTGCATTTGCACAATCAACTATTGGGATTCCTGTGCAAGGAATTGCCAGAGATGCAGATGGAACAGCAAGAATAGGTCAATCTGTTATTAACTTATCTTTTGAATTATATACGTTAGACAATACAACAGAAATCCCTCTAGGTTCTCCACAAACACAAACACTATCAACAGATAGTTTTGGTGTATTCTCCACCATTATCGACACAAACGGATTAAGACCTGCCTTCGCTAATAGTCCGGTATACTTAAGGATTTCAGAAGATGGCACGACTATCTCAGATGAACAATTAAATAGCGTACCTTATGCTATAGCTGCGGATAACGGGGTGCCTACGGGTGCTATTATGCCATTTGTGGGCACAAATGCACAAGTTCCAGTTGGTTGGTTACTTTGCGATGGAGCCACAATACCATCAGGAATACAATATAATGCCCTAATAACATTACTAGGTAATAACACACCTGATTTACGAGGAATGTTTTTAAGAGGCGCTGGAACAAATAATTTAACAAGTGTAACTACAACTCTTAAAGGAGTCCAAGATGACACAAATCTATCACATAGCCATACGGCAACTGTTACCGTTAGTGGTGGTGGTGGCCACAGACACAAACTTATCTATTCAGATGGAGGAGGAGAGGGTGGGGTATTACCAATCTCCGCAGATGGAGATGGTACTGTTACAGATATTAGTGGATCTGGATTCAATAATAATAATGCTGCTGCAGGTTTAAGACCACCTTCGATGGACTTCGAACCAAATCATGTCCATGGTGCAAGTGCAAGTATTGCTAATTCTGGTAGTACAGAATCAAGACCAGTAAACTACGGAGTAAACTATATCATTAAACTATAATGCATATAGCCATGAAAAAACTACTCATACTCCCGTTGCTCCTCTTTGTATGGAGCATAACGGCACAAGAACCTGAACCTGCATTGCCGCAATCAAAAATAGCAACTGCATCACAAACCATCCAGAACCAAGGGTATACTATACAAGTAGGTGTTCCCATAATAGGAAGTGGTGGTACACAAGGTATTAATCAAACGGATAGCGATGTTCGTTTTCCTTGGAGTATTTTGTACTTACCTAATACTTTTTCTGAAAACTCCTTTGATGTATCTAAAGGATATTTTGGGGATATGATACGTATAAGTTGGATACTAGAAGCGAACTTTAATTTAGTATCAAATATTGCCATTTTTAGAAGAGAATATACCGAAGATGGTAGTAATCCTTACATACAAATAGCAAACACGGCACCTATTGCCACTGAATATGAAGATGAATTTGTAGAAGGTGGTGTTCTTTATGAATATAAAATAGAGGCTCAAGGCATTGGTGGAGATGAAGGAAGATTACTGACCTTTATTGACGGCATAGGCTATAGAAGTCCAACAGCTATTGTAACAGGTAGCGTTAACTTTGAAGGAGGAAATCCTGTGCAAGATGTAGTGATTAGAGCAACAACGCAAGGCGGAGGCAACAATGATGGCACCGGCCTAGCAATACCTAGTACGGGTAATCTTGCCATTACCATGCCCATTGGGAACTCGATCACAACAGCTGCTACATTGCAGGCATTTGTAAAACCACAAAGCCCATTTACAGCAGGAACTGCCCCAATTAGATTGTTTTCGGTAACCTCAAGCAATCCCAACGAACCCGTTGGAGCACCTATTCATACAGATCTCTCAGTAAATGCAGCAGCAGATGAAATGACAATTTCTATTGGTGGAAACGACTATATAATTACTGGATTTTATCCTTCTGGAGAATTAGTAGCAGACGGTACAGATGAGTTAATCCCTATTTCAAATTTTAACAC
Source organism: uncultured Ulvibacter sp. (assembly GCA_938041335.1). GTDB lineage: Bacteria > Bacteroidota > Bacteroidia > Flavobacteriales > Flavobacteriaceae > Patiriisocius. The sequence continues at coordinate 9,510 of CALIAF010000042.1, read as the reverse complement.
GGCCTTTGCTCACTTTACTGTTCAACTAACTGAAGGACAAATCCCAGCGCTTTTTATAAATGGACGTCGTTTAAACGCAGCATATCAAGCAATAAATAGTATCGCATATCCAGATTTTACAATCACCGAACCTTCTGGAACGATAACCTTTATGTCTGGTGGTACGCAACTTTCTTGGAACACAATTTCTATTGGAGGTGTTACTGAAAGTTTAATGGATGAAATACGTGTCTGGAAAAATAACATTTCCGAAGAAAATATCCGTACAGATTACCGCCGTTTTATCAATGGAAATAATACAAACTTAATTTCTTATTTAAGAGCCAATGAAGGTGTAGGTGCTTTTGCATATGACCTTTCTCGCACAGGTTTTGATTATAATAATAATCACGGTGTGCTTTATAACAGAGCTACCGCAGAAGTAGACAAAGTTACTTGGGTGTCAGGAGAAGGAAATGTTCCTACACAAGAGCAACTGGGTGTCCTTGGGGTAACAGATGAGAACGGTAATTATGAAATTACAGCCATCCCTTACTCTGGAACAGGCGAGTCTTTTAATATTACTCCTATACTAGGCGTTCATGAGTTTGATCCCAACCAGCAATTAGTGTTTTTAGGACAAGGATCTGAGGTTGTAAACTCGATTAATTTTACAGATATTTCTTCTTTTGATTTCTCTGGAGTTGTGATGTACGATTCTCGTGGGATCTTTCCACCAATTGCAAACCAATCAATAGCAAGTCCTGATATAGACGAAGTAGGTTATAATAGATATAGTATCGCAGGAGATCCTGTTAGCTACAGGAAAGGTGAATACTGGCTGAATGATCAAGGAACTCCAGATACTGCAGATGATGAATTAGATAATTATGCAAGAATATATAGTGAAGGAGTAAACATCTATATCGATGGAGAGATAGTTTTAGATCAAAACAACATACCTGTCACTTCTAATGAAGAAGGAGAATTCACCATTAGTGTACCCATTGGGAACCACTTTATATCTATAGGAAAACCAAACCATGTTTTTGAGTTTGAAGGACGTTTCCCAGCAGATTCTGGACAATTAAGAGAATTTTTTGAGGATAGTAATCAAGCAGAAGTTTTTATTGATAACACGAGACTATCGGTTACAGGACGTGTTGTGGGAGGATCTTTAGAAGCCGCAAAGCCTATTGGTTTTGGAGCTGAGGGTCCTGAAGTATTAAACTATACAGACGAAGATGGATTTCCTCAAAATTTTGAGGTGTCTAGTACAAATAACATAGGTGTTTCCACAGGAAGATTTGCTTATTCGCCACCAGGCTCAGTACCTCCAGGATCGAGCACAATAAACACGCGTGTACCGTTTGAAACAAATACAGATACAGGCGAGTACCGTGTTGAAGTATTACCATTAAATTATACGATTGACGAATTAAACATAACGAATAATGATGATGGGATTATCTTATTGTCACAGCCAGAAAACGTCAACTTATTTAACATCCCAGAACTAATCGTTCCAGAAGTTTTAGTGCCAGATGGGACTATTGTTTTAGGCGAACCATATCACCTAGAAAAAAGTGTGATACATCGCTCTACCCCTATCTTAAGTGTTATAGGGCAATCTAGTGAGACATCAATAGACCTTGACCTTGATGGTGATGGAGTTGAAGAAGAGGTTTCAACAGATGGTTTTGCAGTCCCTATTTATAGACAGTTCTTACCCTATGATATTGAATTAAAACGGTTTGAAAGGTATACCAATTATGATGGCAGTGAACCTGTTGATACAGAAGATCCTATCGTAGATGGCGAATTATTAATTACCAATAATCTAGCCTTAGAAAACTCTGAAATTTTTGAGGTGGACGTTGAGGACGCTAGTATTATTCATTATCAGTTTAAGGGGGGATTACCAGTAATTTCACCTCCTTTTGTGCGCTCTATTTCAATTAACTATCGCATTCAAGGAATTGATTATTCAGCAGAAAATGTATTGACAGATGGTATTATTTTAGGTGGTGCTAGTGACGGGAGTCAATCCTTTCTTACTGCAGCACCAGATATTCCAGACTTAATACTAAGAGATCCACCAGGATCAGGAAGTAGCGCAACAATTGAAAGTGGCGAGTCTGTTAGTTTTATTAAATCTACATCATCCTCAGCTTCAAATAATCTGAGTGCTTCGGTTAATGTTTTAACGGGAGTAAAAGTAGAAACCGGAGGTGGCCTAGCAGGACCTGTTATCGAATCGCAGTCTACCAATGAGGCGACCTTAGGGATTGGGTTAACTACAAGTTCAGAAAACGGAGAAACAGTTCAAAAAACATATACTTTTTCCCAATCCATTTCCACAAGCTCAGAAACAGATTTTGTTGGATCTGAAGGGGATTTATACATTGGGCAATCTGTAAACTATGCCTACGGGTCTTATGATGACGTATATCCAAGAACAACCCCAATACCCGGTGAAACAGAAGCATTGACAAATAGCGAAGGCCAAACCATCCATATTGGAAAACAAAAATCGGTTTATTTTAATGAAGAACCTTCTGAAACCTTTTATGTGCTTTCGCAAAAAACCATATTAGAAATTACTATCCCAGAACTTCAAAATGTGATTACAAACATCATGAATGATCCTACTATTGTGGGGGTAGATGGAATTCAACCATTATCTTATTATCAGCAACAAGTGTATTTGTGGCGTAAGACTATTCTAGAAAACGAATTAAGTAAATACCGTTCTTTAAATAATCCCGAGCAGTATCGTACAGATTTAATTAGCAACATTCAAACAGAGTTTGATGCTATTAATTCTACAATTACTACCGTTCAAATGGCGATAAGTGACTTATTGGCATCGATACCAACGTCACCCGCTGCTGGACCCGTTAATTTTAAAATTTCGCAACTAGAAAAAAGACTTGCTATTTTAGAACTTAAAAAAGTAGACATAACAGATTTATTCACCTTAATCAATGATGGCTTTTCCGAAAATATTTCTTTCGATGCGGGTGTTGGAGATTTCACACGAACCGTAGAGACAACAATTGCCGTGGAAAAATCCACCTCATTTACATTAGAAGTAGACGAGGCATTTGAAGCACAATTAGGAGTCGCATTAAACGGTGTTGGTTTAATAGGAAAGATTGAAGGATCGTATACAGACTCCGACACCTCAACATTAGGTCAAAATTCTGAGTCGAGTACAGCGATAAGCTATACTTTTAATGATCCAGATCCGGACAACCTTTTAAGTGTTGATGTGATTAACTTGTTTGATGGTCAAGGACCTGTGTTTTCTACCGTAGGTGGACGAACATCCTGTCCTTATGAAGGTGCAGAACTGGCATTATTTTACGATCCTGCAAATTATGACCCCGAAGCAGAAATAGTAGAAGAACTCCCTGAAAATGTTATCGTTCCACTAAGCGTGGCGACACAACGTGTAGAAGTTCCTATAATAAATGTAGAAACCGCAAGTGTTACAAACATTCCAGAATCTCAAAATGCTGAGTTTGTATTGCTATTAGAAAACAATAGCGCCACAGAAACGGATGCAAGTTTTGTATTGAGAGTTGATAATACAACAAACCCTAATAATGCACTCATAAACATTGAGCCTAATGGAACTATTGTAAATGTGCCATATGGTCAACAAGTACCATATGCATTAACATTAGGGAAATCTGTAAGTGATGTATTTGACTATCAGGATATCCGCATATTATTAGAATCATTTTGTGATGGCGAAGATGTAAGTGACGAAGTTTTTATTTCTGCAACATTCGTTCCTTCGTGTTCTAGTGTGGAAGTGACTGCACCAAGCGAAAACTGGGTGTTTAATCGTGATGTAGCTTATAATCTTGATGGCACTTCAAATGCCTTGCCTATTTCAATGTCGGGATACAATCTTACATTTGGGAGTTTTGAAAAAATCGTATTAGAGTATAGATCTGCAACTGCCCCTACCTGGGTGCGATTGTTTTCTTATTATACTACGCCCGCGTTTTTAACGGCTGCTCAGGATGCTGGAGAAACCGATAATGATCTCATAGATGGACCTATTTCTAATTATCTATTTGATATTGATGGACTCTCTTTATCTGATGGAGCTTATGAAATACGCGCGAGATCAAGTTGTATAAATGGAACCGAATTTATTTCACCTTCTATTTTAGGTCTGGTAGATTTAACTGCACCACGTCGTTTTAACACCCCTTCGCCACAAGATGGAATTCTTTCTTCTGGAGATGACATTAAGGCAAGTTTTAATGAGGATATCCTCTATAATACGGCATTAAGCCAAATAAGTATTACAGGACGAACTAATCAACTCCCTATAAATAACAGCGTATCTGTGAGATATGATGGTGTAAACAATACCACCTCTATCGAAGAGCCAGATGTAATGAATGGAGATTTTTCTCTTGAGTTCTGGATGCTAAATGAAACCACAGCTGGCACCGCGACAATTCTTGCCCAGGAAGAAGGACTAGACATTTCTTTAACAGGCAATGATCTATTCTTTACTATCGCAGATGTCACAGTGATGGGAGCCGTCCCTATAGATGGACTTTTTCATCACTACACCTTTACACATGACGCCACTTTAGGTAGCGTAAGTATGTATATAGATGACATCGTTACGCAACAAGTAACTGGACTAGGCACCCTTCAATTTACCAATGACAATAACATTATCATAGGAGGGAATACGTTCGTCGGAAACATCCATGATATGAGACTTTGGTCTAAACCATTGACCTTAGCCGATGCATTCGCAAACTTATATACAGATTATAGTGGTAACGAAAGAAACCTTATCGGGTATTGGCCTATGGATGAAGGAAGAGGCACCACTGTTGCAGATTTAGCACGTTCAAATAATATGAATATGGATGCCGCTTGGGATATTAAACCAAAAGGGGAATCGTATTTATTCGAATCTGGACAATATCAAACCCTAGACAATGTAAATTTCGTTCAACTAAACGATGAGCAAGATGCAACCATTTCATTTTGGGTAAAAACAGACACAGGACAGAATAGCACTATTTTTAGTAATGGTCGTGGAGATGGGACAGACTTAGAACAACCTAACGGTGTGACTAATAAATGGGCGATAAATATGGCGCTGGACGGCACCCTTAACTTTAATAGCGAAGGTACAGTCTATCCGATGACGACAACTTCGGTAGCAGATGATGCTTGGCACCATGTGGTCCTACTCCTTAACCGAAATGGTAACATGCGCACTGTTCTTGATGGCAATGAAGTTTCAGCAAACCCTACAGCAGGAATAGGTGGATTCTCAGGAAACCGCATTTGGTTAGGAGCAAGAGGACAGACGGACCAATTTGGGATGTTTACCGTAGATCAAGAATTTAACGGGCAACTAGATGAATTTAGACTATGGAACTCTTTACGCAATGCGGAGCAAACGTCTCGAGATCAATATATGGAAGTAGATCCGTTTAGCATAGGCTTACTTTTATATGCAAGAATGAACGAACCTGATCCGATCACTGGAGCTGGCCCAACGTATTTTCACGCCTTTAGTAACAACACAACTATTACTAGTGAAGCTGTTTTAAATGTGGGCGCTGTAAACTATGACACAGACGTTCCTACTATTAAACCAGAAAGAGAAGTTTTAAGCTTTCCGGTGAATAGAGTTATTAATGGTGATGAAATGATTATCAGTCCAGTAGTTTCAGATCCTGCATCTATAGAAGGACAAATATTAGATATTACAGTACATCGTATGTTTGATGCGGCTGGTAATAGTCAAGAATCGCCTATTACATGGACGGCTTTTGTACAGAAAAATGATGTGCGATGGTTTGCACCTGGATTTAATGATGTCATAGAGATTATTAAAGAAGAAGGTGAAGACGCCTCCTTTGACATCACTATTGTAAACCAAGGTGGTCAAAACCAACCGTACACAATAGATAATATTCCTTCATGGCTTGATATACCTAATGCTGCGGGCACCTTAACTCCTAGCAGTACCATAACACTTACGGCATCAATAAATAATACGATAGGCGCCGGTGATTACGTAGAGGATTTATTTCTTGTAACAGACTTTGGCTTAGACCAGAAATTACAATTAGATGTAAAAGTACTTGCTATAGATCCTGTCTGGGCGGTGAATCCAAATGATTATCAATATAGTATGAACATCATTGGAAAAGTAAATGTAGATGGCGCATTTTCTGGTGATGTATTTGACAAAGTAGGTGCCTTTGTAGATGGCGCCGCTCGAGGAGAAGCAAACCTGGTTTATAATGCAGGATATGAAGAGTACTTTGTGTTCCTTACATTATACAGTAATCTTAGTGCAGGAGAAAATGTAACTTTTAGAATTTGGGATGCCTCACAAGGAAGTGTATTACCAGCCACGATAGATGGTGATGCAGGATTAGTATTTTCCGAGAATGCAGTTTTAGGTTCCTTATCAGATCCTGCTATTTTTGAAAATACTGGAACATATATTCAGAATATGAGTTTAAATCCTGGTTGGACTTGGATTTCATTTAATGTGAACGATAACGACTTTCAAGACATCGATGAGTTAACTACAGATTTATCATTAGTTACATCAGATAGAATACTCTCAAGTTCTCCGGACGAACAATTTATTGAGTTGTATTATGAAGACCCTGGGAATCCAGATAATAGTGGTTGGGATGGCACAATATCTTCTAACGGAGGATTAAATAGCAATCAAATGTTTAAGGTATTTACTGCAACACAACAACCACTTACGATAGAAGGCCCAGCAGTAGATATAGAAGCATTAATATTTGATGTACAAGTAGGATGGAACTGGCTGCCATACCCATTTAATAGCAATCATAGCGTGAATGAAGCTTTATCCACTTTAGAATTGAGTGATGGTGACGTAATAAAGTCACAGACTCAGTTTGCAGTATATGACCCTCTTAATGGATGGAGTGGATCTCTTACAACACTTAACGGAGGGCGTGGATACATGATACGTTCTGCCATTGCCCAAGATTTTAGTTACCCAACATTCTTGAATAGAAGTGCCACTTTTGAAGATACCACAAGAGACCAATTACAATTGGATAATTTTGCGGCCTATAATTCAAATATGAATATCGTGGTGCAACTACCAGAAGGGTATGATACGGTATACGCATACAATGAAGAAGGCACATTGAGAGGTGTTTCTAAAGTGTCAGAAGATTCATCAGACAACATAAGCTATTTGACAACCTATGGAGATGGTGACGAAGCACTTACTTTTTATGCAGGGAATAGTGTGGAGCAGAGAGAAACAATTAATGCTTTTCATTTCATTAATGATGGTGTTAACGGTTCGCGAGAGCAACCTGTAATATTATCCTTTGGTCTTGCAGATGTACAGATATTTCCGAATCCATTTCAGGATCAGATCAACTTACGCTTTGGCTTAGAACACACGCAAACGGTGACCGTTTCGATATCAAATATGATAGGCCAAATTGTGCACACCCAAAAATTAGAGGTACAAGCAGGTGTACAACAGCATACACTTTGTGTACAATTAGCTTCTGGAGCTTATACGATGCAAATTGATCTCGACGAAACAACAAAAATTGAAAAAATCATTAAAAACTAAAACTATGAAAATGATTTTAAAACTTTCGATTACAAGTAACTGTAGATTTTTACTGTCATTGTTTATGGCAGTAACAATTACAAGTACGGCCTTTGCGCAAGACCCAAACTGGACGGTAACCCCTAGTGATTATGAATACAGCATGACTGTTCTTGCATTTCTAACTTTAGATGGAGAACGCTTAGACAATGAAAATGATAAAGTTGGGGTATTTGTAAATGGTATTTGCAGAGGAACCACAAACCTCACCTTTGTCGAATCTCAAGATGCATATTTTGCATATCTATCAGCCTATTCAAATACTGCTGGCGAAACGATGTCTGTTCAGATATATAACTCTGTGACAGATGAGGTTAGATCTATTGCAGAAACAATCTCGTTTGAAATAAGTGCACAAGAAGGCACACTATTTCAAGCGGTAAGTTGGGCAGACCCGGCTTTAAGTGCGGCTGCAGACATACTTTCGTTTGAGTTTGATAATGTAAATCCGCTGGATCAAAGTATTGACAATCAAAATATACTTATCACGGTTGATGATACAGTTGATGTTTCGGCGTTAACACCTGTATTTAGTTTGAGTCCTGGAGCAGACTTATTTATTAATACTGTGCTACAAGTTTCTGGTGTGTCTCAAGCAGATTTTACAAACACCGTGAATTATCAAGTACGATCGCAAGATCAATCTATTATTAATGAATGGACGGTGTCCGTACAACAAATATCAAGTGATTTTGTTTTCAGAAAAAAAGATGCGGTTTGTTTTGAGCAAGGCGTTATTAAAATTAATAGCCAGCAAGATGGCGCTACTGCCGTACTCACCTTAAATGACGCTGTAGTAGCATCACAAAGCTTTAATAATAATGAAGTACTATTCGTTAATCTTGGCGTGGGTGATTATCAAGTACAGATAGGAAACATAATAAAGACCATTAGTATTAACTTAAGAACAAATTAATTATGAAAAGATATTTTATATTTTTAGTAGTACTATCTCTTTTAAGCATAGGATGTTCTAAAAAAGATCCAATTGGAGAGTACCAACCAGCAGGGATAGCATTTGTACGCCAAGATGGAACCCCTATTGTCGCGGGTGATTGTATTGATCCAAATGCTAATTATGCGATTAAAATAGAAGTTACCACAGATGGCAACACCAATGTTGAGACCACAGTGATAGCCTACACCTTTAATGGAAATCTATCAAGTGTAACGTTTAACACCTCTGCACCTAGAATGGTAAATGTTCCTATTCTAGAAGGTGAAAACATTGTTCAGTTAGTAGATTCTGGTTTTAGCAACACCATAGTATTACTAGCACCTAGCGAATTTGAAATTGTACCCTAACCAATTAAATTAATCATTGTTTAGAGCATCTCTCATTATAAATGGAAGATGCTTTTTTAGTTTTCTGAAATATTCTTTTGTAAGTTACCAAACAAATAAATCTACCTAGAACCATGGAATTAAAACTATCAGATCAACTAGCCATAGAGCGCACCAGGCTTGCCAATGAACGTACATTCTTAGCTTATTTCAGATCTGCTATCGTTTTTTTGAGTTCTGGTTTTGCTATTATAAAACTTGAAGTGCTTAACGAAATTGAATGGATAGGCTATATACTTATTGCAATTGGCCCCATCCTATTATTAATTGGTTTATTTCGGTTTATGTATGTGAAACGAAGTATTAAAAAGTTTTATTAAGAATACAAGATTACAGATCTTGAAAAAACTCCCGCCTTACAATGAAAAGTACACACCGCAGAAAAAGCGGTGTACTTTTTTTGTTCCCAATTACTTACAAAAGCTACGCTTTTGACGTTCTTGGAAACAAAAAAAGTCTACACATATCTGTGTAGACTTTTCGCTCTAAGTGACCTCGACAAG
>CALIAF010000041.1 GCA_938041335.1 uncultured Ulvibacter sp. | reverse complement strand
TTATCTTCTAATGATACATAAAACTGTGAACTTCCTGGATCTCCTTGACGTCCTGAACGACCACGTAACTGTCTATCTACACGACGAGAGTCATGACGTTCTGTTCCTACAATGGCAAGACCTCCGGCAGCTTTTACCTCGTCAGAGAGTTTAATATCGGTACCACGACCTGCCATGTTGGTAGCAATGGTTACAATTCCTGCATTACCTGCTTCGGCAACAATGTCTGCTTCTTTCTTGTGAAGCTTTGCATTCAGTACATTATGAGGTACTTTTCGTATGGTAAGCATACGGCTTAATAGCTCAGAAATCTCTACAGATGTTGTTCCGATAAGCACGGGTCTTCCATCATGAGAGAGTTTGGTTACTTCTTCTATAACCGCATTGTACTTCTCACGTTTTGTTTTATAAACAAGATCGTCTCTATCTTTACGAGCAATAGGTCTATTGGTTGGAATTTCAATAACATCCAACTTGTAGATTTCCCAAAGCTCTCCTGCTTCTGTTACCGCTGTACCTGTCATACCTGAAAGCTTGCGGTACATACGGAAGAAGTTTTGTAGTGTTACGGTAGCAAAGGTTTGAGTTGCATCTTCAATTTTTACATTTTCTTTTGCTTCGATGGCTTGGTGAAGTCCGTCACTATAACGACGTCCATCCATGATACGACCAGTTTGCTCATCAACAATCATGACTTTATTATCCATCACAACATATTGAATGTCTTTTTCAAATAAAGCATACGCTTTAAGCAATTGGTTTAAGGTATGAATACGTTCAGATTTTACTCCGAAATCTCTAAATAGCTCTTCCTTAAGATTTGCTTCATCTTCAGATGATAAGCCTTGTTTCTCAATTTTGGAAATTTCCATTCCCATTTCTGGCATCACAAAAAAGTCTGGATCATCAGTTCCAGAGATAAAGTCTACCCCTTTATCTGTCAAGTCTATCTGGTTGTTTTTTTCTTCAATCACAAAATACAGTTCTGCATCTACCTTAGGCATCTCACGGTTATTGTCTGCCATATAGGTGTTCTCCGTTTTTTGCAAAATCTGTCGCACACCATCTTCAGAAAGAAACTTAATAAGTGCTTTGTTTTTAGGTAAACCACGGTATACTCTTAAAAGCTGGAAACCACCTTCTTTAGTATCTCCTTCTTTAATTAGTTTTTTTGCATCAGATAAAACGCCAGTAAGGTATTTGCGTTGCACATCTACAATGTCTTGAATCTTTGGTTTTAGTTCATTAAACTCGTGACGATCTCCATCTGGTACTTGTCCAGAAATAATAAGAGGTGTTCTCGCATCATCAATTAAAACACTATCCACCTCATCAACAATTGCGTAATGGTGCGGACGTTGTACTAAATCTCCGGTAGCATGCGCCATGTTATCACGCAGGTAATCAAAACCAAATTCATTGTTGGTTCCGTACGTAATATCTGCATTATACGCTTTACGGCGTGCATCACTATTGGGTCTGTGATAATCTATACAGTCAATGCTCATCCCGTGAAACTGAAAAATAGGAGCCATCCAGGCGCTATCACGTTTTGCTAGGTAGTCATTTACGGTTACTAAGTGTACTCCGTGACCAGCTAGTGCATTAAGATATACTGGTAAAGTTGCTACTAATGTTTTTCCTTCACCTGTATGCATTTCTGCTACTTTACCCTGATGTAAGGCAACACCACCTACAAGCTGCACATCATAATGCACCATGTCCCAGGTAATTTCTTTTCCAGCGGCATCCCAAGAGTTTTGGTAAATCGCGTGGTCTCCGTCTAAAGTTACATATGCCTTCTCACCACTTAATTCGCGATCAAAGGCAGAGGCAGTAACGCGTAAGGTTTGGTTGTCTTTAAAACGTCTTGCTGTTTCTTTAATTACGGCAAAGGCCTCAGGAAGTATAGTGTCTAAGGTTATTTTTTCTACCTCGTACATTTCTTTTTTTACAGCTTCGATTTCGTTGTAAATGTCTTCTTTTTTGTCAATATCTTCTTCTGATTCTGCAGCAAGTTGCAATTCGTCTACTTTAGAACTTAACGTTGCCTGGTCGTCTTTAATTATTTTTCTGAAATAATCTGACTTTGCTCTAAGCTCGTCTAGTGATAAAGCGATCATCGCGTTTTCAAAGCTTTTCACTTTGTCTACGTAGGGTTGTATTTCGTTAATATCTTGTTTGGATTTATCTCCAACAAATACTTTTAAAATTTTATCAAAAAATGCCATGTCTGTTTTTATATTTTAAAGTGCGCTCTAATTAGCAGCCCACTGATATACTTTATTAATTTTTTTGAGAATCGCACTAGGTTTGATTAAAAGGTGCGCTCTTGTGTTTCATGCACTATGCTTTTAGCTTATAAAGTGCAGTTTTCAATTCGTATTTTTGAAAATTTAAACTGAAAGAATCGTAGTAAAATCGACGTGATATGTAGAACAACTTGTATTGATGTGAGCGATTTTAACTGTATTTTTTGATGTGCCCGAGCTGTTTAAATCATAGCCTTTGGCAATTAACTTATTTTGGTATTGTTTTTTTGTAAGAAATGCTATTTTAGATTTAAGTAATGCTGCTTGAACATATACTTTTTTAACGATAATGGAATTTGCAGATGCAAGGGTCTTCTTTGTCTCTTCGCTTTTTTGATCAACTTGTACTTTAAGATAATCAAAGGCATTTGATGTTTGAGGCAACGCATAGCTTTGAGTCTCCATGGTAGCCATGAAGCTCAAAAGAAAAACCAATGTATATGTTGATTTACTATTCATTGTTTTTAAAAATCTATTCTTACTTTTTTAAAAGGTTTTCAAAGATAGTCTTAAACCTAAAAAAGCCCCTGAAATACAGCGGCTTTTTTTATTGCTATGAGATATTCACTAGTATCTCTTTTATTTAAAGATTTATAAAAAATCTTTTAGTATTAATATTCATCTTCATTCCACAAATAATCTTCATCTGTGGGGTAGTCGGGCCAGATTTCGTCAATCGCGTCGTAAGAATCACCTTCGTCTTCTATAGATTGTAGGTTCTCTACAACCTCAAGAGGAGCTCCAGTTCTAATCGCGTAATCGATTAATTCGTCTTTGGTGGCCGGCCACGGCGCATCACTTAAATAAGATGCTAATTCTAATGTCCAGTACATAATGTATGCTGTTTAATTTTCTGCAAAAATAATTTTTTAGCTGAACAAGCCAAGTAATTTGGCAATTATTTCTGCGATATTTATAAGAACGTTTGTAAGTATTTGAAAATTAAATCATTAGTCGGAAAATATTAATTTTTAAAACTTCTCCGGAATCCATTTAACCTCGTCAGCTTGCAAGTCTAAAGACAACTTTCGTGCCAATACAAATAGGTAGTCAGAAAGTCTGTTTAGGTATTTGATAACGCGTTCATCTGTAGGTTCTATCTCGTGAAGGCGTGTTGCTAAACGTTCTGCGCGGCGACAAACAGTGCGCGCTACGTGACAATGTGACACTGTAGGGTGGCCTCCGGGCAATACAAAATGCGTCATAGGGGGGAGGTGTTCATTCATAGCATCCATTTCGGTCTCTAATAGCGCAATCTCGGCTTCACTAATCTTAGAAATATTGAGCCGTTCTTTACCATTTTTCAAGATTTCTTTGTCTGGTGGAGTGGCTAAAATAGCACCCACCGTAAAAAGCTTGTTTTGCACATGGACAAGTATCTCTTTGCTACGAGGATCCATATCTTGGTCTCGCAACAGTCCAATAAAAGAATTCAATTCATCTACCGTACCATAGCTTTCTATGCGAATATGATGCTTAGGTACTCGGGTTCCTCCAAATAATGCTGTCGTACCCTTGTCTCCTGTTTTTGTGTATACTTTCATTTTTCTTTCCCGCGAAGGCGAGAATCTTTTTAGTTTTCATCTAATTTTTTACCACCAGCCAAAGGCCAAAGACTAATTATTTCAATTTTTCTTCCTCCTTTTTACGTTCTAAATATCCTTGTTTAAAACTTCGAGATTTTCGTTCTCTTCTTCCAGCTCTATTTTTTTTTACATTAAATAGAAAAGCAACTAAAAGAACACCAGCAATGGCTAAGTAGATGTATAAAGAATCCATAACTGTAAAAATAATCAAAATGCCTAACAACTCTCCCTTGGGGAGAGCCAAACTTTTCAATTAGCCTTTTTGGGCTAAGCAGATAAAGTTTGGTGAGGGATTTGTTATCTTTACCAACTATGCAAAAGGAGTTAAAAGAACAAGTAGATAGAGGAGTGGTGTTGCCATTGATGGAGGAGTTTTACACCATCCAAGGAGAAGGCTATTATAAGGGTACTGCGGCTTATTTTATAAGAATAGGTGGTTGCGATGTGGGATGTCACTGGTGTGATGTAAAAGAGAGCTGGAACCCAGATCTCCATCCGCCTACAGATATAATTACTATTGCAGAAAATGCTGCAAAATATTCTAAGACGATTGTAATTACGGGTGGTGAGCCTTTAATGTGGGATATGAACCCATTAACCAAATTATTAAAGTCAAAAGGGGTAAATACTCATATTGAAACTTCGGGCGCATATGCTTTAAGTGGCACCTGGGATTGGATTTGTCTCTCTCCTAAAAAAATGAAATTGCCAACACATGAAGTCTATCAAGCAGCGCATGAGTTAAAAGTAATTATATATAATAAGGATGACTTTCGTTTTGCAGAAGAGCAGGCGGCAAAAGTAAATAATGACTGTAAGTTGTTTATGCAACCCGAATGGAGTAAGCGTGATAAGATGATTCCAGAAATTGTGGAGTATGTGATGCAACATCCTAAATGGGTAGTGTCATTGCAAACGCATAAATATTTAAATATACCTTAGATTAATTGCCCTTCGACAAGCTCAGGGTGATTATGAAATTTTAATTGATAAAGCTATTTTGTTACACGGAGCCTGTAAAAGTGCATTCTTTTATTTAGCAATGGCTTTCAGAAAATACATTGTGGTAATTTATTAAAATCTCTTCAAACAAAAAGCCGCTCCAAGAGCGGCTTTTATTCTGTTTATAATTAGGTAATTATTTTTTCATCTGAGACAATGCCGCAGCAACTTTCATTGGAGTTTTTGTTCTTACGGTACCCCAACCCATATACATTACTATTTCATCTCCCTCTTCTTCAAAAGCGATAGAGAAAGCTTCTAGAGATTTTTCTGCAGGTATTACAATAGATGTAACCCTTGCAACGTCATTTTTCTCATTGTAATAATAAGATCCCCATACGTTTTTGTCCTTACTAAATATCGTAGTCCAGCTTTTAGCTCCAGGAATCGTATACATCGTGTATGTTCCTTGTCGTATCATTTGCTTACCAAACATCATGTTTCTGTAAAAAGTGATTTCAACAGCTTCATTTGCTCCTGTACGCCATACTTCGCCATTTGGGGCAAGTTTAGAAACAGGGCGTTCATTTAATTGAGGTCTGCTATAGGTTACTTTTACTATTTTATCTGCTTCTTTATAACTACTAGGATATGCAGCTTGGTCCATTGGGCTTTTGTCTAAGTCTTTAAAATTTTGCGCAGACAGATTGGTTGAAACAAGAGCTACAAGAGCTAATACGACAATACTAAAAATTGATTTTTTCATGAGATGTTTTATTAAATTTGTTAATTAAAGATGTTTCATTGGTCTCCAAAAATAATAAAAGATTACAACAGAACATCGTAGGATTCAAATATATAGAACAATTGCTTTCTTTTTCACAATAGTTTGTTAATAACTTAAGTCTCAAAAAACCCCAAACATCCTTATGTGGTGATGCTTTTGGTTATATTTGTTTATGTAGGAAATGTCACAAATTTACCTGTGTTTTATGAAATTGAAATGGGATAAATTTTTAACATTTCTGAAGTGAAAATTATTTAATAAACATAAAGAAAATCGGTCTTTTACTGATTTGTAATGGTTACCCGTCTTCACGGGCTATACATATGAGCGAAGAAAATAATAAAGGGAATTACGGAGCTGATCAGATACAGGCATTAGAAGGAATGGAACATGTGCGTATGCGTCCATCCATGTATATTGGGGATGTAGGAGTACGAGGTTTACATCATCTTGTGTATGAAGTTGTAGATAACTCTATTGATGAGGCTTTAGCCGGACATTGTGATAAAGTGGATGTTTGGATTAATGAAGACAATAGTGTGACTGTTAAGGATAATGGTCGTGGTATCCCAGTTGGTATTCATAAAAAAGAAGGTGTTTCTGCTCTAGAAGTGGTAATGACAAAAATTGGAGCCGGGGGTAAATTTGATAAAGACAGTTATAAAGTCTCTGGTGGTTTACACGGTGTAGGAGTTTCTGTAGTAAATGCCTTGTCTTCATTACTAAAGGCTACGGTCTATCGCGATGGAAAAGTTTATGAGCAGGAGTATCAACGTGGTAAGACGATGTACCCAGTTAAACAAGTGGGGGAAACTGATGAGCGAGGGACTTTAGTTACTTTTAGACCAGATGAAGATATCTTTCAGCAAACCATAGAATATAATTATGACACGCTTGCAAGTAGATTAAGAGAGCTTTCTTATCTTAATAAAGGGATTACAATCACGATAGAAGATCGTCGCGTTATCGAAGAGAATGGTGATTTTAAAGGAGAAACTTTTCACTCTACAGAAGGATTAAAAGAATTTATCCGTTTTCTAGATGGAAGCCGTGAAATGTTGATTGCAGATGTAATATCTATAGAAGGAGAGAAGAATGACATCCCAGTAGAAGTTGCCATGGTGTACAACACCTCTTACAGTGAGAACTTACATTCTTATGTGAATAATATTAATACACACGAAGGAGGGACGCACTTGTCTGGTTTCCGTCGTGGTTTAACACATACCCTAAAGAAGTACGCAGATGCTTCTGGTATGCTCGATAAATTGAAGTTTGATATTGCTGGTGATGACTTTAGAGAAGGTTTAACCGCAATTATTTCTGTAAAAGTTCAAGAGCCACAATTTGAAGGACAGACCAAAACTAAATTAGGAAATAGAGAAGTGTCTAGCGCAGTGAGTCAAGCAGTTTCTGAAATGCTAGAAAACTACCTAGAAGAAAACCCTAATGATGCGAAGACCATTGTGCAAAAAGTAATTCTTGCAGCAACAGCCAGGCACGCAGCCCGAAAGGCTCGTGAAATGGTGCAGCGTAAAACCGTAATGAGCGGTGGAGGATTACCAGGAAAACTATCTGATTGCTCTGAACAAGATCCAGAAAAATGTGAAGTGTTCCTTGTCGAGGGAGATTCGGCAGGTGGTACGGCTAAGCAAGGTCGTGATCGTAATTTTCAAGCCATTTTGCCATTACGTGGTAAAATATTGAATGTAGAGAAAGCAATGCAGCACAAAGTGTTTGAGAATGAAGAGATCCGTAACATTTATACCGCACTAGGTGTAACTATTGGGACAGAAGAAGATAGCAAAGCCTTAAATTTAGATAAACTAAGATATCATAAAGTAGTGATAATGTGTGATGCCGATGTAGATGGTAGTCACATTTCTACCTTAATATTGACATTTTTCTTTAGGTATATGAAAGAATTGGTAGAAGGAGGGTATGTGTATATCGCTACACCACCTTTATATTTAGTAAAGAAAGGTGCTAAAAAGGAATACGCCTGGAACGATGCAGATCGTGATGCACTGAATGAGAAATTTGGTGGTAGTGCTAATATTCAGCGATATAAAGGTCTTGGAGAGATGAATGCAAGTCAATTATGGGACACTACAATGAACCCAGAGTTTAGAACGTTGCGTCAAGTAGCCATTGATAATGGAACAGAGGCAGATAGGATTTTCTCTATGTTGATGGGAGATGAGGTGCCACCTAGACGTGAGTTTATTGAGAAGAACGCAGTTTATGCAAATATCGATGCGTAAAATCTGTTATTTATTTTTTTTAGTAACTACTACTTCATTTTGTCAATTTGAAGAGATTGGTCAGGTAGCAGAAGATTTATTGTTATTGGCAGATAGGTATATCACGCCATCTGCTGAGGGCGCAGATTATCAGGTGTCTGGTGGTTGGTATACTTCTGCAAAAAAGAAAAATCTTTGGGAATTAGACTTTTCTGTTCAAGGAAACCTTTTGTTTATACCCTCAAAATTCACTACGTTTAGTTTTAATGAAAATGAGCTGCAAAACTTATCAATTGAAGGAGGGATGTCTCAAGCAGAAATACCAACTGCTCTAGGTAATGATGATACAGTTGTCCTTCAAGGAAGTATTCTTGGTAGTGCTTTTGAGTTTGATACCCCAGAAGGATTAGGTAGATCAACAATGCCTCATGCGAACCTTCAAGCCTCTTTAGGGATCTGGGCAGGTACAACGGTTGCTATTAGGTATTCTCCTAAAATAACAATAGACAAAACAAAACTACAGCACCTAGGTGTGGGCATTCAACATAATATTTCTCAATGGATTCTTGATGAAGATTCTAGTTTTGAAATAGCTGCAGCAGGTTCTTATACGTTATACGACATAGATTCAGAATTTAAACCATTGGATTTTACATTAGGTACTTTAGATACAATAGATGTAGACGGAAATACAATATTGTTTAGCGTGTTTGGCTCTAAAAAGGTGTCTAACTTTGATTTCTCTGCAGGCTTAGGTGTTACTTCTACAAAAATTAATTACACACTAGGAGGAGATAATGAATCTGTCATTGAATTATTAAATGACCTAACAGAATCACTTTCTAAAACAAAGACAAATTTTAGAGGTGAATTAAGCGCTGTATACGAACTCAACGATTTTTCTGTGAGTACCATGCTTTTATTGGGCAAATTTACTCACGCAACTCTTGGTGTAAACTACAAGATAAATCTACAAAAAGAGCACTAAGCCCAGATTGTTTTTTTTAGTAAAATAACCTGCGCTATGAGATGAGGGCTAGTACTGCTGGGTAAAAGTTTCTTACATTTTAAATGCTTTTAAAGGGAATAGTAAACACCTTAGGCTATCTTCGAGGACGAAGATAAACTTTATAATGATTGCAAATTATACTTGGTTAAAGCACAACACAGGTACTGTGTTGATTGTTAGATGATTCGTTAAAATTTCAGAAAACATTAGCATTTCTAAGCTTCTAAATAATGCGAATTATTAGTATTTTTGCATCGAAAATCTGAGGCGATTACGTTTTAGAAAGAAAGAACAATGTTTAACCCACTGAATATGTTTATCTGAGCATATTTCAGAACAAAAAAGAGCTCGCCTTAGCGGGAAACAATATGAAAGTAACAGTAGTAGGAGCAGGAGCAGTAGGTGCAAGTTGTGCTGAATATATCGCAATCAAAAATTTTGCTAGCGAAGTAGTTTTAGTAGATATCAAAGAAGGATTTGCAGAAGG
Organism: uncultured Ulvibacter sp.; assembly: GCA_938041335.1. Classification (GTDB taxonomy): domain Bacteria; phylum Bacteroidota; class Bacteroidia; order Flavobacteriales; family Flavobacteriaceae; genus Patiriisocius. The sequence goes on along the minus strand of CALIAF010000041.1, from coordinate 15,394 downwards.
TAAAGCAATGGACTTGATGCAAACAGCATCTTTAAATGGTTTTGATACAAAAATCACTGGTGTAACTGGAGATTATAGCAAAACTGCAAAGAGTGATATCTGTGTGATCACAAGCGGAATCCCAAGAAAACCAGGAATGACTCGTGAAGAGTTAATTGGTATAAACGCCGGGATTGTAAAAAGTGTATCTGCAAGTTTAATCGAGCACTCTCCTAATACAATCATCATCGTGGTAAGTAACCCGATGGATACGATGACATATTTAGTGCACAAAACAACAGGATTACCTAAAAACCGAATTATTGGTATGGGTGGAGCCTTAGATAGTGCACGTTTCAAGTACCGTTTAGCAGAAGCTTTAGGTGCGCCTATTAGTGATGTTGATGGGATGGTGATTGGCGGACATAGTGATAAAGGTATGGTGCCGTTAACACGTTTGGCTACTAGAAACAGTGTGCCAGTTTCAGAATTTATTTCAGAAGAAAGATTAGAAGAGGTGTTACAAGCTACGAAGGTAGGTGGAGCAACCTTAACAGGCTTATTAGGTACCTCTGCTTGGTATGCGCCAGGTGCTGCAGTTTCTGGATTAGTGCAAGCCATTGCTTGTGACCAGAAAAAAATATTCCCTTGTTCTACTTTATTAGAAGGGGAGTACGGCTTGAATGATCTTTGTATAGGTGTGCCAGTGGTGCTAGGTCGCAACGGTATTGAAAGTATAGTAGACATCAAACTTACTGATGCAGAGAAAGCACATATGCAATCTTCTGCAGAAGGAGTAAAAGCAACAAATGGTTTGTTAGAGTTGTAAGAATTTTGTCAGTCTGAGCGCAGTCGAAGACAAATAAAATGACAAATTATAAAACCTCCTAGACGTTAAAGTTTAGGAGGTTTTTTTCTTCGGAAATGTAAAATGAATTTCTTTCACATCATTTTAAAATAAACCCGTCAGATTTAATTATATTTGGACGATGTTAAAAAACTGGTACTTAGCAACTTTTGCAATTCTCCTCACGATAGTGAGTGCAGCGTTTGTGCCATTTTCTGTACCCAATCAAGAGATTGTTGTACAGTTTAAAGATGCTATTTCTTTACAAGATGAAAATGCAGCCATTGCTCAAGTAAGAGCAAAACTGTTGCGTCTTGGTGCTGAAGATGTGCAAATAAAACGTCTAGATGATGGGTCTCTAAAGATTACTTATTTTAGTGATGTTGCTGTATCATCAATTCAAGAAACATTTGCGAGAGATCAACAAGGTCTATTTGAGAACACCACTAATAATACAGACTTACCTTATCAAGATTCTGCAGATTATTATCAGTTTACTATTAAAGAAATAGGAGGTGATACAGCTATTTACAATGGATTAAAAGGACATGTTTTTGAGGTAGAAACAAAAAGTAATCGTTTCTACCCGCCAGAATTTTTCTCCTCTGCATCAGTACTTACTAAAGAAGACCAATTACTTCTTGAAAGCATTTCAATTAAAATTGGTAATCAACCCGAAATTGTGGTTGATTATTCTTCACGTTTACTCCCAGAAACACGAGCAGGACCAATTGCTTAATTCTGGAATATTTCCGCAGTAAAAGAACTATGACTCTTTTATGAGTCTAGCTCGTCATGGCTTGAGAAACCTCGAGGGCCATTTTCATATAAATACATAAATAATTGTCAGATTTCTGGGTTAGAAGTATATTCGCCCTCCCGAAAACTATCGGGAAAAATATTTGACTATAAAACACATTAAAAATGCAAAACAAAGGACTAATTACAGTTTTTGCGGTATTATTTGGTTTGGTAAGTTTATACCAATTATCATTTACATACTTCGCAACAAGTACAGAAACAGAAGCGAAAGCATATGCTGACGCTAAATTCCCAGCAACCATGTCTGATGAGAGAGATGATGCTGAGATTAAGTATCTTGACTCTATTGGTGAAGACCCGATATTTATGGGTATCAACTATAAAACGGCTAAAGAAAAAGAACTGAATAAAGGGCTTGACCTTAAAGGGGGTATTAATGTAATGCTTCAAATATCTGTAAAAGATATATTACAAGGACTTGCTAATAACACAAAAGATCCCGCTTTTAACCTCGCGTTAAAAAACGCAGATGTACTGCAGCGTGATGCGCAAGAGACGTACCTAGAGTCTTTCTTTAGAGCTTTTGATGATCTTGATGGAGAGAATAGCTTAGCTTCTCCAGATATTTTCTTTAATAAAAATTTAGAGGATGACATAGAAAGTATGAGTTGGACAAACGATCAAGTTAAGCCAATCATCGAGCGTAAAATAGACGAGTCTATTGCTTCTGCTTTTGAGGTATTGCGTAAGCGTATTGATAAGTTTGGGGTAACACAACCTAACATACAGCGTATAGGGAAATCTGCTCGTATCTTAGTAGAATTACCTGGAGCTAAAGATGTAGATCGTGTAACAGAGTTAGTGACTCAAACGGCACAATTAGAATTCTGGGATGTATATAAGAGTGAAGAAATTGCTGGATATATCTTACAGGCAGAGACCAAAGTAAAAGAGCTTAATAAGGCAAAGGCTCAGGTAGAAGAGGTAGTAGAAGAAGTAGAAGAGCAAGTTGTAGATGTAGTAGAAGAAGGGCAAGATAACCTTGACGCTTTAATTGGTGGTGAAGAAGTTGTAGAAGAAGTAGACGCAGCAATAGATCGTCCTATCACTTCTAAGATGGTTAGGGCAGGAGCTGCAGGTAGCCCAGTGCTAGCTACTTTTTATGCTAAAGATGCTAAAGAGATTATGGAGTATCTTAATATGCCACAAGCAAAGGCGCTATTAAAGGGAGATATGCGTTTTGCAAAGTTTGTATGGGAACAACCTACTAAGCTAGAGGTAACAAATGCAGATGGAGAAGTTGAAAGTTTAGATGTGGTTAACTTGTATGCACTTAGAGGGAATAAGCAAGATACACCGCCGCTTTCTGGTGATGTGATTGTAGATGCTAGTCAAACATACGACCAGAAAAGTGAAGTTGCTGTATCTATGCAAATGAATGGTAAAGGTGCTAAGATCTGGAAAGAAATGACCAACAAAGCATACACGGATCAAAGTCAGATTGCTATTGTTCTTGATGACGTAGTGTACAGTGCGCCAGGAATTAATACGCCAGGAGGAATTCCTGGAGGAAGTAGTTCTATTACAGGAAGCTTCTCAGTTTTAGAAGCACAGGATTTAGCAAACGTTTTACGTGCGGGTAAATTACCTGCTTCTGCAGAGATTATTCAAGGAGAGGTTGTAGGGCCTACTCTTGGTAAAGAAGCAATTGATAGTGGGATGTTATCTTTCGGGATTGCATTGCTATTAGTATTAATATGGATGATTCTTTACTATGGTAAAGCTGGAGCTTTTGCAGATGTTGCCTTAGTAGTAAACATCTTATTTATCTTTGGTATTCTTGCAGGTCTAGGAGCTGTATTAACACTTCCTGGTATTGCTGGTATTGTACTTACCATTGGTATTTCGGTAGATGCAAACGTACTTATCTTTGAGCGTATTAGAGAAGAGTTGTATAAAGGGAAATCGCAAAAAGATGCCATTAAAGATGGTTTTAACAATGCCTTATCTTCTATTTTAGATGCAAACATTACTACAGGTCTTACGGGTCTTATTTTATTAGTATTTGGAACAGGGCCAATTAAAGGTTTTGCAACCACCTTATTAATAGGTATTCTTACTTCTTTATTTACGGCAATCTTTATTACAAGATTATTTGTGGATAGATATACTAAAAATGGGAAGCCATTACATTTCTCAACGGCACTTACTAAAAACTTCTTGAGAGATGTGAAAATCGATTTCTTAGGAAAACGTAAAATGGCGTATATCATTTCTGGTATATTAATTATTGCAAGTGTAGGTTCATTATTAACTAATGGTCTTAACCAAGGAGTAGATTTTGTAGGTGGTAGAACGTATACGGTACGTTTTGATCAAGATGTAGATGCTAATAAGGTAGAAGAAGATCTTATTGCGGTTTATGAAAGTGCAGAAGCAAAAACCTATGGTGGTGATAATCAATTAAAGATTACAACTAAGTATAAGGTAAATGAAACGGGTGTTGCCGTTGATAACGAAATTGAAAAAATGCTTTTTGATGGCCTTACAGCTTACTTACCTTCTGGGATGACACTTGCAGAGTTTAAAAGTGATGATGAGACTAAAGTAGCCGGTAGAATGGAATCTTATAAAGTAAGTCCTACCATTGCAGATGATATTAAGAAGTCTTCTATATGGGCGGTTTTAGGATCGTTATTAGTGGTGTTCTTATACATCTTATTGCGCTTTAGAAGATGGCAATTTAGTTTAGGTGCGGTAACAGCAGTATTCCATGATGTATTAATTGTACTAGGGATATTCTCATTAACGTATAGCTTTATGCCATTTAGTATGGAGATTGGTCAATCGTTTATTGCTGCAATCTTGACGGTAATTGGATATTCATTAAATGATACCGTGGTTGTATTTGATAGAATTAGAGAATACTTTAATGAGCACCCAACATGGGCATTAAGTAAAGTAATTAACGAAGCATTAAACAGTACGTTAAGTCGTACGTTAAATACTTCTGTTACTACTTTAATCGTATTACTTTCTATCTTCTTATTAGGAGCAGAATCTATTAAAGGATTAATTTTCGCCTTAATCATTGGTGTGCTTGTAGGTACCTACTCTTCACTATTCATCGCAACACCAGTGATGTTTGATACCGTGAAGAAAAAAGGTATTGACTTAAGTGACAAGAAAGAAGAAGAGCTAGTAGAAGCTTAATCTCTTTGATTTATATAATGTAAAAGCCTTTCAAGATTTTCTTGAAAGGCTTTTTTATGTTCGCTTCAGAAATAGAAAAGGTGTTTGTTGCTTCGGAAATTTTATAGATTTGATAATCGTACTTTTTTAGAAATACACTAGTTGAGAGTTGGCTAATTAAAAGTGTTGCTAAAGTTTAAACTTTTTTCCTTCCTTATAATTCATCGGGAATTTGGGGCTTTTTATTCCAAAAGGGCCTGTGCCTTGCTTGCTATAATAAAGTTCATCCTTGTCGTCAGTGTAGCGTCCAGAGCATAAAAGATTGAAAGTTGTAGTTTTCTTACTTGACTTTAGTACGTTGATGTCAATCCAAACCGGAACTTTGTTATTACGATAAAGTAAATCGACAAATCAGTGTCTTTTATATCAAGTTTGATAATCCCATCCTACTCTTTGTATAAGTCAAATGTAGTACTTGCCGTGTCATCGTATGATGCGTTTAAAATTACATTATACTTGAAATTGGTTGTCAGTTTGTTCTTTACAAAGCGTTCTGCAAATTTCAAAGCAATGAAACTCGAACCTTTAAGGTGAAAAAGAAGTTCAGATTTTGTCATTTTTTACCGCAACTGCCTACTGATACTGTTTGCTATCCTGCTTATTCTAGTGTCCACTCCACGCGGTCACCTTCCGTAATTCCGAGGCTGGAAGTAACCGCACCGTTTAATTCAAGCACATATTTAACAGGAACATTAGTAGGTAAAGAGGTAGGGTCCATGGGCGTCGTCATGGTGTAGATTTTTTCAATGACTTTGTTCTCATTGATGTAGACAACATCTAACGGGAACTCTGTGTTTTTCATATAAAAAGCACGAGGTTGCGAAGAGTCAAAGATGAAAAGCATACCGGCATCGCTTGGCATACCTTTTCGATACATCAAACCTGTTTGAGTTTCATAATCTCCTTCTGCTGTTTCCATATCAAAAGTTGTGATTAAAGAATCTGTCGCTTTTTTATACAGGCTAATTTTGCCATCCTTTTTAAAGGTGATTTCTTGTGTAAGTATTTTTTCAGAACCTTTAGATTCTTTACAAGAAGTTAAGTTTGCTGTTAAAACAATGGATAGAAATACTAAAAATATGTGCTTCATACTATAGGTTTTAAAATCAGCATTCTAATATCGCTTCTCGATAGATATTTTGACCCAATTTGTTTTTATGCGTCTGCAACATACTTTCGCTTTGAAGAGGTGATCACCATGTATAAGCCTAGTAAAATAAATGGGATACTTAACCATTGCCCTGTAGAAAGTTGTTTTCCTAGTGCACTCTCAAAGCCTCCTTGACTTTCTTTAACAGACTCTGCAATAAAACGAACTACCATAAGTAAAACTAAGAATGACCCAAAAAGAAAGCCTAGATAGTGACGCTTGTCTGTTTTCCAATAGATATACCATAAAATGAGAAAAACAAATACATAACCACCCGCTTCGTACAGCTGAGCAGGGTGCCTAGCAAAATCTTCTCCTAGTTGCGTAAATACTACTCCAAAGTCAGTGCCAGTGGGTTTTCCTATTATTTCAGAATTTATAAAATTTCCTATTCGCACAAAAATAGCTCCAGACGCTGTGGCAATAACCACGCGATCTAAGATCCATAATACTGGTTTTTTAATTACTTTTTTACTGTAAATAAACATAGCAATAATCACTGCTATCGCAGCCCCATGACTTGCAAGTCCTTGAAAGCCTGTGTATTCAAATTCGGGTACAAAACTAAATGGGAGAAATACGGAGAAAAAATCTTCGGTTATCAATTCAGATTGATAGAAAATAACGTGACCCATACGAGCACCTATTAAAATCGCGACAACCATATAGATAAAAAGGCTGTCTAGTTTTTCTTGAGCAATTCCTTCTCTCTTAAAAATCCGTTTAGTTATAAACCACCCTAGAGTAAAGGCCAAAACAAACATTAAACTGTAGTAACGGATTACAAAAAAACCTAAATCGATTCCTTCGCTTGGGTCCCAGGGAAAACTTAAAATGTGCATAGGTACAAATTATATTAAGGTTTAAAGATAAAAAATGTAATAGGGAAATCAGCTATCTTACTCTGCCTTTTTCTTGGGCGGAACTGGATCATAACCATCACCACCCCAAGGATGACAACTGGCAATTCTCTTTATACCAAGCCAACCTCCTTTTAATATGCCATATGTTTGCAAAGCTTCAACTGTGTAATGCGAACAAGTAGGTGTATAGCGGCAGCTGGGTGGTATTAATGGTGATAGTACCACTTGATATACCCTGATTAGAAAGATAAACGGAGCGATGAGTATTTTTTTAAATAGCTTCAATGAAATGTTTTGTTAAACGGTAAAAGTGGTTCCGTCTTTACCGTCCTTTAATTGTATGCCTGCTTCTAATAATTGGTCACGAATCTGGTCACTCTTTGCCCAATCTTTATTAGTACGCGCTTCGTTTCTTAATTGAATCAATAGATTGACCGCACCTTCTAGTTTACTGCTATCACCACTACCTTCCATGGCAACATCTTCAAGCCCCATCACCTCAAAAATAAAGATGCGCATGGTTTCTTTAAGTGTCACTTTATCTGCATCACCTAATTTTTCATTACCGTCTTTTACGCCGTTAATAAACTTGGTAGCTTCAAAAAGGTGCGCAATAAGAATGGGACTATTAAAATCGTCATTCATGGCGTCGTAGCAGGACTTTCTCCAGCTAGCAACATCCATACTGGTCATTTCACTACTAGGTAACGCGTCAATATTGCGATAGCTTTCCATCAGTTTATTAAAACCTTTCTCAGAGGCTTCTAACGCTTCATTACTAAAATCAAGAATGCTTCTATAGTGGGCTTGAAACATAAAAAACTTGGCCACTGTTGCAGGAAATGCTTTGCTTAAAATGTCATTATCACCACTAATTAATTCACTAGGCAGAATATTGTTACCCGTAGATTTTGACATCTTTTTACCATTAAGTGTCAACATGTTTGCGTGCATCCATACGTTAACAGGAGACTCATTATTACAAGCTTCTGCTTGCGCAATTTCACATTCATGATGTGGAAATTTTAAATCCATGCCCCCACCGTGAATGTCAAATTTATTTCCTAAATATTTAGTACTCATTGCAGTACACTCTAGGTGCCAGCCAGGAAAACCATCACTCCAAGGAGAAGGCCAGCGCATAATGTGCTTTGGTTCTGCTTTTTTCCAAAGTGCAAAGTCTTGTGGGTTTTTCTTTTCAGATTGTCCGGCAAGTTCGCGAGAGTTTGAAATCATGTCTTCCAGATTTCGACCACTCAATTTTCCGTAGTTATGGTCTTCATTAAATTTAGTTACGTCAAAATAGACAGAGCCATTTTTTTCATAACCATATCCTTTTTTTATGATTTCTTGTACGATTTCTATTTGCTCAATAATATGTCCAGTAGCCGTTGGCTCGATGCTAGGCGGCAGGCCATTAAATTTTGCCATCGTATCATGAAAGTCTATGGTGTATTTTTGCACCACCTCCATTGGTTCAATGTTTTCTAGGCGTGCTTTTTTTGCAATAGGGTCTTCTCCGCTTTCTCCATCATTCTCAAGGTGTCCGGCATCTGTGATATTACGTACATACCTCACTTTGTACCCTAGGTGCATAAAATATCTAAACACTAAATCAAAAGATAAAAAAGTACGGGCATTCCCTAGATGAACGTTGCTGTATACCGTGGGTCCACAGACATAAAGCCCAACGGCACCCTCGTTAATAGGAGTGAACACTTCTTTCGCTTTTGTGAGCGAATTATAAATATGTACTTGTTGTTCTTTGTATAAGGCCATTTTTTAATCAGTATTTAGTAAAAAGTAGTCTGTGGTCAGATGTGAGTTGTGAGTTGCGTGGTGTCAGTTTTTATTGCTTCCTTGATTTATATTTTTTATTTCTTCGGAAATTTTCTTGACTTGTTTAATCGTTTATCGATTAGATAGTTGTTGTTTTAATAAATAACATTTGACAATTTCTTAAAATTTCCGAAGTGAAGAAGTGCTAAATTTTTCATGCTTCAAGTTCAAGTTCATCAAAATTCCGTCTCTAATTTTATATAATCTAAAAACTCTCTTTTTACATCTGGGTTTTTAAAAGCGCCACCAAACTCACTAGTTACGGTGCTGCTATCAATGTCTCTTATTCCTCTAGAGTTGACGCACAAATGTTTTGCATCTATCACACAAGCTACGTCTTCTGTGCCGAGTACTTGTTGTAGCTCTTTAACTACTTGCATAGTGAGTCGTTCTTGTACCTGAGGTCTTTTTGCATAATAATCAACAATGCGATTCATTTTAGAAAGTCCAACAACGGTACCTTTAGAGATATACGCAATATGTGCTTTCCCAACAATGGGGAGCAAGTGATGCTCGCAGGTAGAGTACAATGTAATGTTCTTTTCTACCAACATTTCATTGTATTTGTATTTGTTTTCAAAGGTGGATGCTTTTGGTTTTCTATCTGGATGTAAACCACCAAAAATTTCCTGAACAAACATTTTTGCTACCCTATTTGGAGTTCCTTTAAGACTATCGTCTGTTAGGTCCAAGCCTAGTGTTTCTAAGATGTGTTGCACATCTGCTTTTATGCTGTCAATCTTCTCTGCATCACTAAGTTTAAAGGCGTCATTGCGCAATGGTGTATCACCAGAAGTGCCTATGTGTGCCTCGCCAAAAGCTTCAATATCTTTTATTTGTTTTTCTAAATCCATTGCGTCATTCGTCGTTTTAAAAATGCCAAATACAAAGATAGTGATTCATCTGAACGTTTCTAAAGAACGGGAAGACATTTTTTCTTTGATAAATAGGGGTTTATTTCATAAAATTTTCTTAATTTTCCGCTCAAATTAAATTTTCAATGCTATGAAAAATATAATTACAACAGCAATATTTCTATTGCTGCTATTCCCGATGGTATATGCTCAATCGCAACAACCGCCTTCACAAAAATTTGATCAATATAAAGCTGAAGTCTTTACAGGCGAGGGGCTTACTTATTTTGGTCCAGAAACTTTAAATCACAGAGATTTAAAGAAAATGTACGAGGAGCGTATTTTCTTTGCAACTTATGATGCCGCTACAATTGCAGCAAAGGGGTATGCAAATTTATCTTCTGTGCCGCTCTTTACGGTATTCAATGAAACGTTGGAGCGTGATGATGTGTTTGATTTAAGCACATTTAACCCATTAAAATATTACTTTGATTATCATACCAAAGCGACGCAGATATTTGTGCTCGGTGATACCAATACGGTAATGATCATTTATCCTCAAACTATTACTCAATAGTAAAAAAGCCAAATATGAAAAAGTTAATATATATATTATTCTTACTGCCGGTAGTAAGTTTTGCGCAAGTAGAAGTCCCTATCATTAATGGAATGGTCGAGACTTGTATGGGAACCTTTGTTGATACAGGAGGATCTGCAGGAAATTATAACAACAATCAAAACATCACCTTTACTATTTGTTCAGCAATTCCTGGCGAAGTTGCTCGTGTAAATTTTACGTTTTTTGAGACGCAATCTAACGTAGATAATCTAAGAATTTTTGAGGGAGCTACTAATAATCCCGCTTTTGAGATAGCCGGATCTCCATTTTCGGGGACAAATAGCCCAGGAAACATATTGGGAGATTTAGCCATCGGTGGGGGATGCTTGACGTTTAACTTTGTTTCTAACAATGATAATACAACCGCACCTGGCTGGGAAGCAGCTATTAGTTGTTCTCCTCCTTGTCAAGCAGTAAATGCTGTTTTTGATAGCTCTAGCCCTCCAGTTGATCCTGTAGAGGGTGTGATTTTAGCTTGCCCTGGTGAGCCAATTACTTTTAATGGTTCAGGTACTTTTTCTAACCCAGGCGGTGATGTTGGAGCCACTTATGAGTGGTTTTTTAGTGATGCCACCTCTATGGTAGGACAAACAGTAATGAAGCCATTTGCAAACGGTGGGTATTTTGAGGCAGATCTTGTGGTGACAGATATTTTTGGTTGTGAGAGTACAAATGATATTGGTATTTTTATTCAAGTTGGTACTGTGCCAGACTTTACAGGTACAGGAGCCGAAATGGATCCTATATGTTTGGGAGATTCAGTAATTCTAACAGGAGTAGTAGAGCCCGTTCCTTTTGAGGTGAATTGTACCATTCCTGTTGCAGAAATCACTTTTTTACCGGATAGTAATGCAGATGAAAGCTATGAAACTTGTATTACAGTGGATTGTTTTAATGCTGGAGCCACGGTGCAAAATGCAAGTGATATTCTTGAAATTTGTATGAATATGGAGCATTCCTTTATGGGAGATCTTGATATAGTGATTATTGCGCCAGATGGTACAGAGGTAATTTTAAAAGAGAATCCAGGTGGTGGTGGAACCTTTATGGGTATCCCAATTGATAATGATGCAGATTTGAATCCGGGAACTGGGTTTGACTATTGTTTTGACGCCACTGGAGTTCAAACCATGGTTGCAGCATCTGCTGGAGTAGCAACCTTGCCAGCAGGTTCTTACCAATCTTTTGAGCCCTTTGCAAACCTAATAGGTGCGCCTTTAAATGGTGATTGGTGTTTAAGAATTACGGATTATCTAGCAAGTGATAATGGCTATATTTTTTCTTGGTTTATTAATTTTGATCCAGCTATTATTCCAGCAGACGCGGCGTTTGAGCCAGTAATCCTTACCGAAGCTTGGGATGCTAGCCCAGATTTAACTCCAGTAGGAGGAAATAATGCCTCTGTTTTACCAACAACCGTTGGGCAGCACTGTTATACATATCGTGTGACAGATGATTTTGGTTGTGAACATACAGAAGAAGTTTGTATTGATGTATTGCCAACTCCAACGGCTAATCAACCTAATGATATATTAATTTGTGATGACGGTACTAATGCAGGTACTTTTAACCTTACTCAAAATGATGCAGTAGTTTTAGGTATCCAAAATCCTGCAGATTTTGTAATTACGTATCACACCTCACAAGCAGCGGCAGATGTGGGTATGCCCACAATTCCTGTGCCTGGAGCATTTCCTATACCAGGTATCACTGATGATATTTTTGTAAGAATAGAGGATGCTTCTGGTCAATGTTTTGATACTGCCCAATTTGAAATACAATTTTTACCTATCGATATTGTTGATCCTGTAACAGATTTATTACTTTGTGATGACGATGCAGATGGTTTTGTGCTCGTAAATATACCACAGCAAAAAGACACCGAGATCTTGGATGGCCAAGATCCTGCGCTGTATACCTTAACCTATCACTTAAGTGCTGCAGATGCAAACGCAGATATGAATGCCTTACCGGTACCCTATAATGCACCTGCGGTGCCTGCTCCTGGGCAAACAATATTTGTTCGTATTGAGAATAATACACAAAATATAGGAACTTGCTTTTTAGTAAATAACTTTAATCTGGGGATTTTTGAAGCGCCACCAGCTACCCAACCCACTATGCCTTATGCATTGTGTGATGAAGCGCCAAATGATGGATTGGCAATTTTTGACTTAACGACACAAGATGCTGCAATTACCGGAGGAAATCCAGATGCTGCCGTGTTTTATTTTGAAACCCTAGCAAACGCACAAATGAACATGGTGCCCATTAATCCAGCTAATAACTATCAAAATACGATGGCTGGTTTTCAAACACTATTTGTTCGTGTACAGAATATAAATAATGCAGATTGTCATAATATAGTTACCCTTGATATTCAAGTGGACGAAGCGCCAGAAATTGCAGACCCAATATCAGATTTCTTTCAATGCGATAATGATGAAGACTTTGTTGAAACATTTGACCTTACCTCAAAAGATGATGAGATAGAAAATGGATTGGTAGATGTAACTACTACGTATTATGATACATTGCCAGATGCAGAGGCAGGAATCAATCCTATCCCTAATCCAGATGCATATACAAGTGGGAGTAATGAGATTTTTGTAGTTGTAGAAAATAACTTGGGATGTCAAACCATAGGATCTTTTATTTTGATATTAGGTTTGGTGCCCGAATACGATGTTCCATTGCCTTTTGAGCAGTGTGATTTCTTAAGTGACGGCATTGAGTTTTTTGATTTAAATGAAGCTAATGAGCAGATTATTGATGGTGCGATAGGTCTTAGTGTAACCTACTTCGGAAATATGCTTGATGCAGAAAATGCTACAAATCCATTACTACTTCCTTACGAGAGTATGGGAGGCGAGACGGTATGGGTTCGTATAGAAGATGATATTACAGGTTGCTACGGTATAGAAACAATGGAGCTTATTTTAGTGCCATTACCAACAATTTGTGAGCCAGAACCACTCGTTTTTTGTGATACAGATAATGATGGGATAGGAGCGTTTATCCTTTCAGATCGTGAAGATCAAATACGTTGTGGAGATCCATCAGGAAATTTAGAGGTGACCTATTATGAGACACAGGCAGACGCAAATAATGCGGCAAACCCAATAGATGGAGATGTACCTTATCTAAATATTGTTCCATTTAATCAAATTGTTTTTGCAAGAATTACTGATTTAGCTACTGGGTGTTTTGACACTGTAGAACTTGAGTTAATTGTTGGCGAAAGTCCAGCTATTAGTGATCCAGAGCCAATAATGCTTTGTGATGATGATGGTGATGGAGTAGAGATTTTTGATCTTACTTCTGCAGAGGCAGAAATACTAGTTGGTTTAATGGGAGGTCCTTTCATTATAGAGTATTATGAAACTCAGGCTAATGCAGATAGTGGTACAAACCCTATTGTAAATACAGATGTGTATCCTAATCAGCCGCCATTGGGTAATCCACAGATTATCTTTATTGTGGTTACAGATGCAAATAATGGATGTGCTAGCCAGACTACACTAGAGTTACACGTTAATTTACAACCAGCTCTTACAAGCCCAGACCCATTGGTTTTATGTGAAACAAGTACACCACCAGACGGTATAGAGGAGTTTGACCTTACACAGGCGATTGCTCAAATTACAGGAGGGGATAGCAATATTTTAATTTCTTTCTTTGAGACACAGTTGGATGCAGATGATAATACTAACGTCATTCCTAATCCAACGGCCTATGAAAATGTACTCGGAAATCCGCAAGACATTTTTATTAGAGCAGAAGATCTAACAACGGGATGTATAGAAACGTCATTCACATTAGAGATACGTGTCGAGAATGCACCTTCACCAGTAACTCCAACACCGCTTGTAGTTTGTGATGATAATAACGATGGTTTTGGTCTTTTTGATCTTACACTAAAAGATAATGAGATTATTAATGGAGAACCAAATGTGGTCGTTTCCTATTATGAGTCTCCATTGGATGCTGAAAATGGAACATTTCCGATAGATACTACAGTACTTTATGAAAACCTGGTTCAATTTATGCAAACTGTTTGGGTTCGAGCTGAGTATGCTAGTGCTACTGCTTGTTTTTCTATAGTGCCATTAGACCTTATTGTGATTGATAGCCCAGTAGTGCCTTTAACATTAGATCCATTAGTTGCTTGTGGTGAAGATATGGCGACAACCGCTGTTTTTGACTTGACACAGCAAGATGCTGCCATTTATGGAGGTCAAGATCCAGATGATTTTACGTTGACGTATCATTTATCTTTATTAGACGCAGAAGCTGGAACGCCAATTATTGCAAATCCTACTATGTTTACAAATACGGTAAACCCCCAAGAGATTTGGTATCGTTTAGATAATAATGATAGCGATAATTTCTGTAATGCTATTGGTAGTTTTATGATAGAAGTTGTGGACGGTCCAGAAATCATTGATTTAGATCCAATTACAGTATGTGATGATTTAGGCGAGGAGAATGATGGTATCACCACTTTTGATTTAACTATTTATGATGATCTTATTACCAATGGTGTAGCAGGTTTAAGTGTTCAGTACTTTACGACAGATGCCGATGCTCAAGCCAATGTAGATCCTATTTCTCCAGCCAATGAGTATATGAATGTGAATGACCCAGGAGTTGTCATCCTATTTGTACGAGTATTTGATAGTAACTCTGGTTGTGTTGGATTTACGCTATTAGAATTACGTGTAGCACCAAACCCAGACCCGGTGACAGACGTCGTTTTAGAATTATGTGATGATGATAATCCTGGTGACGAAGAAGAAGTGTTTGACCTTACAGAAGCAGAAGACTTAGTGATAGGAGGAGCACCTTGGGATGTTCAGTACTTTGAGACCTATGATGATGCGTTGAATGTGATGAATGGTATTCCAGATCCAACAATGTATACCAACCCTACAAATCCGGCTTCTGTCTTTTTACTAGTGACTTATAGTGCTCCATCTATAAATGCTTGTTTTGAAATCGTAGAGGTACAATTAATAGTAAATCCATTGCCAGACGATAGTGCCATAATGGACAGTTTGATTATTTGTGAAACACCAAGTGATGGGATTGCAGAGTTTGACCTCACGTTAAAAGATGAGCAAGCTTTAGGTCCAGATCAAGATCCGTCTGAGTATGAGGTGACCTATTATGAGACAGCAGCAGATGCAGAGATGATGATCAATCCTATTGTTCCTGCAAATATGTATC
>CALIAF010000040.1 GCA_938041335.1 uncultured Ulvibacter sp. | reverse complement strand
TTGTAGGCTTCCCCCTTTTAGGACACCTTAAAATTCGACAAATAATTATTATTTAGGTCAGATTTAATGAAGAATTTAAATTCTTCATTAAATCTGGGCATATATTCTTTAGGAGATATGTTTCCTAAAGATTTATGAGGATGATTATAGTTATAGTCTTCTCTCCAGTTATCGCTAATCTTTTGGAGCTGATAAATGTCATTAAAATAATAGGCATCTAATATATCTTCTCTAAAGAAGCGATTAAAGCGTTCTACATATCCGTTCTGCATAGGTTTACCAGGTTGTGTGTATTTGATTTCTATAAAGTTCTTTTTGCACCAGTTCATAAATGTTTTAGAGATGAACTCTGGTCCATTATCACATCTCACATATTTAGGCGTTCCTATTTCCTCCTTTAATTGTTCCATCGTTTCAACAACAGCTCTTGCTGGATAGGAAAGACCTGCATTAATAGCAAGTGCTTCTCGATTACAGTCATCAATAACATTAAAAACACGCACCTTTCTACCATCAGTAAGCGCATCACTCATAAAATCCATACTCCAGCACTCATTGAGTACAGCAGGAACTTCTAAAGGTTGTTTTATACGTTGAACCAAACGCTTTTTATGCTTACGCCTTAAACTGAGTTTCATCTCACGATAAACACGCAGTACGCGTTTTCTGTTCCATATTAGACCTTCGCGACGTATTTTATGATAATACTCATCAAAACCGCGTGTGGGATAGGCTTCTGCTAACTGAGATAGCTTATCAATAACTTCACTGTCATCCCTTTTACTTTGATAATACCACATTGATCGATTTAGACCTACAACTTTGCAGGCACGAACAATCGGCACGAGATATTCTTTGATAAGATACTTTACACGCACTCTCTTGTCGGAAGGTCTTAGAACTTTTTTGATATTAAATCTTTTAACATCTTATTGTCTAGACTCACATCTGCATACATCTGTTTAAGTCTCAGATTCTCAGACTCTAAATCTTTTAGACGCTTAAGCTCCTGCTTCTCCATACCCCCATACTTCTTACGCCAATAATAAAAGGTGCTTTTGTCTATACCTAATTCTCTGGACAAATCTCCTACAGATCGTCCTTGTTCGTTTTCCTTGAGAGCCTTGATAATTTGACTCTCGCTAAATTTGCTTTGTTTCATTGTGACAGTTTGAATTTAAAGTTAGTAAATTCGAATTAATTACTGTCCTATTTTTAGGGAAGCCTACATGCAACTCAATACGGTATCACCTTTTTGAATGAGAATAAAATGGATGCGAAGACAAAAAGAACATTAGAAGGATTGGGTACTAAATTAGTTTATAGTAAACATAGCGAAAAGGAGCTTCAGGATTTAATTGATTTAAGGATGAAGTATTCTGAAAATTACTTAAAAAACCTTTTAGAAAATACATTTGAGCGTGAAATACAAATGACAAAAGAAGAAAAGTACAGGTTAATTTTTGGAATAGAATTATCAGAGAGTAGTATGCATAAACGTCCGTTCAGTAAGTTTAAAAAAGATATAATTAAAGAATTACTTTCAATAAAAAACTAATTAAAGGATTGGTATGATTAACAGTTTTAAGAATAAACAAGCATTACTTATTGGGAATGGGATAAATCAATTAGATTATTCTCAATCTATTTCTTGGGGAGCATTATTGAATGAGTTAAAGAGACAGTATGGTATTAATGTAGATCTAGATAACGAGTTTAAGCCATTTCCTATTGGATTTGAAGAAATGCGTCATCTTAAAAAAGGAGGAAGCTCTATAGAGTCTAAACTAAAAAATCTAAAAACGTCTATTAGGGAAATTATTGACAATCAATTGGATGGGAAAAATGGATTTAACGAGTATCATGCAAAAATTTGTAGTCTTAATTATGATGATATACTTACTACTAATTATGATTATGCTTTAGAGTTAAGTATTTCTAATGATTTTAAATTAAAGAAATCGAAAACCTATGCGCAAAATAAACAAGAAAGAAAATTTAGCCTTAAGAGGCGCTATGGAAATTTTGACAAGACGATAAGTAATATTTGGCATATCCATGGAGAGCTTGAAAGTTCAAGAAATATTAGTCTAAACTCAAAACAATACCGTGAAGAATCTATCTTGATTGGATATGAACATTATTCTGAATATTTAGAGCATATTCAAGAAAATATAAATGGAAAAAAAGGTAAGCGCATAGCTGATAACCAAAGCATCATCTCTAGAATTAAAAATAACACAACCGGAACCTTTTGGACAGATGTGTTTTTCACTCACAATTTAGATATTATTGGGCTTGGGCTCGACTTTAGTGAAAATCATTTGTGGTGGTTGTTAAATAAGAGAGCCATGCTTATAAGTAATAACCGTGTTCATAAACACAGAACAGATGGCGTGAGAATAGATAACACAATTAACTATTATTACCCAGATTTACCTGACAACTACACTATTAATATAAATGAGCCTGCTGCTCTTAAAAAATTAATACAAAAAATTAACCTAGCTAAAAGAACGAGTGCGATTGGAGATGTTTTAAATTCTTTTAAGGTAAATTCAAAACCAATAAAATGTAACTCATATTATGAATTTTATGATAAGTATGTAAAAAAAAAAGGAATCTGAACTAAAAAAAATAAAAACTAGTTATACAATATTTTAATATGGAATCGAGACCACAAACCATACAAATATTCCTGCCAGACGGTTCTCCAACCAGTATTAGAGAAGCGGAGCTTACTAATAGACTTGTAAAAGCTGTTTTGTTTCCAAGGAATAAACTGCAAGAAGTATCAAAAAGAGAGCTTGTTCATTTTACAGGTGTTTATTTTCTATTTGGTACTAAAGAAGATGTTGCCAAGCCTATCGTATATATTGGTGAAGGCGAGGATTGTTATAAAAGGATACTGGCTCATAATCGCAATAAAGACTTTTGGACACATGGTATAGTTCTCACAACTAAAACAAATGAGTACACTAAAACAGACGGAAAGTTTTTAGAGCATTATTGTATTGATTTTGCCAAAAATGTAGGGCGATATGAATTGGATAACGACACGGGTTCTAGAAAAACACCAATATCAGAAAGTCGTGAATATGACTTACTAGATAATTTTGATACCGCTAAAATCTTAATAGCGACTTTGGGATATCCATTATTTGAGGAGAAACGAAAAGTAGTCTCTAAAAAAGAAATTTTCATCTGTAAAGGAAAAACGTCCATAGCTGAAGGTCAGCTTGTAGATGATGGTTTCTTGGTGTATAAAGGCGGAAAATGTGCGTTAAATGAAACACAAGCTGCTGCAACTTGGATAATTAAACTAAGGTCAAAATTAAAGGAGCAAAACATTATTAAAGAGGAAAATGGACTTCTTGTTTTTCAAGAAGATTATATTTTTAATTCTCCAAGTGCCGCAGGAGTGACAGTTAAAGGAAGAGCAACAAATGGCTGGACATCTTGGAAAAACAAAGATGGAAAAACACTTGATGAACTAAAGAGAAAATAATAGAACGTCTTTATCTCAAAGCAAATTATAATGAAAAGAGCATTCACACAAACCGTACACGAAGTGAAAATCAAATGGTCTAAACCTAAGAATTACACAAAAGCCCTGCAGACTGAAAACAATGGTCTTGAAGATTCTTATTTCTATAAAATTATAGCCCACTATAAAGACAGCTTTAAACTATTGTACATTGGAATGTCTTATTCACAATATCCATCAAAAAGATTATCAAATAGAGATCACGTAAATAAAAGAGAGCATTTACAAAATTTATATAAAAGACACGAATTATTAATTTCGTACGGTCATATCATTACACTTGATAATGTGAATTTCAAGTTAATAGATGAGATAGAAAGTCTTCTTATCTATTCACATACAGATCTCCCACATTTAACTAACAAGAAAAAAGTTTGGAGTTATAAGATTACAAGTGAATATCAAATAAAAAATACCGGCTTTAGAAAAGATGGCATGGCAAAAGACATCGGATTAGGCGTTTTTATGAATTGGTGAAGGCTAAAAAAAATAAAAAATGTCAAATATGAAAAACTCAATTTGTAGTATGTCAAAATAAGTTGTTCTAGATTTTTAAATAATTTAGAATGGCATATTCAAAAGAACAATTAAAATAAGATGAACAAACTAACAACCCAAAGCATCACCCTAGCAGACGAGATCCTCCTCATCAAGGCAAAACAGGACATGAATACCATGAGTTATTTGATGAAGGGTTTTAACTTTATAGGCGGTAAAATAGAAGATGGCGTGGAGCTCTTGCCAGAAAAGGTGCAGACCTTTGTATTTAAATCTACGACCAAGGTTTTAGAGAAAGTGGTACAAGTCAATCTGAGCACCATGAAAAAAGGCAAACCCTTTAAAAAACCCTCTAAAGTGGTGTATAAAACCTTGGTGACTACTACAGGAGCTGCCAGTGGTTTTCTGGGTACAGGAACGCCCATTGTGGGGCAGGCGGCCTTTGCGGCAGACCTTGCCTTGACTACAAAATTTATTATGCGCACCATTATGGATATCGCCAGAGGCAAAGGAGAAGATTTACACACCTTAGAGGCGCAGTTTCAATGTTTGCAAGTGTTAGCATTAGGAGGAGATAGTGATAGTGATGATGGCGCAGATACTTCGTATTACGCGTCTAGGATCGCGATACAAACCAGTATTAATAAGGCGAGTGAGATAGGCATACAAGGGCTGGTAAAGTCTTTGTCATCAAGTTCCAACCCCTTGTATAAATCTTTTGCAGGTATTGTGGCGAGCTTTAGCACTAAAGTATCAGAGAAAGTGGCGGCTCAGCTCATCCCTGTTGTGGGCGGTCTTACTGGAGGTGCGATTAACTATGCTTTTATTTCTCATTTTCAGAAAATGGCAGAGGCGCATTTTACCATTAGAATGTTAGAACGCAAGTATGGGATGGCCTTGGTGCAAGCCACTTATGATGGGATTAGTGTTTAGTAGTAAGTAGTGAGTACAAAGTATTGAGTAGTGAGTACAAAGTATTAAGTATTGAGTATTGAGTAGGTGAGTAGTGAGTAGTGAGAGGTGAGTACAAAGTAATAAGTATTTAGTAGTGAGTAGTGAGTAGTGAGAGGTGAGAGGGTTGAGATGGAGTGAAACCGTGTAATTTTTAATAATATCTCATATTCACATGCGGAATATTACTTTGTAATTTGTTGCTGATTAGGTTTTCGTGAATCTGCGATTTTATCGATGAAAAAAATGAACAAGGTACATGGGATGCCTTCAAAACAATTACTTGACTATTATATTTAGAACAGTACTGTTTTAATACCTTTGAACCATGGCAAATAACAGCACAAAACGCTCCTGGAAGGAATTTTTTAAAGACCTCATTGATGCTATTCTAGATAGTATGAAGCCCACCCGCAAAAGAACCTGGCATATGCACGTGGTGCCGTATGAGGAGGACTGGGCCGTGCGCCGCGAAGGCAATAAGCGCATTACCTCAAAACATAGAAAACAATCTACCGCGATAAACAAAGCCAAAACCATTGCCAGAAAACACAAGAGCGATGTGATTATACATAGGGCTGATGGGACAATACGAGATCGCATAAATTATGACTAATTTAGGGAATGGTGATCGGTGAGCAGTGAACAGGGAGTAGTGAGTAGTGAGTAGTGAAATGTTATAGATCAGCGTCTAAAGAACAAAGAATAGGACTTAGGACCTTTCGCTTCGCTCTCTAAATGACGTAGGACCAAAAAGTTTGAATATAGAATATGGAGTATAGAATATGGACGTAGGACTTAAGACCGTTCGCTTCGCTCTCTAAATGACGTAGGACCAAAAAGTTTGACTATAGAATATGGAGTATAGACTATGGACGTAGGACTTAAGACCATTCGCTTCGCTCTCTAAATGACGTAGGACCAAAAAGTTTGACTATAGAATATGGAGTATAGAATATGGACGTAGGACTTAAGACCGTTCGCTTCGCGCTCTAAATGACGTAGGACCAAAAAGTTTGAATATAGAATATGGAGTATAGACCAAAGGAAAATTAACAGCAAACCACCAAGAGCCTTGTCACACTGAGCCCTTCGACAAGCTCAGGACAGGCGCTGTCGAAGTGCAACAAAAAGAACAAAGACCAACAACCAAAGACCAAAAGTGAAAACCCATCACACTACATACATCATTATTGGCGCAGGTCTGTCTGGATTAACCACCGGCTATACCTTGGCGCAAGCTGGAATTACAGATTTTGTGATGCTCGAATCTCGAGATCGCATAGGTGGGCGTATCTTAACTAAAGAGGGCATTGATTATGGCGCGACGTGGTTCCAGAACCATCATGAGGCCATACCTCAAATGCTAGAAGCGTTAGGCATTAAAAAGTTTCATCAACGGTCAAAAGGAAAAGGCATATTGGTCTATAATCCCAATGGACCCGTACATTATTTTGAGAGTGACCCAAATGCACCTTCGGCATTTAGAATAGCGGGAGGATCTGCGGCGCTCATTAATGGGCTCGCCCAGCACATTTCAGAACACATACATTTAAACACTTTTGCTTCGGAAATTATCAAGACTGAAAATGGCGTACGTGTAATTACCACGCAAGGCATCTTTGAAGCCGAGAAAGTAATTGTGACGATTCCGCCAAACATTGCCAAACGATTAACCTTTCAGCCTCCATTACCAGCAGCGGTGTCACAAGCGATGGACACCACACATACCTGGATGAGCAATGCGATAAAAGTAGGACTTACTTTTAAAACTCCATTCTGGAGGGAACAGGGGCTTTCTGGGACGGTGATAGGGCAAATAGGCCCCGTAACAGAGTTATATGACCATGCTACTATGGAAGAGGACCACTTTTGCTTGATGGGCTTTTTAAATGAGCGCTTACGAGATTTTCCGGCCACAGAACGTAAAGCTGGCATCTTAGCATACCTCACCAAACATTTGGGAGCAGGAGTGAAGGACTATTTGACCTATGAAGAGAAAGACTGGTCAATAGATACCCATACGTCGAGTGATCAAGTGGCGTCTGGATATCAAAGCCCCAATTATGGTCGTCCAGAATTTCAGTCTTGGTATTTACAGGACACTGTATTGTTTTCTGGTGCAGAAACAGCTACCCTAAATGGCGGTTATATGGATGGAGCGGTGCGCAGTGGTTTACATGCTGCAGCGCAATTGTTACACGAATAGTAGTGCTATCCCGTAATCAATGAGGATACTAAAGAGGTGTAAAACCGTACAATATTATTCTTGCCCTTCTCAAAATCTGTTAAAGCTGGCAAATGCTCAGAAAAATAACGCTGGTGATGTGCCCCTTCAATTACGGTAGAAACCAACATATGCGGGAACTCGTAAGTCGGGTTTATTTCTAGCACCAAATCACTTACCCGTTGCACCACGCGTTTGTACGTTTTGTAAAACCCTTTTGCATTTTCGGTATCAATCTCACTGGTGTGGTATGCCTTAGAAGACTCAGAAATAATAATCTTATGCAAGAGCACTTCATTTATAAAAGACACTTTATTGTCTTCCTTTATTCCTTGAGTTAACAAGACAATAGCGTGATTTAGTTTTTCTTCTGCGGAAATGATATTTGTTGTGGCAAAAACTAATTTGTATTCTACCCAACTCCAGTACCAGTTAATAAGATACACCAGCAAGGCGTGTTTGCTGTCAAAATAGCGATAAATAGAACTCTCATTAGAGCCTATTTCCACCCCAAGTTTTCTAAAGGTGAATGCCTCAAAACCAAGTTCGTTAATCATGGCAATACTCTGGCTCACGATCTTTTTACCTAAATCTGTAGAGGACGGATCTTTAGTGTAAAAGTGCGGTGCGATGACGATATTAATATTTAGTGCTTCCATAATGAGCGGGTGTTAGTGATAAGACTGTTATAAATCATTTGTAATAGATTGCGCCAGGTTTTTGCTTTTCTTTTTATCAAAATACCTTCTTAAAACGCCACCTTTTACGCTGTTGACATCAAACTCTACCACAAAGGCATCTTGGTCAACATCTTCAATAATGCGATAGGTTTTTCTAATATCTATTCTATTTATTACGGTATGTATAATTCTTAATTCTTCTTGTTTCCCAGAACTACCATAACCAGAAGATCCTTTGTAAATTGTAGCGCCGACGCCCATTTCTTTAGACAATTTTCGCTCAATTTGAATTGCCTCTCTCGATACAATGGTAAAACCAACAAAGTCTTCAAAACCTTCTATAACCAAGTCTATAACCTTTGCTGTAACAATGTAGGTAAGGATAGAATACATGGCAATTTCTGTAGAAATAGCGATGGCCGTAATCGAGAAAAGAATACTATTAAAGATTAAAATGGTGGTGCCTATTTTAATCCCAAATCGATCATAAATAAAAACACCCAGAATTTCTGAACCGTCTAGTACCGCCCCATTTCTAATCGCGAGCCCTATACCAGCGCCTAAAAATAGACCGCCAAAAATAGCAATGAGCAATTTGTCTTCTGTAATGACAGGAAAAGATTCTACAACAATAGAAATAGCCAACAGCGTTATGGCAATGATAGACTTAATTAAAATACGCCTAGATATCGTGTAAATACCGGCAATAAGAAAAGGGATACTACACAATAATAGTAGTATAGAAATATCGATGTCGAATAATCTGCTAAGCAGCAGCGCGATTCCTGTTACTCCACCATCTAAAAAGCCGTTAGGCAATAAGAAAGCCTTTAGCCCAATGCTAGCAAGTATAATACCCGCAAATATTTGCAGGTATTCTTTGATGTTATTTAATAGCTGTGTTTTACGCATCTGCTTGACTATTATTTAGATGTCCTATTTGATGTATCTTGTTGTACATCATATTTGTATTGCGATATATACGGTGTATTTCTTGCTTAAAAAAGTTGATGGTGTGCTCGTTCCAAAAGTTAGGATCACGATCAAGCGCTTGAAAACTTTTACTCAAGGTTTGTATGTATTCTTTTTTCTCTGTATCATCTTTCACAAAAATAGGTGGGTACAAATCGTACATCAGCATCCAGTTTTTTGCAATACGTGTGGTGCGTCCATTACCATCAGCAAAAGGATGAATCCTTATTAATTCGTGATGAAAATAGATCGCTTTAAAAATGGGGTTTTTAATAAAAGACATGGTATGAAAAAGCTCATTGACTAGTGCCGGTACAAGCTTCGGGTCTGGACATAAATAAGATCCTATCTGTACGAGTTGTGTTCTAAATTTGTTAGGATGCAACTCATGCGATTCTGGTGAAGTCAATCTAAATAATTGAAACAACTGGATTTGGTCTTTAAAATTAACGTTGCTATTTATCTCACTGGTGACAAATATCAATGCCTTGTTTAAGTTTTTAACATATAGCTGTGCTTCCTCCTCATTTTGTGCTTCCATCTGAGCATTCTTGATACTCAATAGCTCTTTTAAATCTGCAGTGCTACTTAGTATACTGTCCAAAAGATCATCTGCCTGGTGCTTTCTGCTAAAGGTAATAAGCCTATAGATTGCTTTTAGCTCAATGTGTATTTGAGCTAATTTTATAGTGTCAATCTCTGGTATGGGTAAAGGGAGTAAGAGCATCTACAGATTAGTTTATACTAGGTTCAACAATCCCTAAAGCATTATACATATGCGCTGTAGCAAGCAAGTTTTTTAACAACAACTCATTCTCCTTTAATTGTGCATCAATTAGTTTTTGCTCTCGCGAATTGATTAAAAAAAGGGAGCTTTCTCCTAAAGAAAATTTACGTTCTTCTGCATTTACTAATGCAACATAGTCTTTAACAATATTGTCTATTAAATCTGTTTGTTTTGCTAATGAGCTAATCTCCGCCTGAGTAGCTTCTATCTTGTTTTGTAGCGCAAGCGAAGTGGACGTTCGCTCAAAGGTGACATCGTTCAACTTTAAATTGGCAAGCTTTACATCACCACGTTCTTTTCTTAAAAATAGGGGCAAACTAAAATTGACAAAGGCCTTGTAATTTGCGGTATTAAAGCTGTCTAGCTGATCGTACTCCTGCGATAAAAAATTATATTGAAGATCAAGCTTAGGTAAAAGCTTGTTTCTTTTTAAGGCACGATCTACGGTAAGTCCTTCAATTTTTGCATCGAGACTTTTTAATTTGGGATGCGAAGCGACCACCGCATCGATATTTGTAATCCCTTCAATAAATAAAGAGTTCTCTACTACAGCTAATGGAGGTAAGACTGGGCTTACTTCCTCTTGTATTTGTAAGGGAACATCATTGAGCCATAAAAAATTACTAGCTACCAATGCCGCTTTGCGTTTCTTTAAACGAGCCGCCTCTAGATTAAGCTGGCGGTTTTGTAAAATGATACGCGCCTCCGTAATATCTATTGCCGCTTTCTCACCAACGGCGACACTGCGTTCTATTGCGTTTAAACGGGTACTCGCGTTGCTAAGAAAATTTGCATAAATGTTTTGTTCATTAGTTGCTTCTATCCAATCAAAGTAGGCCTTGCTTGCCTCAAAAAGTAGGTTATTGACCAGAAGGTCTCTATCTGCTTTGGTTTGTTCTCTAAAAAAACGTGCCTTTTTTAAACTGGCCATCCGGTCATTGATTAATAGGCCTTGCGCTAATGAAAATGAAACTCCAGCGCTATACAATCCATCTTCTGGCACCGTTAAGCTGGGGTCTAGAAACTGTCCAGTATTCTCTTCAAAATTGGCTTTAAATTCTACGCCATACCACGTTGGTATATTAAAGGTTGCATTAAGTTGGTCAAAGTATTCGATACCCTTAAATTTCTTTCGGTCATAGTCTACCTCAATGTTAGGGTCAAAACCACCACGGGCTTTTAATAAAGTAGCTTCTCCCATTTTAAGGGTAAGTTCTGCTTGCTTCATTAAAGGATGATGCATTTTTACATAGCCCAAATACTCTTCAAAAGTAAGTGTGTTTTCTTCTGAAACAGCCAAGGATTGCCCCATTGCTATTTC
This sequence comes from uncultured Ulvibacter sp., assembly GCA_938041335.1. Classification (GTDB taxonomy): domain Bacteria; phylum Bacteroidota; class Bacteroidia; order Flavobacteriales; family Flavobacteriaceae; genus Patiriisocius. The sequence continues at coordinate 57,746 of CALIAF010000040.1, read as the reverse complement.
CGAAGTTATGAATAGACAAACCCATAATAAAGTTTTTAAAAGTAATTTCATATAATTTCTTTTCAATGCAATATACTGCAACTGTTTACTGTTACTGCTTACTCTTATCATCAGTTGCTTTTCCTTCTGGCGTGTAATAGTTAGGAGGGAAGCCATTAAGCTGTCGCCAAATCTCATACCAGATAGGTACATCTTCTAGTAATGCGATGGTAAAGGCACCAGAGCCCACACGCACATTTTCTGGCCAGACTTCTCCCTCAAGGTCTGGTGCAATTAGAATTCTAAATTTACCATTAGGCCTAATAAATGTTTCTATAGCTACTACCTTCCCAGCATACGTACCAAAAGAGGCGTTGGGCCATCCACTAAAGAAAATCGCAGGCCATCCATCAAACTGAATACGAACAGATTCGCCTATATGCATCAAGGGTAAATCTATTGGGTCTACATAGGTCTCCACAGCCAGATCATAGTTAGAGGGCATAATCCCAACAAGTTGCTCTCCTTCTTTAAAGGTCTCGCCAATACCGCCTTTAATGGCTTTGTTTATAAACCCATTTTGAGGTGCGGTAATGTAATTCATCGCACTTCTTATTTTATAGTTTGCAGACTGGTTCTCCAATTTTGACACCTGCGCTTCTGCTTCAAACTGGCTAGACTCTGCCGTAAAACGATCACTTCTAGACTTTGCAATTTTATCTGCATATGTAGCACTAATGCGGTTAATCTCTAACTGTGCATTGATCACTTCGTTTCTACTCGCCAGTAATTTGTTTTCTTGTCCTATTAATTTTGCTTGTGTTTCTTGCAATTTGAGACGCTTCGTTTCTACGTCTGTCATCGCTTTTAAACCTTCACTCTGCAACGTAGAAGTACGGTCTAATTGTCGTTGCGCAATGTCAAGATTGGTCTGTGCGGCTTTAAAATCTATGCTGTCACTTGTTACTTTAAAGCGTGATTGCTTGAGTTTGTTTTCTGCTTGAGATAACTTTAATTGACGCTCGTTAGCAAGGGCACTTACTTGACTTTCTAATGCCTTTATTTTACCTTGATACGATACCACAGATCTGCTTTTTGCATCTCGTTGCTCATTAGTACGCTCCACGAGACGTGGGTCTTGGTATTCGTTTTTTATTTCAGAAATAAAGAGAATCGTATCTCCCTTTTTTACAAAATCACCTTCTTTTACAAACCATTTTTCCAACTTACCTGGAATAGGAGATTGTATGGTTTGAGGTCGCTGGTCTGGTGTCAATGTGGTTACAAAACCATTACCGCTTACATTTTGCGTCCAGGGTAGAAACAACATGATGAATACGATGATCGCAAATACACCTAGGAATCGACTAAACAGCGCATTTGATTTTGATGTAAAAGATTTGTTATAAGATTTATACTCTTCTAAGGTCACCTTTTTATTTAATTGGTTGTTAGATATGTTAAGCATTTGTGCTGTTTTTTGAAGTGATTACTCCTTCTGAAATTTTAATGGTTTGATTACAGTGCTTTTTCCACTGGGCATTTCGGCTAGAAACAACAAGCGCCCATGGTCTCTCTGGAGCCGTAAGGTATTTTATTATTTGTGTAGCTTCTTTAGTCTCAAAGTGCTCTAAGGGGTCTTTTAATAAGAGCAATTTGGGGTTGTGTATAATGGCTCTTGCCAAAACGATACGCTTTGACACCGTAAATGGAATCTGTTGCCCTTCTGGAAATAACAGTGTGTTTATTCCATTAGGTTGCTCTTTAATAAAAGAAAGAAGCCCGAGGTTTTTTAGTACACTATGCAGGTGCTCTTGCGAAATGTCTTTACGCCCAAAGGTGATATTCTCCAGTATGGTTCCTTCAAAAGGCAATTGTGAGGGTAACACTTGCCCTACGTGTGCACGGTACTTGTTAGGCCAAATTCCCTTTATAGAGACGTCATTAATGTATAATGAACCACTAGTAGGGTGAATAAGCCCAGATAAAACTTTAAGCAATGTCGTCTTACCACTACCAGAAGCACCTTCAAAGAGTATGCGGTCATTGGCATTAATATTAAAGTCAATATCCCTTAATATTTTTTGTCCTTCTAACGAAGTAAATGCGATGTTGTCTAGCTCTACAATAAAAGCGTGGTCTACATCAAAAGGATCTTCTCCTTCTTGTGGCTCAATTTCTTTATCAACTACTTGGCCTATTTTTTCAAGTGAGGTCAGTACATCGTAAAAAGACTCCAAGCCCTGAATTAATTTTTCTACAGAGCTAATCACTAAAAGAATGATGATTTCTGCTGCGACAAACTGTCCAATATTCATCTTTTGGTTCAATACTAACAATCCACCTATAATAAGTAGCCCCGCCGTCACTAAAACCTTAAAGCCTATGAGTTGTATAAACTGTAAGAGCAATACTCTAAAGTGGCTCTCACGAGCATCTAGATAATTTACCGTGAGTTCATCATTGCGAGTCATGGCAAGACTGGTAGCGCCAGACAATTTAAAACTTACAAGAGAACGAGATACCTCTTGGATCCAATGCGCTACTTTATATTTCTTTTTAGACTCTGCTAGACTAGTCTCTAAGCCTCGTTTTGCCGTAAACTTAAAAACGATGAATATTAAAAGTACCAAAAGAAACCCATAAATAATAAAGAAGGGATGGTAGAAAGAAAGTAAGGCAAGACCAAAAATAATCTGTAAGGTCGCAGCTGGGAAATCTAATAATATTTTTGAAAGCCCTTTCTGGATGGTTAATACATCAAAAAACCGATTTGCAAGCTCTGGTGGATAATAATTGCGCAGCTCGTCCATCTTTATTTTAGGAAAACGATACGCAAACTCAAAAGAAGCACGCGTAAAAATTTTCTGTTGCATGTTTTCTAAGATTCTTATTTGCATCAATTGTAAGATGCCTTGAAAGGCGACACCCAAGGTAACGAGCACGACAAGAACAATCCAAGAGGTCGTTACCTGTGCTCCTTGGATTAAATTAATGATGGCTTGTATTCCAAGTGGCAACGTGAGTGCCACAAGACCAGCAAATATGGCATAATAGAAAATTTGTCTAATATCTTTTTTATCGAGTTTTAACAAACCCATAAACCGTTTCCAAGGTGATAATACGTCTTTCATGTATTCTTTTTTACAGTATGTATGATAGATTCAATTATAATCTGCGCAAATATAATAGTAATACTATTACAAAACAATGTTTAACTTTTATTTATGAGTGTTGAACTGTTTTTTTTTAAAGTTTGGACGGAGTCGAATTTGTTCTTTTTTGAAAGCGTATTTTTGCACTCTAAAAAATAGTGTAATCGTTTTATGGAATTCAACCCAACCGAAATTATAGGCTACCTTGCCAGCTTCTTTGTTTTACTTTCTTTTTTAAATAAAGATATGCGCAAGTTGCGCCTAGTAAATTCTTTGGGCTGTGGCTTGTTTGTGGTGTATGGTATTTTTTTAAGTAGTATTCCCATTATTATCACCAATGTCGCTATTCTATTGGTAAATGGGTATTATTTGTTTGTGAAGAAAGCCTAGTAATTAGGTGTAAGACTCCGTCTCAAAACACGATACGAGCATTTTATGCAGCTCTGGGTGTTTGCGTTTAAACAAGAACGGGCGCTCAAAAAAGTACTCTGAAACCACGGCAAAAAATTCTTGTTTATTGGTCCCGCCATAGGCACGAATATCTGTTTTATTGTTGTGTATGGCTTCCATTTCTGTGTGCATCAAGTTAAGCCAAGGTATTGCATATTGGTGCTCAAACAAACGTTCTGGTATGCCGTCTATAAACCCATCCGTCTTATCTATTAGATGCACAAACTCGTGAATTCCCGTATTTAGTTTATCTGTTTTATTATTAAAACCATGGTGCAAGGCCTTTCTGCTTAGAATCATTTGACCTTCAAATTGCCCCGTGCCTACCATACCCAGAATGCGTTTGTCTGCGGCCTCGTCATGAAATTTTAAATCTTCATTAAAACTATTAGGATAAATAAGTACGCCACTCAGTTTATTGTATTCCCAGTCTCCAAAACCAAAAACAGGAATCACGGCACTCGCCGCTACAAGCACATAATCTAGTTCTGACAGCCCAATCTCAACACCTTCTACATACACCTCATCAAGAAAAGCTTGCATTCTTTTTCTGAAATGTGCCTGCTGTGTTTGGTCCAGCCTTTTATAAAAGGCCACGTGCTCGGTTAAAAGGGCGTGCCAATCATTAGTGGAGCGGTTACTAGATTTTTTTTTCTTACTTGTAAATGCGTAGATGGCAAATACAAGAAAAAGGACAAAGAGGAGGATATATAACATAGGCTAAAAATACTTAATATTATAGGTAGAAATGAACGCATTTCAAGAATTAAAATTTCCGAAGTCAAACGAGCCTATTATATTTGTATCATGCAACCAGATAATTTTACAACCACTTATTTTGGGATAGGTATTATGAACGGAAAGACACCAGAGAATCTGGGTGCCTTATGGAGAACGGCTCAGAATATGGGAGCCAGTTTTATTTTTACTATTGGTAAACGGTATGCGAACCAGGCAAGTGATACGCATAATGCGGTAAAGTCTATGCCTTATTTTCACTACAAAACCTTCGATGCTTTTTTTGAACACCTGCCTAAAGGCGTGCGTATTGTAGGGATAGAAAAAGACGATCGAGCAGAAAACCTTGAAGACTTTCATCATCCACGCAGATGTGTCTATTTACTGGGCGCGGAGGATCATGGTCTTACTAAAGAAGCGATAGATAAATCTCATTTTTTGGTTCAGTTTGATTCTGAGTTTAGCTTAAATGTTGCTATAGCCGGGAGTATTGTGTTGTACGATAGAAGCAGAAAAAAACCGCTGCAGTAACTAATCTAATGTTTTTAGATAATTCGCTGCATTGTTAAGATGTGTCACGCGTTTCTCCTCTGGCATTTTATCAAACATACGCACGAGCATTCCTAAACGCGGGTTGCTTAAAAAAAAGTCACGGTGTTTGTCCATAAAATTCCAGAATAAGCCATCCCAGATAGGCTGCCAATCTCCTTTTTTATAGTTACTCATTTTCATTAAATAATTGCTTCCGCTTATGTAAGGCTTAGTGGCAAATAACCCACCGTCTGCAAACTGGCTCATCCCGTATACATTAGGCACCATTACCCAGTCATAGGCGTCAATAAACAGCTCCATAAACCAAACATACACCTCATCTGGATCAAACTCGCACAGCAACATAAAGTTACCTAGCACCATTAAGCGCTCTATGTGATGCGCGTACCCTGTATGCAATACTTTTTTAATAGTGATATCTATTGGCGGTATGCCTGTTGTTCCGTCATAAAAAGAAGCAGGGATTTTACGCGTGTGATTCCAGTAGTTTTTATTGCGCATAGGCGTACCTTGACTTTTATACATACCTCGTATAAACTCTCGCCATCCTATAATTTGCCTAACAAAGCCCTCTAAAGAATTTAAGGGTACATCGTTTGCTTCTGAAAAGTCAATGGCTTGATCAATAATCTGTTTGGGACTCAGCAGTCCTACATTAATTAACGGGCTCAAAACGCTATGATTAAGAATAGAATTTTCTTTTACAATCGCATCTTCATAGGGACCAAACTCATGAAAGCGCTGCTCAAAAAACTGATACAGCCAAGCTTGTGCTTCATTTGTGGTTGTAGGGTACAAAGGATACGACTCTAGACTGCCTAGGTTGTCCTTATAATGCGTTTCTACATAGTCTTTAGCTTCTTGTTTATAGGCATCAAGGTCTGGAAATTGCACCGATGGAGGTGTCTTTTTTGCAGGATATTTTTTTCGGTTATCTGCATCGTAACTCCATTTCCCTCCTGTTGGGTTTCCATCATTTACAAGTATGTCTAGCCGTTTTCGTTCTGATTTATAGAAATTTGCTTGTTGGTATTTTTTACGTTCAGTAGTAAAATAGGTGTTCAGTGATTCTTCTGTGTTTATGAAAAGTGGAGAAGGATATTTTTTTGTCGCTATTTTTTTGATTTGGCACGTTTCAGAAATACGTTTTTGTAACCAGGCATCAACAGGATCTATATAATGCAGCTTAGTTACTCCTTTTTTTGCTAAATGAACAATGCAATGCCTAATGTCATTTTCTGCCTCTTGTGCATTAATGTACCTTACCGTGTGTCCTTTTTTTGTCAGGTCGTTTGCCAACCACTTCATTGTTGCTCTATGAAAGGCAAGTTTCTGTTTATGAAAATTATAGTGGTTAAAAAATAGGTGTTCTTCAAGTATAACTACCTCATTTACCTTTGTAAACATAGGAGCTTCAGTGAAAATTTGATGCGGAAAAATAAGGGCTACTTCCAAAGAATTTCTTTTTTTAATGATACTTAATAAACCAGCAGCGGACTTTACTTGTTTTTGTTTCTTCTACATTTTTCACCACAATAGATAACGGTGTCCCAGTTGCGTTCCCATTTTTTTCGCCAGGTAAAAGGACGCTCACAAACTGGACATATTTTTTCTGGAAGGTGTTGTTTTTTCATGTTAGAACTGTGGCGTTTCTTTTACCCTCGCATAAGGATGATCTGAAATTTTATGCAAGCTGTAATAACTATTAAGTCCAGATATTCCTATCGTATTTGATTTTTCTAGGTTGATATTATTGTTGCTGTCTATTGCCGCGTCAGGAATAATTAGGTGCTCGATTTCACCAATTATTAAAGAAGTGTTGTTCGCTTCGATTTTCAATTCTTGCTTAAACTTTAAGCCCATTTTAAAGGTGCTTTCTTTTACAAAAGGCGCTTTAAAACCGGTTACATATTCTTCTTTAAGATGACAACGATCAAATTCTGATATCGCTGCATCAAACTTTGCTGAGGTATAATGCGCTCTCTCTACAAATTCTGGGTGTATATGGTTAATAGTATACACACCTGTGTTTATAATATTCTCATAGGTGTTTCGCGGCACGTCGCCTTGGGGGCGCATCACAAAGCCTAGTAAAGGCGGGTTGCTGCCTAAGTGCACCACAGAGCTAAAAATGGCAACATTAGTTTTCCCTTCCTTAGTAACCGTGCCTATCAAATTTGCTGGTTTTACACCCGTTACTGCATTAATGATTTTTAGTCGTGTAACTCGATCTAGGTTCGATATCGCCTCTTTAGTTAACTTCATATCTCTTGCGCTGATTTTTTCTGTTTTAATTCTTTCTTGCATTTTTTCCAGAACGCAAAAAACGAACGGTAATATCCTGTTACATTAAACATCCAGTCGCGGTCGTGCGCGAGTCCTTCAAAATGCATATTTGTTGGGTGCTCTTTATAATGAAATTCTAATTTGGGATATTGCTTTTTTAGTGCACTAAACGCTCCAACAAAAAGGTGTAATCCGTCTATGTTTTTAGATAGATCAAGTGCAAATTGTAAGGGTTTTTCTCCAACTGGATATTTTTTAAAATGGGATGGTTCTAAAATCAATATTTTAGTTGCATCCTCTGGTGCCCATTTTGGATCTAGATTGTAATAGGTAAACAGATACACCGGTTTTTCTTCTGAAATGCGAAGGGGTTTGCTATCAGGAAGTAGTGTTTGTAATGAAAGCTGTGTTGTGTTTTCTAAAATTTTGGGAATCTCAAAATTGCTAAAAGTTTCGTAGGGAACATCCAGAAAAGTGTCAAATTGCTGTGTATAGCAGTACGTATTTATATTGTCTTGATTCGCGACATACTTTTTATTGCTGTTACTGCCCGCTACCCATTGCCAACTAAGAGCATTACTAGCCCAGTCACCATCTAATAAATGGTAATACATCCATTGCGCAGGATGGTGCCAATGATTTTTTGCCATATTGCAACAGACTGCAGCAACGTACATACGTATGTGATTGTGCATATAACCCGTTTTGTAAAGAGAAGTTATGGCTGTGTCTATTGCATGAATCCCTGTTTGGGCTTCAGCGATTACCTCTGCTATCTCTCGATTGTTTACGTCAGGTTGAGAATGCCTTAGATCTTGATTCATCTCATCGCCTTTATCAATCCAGACTTGTTGCCAGTAATCTCTCCAGGCCAGTTCTTGTACTAATTTTTCTATAGCAGAGAATTCTAACCCTAATGCAGTAAGATGGGTGTAGACCATTTTTGTAGAAATAACACCTCTGGAGATATATGGGGAGAGTTGAGTAACTGCACCGTCAATAAAATTTCTATTGCGTGCGTATTCTCTTGGTTTAACAGTAGCGAGGCGTTCTAATATTTCTGTATAAGTAGTTGGGAAGGTGTAATTTAAATGTGCTTCCATACATTTATCTCTTACTTATTTTATTGCCTGTAATTTGACGTTGACGACTACATTTAAATCGACTGATTTCGTCACTTCGCTTTTTTAAATGTTTTTGACTGACACCGCTGTGCACTCTTTTGCGCCATCGCTTAAAACTACTTTCTTTAAGATTGCGACGCATTAATGTAATCACTTCTTTTTCTGTCACTTTAAACTGAAATGTAATCGCCTCAAAAGGAGTTCTATCTTCCCAAGCCATCTCTATAATACGATCCATCTCTCGCTCTGTGAAAGTTCGATCTTCTAACTGTAGTTCGTTTAAATATTTGTTTTTTGCCATAACTGTTCTGCGTTAAGATAAAAACTACCCTGAAAATTGAAGGAGCACTCAGCGGGTGCTAATATGGATAAGAAGTGTGATTGGTCTGCATGCTGGTAGAGATGATACGTTTGCCCTACTATAGGTTCAAAAGAAAATTTTGCATTAAAGATTTTTTGATTAAAATCTAATGTTTCTACCATGGCGTCGTACTCTTTTTTTAGCGCATCAAACTTTGTCTTTAGTTGATGATTTACATTAGCGACGCTTCTGTTTTTCCAGGCGTTTGTATCTGGAATCTCAATGCGAGGTGCGCCAAGGTTAGTCGGATATGGCTTTAAAGACGCATCGTACTTTTCTAGTGCCGTATTAAAGACTACGTTATCTGGTTTTTTTGAACTCATGTTAATTAATCTAATGCCTCTAGTTGTTTCAAAACAGCATCTGCTTCACTCACTTTTTGATCGCTTAGCTTTCTATTTGTGGTAGAAAGGGTGTGCGCTTCTTTGAGCAATTTTTTATACTGAGCATCTAGTTTTTCTTTGTCACTTTTCTTTTTAAATAAGCCAAACATGCGCATCTATTTATAATTAAGGCAATATGCCGTCTTTTTTTACTTCGGCAAGATATAATATGTTTAACGATATGACGTGAGTGTTAAACAAATTTTAACGTAATCAAAAATTATAATTTAAGTAATGCCGCAGATCGTGCTATGGTTTTATGAAACAGTTCTGGAGTAGGTTCTTGAGCATAAGTAGGTGCAACGGTATTTAACAGTTGTTTGTTTTTGTCAGTTTCTAGAAGCTCCGGGAATGCTTTTTCTAGTGTTTGTAGCATCACATACGTTGCTGTAGAGGCGCCAGGAGACGCGCCTAGAAGACAGGTGATACTTCCATCTTTACTGCTTACTACTTCTGTTCCAAATTGCAATTCGCCGCCCGTGTATTCATCCTTTTTAATAATTTGAACGCGTTGCCCAGCATGAATAATTTCCCAGTCTTCATCCTTGGCGTTTTTCATAAACTTACGGAGTACCATCATTCGATCTTCAAACGACATGGTAACTTGCTCAATGAGGTACTTTGTTAATGGGAGGTTTTTCCAGAAAGCGCCTAACAAGGGCGAGATGTTATCTAGTTTAACCGATTTTAATAAATCAAAATTAGATCCTTCTTTTAAAAATTTAGGACTAAAACCAGCAAAAGGACCAAAAAGTAGCGCCTTTTTACCATCTATGTATCTCGTGTCTAAATGGGGGGTAGACATAGGTGGGTCATTAGGTCCTGCCTTACTATATACCTTTGCATTGTGTTGTGCAATAATGCTTTGGTTTTTACAAACCAGCCATTGACCACTTACCGGAAAACCACCATAGCCCTCCTTTTCATCAATTTCTACTTTTTGTAATAACAATAAGCTTGCCCCACCAGCACCAATAAAAACGTGATGTGCGTCAAATTCTGATTCTTCATCCGTTTTTAGATTTTTAACTTTTGCAAACCATTCTACCTTATCATCAGGGTCAATGTCTAAGACCTCCATATTGCAATGCACGGGTGTGTTGTACTCTGTTTCGAGTATTTTAAAAAGTTGCTCGGTAAGTGATCCATAATTAACTTCTGTCCCTCGAGGGATTCTAGAGGCCGCCATGACTTCATCTTCAGAGCGATCTTGCATGATGAGCGGGAACCACTCTTTCATTTTTTCTATCGAATCAGTGAACTCTATGGTGTCAAACATAAAGTGCTCTTTCATCACTTGATATCGTTTTTTTAGGTAGTTCGCATTTTCTTCACCTTGTACCCAGCTATGATGCTTTACCGGATGTATAAAGGTGGATGGATCTTTAATCAAGCCTTGGGCGGTGAGATAACTCCAGAATTGTTTTGAGATTTCAAACTGGTTACAAATTGTAGCTGCTTTACTGATGTCTACACTATTACCATCTTCTGGGCAGTAATTAAGTTCGCATAAAGCAGCATGTCCAGTGCCGGCATTGTTCCATGCAGCACTGCTTTCTTGGGCCACTTTATCTAGTCGTTCTAGAATAAGGATATCCATTTTTGGGTCTAGCATTTTTGCTAAGAGTGCAAGGGTTGCGCTCATAATACCGCCACCTACACAGATGAGGTCGTACTTTTTTAGGCCATTACTTTTATTCATTCTGCTATGTATTTAGTACACGATTGCTTAGTGGTGGTGGTATATAGCAAATCTACCGAATTTAGAAGAGACTTCACTTGGGTTTAAGAATTAGTCAACTTGTAATCGCTTCCGTTTTATTTAAAGTATTTTTGCGTTGAATACCTTATTTTTAACTTTATAGTGATGACGGAAAAAGATAAAATTGACATATTATTAAAGGACTACGATTTAACAAATCAAAAAATTGAAAAGTTTGTTGGGAATCAGTTCTTTTTAACCCAAGGTGCGCTTGCTTTAATAGGTGGTTATATAGTTTTTCTCGTAGAAGGAGCTAATCTTTTTGATCTTGCTGTGGGAAAAGATTTGACAGCAGAGAGCACAAAGTTTTATCTACAGTTTTTACCTTTTTTCGCGCTAATTATTATTTCGGGAATTGGATATCAATACCAACGAACTATTGGTCTACAAGGATATAAACATTATCTGGAGATTGTAATTAATGAAAAAGCAGGAGAGAACCTATTATCATACGGACACATTGGGATGAAATACATGCTTAGAGGTAGTGTGCTCGCAGCTATTAATTTTATTGCCGTAGGCTTAATTTGTATAGGGACTATTGCTATTGCGTTTTTTAAGCCAGATGTCGAAATAGGGTATATATATTTAATCATACATCTCATTGTGTTTTTTGGCTTTAGCCTTTTAGCCTATAAATTGTTTAAAGGATATCCTAATAGAGTAAAAGAAGCAGCATTATCAATTTATAATGAAAAAAGCATAGGTATTGCTGATGTACAATTTGAATAAAATAAACTATGGAGAATACACCACACAAGGCAGGTTTTGTTAATATTATAGGAAATCCAAATGTAGGGAAAAGTACGTTGATGAATGCTTTTGTGGGAGAACGACTTTCTATTATCACAAGTAAAGCACAGACCACAAGGCATCGTATTTTGGGTATTGTAAATGGCGATGATTTCCAGATGTTGTTAAGTGATACACCAGGTATTATTAAACCGGCATACCGGTTACAAGCAAGTATGATGGACTTTGTAAAGTCTGCATTTGAGGATGCAGATGTCTTATTATATCTAGTAGAGCTAGGAGAGAAGGATCTAAAAGATGAGAAATTTTTTGATAAAATAACGAACGCCAAAATCCCTGTCTTATTATTAATTAATAAAATAGATAAAGGGAACGAAGAGCAACTAGAAGAGTCTTTGCGCCTATGGCAAGAAAAGGTGCCTAATGCCACGGTGTTTGCTATTTCTGCATTAGAGAATTTTGGGGTACAAGAAGTGTTTACTCGTATTATTGAGCTATTGCCAGAATCGCCTCCGTTTTACCCTAAAGACCAGCTTACAGATAAACCAGAGCGCTTTTTTGTAAATGAAATTATTAGAGAAAAGATTCTAATGCATTACAAAAAGGAGATCCCTTACAGCGTTGAGATTGATACGGAAGAGTTTTTTGAAGATGAAAAAATTATCCGTATTAGAAGTGTAATTATGGTAGAGCGTAATACACAAAAAGGGATTATAATAGGACATAAGGGAGCCGCATTAAAAAGAGTAGGTGTAGAAGCTCGCAAAGATTTAGAAAAATTCTTTGGCAAGCAAATACATCTGGAAACTTATGTGAAGGTGAATAAAAACTGGCGTAGTAATGATAAGCAATTACGTCGTTTTGGATATAATAATTAATGTATTTTAGCTTTTTTTTTAATTCTATTCATTGGATGAAGTCATCCTTATTATTTTTTTTCTTGTGTGTCACAATCGGCACATTTTCGCAGGAGCGAAAGGACGATTATGTCGCTTTTGATTATTTCTACGGAAATATTATACAACACAATAGTAGAGTAGAGGGTTTAGTTCATGCCCACCCTACCGGTGTGATGCTAAGTTATAACAAACGTACTCATGGTACTAAACGATGGCAGCAGGAATATGGATATCCAGACTGGGGCGTGTCTTTATTGTATCAAGATTTTAACTACGATGTTTTAGGGAAAAATTACAGTGTTGGAGTGCATTATAATTTTTACTTTTTAAACAGAAAGCTACAAGTGCTTTTAGGACAAGGCCTTAATTATAATACCCATCCTTTTCATCTAGAAACGAACCCTAAGAACATCGCTTACGGCAGCCATATTAACAGTTCTTTTCAATTTGGGTTGCAGTATGGCCATCCTCGTATTTTTGATAAATTTGGACTCCGTGCTGGAATTTTGTTCTTTCATCATTCTAATGGAGGGGCTAAATCTCCCAACACCGGAACGAATATTATTACTGCCAGTATTGGTGTCACATATGATTTTATTGAAGAAGAAATAGCACACCAAGAGAAGGTAGCTTATGAGCGTTTAATAGAACCGGTAAAATATAATTTTGCATTACGGTCTGGTGTTAACGAAAGCAACTTTGTTGGTCTGGGTCAATACCCGTTTGTTGTTTTTTCTGCTTTTGCAGACAAACGAATTAGCTACAAAAACACCCTCCAGTTTGGGGTAGATGTCATTATTGCCGAGTTTATAAAAGCACACAAAGAGCACGTAGCGGCTGCCTTTCCTGGAAATACCGTGTACTTAGACGCAGACTATAAGCGTGTGGGTGTTTTTGTTGGACACGAATTTAGATTTAACAAAGTTGCTATACCCACGCAGGTAGCGTATTACATATACAACCCTTCTAAATACGATAATGTACCCTATATGCGCGGTGGAATAAAATATTATATTTCTGAAAAGTGGTTTGCCGTTGCAACAGTAAGAGCCCATGGTTTAAACGCAGAGGCGATAGAGTGGGGAGTTGGTCTAAGATTATGAAAATTTGGACATGATTGCGTCTATGCCTTTACATGTTGGGCATAAAAATTAAGGAGTAGCAATGTAAATAATCCCTTTTATCGAAAACAAGTGCCTCTTAAAATAGTACCTCATAAGGATAAGCAAGTAGTATTGCTTCGGAAATAATAATTAATGTATTTTAGCCCATATAAATTGCAGTTTTACTAGATGAGATCAATTTTTTTATTTGTTTTTTTATTTATCACGTTTTTCGGGTTTTCGCAAGAGCGTGATGATGCTTATGTAGGTGTTGATTATTTTTATGGGAGCATTTTAAAGCATAACAAGACCATTGCTCATTTAATACGCGCGCATCCGGCTGGTGTTCTGTTAAGTTATAATGTGCGCACCCATGGTGAACAGCGTTGGCAGCAAGAGTATAATTATCCAGAATGGGGGGTGTCTTTTATGTATGAAGATTTTAATTATGATGTGCTGGGCAGAAACTACAGTCTAGGCATTCATTATAATTTTTATTTTTTAAACAGGAATCTTCAGTTACGTATAGGTGAGGGGCTTAACTATAATACCATGCCATTTGACTTGGAAGATAGTTTTAAGAACGTAGCATACGGAAGCCACATCACAGGATTTTCTCAAATAGGACTACAGTATAATAAGCCTCGTGTTGTTGGTAATTTTGGGATAAGAGCAGGGGTATTATTACTGCATCATTCTAATGGTGGTATAAAATCTCCAAACACAGGAACAAATGTTTTTTCTACGAGTATTGGTGTTATCTATGATTTGTCTGAAGAAGAAATACCTAACAAAGCGCGTGTTGCTTATGAAAAATTTACAGAGCCCATTAAATACAACCTTGTATTGAGAGGAGGAGTTAATGAGAGTGATTATATTGGCTTAGGGCAACATCCATTTTATGCTATTACTGGATTTGTAGATAAGCGTATAAGCTATAAAAATACGATCCAACTGGGCTTTGATTTTATGGTTTCTGAGTTTCTTAGAATAGAGAATGAATATGCTGCAATTGCTTTCCCATTGCGAAATATAGATCCAGACAGAGATCACAAGCGTATTGGCTTGTTTGCGGGTCATGAATTTAGATTAAACAACATTGCTATACCTCTTCATCTGGGTTATTATTTATATAATCCTTCTAATTATGGTGCGTCTTCTTATTTAAGAACAGGCGTTAAATATTATATTAATGAAAAGTGGTATGGGGTAGGAACCGTAAGAACACACGGTTTTAACGCAGAAACAATAGAATTTGGTTTAGGAATTAGATTATGAAAAAACAATTCATTTTAGCGTGTTTAATATCATTTGTGTTATGCTCATGCAATTCAGACAGTGCCTGGAATTGCCTTCAGACTGTAGGCAATATTGTAGAAGTACCCTTTGAGGTCGAACCCTTTACAAGAATAACCGTAGAGGATGATATCTTTTTGGAGATAGAGAAAGGAGATGATTATCAAGTGGTAGTAACAACAGGAAGTAACTTATTAAACGATATTAGCGTTGTAGTAGAACCTGATGGAAACCTCAGATTAAAAAATAATATAGGTTGCAACCTTGCTCGTGAGTATGATGTTACCTATGTTAAAGTGGTAACACCCGTTTTAACAGCTATTAGAAGTGCATCAAGAAATCCTGTAAGATCACTAAATACCCTAGCTTTTGAAGAGTTAGAGTTGCAGAGCAATACAAACCCAGGCGTCATTGACGCAGGGAAAAGTGGAGATTTTATTTTAGATGTAGAAGTAGATAAACTAACCGTTAGAGCAAATGGATTTAGTGTGTTTACAATTTCTGGAACGGCAAATATAGGGGCAATTCGGTTTTTTGATGAATTACCAAGGTTTGAAGGAGCGCAATTAATAGTGCAAAATTTAAAGATAAGCCATGTGAGTGGGAATGATATGATTGTAAACCCGCAAGCATCTATTGAAGGATTCATTAGAAGTACCGGCGATGTAATCTCACTTAATAAACCGCCTTTAGTTGATGTACAAGAATTTTATACGGGAAGGTTAATATTTCAGTAATACTTGCTTCGGAAATATTCAAAATGAAAATCTAAAATTTTTATTAAAACGCACCCCGTCTTTTAATTAATAACTACTTTTACATCAATGAAACAAAACAAGCATATAGTACTAGTATGGTGGCTTCAATCTAAGGGTTAGAGGGAACATAGTATGATGTGTATTTGAGTCCCTAAAGGGGCTTTTTTTATGAAATTTATATGGAGAATAGTAAAGATTTAAGAAAATGGTTAGATGCTTTTGGATTACAACATCCGCTAGTAATTGCAGGGCCATGTAGTGCAGAAACCGAAGAACAAGTGTTAAAAATTGCACACCAACTGAAAGATACAGATACCACAGTACTACGTGCCGGAATATGGAAGCCACGCACGCGTCCGGGTAACTTTGAGGGGGTTGGGGCACTTGGCCTAAAGTGGTTGCAACGTGCAAAAGAAGAGACAGGATTAATGACTACAACAGAAGTAGCTAATGCAAATCATGTAGATCTAGCCTTAAAACATGACGTAGATATTTTATGGATAGGAGCACGAACCACAGTGTCTCCTTTTATTGTTCAAGAAATTGCAGATGCTTTAAAAGGAACCGATAAAACGGTGCTTATTAAGAATCCAGTGAATCCGGACCTTGCTTTATGGTTAGGTGCAGTAGAGCGTTTTTACACCGCAGATGTTAAAAACTTAGGTGTAATACATAGAGGTTTTTCTACCTATGAGAAGACATCGTACCGTAATAATCCAGAGTGGCAAATACCAATTGACTTACAAAACAGATTTCCAGATTTACCATTAATATTAGACCCTTCGCACATTGCTGGAAGACGCGATATCATATTTGATCTTTGCCAGACGGCTTTAGACTTAAATTATGATGGGCTAATGGTAGAAACGCATTATGATCCTGATAAGGCGTGGAGTGATGCAAAACAACAAATCACGCCGTCCAGATTAGATCAGATCACAGTAGACCTTCGCATTCGTAAAAAGGATACGAATGAAATGGAGTTTAAAAATCAATTGAATACGCTTCGTACCCAAATAGATGTGATAGATAACAAGGTGGTAGAAATGATGGGTAAACGAATGAAGATTGCAGATAAAATAGGAGGATTAAAGGCCGATAATAATATTGCAATACTTCAAGTGAAACGATGGAATGAAGTCTTAGGGCGCATGATTTTGGAAGGTGAGGGCCACAAGTTAAGTGAAGAGTTTATTCTAAAAATGTATAAGGCCATACACCAAGAGTCTATAAATCATCAACAAAATATTGCTAATGATTTATAACATATAAATAGCATTATTTTTCTTTTAAAAGGGCGATCCAGAATAAAATGGAAACCCCTTTTTTTGATGTTTTAATATTTCCGAAGTTCAAAACCTTCTTGTTTATCTATCATTATTAGAAAGTAACCCGAAAAAGAAAACGATTACTCATTTAATTTTCTGAATTTTGTAGCAATGAAAGGCACTGTTTATAAATCTACCGGAAGTTGGTACACCGTTAAGTCTCAAGAAGGTAAATTCTATGAGTGCCGTATAAAAGGGAAGTTTAGAATACAAGGAATTAAAAGCACTAATCCTGTTTCTGTTGGGGATCACGTGACCTTTGAAGTCGAAAAAAAAGGAGACGAAGAGATTGGTATAATAGCAGCTATTGATGAACGCGAGAATTACATCATTCGCAAATCTGTAAACCTATCTAAGCAAACACATATCATTGCAAGCAATGTAGATATCGCTTTTCTGCTTGTTACTTTAAACAATCCACCTACGTTTACATCATTTATTGACCGTTTTTTAGTTACGGCAGAAGCGTATAAAATTACTGCGGTATTACTATTTAATAAAATAGATACCTATACCGCCGATGAAAAACTAGAGATAAAATACCTGGCGGCGATGTATAGAGATATTGGGTATGAGTGCATAGGGATATCTGCCACCACAGGAAAAAATATTGATAAAGTGAAAGCCTTGATGAAGGGAAAGGTCTCTATGTTTTCTGGGCACAGTGGCGTTGGTAAATCTACACTGGCCAATGCCTTAGAAGATACGCTAAAGATTAAAACAACCGCCATATCTACGCAGCATATGCAAGGGCAACACACCACAACATTTGCAGAAATGTATGATCTTCCTTGGGGCGCACAGATTATAGATACGCCGGGGATTAAAGGTTTTGGAGTGGTCGAGATCGAGAAGGAAGATTTGGATCAATATTTTCCTGAGTTTTTTGTCTTAAAACAAGGTTGTAAATTTAATAATTGTATCCATGTGGAAGAGCCTAAATGTGCTGTGAAAGAAGCGCTTGAAAATGACACCTTGTTCTGGTCTAGATATAAAAGCTATTTGCAGATTATGGAAGGCGAGGAGGAACATTTTAGAAAAGATATTTACGATAAGAATGCTCCACAATGAGAGCAGTAATCCAAAGAGTTTCTCAGGCCTCTGTGGTTGTTAGTGATAGGTGTATTGCTGAAATAGGATTGGGTGTTCTAGTGCTGCTAGGCATGGAAGCTTCAGATACAGAAGAAGACATCTTATGGCTCACAAATAAAATAGGAAATCTTCGCATATTTAATGATGAAGAAGGCATAATGAATTTGTCTTTAAAAGAGGTGAAAGGTGAAGTGATTGTAGTGAGCCAGTTCACGTTGCACGCAGCAACAAAAAAAGGAAATCGTCCTTCATATATTAAAGCCGCTAGACCAGAATTTGCAGAACCGATGTACAATCAATTTGTAAAGCAAATGTCAGTAGCTATTTCAAAAGAGATTCAAACAGGAACTTTTGGTGCGATGATGGAAGTAAAACTAATTAACGATGGCCCGGTAACGCTATTAATTGACACAAAAAAGAAAGAATAGCGAAGTAATATATGTAAAAAATACTATATTTAAATATTAATCATCTGCATGAAATACGCATTCCTTCTATTACTCAGTATAAATCTTTACGCCCAGGATATTTCTAAGTCTTTCTTGTCCATTGATAGCGATCTTACTAAAAAAGCAAACAGTGTGGTAAGAGAAGAGCTCATCACTGTAGATGTGTCTAAGATAGATCAAATGATCACCAAGGTATCAAGAACAATAACGGTTCTAAATGAAAGTGGTGATGCTCACGTAGATTCTTACCAATACTATGATGACCAGAGTGTGGTTAAAAACATTGAACTGTATGTATATTCTATTTTAGGAGAAGAAATCGAACACTTTAAACAACGTGATTTTAAGGATGTAAGCGCCGCAGATGGCTTCTCTTTGTATAATGATGACAGGGTGTTATATTTAGATTATGTGCCTAAATCATATCCATATACAGTTACTTTTATTGCTGAAATAAAAAATAATACCACCGCTTTTTTACCAAGATGGAAACCTATTAAAGAGTATACCTCTAGTACACAAAAGAGTCGTTATACAATTTTATTTGATCCCGAAAATCCGCCTAATTTTAAAGCGACAAATATGGATGGCTATGATATAGTTATCAAGGAAGATGTTTCAGAAATTACGTGTACAGCCACCTTGCTACCGGCTATTGCCTACGAAGAGCATGCGCCAGAGTTTTCTGCTTTTGCGCCTCAGGTCATGTTTGCGTTAGAATCATTTTCATTAAAAGGAGTTTTAGGTACTGGTAAAACGTGGAGTTCTTTTGGCTCATGGATGGATAACCAGTTGCTCAAGGGTACAGCAGATTTGACACCCGCTACTATTTCAGAAATAAATAGTCTAGTATCTGCAGATATGAATGATATTGAAAAGGCGCGAGTGGTATATCAGTTTTTACAGGATAAGGTAAGATATATAAGCGTGCAGATAGGAATAGGGGGTTGGAAACCAATGCTGGCCAGCGAAGTAGATCGATTGAGTTATGGAGATTGTAAGGCATTAACTAATTATACAAAAGCATTGCTCGGTGCAGTAGGAGTTCCTTCTTACTATACTGTGCTATATGCTGGAAATAGCGAGCGAGATTTTACAAATGACTTGGTTGCCATGCAGGGAAACCACGCAATTCTTGCGGTGCCTAATGGAGATGATTTTGTCTGGTTAGAATGCACAAGTCAAGACATCCCTTTTGGGCATGTGCCCAATGCAAATGATGATAGAGATGTGCTGGTGATTACTGAAAATGGAGGTAAAATAGTGCATACCACTCGCTATGAGGCTGAGGATAACCATCAATTAAACGAAGCTGAAGTTGTGATTTCAGATCGAGGAGAAATTCAAGCAACTTTTAAGAGAGTTTCAAAAGGACTCCAATATGATAACGTCTATCACCTAGAGCGCAGTGACCTTGACGAACAACAGAAATTTTATAAAGAAAACTGGGATTATATAAATGGCTTAGAAGTTTCAGAGATTGTTTTGGATAATAACCGCACCGATGTCGTTTTTACTGAAACGTTAGAAGCAATGTCAGCTAATTTTATTTCATTTGCTGGTGATGATATGCTCTTAACACTTAATGTTTTTAACCAATTGGATTATGTGCCACCAAGAATTTCTGAACGCAAACGGGAAGTTGAAATTTCTATTGGGTATACAGATGTGGATAGTGTTACTTTTAATTTGCCCCAGGGTTTTCAGGTAGACAGTATGCCTGATAAGAAGGAAATAGAAAGTGTTTTTGGATCTTACACCATGGAGCTTCTTGAAAATCCAGATGGGACACTTGGTTATTCTCGTAAATTCGTGCTTAATAAAGGCATCTACGAGGCGGAAAAGTACGATGCATATCGGGCTTTTAGAAAGAAGATTGCAAAATATGATACCACAAAAATTTTACTAACCACAAAATAAGAATGTATATGAAAACTCTTTTACCACTATTTGTATTGTTTTGCTTTTCAGGCGTTACTGCTCAAGACTATGATTTTGGCAAAGTGACTAAGGCAGAACTAGAGCAAAAAGCGCACCTAACAGAGCCTGAGGCAAATGCGGCAATTGTATATCGTGAGGTAAAAACCAGATTTGAACAGTCTGAAAGCAAAGGGTTTTATACAGAAACGGATGTGTTTGAGCGTATTAAAATTTATAATAAAGATGGATTTGATTACGCGACAAAAGCAATAAAGCTATATCAAGGTAAGTCTAATAATGATAATGACCAAGTACAGGGCCTTAAGGCTTCTATATTCAGTTTGGTAGAAGGGAAGGTAGAAAAAGAAAAATTGAAGAATAGCGATGTTTTTGATGAGAAAATGTCAGAATATGTGGAGATCATGAAGTTTACGATGCCCAATGTTAAGGCAGGTGATGTAATTGATATCAAATACACCATACAGTCTACATTTATCGCAAATATTGATGAGTATAAATTGCAGGAGCGCATTCCAGTAGATAACTATAGTATGAGTTTTGCTGCACCAGAATACTTTGTGTATAAAATGCATCAAAAAGGATTTTTGCCATTTAAGGTGGTGAGTAGTGCAAAAAATAGAGCGATGCGATATTCTTATGCACAAGCTGCTGGCACTGGTGGGATGAGTGGAGGATCTGTTACAAGTGGACGAACCATTCAAGATGAGATCACTTTTAAAGAAAACGTATATACCATTAATAAATCGGGAATCCCTTCAATAAAGAACGAGCCATTATCTGGAAATCTAAATAATTATATTGCCGGGTTAAAATTAGAACTTTCCTATACTAGCTTCCCTAATAGTGCCGTAAACTCTTACTCAACTTCTTGGGATGATGTTTGTAAAACTATTTATCAATCTTCATCTTTTGGCGGAGAACTTGCTAAAACAGGTTTCTTGAAAAATGAAATAGGAGCTATAATTGGTGATGCTACAAGTAGAGATGATAAAATGAAAGCCGCTTTTGAGTATGTAAAAAAGAATACAACATGGGATGAGTTTAGTGGGATGTATGCTCGGGAAGGAATCAAAGAAACATTCAAGAATGGGAAAGGGAATGCGGGTGATATTAACTTGTTGTTAGTAGCAATTTTGAGAGAAGCTGGAGTAAATGCAAATCCAGTTTTGGTGAGTACTGTAAATCATGGGATTTCTATTTTTCCAACACGAGATGGCTTTAACTATGTAATTTGTGGGGTAGAAGAACCGAACAAGGTTATTTTACTTGATGCCACTAGTAAAAATGCTCCCGATATATTAGACTCAAAACTGCTTAACTGGCAGGGAAGATTAATAAGAGAAGATGGGAGTTCAAACTGGGTGCCTTTGGTCCCTACCAAGCCCGCGGTTAGCAATGCGATACTCATGTGCGAGATTGATGCAGATCAAGTAATCTCTGGTAAAATGCAAAAAAGATTTACGGGGCATACGGCGGCTAATTTTAGAGATAATTTTAGAGGTCTTACGAATGACGCGACTAGAAAAAAGTTAGAAAAATATGCTGGTGATAGCGAGTTGAGTGATGTGGAGGTGAAGTATATGGATGATGTCTATAAGCCCGTGCAATACCAAAGCGCATTTGTAAATACGTCTGCAGTAGAAGAAATAGGCGATAAATTATACATAAGCCCCTTATTATTCTTTGCCACCAAAGAGAATATCTTTAAAGCAGATGCTAGAGAATTGCCTATTTATTTTCAATATCCTCAACAAGATAAGTCATTGGTTACAATAGGGCTTCCAGAAGGATATAAAATAGAGACGATGCCAGAGTCTATAGCGCTGTCCATCGGTGCAGATAGAGGTATGTATAAATATACAATTTCTGAAGTCGCTGGTAAAATTCAAGTTTCTGTAGATAATACAATTAGTCAACCTGTATTTTTAAATACAGACTATGCAGATTTAAAACAGTTTTTTGAATTGATTGTGAAGAAAGAGAATGAAAAAATAGTGTTGACCAAAATATAAATAATGGATATTAAAAACGCTCAAGAGCAAGTAGATGCCTGGATAAAAAGTCACGGGGTTAGGTATTTTAATGAGTTGACTAATATGGCACAACTTACAGAAGAGGTTGGAGAAGTGGCTCGTATTATCGCGCGCCGATATGGAGAGCAAAGTGAAAAGGAGAGTGATAAAAATAAAGACTTAGGGGAAGAGCTTGCAGATGTGCTATTTGTGGTTCTGTGTTTAGCAAATCAAACTGGAATTGATTTACAAGCTTCTTTCGATAAAAAACTAGACTTAAAAACAAAACGTGATCACGACCGTCATCATAATAATCCTAAATTAAAATAATGTTCAAACGCGTGATATCCCATAAAGGGTTTTTAAAATCTGTGCTAAGTTTAGGGCTTGTTTACGGCATTGTATTGTTTTTATTGCAATGGGTGTTTAGAAGTTTTCATGCTCCCTTTTTAAATATAACTAATGTGCTAATTTCTTTGTTGGCAGGTCTTATTGCAGGTTTGTTTATCAGTTATGGAAAATTCTGGGGCAAACTAAAACAACAGGACCACAGAAAATGAAAGGATATCTGCGCCACACGACATCGTTAAAAGAAAACAGCGAGATTATTCTAGGAGGGTCAAAAAGTGAGTCCAATAGATTACTCATTTTACAAGCTCTTTTTTCTAATATTGAGATAGCCAACCTTTCTACAAGCGATGATTCGAAGGCCATGATGGCTGCCTTAAAATCTAATGCGAGCCTGATAGATGTCCATCACGCAGGTACTGCAATGCGTTTTCTTACTGCTTATTTCGCTATCCAAGAAGAAAGAGAAGTGGTCCTAACCGGGAGTGACAGAATGCAAGAGAGACCTATTGGGGTGCTCGTAGATGCATTACGGTCTATTGGAGCAAATATTACCTATGAGAAGAAGGAAGGTTTTCCTCCATTGCGTATTACAGGGAAGAAACTCGATAGAAACCAGATCACAATTGCAGCAAATATAAGTAGTCAGTTTATTTCTGCTTTAATGCTTATTGCGCCTAGCTTGTCAAATGGTCTCACGATTCATCTCGACGGAAATGTGACTTCTGCACCTTACTTACAGATGACATCACAATTGCTTGAGCAAGCTGGTTTTAATTGCGATTTTAGCCGAAATGTGATCGCTATTTCACCTGGAGCTATTTCAGAAGAAAAAAATATTCGTGTAGAGTCAGACTGGAGTTCTGTTTCATACTTGTATAGCCTTATTGCGCTCTCTGCGTCTAGTAAACTTACCGTTAGTACATTTAAAGAGCGCAGTTTGCAGGGAGATTCGGCATTGGTTCAACTATATCAATCTATGGGTGTTGAAACAACGTTTAATGCAGATGATAGTATTACGTTGCAGAAAATTTCCGAAGCATTTAAAGAACCTATCGCTTTTAATCTAGTAGATACGCCAGATATTGCACAAACAATTGCGGTAACTTGTTTTGGTCTTGGGCTTTCATGCCATCTTTCTGGTCTGCATACGTTAAAAATTAAGGAAACAGATAGATTGTTTGCGCTCCAGGTAGAATTAGAAAAGCTAGGGGCTCAGGTGACCATTACTCATGATACGTTGCGCCTGGAAAAATCAAAAGGAATAAGGCCTAATGTCACTATTGATAGCTATCAAGACCATAGAATGGCAATGGCATTTGCACCACTTGCATTAAAAACATCACTTATTATTAATGAGGCTGAGGTGGTGTCAAAATCGTTTCCAGAATTCTGGAATGTGCTAAAAGATCTAGGTATTTTACTTAAAGTAGAATAATAAATGGTCATTTACTTGACAACCCCTATCTCCAGATTGTATATTTGCAACCTTTAACCAAAAAATTGAATAATTTATGGGAATGAAACTTTCTAATTTCGGCTTTGAATTACCTGAAGAGCTTCTGGCAGAATATCCATCTGAAAACAGAGATGAAGCACGTTTAATGGTGCTTAACAGAAAAGAGCAGACAATAGAACACAAGATGTTTAAAGATCTAATCGATTATTTTGAGGAAGATGACATTTTATGTTTAAATAATACAAAAGTTTTTCCAGCTAGATTATTTGGTAACAAAGAGAAAACTGGAGCTCGTATTGAAGTATTCTTGTTGAGAGAACTAAATTCTCAAACACGTCTTTGGGATGTATTAGTAGATCCAGCAAGAAAGATTAGAATAGGAAATAAGCTTTACTTTGGCGACGATGAATCTCTCGTAGCAGAAGTAATTGATAATACAACCTCTAGAGGAAGAACGTTACGTTTTCTTTTTGATGGATCTTATGAAGAGTTTAGAGCTAAGTTAACAGAACTTGGAGAAACGCCGCTGCCTAAGTATATTAAGCGTGATGTAGAAGCGTCAGATGCAGAAAGATATCAAACTATTTATGCAAAAGAAGAAGGTGCTGTGGCTGCTCCTACTGCTGGTTTGCATTTTTCTAAGCATTTACTCAAGCGTTTTGAAATAAAAGGTGTTGATTTTGCCGAAGTTACTTTACACGTTGGTTTAGGTACTTTTAGTGCGGTAGAGGTAGAGGATCTTTCTAAGCATAAAATGGATAGTGAAGAGATGCATATTGAGGTGCCAACTGTAGATTTAATTAACCAAGGGCTTAAAGATAAAAGACGCATTTGTGCAGTAGGTACAACTGTTATGCGCGCGCTAGAAAGTTCGGTTTCTTCTAACCATACGTTAAACGATTATTCTGGATGGACCAATAAGTTTATTTTCCCTCCGTATGACTTTAGTATTGCCAACTGTATGGTGACTAATTTTCATACCCCTAAGTCTACATTATTGATGATGGTAGCCGCTTTTGCTGGACATGAATTTGTGCAAAGAGCCTATGAGGAAGCAATAAAGGAAAAGTATAAATTTTATAGTTATGGTGATGCCATGTTAATCATCTAATTTGAAGTGAACCTTATAAAAAATCCCGATAGAAATATCGGGATTTTTTATTTGGCGATTTTTCCGTTTGATTATTAGATATAATGTGGTATTTTAGATGCTTGCAAGCAATTCTTGCTCCATATATTAATGAAGAAAACACTACTATTTTTTTTACTAATTGCACTTAGCAACATCGCATTCTCTCAAGATGATGATACTGCTTTGCCCACTAGTTGGGAACTAGGCTTAGCAGCTTTACCTGCAGATATAATATTAGAAGAAATAGACCTTTCTGGAATTTATCAAGAAGACCTCATTAACGATAGAGATAAGAGTCTCCCATGGCGTTATGGTATAGAAAGACCGCTTAATTTAGATATGAGTGAACTAGGTGTTTGGACTGTTCTAGATAATGGAGATCGCATTTGGAGAGCACGAATTGTATCTAGGAACGCTCTTAATTTAAGTATCAATTTTAGTGACTTTTACTTGCCAGTAGGGGCGTCCATCCATCTTTTTAATGATGATCTAAATGATGTGGTGACGAGTAGGACAAGTGGTTCTAGTTCTGAGGTGACACCGTTTGGGTCTTGGTTTATTAATGGAGAATCAATCAATATTGAATATTTTGAACTAGCAAATACGCAAGAGAATGTAAAACTAAAAATTAGTGGAATCATACACGGGTATCGATTAGGGAATTTAAATAAATTTCTTGAAGGCCAACGTGGTCTTAATGATTCTGGCGATTGTAATTATGATGTTAATTGCCCTGTAGGAGTTGATTTTGACACGTATAAAGAGGAAGTGAAAAAAGCAGTGGCACTATTAAATTTAGGAAACGGCTTCTTATGTTCGGCGGCTTTGATTAATAATACGGATCAAGATAAAAGACCATATCTACTTACAGCAAACCATTGTTTAGAAGGAAGTAGTCCTGCTCTATGGAGTGTACGGTTTAATTGGATGAGCCCTGCACCTGTTTGCGCATTGAGTGAAGATAGTGAAGATTTGCAAACAAATTTCACCCTCAGCGGCTCGGTTTTAAGAGCTAAAAATGAGCTAAGTGACTTTGCCTTAGTAGAGATGTTGACAGAAATACCTCAATCATGGGATGTTTCTTTTGCGGGATGGGATCGCACTGATGATCTTCCAGATTTTGAAGTTGGAATACATCACCCTAATGGCGATATCATGAAAATTGCAAGGGACGATTCTGGAGCTGTACATGAAAATGCAGATGGTGCAGAAGTATGGTTAGTAGGAGGTGTAAGTACTGGGTTTGGTGACGGATGGGAGATTGGTACCACAGAAAGCGGCTCTTCTGGATCGCCACTTTTTAATCAAAACGGATTAATCATTGGACAACTGTATGCAGGAAATTCATTCTGTGAAGAAAATGAAAATAACAACGATTATGATGTTTACGGAAGGTTTGCGACATCCTGGGACGCAGGTGTTACAGAAACAACTAGGCTGTCAGATTGGTTAGATCCAGCACAAACTGGAATGAACACCATTACTACATTGCAGAATATTTTGAACGTGCCAGATACTGAGATTATAGGAGCCCTTGAGGTTTATCCTAATCCTGTTAAAGATGTTATTACCGTAATGAATAGTCGCTATCCTAATCTGACTTTTTCTTTTTATAATATGTTAGGCCAAAAGATACGGGCTGGCAATATGGCAAATACACTTAATTACCTGTCTGTATCAAATCTATCTGAAGGTATGTACTTTTTAAAATTAGTTGATGGAGATAGTGACGCCACAATCACGAAAAAAATAATGGTTCAGAAATAAATCTGAAACGATTGAAATATATGCCCATTCATTTTTATGATACTGGGCATTTTTTATAGAGATAAGTGTTTCAAATGGCTATTTTTGCAAAGAGTTATGGTTTCAGAAAAAAAAGATATACGTGCACTGTCTAAAGATGATCTAAGAGTCTTCTTTACAGATATTGGTGATAAGGCCTTTAGAGGGAACCAAGTTTATGAGTGGCTATGGAGCAAAGGCGCCCATACCTTTGAGGCAATGACGAATCTCTCAAAAGAAACCAGAACACATCTAGAAGCACATTTTACAATTAACCATATTAAAGTTGATTCTATTCAGCGTAGTAACGATGGTACCATTAAAAATGCTGTAAAACTACATGACGGGTTAATTGTAGAGTCTGTATTAATCCCAACCAAAACAAGAACAACTGCCTGCGTGTCTTCTCAAGTAGGTTGTAGCCTAGATTGCAAATTTTGTGCTACCTCGCGATTAAAAAGAATGCGAAATCTCAATCCAGATGAGATTTATGATCAGGTAGTAGCGATAGATAATGAAAGTAGATTATATCATAATAGACCTTTATCCAATATTGTTTTTATGGGAATGGGTGAACCACTCATGAATTATAAAAATGTATTAAGTGCTATAGAAAAAATAACAAGCCCAGAAGGTTTAGGGATGTCCCCTAAACGAATTACCGTCTCCACTTCAGGTGTGCCTAAAATGATACGGAAAATGGCAGATGATGCCGTGCGATTTCACCTAGCAGTTTCATTACATAGTGCCATTCAAGAAACAAGAGAGCAGATAATGCCCTTTGCTAAGTCCTTTACACTTGATGATTTAAGGGATGCATTAATGTATTGGTATGAAAAAACCAATAGAGCTATCACCTACGAGTATATCGTTTGGAAAGATATTAATGACAAGAAAGAAGATATTGATGCACTAGTAAGTTTTTGTAAGCACGTACCTTGTAAGGTGAACCTGATAGAATATAATCCTATTGATGATGGAGCATTTCAGCAAGCGCCGGATGCTGCAGTAGATGCTTATATTTCTGGACTCGAAAAAATTAGAATACCCGTAACGGTAAGACGAAGTAGAGGAAAAGATATTGATGCCGCTTGTGGGCAGTTAGCAAATAAACAATAAGGAGTATAGTGAAGATAGTTTCTCAAATAAAACTACCCATCGAGCAAGAGATGGAGCTTTTTGAAAAAAAGTTCCGAGAGTCGATGACTTCGCAGGTTTCTTTATTAAATAGGATCACCCATTACATTGTAAACAGAAAGGGGAAGCAAATG
Organism: uncultured Ulvibacter sp.; assembly: GCA_938041335.1. Lineage (GTDB taxonomy): Bacteria > Bacteroidota > Bacteroidia > Flavobacteriales > Flavobacteriaceae > Patiriisocius. Next base: position 29,330 of record CALIAF010000040.1, on the reverse strand, counting down.
CGGCCTATGTTTGTGTTTCTAATAGCAAAGATGTGTAACGACGGAAATGTGAATGATCGAACCTATAGAGGTGCATCTGTAATTGAGCTGATACATACAGCAACACTGGTCCATGATGACGTGGTAGACGATAGTAATAGAAGGCGGGGTTTCTTTTCTATAAATGCATTGTGGAAAAATAAGATTGCAGTGCTTGTTGGTGATTACTTGTTGTCTAAAGGGCTTTTGCTGTCTATAGATAATGGTGATTTTGACTTGCTTAAAATCATTTCGGTCGCGGTAAGAGAAATGAGTGAAGGTGAATTACTGCAAATAGAAAAAGCAAGAAGGCTTGATATTACAGAAGAAATTTACTTTGAGATAATTCGGCAAAAAACAGCAACGCTTATCGCTGCCTGTTGCGCCATGGGAGCAAAATCTGTGAATGCTACAGACGAGCAAGTAGAGCAAATGAGAGCGTTTGGGGAGCTCATTGGGACCGCTTTTCAAATTAAAGATGACCTGTTTGATTATGGAGATACCGCTATAGGTAAGCCTACAGGTATAGATATTAAAGAGCAAAAAATGACCTTGCCGCTCATTAATGTTTTAAATAACGTTTCAGAAAAAGATAAACGCTGGCTCATAAATTCTGTAAAAAATCATAATAAAGATAAGAAGCGTGTAAAACAAGTGATTGCTTTTGTAAAAGATAATGGCGGTCTTGAATATGCAGAAAAGAGTATGATGGACTACCAGAAAAAGGCGCTAACTTTATTAAATAATTTCCCCTCCACACCATATAAAGCCGCTTTAGAGCTTATGGTAAACTATGTGATTGATAGAAAAAAATAAATTTTTAGCCGTGGTTTTATTACTTGATTCTTCTCTTTATATTTAAAATAATCTTCTGTATTGCAGTTGTTTGTAGTTTTACGGCAGCTCTTTATTGCACTCAATACTAACTACTGAATACTATTTACTAATTTTCTAGGCAACCCTTTTTTAAAATCATGCGTCTATATAAATAGAAGCAAATGCAAAGCAACAAGTGAAACTGATTTCTTTACATAAAAACTATTCTAAACTCATTGCAAAAGCCGCAAAGGGTAACAGAAGAGCGCAACAAGAATTGTATGCGCTTTTTGCTCCAAAAATGATGGGTGTTTGTAGAAAGTATATGAAGAATAATGACTTGGCAGAAGAGGTGATGTTAACGGGGTTTTTAAAAGTGTTTACGAACCTAGAGACGTTTAATGACTTAGGTAGTTTTGAAGGATGGATTAGAAGAATTATGGTGAATGAGTCTATCAGTCAATTACGTAAAGATAAAAAACTACGTTTTGAAGATGAGGCCGTATTAGAAACCCAAGAGCACGCCACATATATTGAAAGTGAACTTGAAGTAAATGAGATCCAAAAGTTGATAGATGGTTTGCCTGATGGATATAAAACAGTATTTGTTCTTTATGTAATAGAAGGCTACAAGCATAGTGAGATTGCAGAGTTGCTTAAGATTACAGAAGGAACCTCAAAGTCGCAGCTATCAAAAGCACGAAAAATGCTTCAAGTGAGATTAACGCAGCAAAATAGAATTAGTTATGGCACCCATTAAATTAGAAGATCACATAAGAGAGCAGTTTGAGGAGCGCGAGATTGCACCATCTGCTGGGGCTTGGGACAAACTGGAGTCTAAGTTAGATAAAGAACAAGGCAAGAAACGGCCATTATTTATATGGTATGCGGTTGCAGCTAGTATTATTGGAATGGTATTTATTACCTCTCAGTTTTTCCTTAAAGGAGACACACAAATAGAACAAGAGTTAGTAGAAGTTGAAGCAGAAAATAAGAGTATAGAAAAGCCAAGTACTTCGGAAATAGTAAAGACGCAAACACAGCTGGCGCAAGACGAAGTAGTAAACGATAAGAAGGATAGTGAAACGTTAGAAAATAAACTAAACAATAAAAAAGCATCAGATTCTAAAAGAAACGTGACTCCAGTAATAGAGACAAAAAAGAGTAGGATGAATAGTGTGAATGATACTAGAATGGCGGTACAAGAAAATGATGCGTCTTCTAATCAGAAAATTTCGGCCCACGATTCTCCAGAAGCTTTAACAGAGGCACAGGCAATTAATAAGAATCTAGTCTTGAATACTAAAGTAGATGAGGTGGTGGCAGCAATACAGGGTATCCAGAAGGATAGAAATACCGTAACTGCTGCAGAGATAGATGCATTATTGCAAACGGCACAAAGAGATATCGCTACACAACGAATACTAAATGAAACTAAAATAGATGCTACAGCACTTTTAAATGATGTAGAATTTGAACTCGAAAAAACGTTTAGGGATAAAGTCTTTGATGCGCTAGGAGACTCCTTCTCTAAAATAAGAACCGCAGTTGTTGAGCGGAATAATTAAACAAAAATCATTCATCAATCACGTAGACATGCCTCTCTTATCAAGTGAGGGAGGGATGACTACATCTCAAATTAAATAAAAATATGAAACTTAAAACAATTACAATCGGAATCCTATTATGGCTAACAGCGATCACATTAGGAGTTGCACAAGAGACAAGCACAGCCTTAGAAACGTTGTTGCAGGCAAAAGAACAAGTAATACAAGAAGAAAAAGATGCTTTAAAAATTGAAGTAGAAGCCATTAATAGGCGTCTTGAAAATAAAGAGATCACGGCAGAAACCGCAGAAATCTTGAAGCAGGCAGCGGCAGAAAAACGCGCCCTCAATATTGAGAATAAAGTGGCAATTATTGATAATAAAATCGCGCTATTTGAGCGCAATGGAACCCTTGAACAAGACGGGGATACTGTAGGCTTTAAAATTACAATAGGCGATGAAGATGATGAGAATCATCGAATTATAAATATTGGTCCAGATAGGGAACGAGAAGTGGTCTACGATCGTCGTACCACCTCAGATCTCGTGTTTGCTGTTGGTTTGAATAATACAATTGGAGAAGATCAAAGTCTAGACGACTCTCCATTTAGTGTAGGTGGTAGTAGATTTGCAGAATTAGGGATCGCTTGGAAAACAAGAGTTTTTGATCACTCAAACTGGTTACGTCTTAAATATGGTTTTTCATTTCAGTTTAACGGATTAAAAGCAACAGATAATCAATATCTAGTGGATACTGGAGCTCAGACGGAGTTGCAAACGTTTCCGTTAGATCTTAAAAAATCTAAATTTAGAATGGATAATCTAGTCGTGCCCGTTCATTTTGAATTTGGACCTTCAAAAAAGATTGAGAAGGAAAATTATTTTAGGTACTCGACATATAATAAATTTAGAATTGGTCTTGGAGGTTATGCAGGTCTTAATATAGGGACGAGACAAAAGTTAAAGTATGATTCTGATGAAGGCCGCATAAAGGAAAAAGTAAAAGCTAATTTTAATACAAATAACTTGATTTATGGTCTAAGTGGTTACATAGGTTGGGGAGAGGCATCTTTATATGTAAAGTATGATTTAAACAGTGTTTTTAAAGACAATCCGACAGAACTACATAATGTATCGCTAGGGCTTCGTTTTGATATGGACTAGATACGAGTTTAGTTGCCGTACAAGTCTAAAAAAGGTTTCAGAGATGAAACCTTTTTTTGTTGATAATATTTACAGACATCCAAGGAGTATCTAAGGACATTTTTTAATCTTTACAGTTCAATACTCAATACTCAATACTCAATACTCAATACTCAATACTCAATACTCAATACTCAATACTCAATTGATAAGTAGAACTACCATAGATAATGTTTTTGAAACCGCCCGTGTTGAGGAGGTGATTGGTGATTATGTGCAACTCAAAAAATCAGGCAGTAATTTTAAAGGCCTCAGTCCGTTTACAGATGAGCGCAGTCCTAGTTTTATGGTTTCTCCAGTAAAGCAGATCTGGAAGGATTTTTCTAGCGGCAAAGGGGGTAACGTGGTCGCATTTTTAATGGAACACGAACATTTTACGTATCCAGAAGCGATTAAATATCTCGCTAAAAAATATGGGATTGAAATAGAAGAGACGGTGCAGACAGATGAGCAGAAAGAAGCTGCAGATACGAGAGAGAGTCTATACTTAGTGAGCGAATTTGCAAAAGATCATTTTCATCACACACTCCTAAATACCGATTTAGGTAAGGCAATAGGACTTTCTTATTTTAAAGAACGTGGTTTTACAGATGAAACGATAAAAGAATTTCAATTAGGATATTCATTAGATGAGTGGGATGCATTTACAAGTCACGCGATAAAAAAAGCATACAAATTAGAGTTTTTAGAACAAACGGGTTTGTCTATTGTTAAAGGAGAAAAGCAATTTGACCGTTTTAAAGGTAGGGTAATGTTTCCTATACAAAGTATGAGTGGTCGTACATTAGGTTTTGGCGGTCGTATTTTGAAGACGGATAAAAAGGCCGCTAAATATTTAAACTCCCCAGAAAGTGATATTTACCACAAGAGTAAAGTGTTATATGGTATTTATCATGCGAAACAATCAATAGCAAAAGAAGATAATTGTTTTTTAGTAGAAGGGTATACAGATGTTATCCAGTTTTACCAACGAGGGGTTAAAAACGTAGTTTCTTCATCTGGTACGGCATTAACATCCGAGCAAATTAGACTTGTAAATAGACTGACAAAAAACATTACAGTGCTATTTGATGGTGATGCAGCAGGATTAAGAGCTTCCTTAAGAGGGATTGATTTAATATTGGAACAAGGGATGAATGTACGTATTTGTACATTTCCTGAGGGAGAAGATCCAGATAGTTTTGCAAAGAATAATACGCTAGAAGATCTCTTGCTTTTTCTAGAAGAAAATGCACAAGATTTTATTCAATTTAAAGCATCGTTACTTGCAACAGACGCCAAGAATGATCCTTTGAAAAAAGCAGAAACCATACGTGATATGGTAGAGAGTATAGCAAAAATTCCGGATGTAATAAAACGAGAAGTCTATATACAAGAATGTGCTCGTATTATGGATATTAGCGAAGAGGTGTTATTTAATACTTTAGCACAAATACTTCAAAAAGACAAAAGAGACGCGAACAGAAACGCAAACAAAGGTAAAACAGATACGCCACAGCCGTTTGATGTTGTTAAGACACCTAAGATAAAAGCAAAAAAGGTAGACGTGCTTTGGGAATTAGAACGAAAAATAATAGAACTACTATTATTGTATGGCGATGAAGAACAGGATTTTGAAGATCTATTATTAGAGTCTGATGAGGACGGTAAAATAATATTGAAACCGGAAATGGTGACTTCAAAAGTATTTGAAAAAATATTCTTAGACTTACAAGATGATGAGGTCGAGTTTGCTAATGATGAGTTCAAGGAAGTTTATTACGATATTATTGAGCATTTAAACCAAAAGCAAGAGGTGCAACTTACTTCGTTTTTAAGCCAATTAGAGCCAGAAAAATCTGCTGCAATCTCAACCATCTTAATGGATGACGAGAAGTATATATTACATGATTGGGAGCGAAAGGAAATCTATGTTAAGAAAAAGGAACAGGGGATTTCTCAAATGGTCAGTGAAACAATTTTAAATCTACGCCGCCATCTAATCTCTCAAAAGATAACCGAGCTATCTACAAGTGTAAAAGACAACACAGATGCAGATACAAAAGAGTTTATGCAATCTATTATCGATTACCAGGGATTGAAATATGTGCTTACGGAGAAGCTAAGAAGAGTGCTTTAGTATTTTATGTTACCTAAATTGAAACATTCTAGACTGATGAATAAGGTCTGCTAGATTATCTACCTTTAGCTTTTTAAGTAAGCGTGTTTTGTAGGTGCTTACCGTTTTTTCGTTTATGTCAAGTGCGTTTGCAATGTCCTTGTTACGTTTACCGCTTGATAATAAGTTGAGCACTTCAATCTCACGTGAAGACAATTTTTTATATCTACTTATCGCACTAGATTCACCTACATTTCTACTAGTGAAAGTAGATGTAAGTTCTGCGTTTAATGAGATGCCTCCTTTGGCCACTTTCTTTAAAGCCTTTAAAAATGTTTTTGTTGAAGCCGTTTTTGGTACATAACCCGCCGCGCCGGTTTTAATGGAACGCAATGCGTATATTTCTTCTGGATGGGTAGAGTAAATTAGCACTCTTGTGTTCGGGTAGTTCTGTTTTATTGTTCTTAATGAATTGATTCCGTTAATTTGCGGCATATCAATTTCCATGATAAGAATATCTGGTTTGATTTCTTCTAGTTGTTGATAAAGTTCTTCTGCATTTGTAGCTTTTCCTACAATCGTATAATCATTTTTCTTTTTAAGCATGCAAGTGATGCCTTTTCTTATTACGGGATGATTATCTGCTAGAAGTAATGTTTTCATATTTGCTATATCAATTGTAAAAACAGGGGTTAAAAATGTATTGTTCTTACTCACCTATTGAAGGTAATTGAGCAAATCTAAACATTAAATGTACTTTATAATTTCCTTTTAGATTAACAGCACGAAAAGTCGTTAATTGGCGAGTTTTACTTCATATTGTGAGGTATTTCACAAACAGGGATAGGTGTCATTTTATGTTGATTTATCCTATTAAGCCTACTATATAGTTCAAATACCGTCTTTTCTCTTCCAGAAAAGTCTGTAGGTTGCTTTCCTACATCTTGCATTTTCATGGCCCATTCTAGTTCATCGTAACTAGCACCAATTTGATCTTCATCTGTTCTGCTGTCACCAAAAAGTCCATCTGTTGGGGCAGCCTTCATAATAGAAGCAGGTACTTGTAAGACTTCGGCAATTTGATATACTTCACTTTTCATTAAATCTGCTATAGGACTTAAATCTACGCCACCATCGCCATATTTTGTGTAAAACCCTACTCCAAAATCTTCTACCTTATTTCCAGTTCCCGCAACAAGATATCTGTGTAGTCCAGCAAAATAGTACAAAGTTGACATCCTTAAACGAGCACGGGTATTGGCTAGTGACAGGTCTAAAAATTGATCATCTGCAGTAAAAGGAGCCTGTTTTTTAAATTCTTCAAAAACAGGAGTGAGGTCTACGGTGCAATCTGTAACATTGGCAAAGCGTTTTTTTAACTGTTCAATGTGCTCTTTGCCTCTTGCAACTTGATTGGGTCCTTGGTGAATAGGCATTTCTACACAAAGCGTTCGTAAGCCAGTACTGGCACATAAGCTAGACGTTACGGCGCTATCAATACCGCCACTTACACCAACCACAAAACCGTCCATTTTAGCGTTTACCGCGTAGTTTTTTAACCAGTCAATAATATATTGAGTCACTTTTTCTTTTTGCATCATGTTTTTATTTCTGAAATTTTAATTTTTTGATAAAATCTCCTTTTAATATTATTAAACTTCCAACTTTTGTCATTCTTCTTTCAGCGCAGCGGTCTTTATTCTTGCTTCTATTTAAAGTACCTTTGCACCACAAATGTAACCGAAAAACAAAATTTATAAAAGTAATAGGCGTTAAACAGACGTTAAAGCATCTCTTATGAAAAAATACCTATTCATTTTTTGTCTAATTATTCTTGTTGGTTGCGAAGATGAGAATAAGCTCGAAGAGGAGATCGCGCAGATCCCAATGGATGTCACCATTACTCGATTTGATAAAATTTTCGCGAAAGCCGAGCTAAAAGACTTGCCAAAACTAAAAAAAGAATACAGCTTATTCTTCCCAAAACAAGTGCCAGATAGTATCTGGGAGCAACGATTTACAGATACAATACAGGAACAGTTAAATGTGGAAACAGAAAAAATATTTCCTGATAATAAAAAATTAGAAGAAACCATTCGACCATTGTTTCAACATTTTAAATATTATTTCCCGAGATTTAAATCACCTCAGATTTACACGATATCTAGTGATGTAGATTATCAAAATAAGGTAATTGCAGCAGATAGTTTAATGGTCATATCTATTGCAAATTACTTAGGTGAAGATCATTATTTTTATGAAGGGATCTCTGGGTTTATTTCCGAAAATTTAAAACCGTCTCGACTAGGACCAGACATTGCAGATGTATATGCTAGGCAATTGATATCGCAACCAAAAAGTCGCACCTTTCTAGCAAAAATGATGTACTATGGAAAAGCATTATATCTAGTAGATTTAGTGTCACCAACTAGTACAGAAGCTGAAAAAATAGGCTATACAGAAGATCAGATATTGTGGACAAAAGAAAATGAAATCTATATGTGGCGCTATTTTATAGAAAACGAATTACTCTACAGTACCGATGAGGAGTTGCCGGGGCGCTTTTTAAATCCTGCACCATTTTCTAAATTTTACCTAGAGATTGATAACGATTCTCCAGGGAGATTAGGGCGTTATATGGGCTGGCAAATAGTGCGTGCCTATATGGGCCGCAACCCAGAAGTTACCCTAGAAGAGTTACTTAAAAAACCAGCAGACGAGATTTACATACAATCTAAATACAAACCAAAAAAGGACTAATGGCTAAGCATACTTCGCAAATAAAAATTGATGTCGCGCTAGACGAGAATAAAATACCAGAAGCATTAAAATGGACCGCAACTGATGGCGGGATTTTAGATCAAGAAACAAAAGCAATGATGCTTGCGGTTTGGGATCATAAATCTAAAGAAGCCTTACGTATTGACTTATGGACTAAAGATATGCCGCTAGATGAGATGAAAATCTTTTTTCATCAAACATTAAGCGCAATGGCAGATACTTTTTACCGTGCAACAAACGATGAGAAAATGACAGATACCATGAAAGATTTCTGTGAGTACTTTGCAGAGAAGTTAGAGTTGAAGAAAAAAGGCTAGTGGTAGAAAAACTCATTTTTGTGTATAATGCAAACGCAGGAACCATAAATGGACTACTTGATAGCGTGCATAAAATAGTGAGTCCTGCTACCTATGAGTGTAGTCTGTGTAAGATTACTCATGGCGTATTTACAGAAGAGAAGCTGTGGGCAACATATAGAAAGTCTGCAGAAATTGAAATGGTCTTTCTGCACAAAGACGAGTTTTTAAAACAGTATCGTTCTAAGTGGTTGCCAGCCTATACTTTTCCTATTGTATTAATTAGTGATGACAAAGGACTAGACGTTTTTATTGCTACGGAAACATTAAATGCCGTTACTACACAAGAAGAGTTGATTGATCTAGTCGGTGAAGGGCTAAAGTAAGTCATGTCTAGAATAATTAAGTTGCAAACAACGATTTGCGGTTAATTTTGAACTGCTTTTTTTACCTTAATCAATAGTATTAAGTAGGTGAGAGGAATAGACAGGAAATAAAAATTGGTAAAAGTTTTAGACAAACCATCGTTTCTTATTTCAAAATGTAAGGAGTATAAACCAATGGCAAATACAATTATACCATATAGAACTTCAATATTATTTACAACGTATCCTCCAATAATTTTTTCTGAAAATTTGATGTAGGTTTTGTACAGGAGATTAATTATTGTCGAAAAAACCGCACAGACTAATAATAGCGCTGTAAAAACAATGTTAAAGTCAGATTTCATTCCACCCAACATGCTTAAAATGAATATTAAAATTGATAACAGGATTTGAATTTTTTTAAGCAATGCTATCTCTTTGTTTATTAATATCTATGTTTTTAGGGATGTTAATTTAACTTTTATTACTAAAATTCCCCGTTATTCAGCTCATCAATATAGGCCAACACTTCATCGCGTCCCACATAATTACTAGCAGAGGTTACAAAGCTTTTAGGCATTACTTCCCAAGTTTCTAGCATCTTGGTTTCGTAAGCTTTTAAATTTCGTTCTAAAGCGCCAGGTTTCAATTTATCTGCCTTAGTGAAAATAATGTGAAAAGGAATGCCGTGTTCTCCCAGATATTCCATAAACTCTTGGTCGATAGGTTGCGGTTCGTGACGACAATCTACCAATACAAAAGCGAGCATCAACTGTTCACGCTTCTCAAAATAATCTGTAATAAAACGCTGAAAGGTTTTCTTTGCTTTTTTAGAAACCCGCGCATAGCCATATCCTGGTAAATCTACTAGGAACCAGTTTTTATTTATGGTGAAGTGGTTAATGAGTTGTGTTTTTCCAGGGCGTCCGGATGTCTTTGCTAGGTTCTTTCGATCCATTAGCATATTAATAAGCGAAGATTTCCCTACGTTACTACGACCTATAAAAGCATATTCTGGCATTTGCCCTTTTGGACATTTTGCAACTTCACTGTTGCTCATTATAAACTCTGCAGACTTTATTTTCATGATAGGTGTTCCTTTTGCGGATTGCAAAGGTATTTAGAATAATCTTAAGAGTAGGAATAAAGAGAAAAGAACAAACAGAAAAGAAGTTCGAATTGAAACTGCTTAAGTAAAAGTATGGTAGTTAGAAGCAAGGAATCAATTAAAACCCTCGTTTTTCCAACCACGCAATAAGAATCTCATTAAAGCGATCCGGGTGTTCCATCATTGCCGCGTGACCACATTTGTCTATCCAGAAAAGTTCACTATCAGGCAGTAATTGATCAAATTCTTCACCTACCTTAGGAGGAGTGACACTATCATTTTTACCCCAAATAATGCAAGTAGGTGCTATCATTTCTGGTAAATCTTTTGCCATATTATGACGAATAGCACTTTTTGCAATAGACAGTGTACGTATCAATTTTGATCTATCGTTTATAGTATCATAAACGTCTTCTAATAATTCTGGAGTGGCAATTTTTGGATCATAAAACACATTCTCTGTCTTTTTCCTTATATATTCTTTGTCGCCACGTTTTGGGTAGCTCTCGCCCATCGCGCTTTCATATAGGCCGCTACTTCCTGTGATAACCAGTGCTTTTACATATTCTGGATATAGCTTGTTAAATAATAGCGCTATATGCCCCCCAAGGGAGTTTCCGACAAGGATTACCTCTTTGAATTTTTTATGGTCAATAAACTGCTTTAAATATTTAGCAAACTCTTTAACGTTAGTTTTAAGAATGGGCAACGAATACAAAGGCAGTTCTGGCATTAATACTTTATATCCTTTTTCAGGAAAAAAATTAGTCATCCCATCAAAGTTGCTCAACCCACCCATAAGACCGTGTAGTATGATGATAGGTGTCCCTTCTCCAGTCTCTACGTAGCTAAATTTTCCTTCAGTCTTAAGTTGGTTCTCCATAAACGTGGTTAGTGTTGTAAACAAAAATACACTTTTTTTACTCAATTATCCTCCTTCTCAATGCTTCGGAAATATTAATTGTTTCAACCCTTTTTTACCGTTCAAAAACCCATTGTTAAAAACCTGCTAACCTAGTTGAGGGTCAAATGATTGCCGTCGTTAAAAGCGCTTTTTAGCAGTAAGGGTGGTAAAACTTATCAACAAAGTGGTAAAAGGTGGTAAAAAGTGGGAAAATATATTTAGATTTGTTCCTTCTCGAAGCATCATTTTTCGGGTTCAAAATATTTCAGAAACAATTCATGCTCAACTTAATAGGGACATACGAGTGCAAGGCAGATGCAAAAGGGAGGCTAATGGTGCCTTCCGCTTTGAAGAAGCAGTTGGCTCCAGCAATGGCACAAGGTTTTGTGATCAAACGCGCCGTGTTTCAGCCTTGTTTAGAGTTGTATCCCATGGAAGAGTGGAATCGCCTGATGAGAAAAATGAATAAACTCAATCGATTTAATCGTAAAAATGTGGATTTCATTCGTCGATTTACGGCAGGAGTAAAGACCGTAGAACTCGATGCAACAGGAAGATTAAATGTGCCTCAAGATCTTGCGTCTTTTGCTGGAATTACTAAAGAGGTTGTGGTTTCTTCTGCAATTAATATTATTGAGATTTGGGATAAAGATAAATACGAACAAGCCATTGATGATGCTGCAAATGATTTTGCAGATCTAGCCGAAGAGGTAATGGGAGATGTAGATGAAGTTGATGGAATATCATAACCCCGTTCTTTTGCATCCCACGGTAGATGGTCTGGATATTAAACCAGATGGTGTTTATGTAGATGTCACTTTTGGTGGCGGTGGTCATTCAAGAGAAATTTTAAAAAGACTGGGGGCACAAGGAAAGTTGATTGCCTTTGATCAAGACAAAGATGCTTTAGAGAATGCAATAGATGACCCTAGGTTTGTTTTAGTGAATGAAAATTTTAGATATCTAAAGCGTTTTTTGCGTTTTCATGGCCACAAGCAAGTAGACGGAATTTTAGCAGACTTTGGGGTTTCGTCCCATCAATTTGATGTTGCAGAAAGAGGTTTCTCTACACGCTTTGAAGCAGAACTCGATATGAGGATGGATCAAGAAAGTGTCTTTTCTGCCTATGATGTGGTTAATAATTATGAGGAGAGCCAGTTGGCTTCGGTTTTGTTTCAGTATGGGGAGTTACGAGCTTCAAAAGGAATGGCAAAAGTAATTTGTGAGGCACGAAAAGAAGAGCCAATTAAAACTAGTGATCAATTAAAGAAGGCGGTTGCAAGGTTTTTACCGAAACACCGAGAACATAAAATTTTGGCACAAATATATCAAGCCGTGCGTATCGAGGTAAACCAAGAGCTTGAGGTGATAAAAGAGTTTCTGCAGCAATCACTAGAAGTATTGCCAGTAGGTGGAAGATTGAGTGTGATAAGTTATCACAGCCTGGAAGATCGATTAGTAAAGCGCTTTATGCGTAACGGGATGTTTGAGGGTGAACCGGAGAAAGATATGTTTGGTAGGGTAGAGGTGCCTATGAAGCCAATTGGGAAATTTATTATCCCCGATGCGGCAGAGATAAAAGAAAACAATCGTGCAAGAAGTGCAAAATTGAGAATAGCAAAGAAATTATAGACTAGTAGTGAAGCAAGGTTTTTATAATATAATCAAAGGGAAGTTTTTGGTAAGCGATGATGCTTTTGCCAACTGGCGTTTTATCATCTTTTTGAGTCTGCTTGCCTTAATAATGATTGCTAGCTCACACATTGCAGATAAAAAAGTGCATCGTATTGCGCAACTCAATAATACAGTAAAAGAGTTGAAGAGTGAATATCTAGATGTGCGCAAGCAGCTCACACAGGTAAAAATGGAAAGTAAAATAACAGCGGCGATGGCGCAACGAGGATTACAGCCTAGCGAAACCCCTCCGCAAATAATTAAAATCACTAAACAACAATAGCGGCCTTGTCAAAACCAGAAAAAAACATATTAAACCGCTTTTACTTCGTCGCCGGCTTTATGTTCTTCTTGGCGGTGCTAATTGCTATTAAGCTTGCAGACATACAGTTTGTTCAGGGTGATAAATATCGGGCTATTGCAGCAGAAAACACCACAAAGAATGTAGAGATTCCTGCTAATCGCGGTAACGTGTATGCAGATGATGGTAGTCTACTTGCTAGTTCTGTGCCAAAATATGATATTCATTTTGACGCGGTTACAGTTTCAAAAGAGGACTTTGATGAAAACCTTGTCCCTTTGTCAAAGGAGCTGAGTAAAATGTTTGGAAAACCTCAATCCTATTATCAAAAGCTTTTTAGAAAAGCACGAACAGCTAAAAACCAATATTTACTGGTAGCACGTGACTTAGGGTATTCACAATACATAGAAGTTAAAAAGATGCCTTTATTTAGAAAAGGGCCTAATCGCGGTGGTTTTATTTCAGAACAGAAAACGGTACGTGAGCATCCTATGGGAAAAATTGCTGAACGTCTTGTGGGTAATGAGAATAAAGGAAAACCAGGCTATTACTCTATTGGCCTTGAAGGAGCTTATCAAGAATATTTAAGTGGTAAGAACGGAAGGCGCCTCAAGCAAAAGATATCTAAAGGAAGATGGAAACCTGTTTATGATGAGAATGAAGTAGAGCCGCAAGATGGGTACGATGTGATATCGACCATCAATGTAAATATGCAAGACATTGCGCATCATGCATTATTAAAACAATTAGAAGAGTACGATGCAGACCACGGTTGTGTTATTGTGATGGAGGTGGCAACAGGGCAAATAAAGGCGGTCTCGAACCTCGGAAAAGGAACAAACGGAAAATATTACGAACGTCGCAATTATGCTATTTGGGAATCTATTGAACCCGGGTCTACATTTAAAACGGTGGCAATGACCATTGCACTTGAAGATAAAGTGATCGATACGTCTACAGTTGTAGATACTAAAAATGGCAAAATACGCATGTATGGTCGGGATATTACTGATAGTGGTAATGGTTATGGGGAAATTTCTGCAGCGAGAGCACTTGAGGTTTCTTCAAACATTGGTTTCGCAAAGTTGATAAACGAAGCGTATAAAGATCAGCCTCAAAAATTTCTTGACCATTTAATTGAATGGAAGATGGATACCACCCTTGGAGTCGATATTAAAGGAGAAGGGATGCCTGTAATTCATAAATTAGATAGCGATTATTGGAGTAGAAATGCGCTCCCTTCTATGGCTTATGGGTACAATTTGCAGATGACACCTTTACAGATACTCACTTTTTACAATGCACTTGCTAATGACGGCAAGATGGTGAAACCCCAGTTTATAAAAGAAATACGCGCTTGGAATGAAGTAATACTTACGCAAGAAACAGAAGTAATAGACAATCGTATTGCATCTCAAAATACAATTGATCAAGTACGGGCAATACTCAAAAATATAGTGGTGCGCGGAACTGGGAAAAGCTTGTACAGTGAAAATTTTTCTATGGCAGGAAAGACAGGAACGGCGCGTAAAGAATATGCCAACTACGAAGAGTGGTTAAAGGAGAAGAAATATGTGTCTTCGTTCTCGGGATATTTTCCTGCCGAAAACCCTAAATATTCTTGCATCGTCGTGATCCATGAACCAAGCACAGCAAAAGGATACTATGGAGCAGATGTTACAGGTCCAGTTTTTAAAAGAATTGCTCAAAAAATATATACGGACAGTCCATTAAAAGACGAAGTAAATGAGCTAGAAGCTGGTGACCCAGAAATGATCCAAGACTACGAAGCATATTTTGAAAAAGCTTCCATAGTTAAAAGAGAAGTTCCTAATGTAAAAGGAATGGCAGCAATGGATGCCGTTTCATTACTTGAAAATTTAGGATACAAAGTAAAGATAAATGGTGTTGGAACCGTAAGGAGCCAGTCTATTAATGCGGGCTCAACCCCAAAAATAGGAACACAAATAACATTAACGGTATCGTGATTATTTTAAAAGACATATTGTATAAGGTTACCCTTGAGGGCGTACAGGGCAATACTTCTGTGGCAATTCGCGATATCAATTTTGATAGTCGTAAAGTAGGTCTTGATGATGTGTTTGTAGCTATTAGAGGGAGTCTAAGTGATGGACATGAGTTTATTAAAAAAGCTATTGATCAAGGAGCAATAGCGATTATATGTGAGACTATCCCTTCTAAAATAGTAAACGGAATTACATACATTCAAGTAAAAGATAGTCAAGAAGCGCTTGCTATTATGGCAGATAACTATTATGGTAATCCTTCTGCACAATTGAGTTTAATTGGGGTAACAGGCACCAATGGAAAAACAACCATCGCTACATTGTTGTACAACTTGTTTACGGCAGCAGGATATGAATCTGGACTCTTATCAACAGTAAAAGTAATGGTGGGAAAAACGCGGCATGACGCAACTCACACCACGCCAGATAGCTTAGCTATCAATCGTTTTTTGCGCGAGATGGTAGATGCAGGAATTTCGTACTGCTTTATGGAAGTAAGCTCTCATGGCATCCATCAAAAACGCACGGAAGGACTCACCTTCGTTGGTGGGATTTTCACAAACTTATCGCACGATCATTTAGATTATCACAAAGATTTTGCTGCGTATCGCGACGTAAAAAAGAAATTTTTTGATGACCTACCTAAATCTGCTTTTGCCTTGGTAAATGTTGATGATAAAAATGGGATGGTGATGCTGCAAAATACTGCGGCAAAAAAAGTGACCTATGCTTTAAAAAGTATTGCGGACCATAAAGCACAAATCTTAGAAAATCAATTACAAGGATTACTGCTGAAATTGGACGGACAAGAACTATGGGTAAAACTCATTGGTAATTTCAACGCGTATAATGTGTTAGCAATTTATGCAACGGCCGAATTATTAGGGCTAGAAACCCTAGAAACACTACAGTTATTAAGCACATTGGAGAGTGTAGACGGGAGATTTCAATATTTGATTTCCGACAAGAAGGTGACGGCGGTTGTGGATTATGCGCATACTCCAGATGCTTTAAAAAATGTACTAGAGACTATTAATACGATACGAACAGGAAACGAACAACTTATTACAGTTGTGGGCTGTGGAGGTGATAGAGATGCAGCTAAGCGACCTGTAATGGGAAAAATTGCAGCGCAACTAAGTACCAAAGCGATTTTCACCAGTGACAATCCAAGAACAGAAGAACCTGCTACAATCATTGAGCAAATAGAAGCGGGTGTAGCGCCCATAGATTGTAAAAAAACACTGTCTATTGCAGATAGAAAACAAGCTATAAAAACAGCTTGCCAGATGGCCGATGAAAATGACATTATACTAATAGCGGGTAAAGGTCATGAGACGTATCAAGAGGTCAACGGAAAACGAACGGATTTTGATGACTTTAAGATGGTAAGAGAACTATTAACCGCACTTAATAAATAAGTATGCTGTATTATTTATTTGAATATTTATCTGATAATTACCAGTTTCCTGGTGAGTATCTCTATGAGTTTATCACTTTTAGGGCCGCTATTGCGGTTATACTATCGCTTATAATTGCAACCATATTTGGTAAAAAGATTATTAGAATTCTTCAGCGAAAGCAGATGGGAGAGAGCATACGTGATCTTGGTTTAGAAGGACAAAATGAAAAAGCAGGAACGCCTACTATGGGTGGGATTATAATAATTCTAGCCACATTAATACCTGTATTGTTAATTGCTAAACTTGAAAACATTTATGTGATTATGCTCATCGTAACCACCTTATGGATGGGCGCAATTGGTTTTTTAGATGATTGCTTAAAAAAGTTTAAACAAGATAAGGCTGGACTGCCTGGTAAGTTTAAGGTGTTAGGGCAAGTTGGTCTTGGCATTTTTGTGGGCGCCATTATGTTTTTTCATCCAGATGTTACCGTTAAACGTGAAAAGATAAACCCTGTAAATTCCACAGAATTAATAACTCAGAACTCCCCACGTGAATTTTTCCCAGCCGAAAAAACGCTCTTAACAACCATCCCCTTCGTAAAAGAAAACGAGTTTAATTATGAGTCGCTCATCACCTGGGCTGGCGATAATTATAAAGAGTACATCTGGTTAATTTTTATACCAATTGTGATAATCATTATCACTGCCGTTTCTAATGGGGCAAATTTAACGGATGGTATTGATGGCCTTGCGGCGGGCACCTCTGCTATTATAGCGGTCACGCTGGCGCTTTTTGCTTGGGTTTCTGGTAATCTGGTTTTCTCAGATTATCTCAATGTCATGTACATCCCGAATACAGGGGAGGTGACCATTTTTATTATGGCCTTTGTGGGGGCGCTTATTGGGTTTCTTTGGTACAATGCCTTCCCAGCACAAGTTTTTATGGGAGATACAGGGAGTTTAACTATTGGTGGGATTATCGCCGTAATCGCAATCATAATTAGAAAAGAGCTTTTAATTCCATTGCTATGCGGGATTTTCTTGATGGAGAATCTATCTGTAATCATGCAAGTGAGCTGGTTTAAATACACCAGAAAAAAATATGGTACAGGAAGACGCATTTTTAGAATGTCACCATTGCACCATCATTATCAGGTAAAAGGATTTCATGAGAGTAAGATAGTAACACGGTTTTGGATTGTTGGGATTTTCTTGGCGATACTGACTATTGTAACATTAAAAATAAGATAAAAGCTTGACGCCTTTGCGTCTTTGAGAGAGATAAATGAGAAAACGATTAGTCATACTTGGAGGAGGGGAAAGCGGTGTAGGAACTGCCATTCTAGGAATGAAGAAAGGGTTTGAGGTTTTTGTTTCAGACTTCGGAAATATTAAAGAAAAATACAAGAAAGTTCTTATACATCATAAAATAGCATTTGAAGACGGCGGTCACACGGCATCAAAAATTTTGGAAGCAGACGTGGTAATGAAGAGCCCAGGAATTCCCGATACGGCACCCATTATAAAGCAACTGAAAGCGGCTGAAGTGCAGATTATTTCAGAAATAGAATTTGCTAGTGCTTATACAAATGCAACAATTGTTGGGATAACAGGGAGTAATGGTAAAACAACAACGGCTTCTTTAACTCACGAGCTGTTAAAGAAGGAACTAAATGTTGCACTAGGAGGAAACATAGGAAAAAGCTTTGCAGAGCAGGTTTCCGAAGAGAAGTATGAAAATTATGTGCTCGAGCTAAGTAGTTTTCAGTTAGACGGCGTTGAAAAGTTTGCACCTCATATTGCGGTGTTGACAAATTTAAGTCCAGATCATTTAGATCGATATGCCTATGATTATGACAAGTACATCGCGTCAAAGTTTCGGATTACGATGAACCAGACGAAGGATGACTATTTTATTTATGATGCAGATGACAAAGAGATTAAAAGATGGCTTGAAAGCCATGAGATAAAAGCAAGAAAATTACCTTTTTCGCTTCGAGAAGAAGTACAAGAAGGTGCCTATATAAAAGACAATCAAATAATAATAATATTTAATAACACAACATTCACTATGCCAACAGCAACTCTAGGATTACAAGGACAACACAATGTTAAAAACGCTATGGCAGCTGCCACCGTTGCCACATTGTTAAAAATAAGAAAGGCGACGATAAGAGAAAGCCTAGAGAACTTTCAAGGTGTAGAACACCGTCTCGAAAAAGTTTTGAAAATAGGGAATGTGATGTATATCAATGACAGTAAAGCCACAAACGTAAATGCGACCTTTTATGCGCTTGATAGCATGACAAGCCCAACTGTTTGGATTGTTGGCGGTGTAGATAAAGGCAATAAATATGAAGAGCTGTTACCGCTAGTAAATGAAAAAGTAAAAGCTATTATTTGTTTAGGGGTAGATAATGAAAAAATCATTAACCAGTTTGGTAATGTGGTAGATATGATGGTAGAAGCAAAAAGTATGCGCGAGGCGGTAAAAATAGCCTACAAATTGGCAGAACGTAATGACAATGTGTTATTAAGCCCGGCGTGTGCAAGTTTTGATTTGTTTGAGAATTATGAGGATAGAGGAAGGCAGTTTAAAGAGGCTGTCAGAAATTTATAATTAAACGCCTATTGTCTGTCTGAGCCTGTCGAAGACAATGAAGTGGACAATAGAAAAAGTAAAATAACAATGAAAAGGATATCCGCCTGCGCGGAGGCAAAATGAAAACACTATTTAAAAACATAAAAGGGGATAAGGCAATTTGGGCAGTAGCCGGACTGCTTGCGCTTTTTTCGTTTTTGCCAGTATATAGTGCGAGTAGTAACTTGGCCTATTTATATGATGATGGGAATACAATTAAGTATTTAATTAAGCACTTTGCGCATTTAGTTTTAGGATTTGCCATACTCTATGGAGTGCATAAAATACCTTATCATTATTTTAAGGGGCTATCCATTATTGCATTACCTTTTGTGATTGTGCTGCTTATTTTTACCATGGCACAAGGGACAACCATAGATGGGGCTAATGCGAGCAGATGGATTAGGATTCCTTTTGTAGGTGTTGGGTTTCAGACTTCAACATTGGCCGCCGTAGCTTTAATGACCTATGTAGCCCGATACTTGTCTAGAATTAAAGATAAAACGGTTTCCTTTAAAGAAACATTATTGCCGCTCTGGGTGCCAGTTTTTGTGGTGCTAGCTCTAATACTTCCTGCTAACTTTTCAACCACCGCAATCATATTTGTGATGGTAGTAATGTTGGTGTTTATTGGGGGCTATCCATTAAAGTATTTAGCAATAATGTTGGCTTCAGGATTATTGTTTTTAACGCTGTTTGTTTTAACAGCAAAAGCTTTTCCTGGATTGTTTGATAATCGTGTGGATACTTGGATGAGTCGTGTTGAGAATTTTACCGATAAAGAAAAAGTAGACGCTGATGCAAGTTACCAAATAGAGAAAGCAAAAATAGCTATTGCTACTGGTGGAGTGACAGGCTTAGGGCCAGGAAAAAGCGTGCAGAAAAACTTTTTACCGCAGTCATCTTCAGATTTTATTTATGCCATTATTATTGAAGAGTTTGGTCTGGTTGGAGGTTTGTTTTTAATGTTCTTATATATGTTACTGCTCTTTAGGTTGGTAGTTGTCGCACATAAAGCAAGCGCTATGTTTGGTAAGCTATTAGTCATTGGAGTAGGGGTTCCTATTGTTTTTCAAGCTATGATTAATATGGCGGTTGCCGTAGAGTTGTTTCCGGTTACGGGGCAAACCTTACCTCTTATTAGTAGTGGAGGTACGAGTATCTGGATGACATGTTTGGCATTAGGTATGGTACTCAGCGTAAGTGCCAAAAGAGAAGTGCAGAAAAAAGAAATGGAAAACATAGAAAACCCATTAGATATTTTAAGCGAAACTATTTAAGAATCAAATCATAGAAACGGCAAAAACATACAGGTTTATAATAAGTGGCGGTGGTACCGGAGGTCATATATACCCGGCTATTGCTATTGCAAACGGACTAAAACAAAAGCATCCGAATGCGGAGTTTTTGTTTGTAGGAGCTAGCGACCGTATGGAAATGGAAAAAGTACCCGAAGCAGGATATAAAATTGAAGGCTTATGGATTGCAGGTTTACAAAGATCGTTATCATTTAAAAACCTAATGTTTCCGTTTAAATTGATTTCTAGTTTAGTGAAATCGAGACGTATTGTCAAGAAGTTTAAGCCAGATATTGCAATTGGCACTGGCGGCTATGCAAGTGCGCCTCTGTTAAAAGTAGCTTCAGGTAAAAATATACCTTGTTTAATACAAGAGCAGAACGGGCATGCAGGAATAACAAATAAATGGTTAAGTAAAACTGTAGATACAATCTGTGTTGCTTATGACGGGATGGAAAAATTCTTCCCAAAAGATAAGATCGTTCTCACGGGTAATCCGGTACGTCAAGATTTGTTAGATATTTCGGCAAATAGGGCAGAAGGGCAAAAGTACTTTCAACTGGATGCGAGTAAAAAAACAGTGTTGATTTTAGGTGGGAGTCTTGGGGCAAGAAAGATTAATCAATTGGTAGCAGCTGCTTTGCCGTTTTTTAAAGCGCAAGATGTGCAGTTAATATGGCAATGCGGAAAGTTGTATGAAGATCAATACAAGCAATACACAGAAGGTCAAATTCAAGTCTCGGCATTTTTAAATAGAATGGACTTGGCTTATGCGGCTGCAGATATTATTATCTCACGAGCAGGTGCGATATCTGTTTCAGAATTATGCTTAGTTGGAAAGCCCGTGATTTTTATCCCATCTCCTAATGTAGCAGAAGACCATCAAACAAAGAACGCATTATCTATATCAAGCAAAGGAGCGGCAATTGTTTTAAAAGAAGCAAATGCTGACAAGAATTTTGAGTCTGAACTCGCGTTATTGTTAAATGACGAGCACAAACAAGAGCAGCTTTCAGTAAATATAAAAAAGCTGGCGAGGCCTAATGCAACTAGCGAGATTGTAGCAGAAGTGATCAAATTATTAGAAAATAAGAAGTGAACGTTTTACAGAACATACAGCAAATTTACTTTATCGGCATAGGCGGTATTGGGATGAGCGCGCTTGCTCGTTTTGCAAACTTAAAAGGTTTGACCGTTCACGGTTATGACAAAACACAAACCAAACTTACAGATGTGCTATTGAGTGAGGGGATGAAAATCACCTTTAAAGATGATGTAACCGCCATAAAAAAAGAGGCTTTTGATGTTTCAGAAACACTAGTGATTTATACACCTGCCATACCAAAATCAAACAACGTTTTTAATTGGTTTAAAACAAACGGTTTTAACCTGCTGAAACGTGCTCAGTTTTTAGGTGAAATCACAAAAGATACGACCTGTCTCGCCGTAGCAGGAACCCACGGCAAGACGACCACCTCGGCAATATTAGGGCACTTGATGGTCGCTTGCGATATGCCTGTTACTGCTTTTTTGGGCGGTATCGCAGAGAATTACAATTCTAATTTTATCTCAAAAGGAACAGCCATCACCGTGGTAGAGGCAGATGAGTTTGACCGGTCTTTCTTGACACTTTCGCCAGATATTGCTTGCATCACATCTATGGATGCAGATCATCTGGATATCTACGGAAATGCCACAGCAATTGAAAATAGTTTTAAAGAATTTGCAAATCTTGTAAAAGATAAAAAGAATTTACTGCATAAAAGTGGGTTGCCATTAGATGGTCAGACCGTCGCAATAGAAGAGCCAGCAGCTTTTGAGGCCCAAAATGTACGCATAGAACAAGGTGGTTATGTGTTTGATTTAAAGACTCCAACCATCACCTTAAAACATTTAAAATTTTACACCCCTGGACATCACAACCTACATAATGCTGTCACAGCTTTGGGTATGGCAATTTTAGCTGGTTCCCCAACCGATTGTCTACCCAGCGCTTTGGCATCTTTTAAAGGAGTAGAGCGTAGGTTTTCTTACAAAATAAGAACAGAGCATTTGGTCTTAATCGATGATTATGCGCATCATCCAACAGAATTAAACGCATTGCATCAAGCCGTTAGTGAGATGTATCCGGACGATAAGAAAGTAATTGTTTTTCAGCCACATTTGTTTAGTAGAACCAGAGATTTTGCTGATGGATTTGCAGAAAGTCTAGCACAATTTGACGAAGTGTTGGTATTAGCTATTTATCCTGCACGTGAAGAATCTATAGAGGGTGTGCATTCAGATTGGTTAGTGAAATTGATTAATGAGAAAAGAAATACGGCTTTAAAATTGGCGAAAATCGTGTCTAAACAGCATATTTCCGAAGCATTGAAAAACAGTAAATGTCGCATTAAATTGCTGGTAGGTGCCGGAGATATAGGTGCCGAAGTAGCATCAGTAACTAAAGTGTTAAACAATAAATAGATACCCACCATCGTGGGCAATGAATATGAAAGTTAATTGGGGCATCATAAAATTTATAATCGTTCTAGGGCTAGTAATTGGCTTGTTTAGTTTTTCTGGTAAGCGAAATAACGCTAGGAATCTGGATAAAACAAAGGTTGAATTTTTAGGCGAAACTCCACCTTTTATTACACTTGAGACGGTTAATAAGATGTTAATAGTAAATCATGACAGTGTTCGTAATATCACCAAAGAACAAGTAGCTTTGAAAGAGATGGAGTCACGTTTGTTGAAAAATGATATGATACGTGATGCTCAAGTGTTTGTAACGGTTGATGGGGTTTTAGGTGCTAAAATTGAACAGCGCATGCCGCTAGCAAGAGTAGCTGCCCAGACGCATTATTACATTGATGCAGATGGTAAAAAGATGCCGTTGTCAAAAGTGTATACGGCAAGGGTGCCGCTGGTTACAGGAAATGTGGCTGAAATGTATGATGATTTAACCCTGCTATTAAAAAAAATAAACAATGATGTGTTTATGAAAAGTAGTGTAATTGGCATTCACGTTGTAGCTAACAATAATATAGAATTACAGTTGCGAAACACTGATTTTAAAGTACGCTTTGGGTCGAAGAATGATCCTGAAAAAAAGTTTATGAATCTTAAAGCTTTTTACCAAAAAGCGAAACGTGATACTTTGCTTACGGCGTATAAAGCAGTTGATCTTAGATACGGAAGTCAAGTAGTAGCAATTAAAAAGGAGTAGTATGGAAAACGAAAACATCGCAGTAGGACTGGACATCGGGACAACAAAAATTGTCGCGATGATAGGCAAGAAGAACGAGTATGGCAAAGTGGAGATCCTCGGAATAGGAAAATCTAAAAGCCTGGGTGTACATCGTGGTGTCGTGAATAATATTACACAAACCATACAGTCTATACAACAAGCAGTGACAGATGCAGAAACATCTTCGGGGTTAAAGATTGCAGATGTGGTTGTTGGTATTGCGGGACAGCACATACGTAGCTTGCAACACAGCGATTATATCACACGTGCAGATAGTGATGAAGTGATTGATGAAGGGGATATTGACAGATTATGCAATCAAGTGCATAAACTAGTTATGCTGCCCGGTGAAGAGATTATTCATGTCTTGCCACAAGATTTTAAAGTGGACGGGCAAGCAGAGATTAAAGAGCCTATAGGGATGTATGGAGGTCGTGTAGAGGCAAATTTTCATGTCGTAGTTGGTCAAGTGGCGTCTATTAAAAATATAGGGCGTTGTGTGAAGAGTGCAGGATTGGAGTTAAGTGGGATTACATTAGAGCCCTTAGCTTCTGCAAATGCGGTATTAAGTCAAGAAGAGAAAGAAGCAGGTGTAGCATTGATTGATATAGGAGGCGGAACAACAGATCTTGCCATTTTTAAAGACGGAATTATAAGACATACTGCGGTTATTCCTTTCGGCGGAAATATCATCACCGAAGATATTAAAGAAGGGTGTAGCATCATTGAGAAACAAGCAGAGTTACTTAAAGTGAAATTTGGTTCTGCCTGGCCAGGAGAAAATCGTGATAATGAGATTGTATCAATACCAGGACTGAGAGGAAGAGAACCTAAAGAAATTACACTTAAAAATCTTTCTAAAATTATTCATGCTAGAGTAATTGAGATTGTAGAACAAGTGTATCTAGAGATAAAAAATTACGGTCATGAAGACCCGAAGAAAAAATTGATCGCGGGTATTGTTTTAACCGGTGGTGGTGCGCAATTAAAGCACTTAAAACAATTAGTAGAGTATATCACAGGAATGGATACACGCATAGGATATCCTAATGAACATCTAGCTGGTGATAGTGATTCAGAAACGACAAGTCCTCTCTATGCTACGGCGGTTGGTCTTGTAATGAATAGCATTGAGAGTAAAGAAAGAGTGCAAAATAACGAGATAGATGTGGTAGAAGAAGAAGTGTTAAGTGAGGGCGTTGAGTCTTCGCAAGAATCAGGAGATACAGCAACACAAGTACAAGAAAAGCCAAAAGAGAAGGTCAAATTTTTTGACAAATGGGCAGAGAAGTTTAAGGAGTTCTTGGACAATGCAGAATAGATGTGAGTAAGTAGTCTCGGGGGGTAGTTGTAGTAAAAAGAGTTGTCATTTTCAACTTGAATACAATGCAACTTACAAGGAGACTGGCAGATAATGAATGATTGACATTTTCGCGAAAGCGGAAAACGAATAGGAATAATAGATAAAAATAGAGAATGCGTAAGCAAACTCAACAAAAATACAACCTCGCAAAAACCAAATTATGAGTAATACAGCTTTTGAAAACATAGCTTTTGATCTCCCCAAAAACCAATCTAACGTCATCAAGGTGATTGGTGTAGGAGGAGGAGGAAGCAATGCTATTAACCACATGTTTAATCAAGGGATCAAAGGAGTAGATTTTGTAATCTGCAACACAGATGCCCAAGCGCTAGAAAATAGTGCTGTGCCTATTAAAATCCAGTTGGGGATGGACCTTACTGAAGGGATGGGTGCCGGTGCTAATCCTGCAATAGGAGAGCAATCTGCTGTGGAGAGTATGGCAGATATTAAAGGTATGCTTACCTCAAATACCAAGATGATTTTTATTACTGCCGGTATGGGTGGTGGTACAGGTACGGGAGCTGCGCCAATAATTGCAAAGATGGCGCGAGATCTTGATATATTAACCGTTGGTATTGTGACGATACCGTTTCAATTTGAAGGAAAAATACGTAACGAACAGGCCTTATTAGGGGTAGAAAAATTACGTAATAATGTAGATAGCCTTGTGGTTATTAATAACAACAAATTACGCGAAGTTTATGGTAACCTTGGTTTTAAAGCGGGATTCTCAAAAGCGGATGAAGTATTAGCTACTGCTGCGAGAGGTATAGCAGAGGTTATTACACATCACTACACACAAAATATTGACCTAAGAGATGCAAAAACGGTGCTCTCTAATTCGGGTACTGCGATAATGGGTAGCGCAACGGCAACGGGTGCTAATAGGGCACACGAAGCAATCACAAAAGCATTAGATTCTCCCTTATTAAATGACAATAAAATTACAGGAGCTAAAAACGTATTGTTGTTAATCGTATCTGGCCAAGAAGAAATTACAATTGATGAAATAGGAGAAATTAGTGATCACATTCAAGTAGAAGCTGGACACGGCGCTAATATTATTATGGGTGTAGGTGATGATGAAGGCCTTGACGGTTCTATCTCTATCACAGTAATAGCGACAGGTTTTGATGCAGATCAACAGCACGAAATTACAAATACGGAGAGTAAAAAGATCATTCATACGCTAGATTCAGAACAAAAAGCGGAGCAAGATTTAACAACAAAAGTAACGGCAACCCCAGAAGTTTTGCCTGGGTCTCCAGCACAAGAGGTTTTGACAGAAGAAGTGGTAGCACCTATTATTCGCCATTCATTATTTGAAGAAGAAGTTTCTGAAATGATGGCGGAAGAACCTGCTGCAAAACATTTAGATATTCCATTTGAAGGGTATATAGCTACTTCAGAACTAATCAAGAATATAGATGTAATCTCGGAGGAGGTTAGTATTCATCACTTAGCAGAGTTTGAACAGTTAGTAATCAATGAGATTGATGTGAATAGCTTTGAGATTGTGACGCCAAACACAACTTCCGTTAAAACACCTATTGTTGAAGAAACTTTTTTGAAAATTGAAACAGAGGAGTCTTCGTTTCCTGAGGAAGTAGAATTTACCATTAATGAAAAATTACAGGAAATAGAAAGTGCAAATTTAGAAGAAGCGGCATTTGATACACAAGCAGATATAGCAGCGGTGAATAAGACGGAAGATCAAATGTTAATGTTTGATATGCCTATGAACGCTGCAGAGGAAGTGACTGATGTACTGCGACACGATTTGCAACTTGAAAAAGAAGATGAGGAAGTACTTACTAGTGCCATTGAACAAATGGAAGTGCGCGATCACGTGGAGATTGTTCCAGTAAGTGAGGTGACTAAAGAAGGCGTTAAGAGGTATAGTCTTGATGACTATGAGGAAAAGGAAGAACAATTGCTAAGTGCAAAGCCGGGTCAAACTAGTGTCGCTGAAGAGGAAATAGCTTTTGAAACGCGGACCATAGAAACTAAAGCGGCCCCAGAAGAGACTATAGAAATTGATCCGATGAATATGCCTATTTCAAAACTGCTAAAAGATAGGACAGAAGAACGTAAGCGTAAGATGAAAGACTTTAATTATAAGTTTAGAAATAGTGCTTCTAAGTTAGATGAGCGTGAAACACGCCCAGCCTATAAACGTATGGGTATTGAATTAGAAGATGTAAATGATGAGACGAGTTTGTCAAGAATTTCGGTAAGTACAGATGAAGAGGGTGTGGATCTAAAATCAAACAATTCTTTTTTACACGATAACGTAGACTAGTCCCCACAATTAAAGGTAAGGGGTAGTTATAAATACCCAAAATGCATAGAAAAGGTTCTTTGAAAGAAGGGCCTTTTTATTTGTTTCAAGCTAAAACATCGGTGATCATAAGCTCAAATGTTATGCATTTGTTTTTTTTGAGACTTGGTACCGATAGCCATCGGGATTGTTTTTTGTAGTTTTATTATATGGTATCTTCGCCTTTCAATAAAAACATCTTAATTATGAGTTTATCTGTTCGAATAATGGACGCTATGAAAACGGCGATGAAAAGCAAAGATAGTCAGGCATTACAGGCTTTACGTGCTGTTAAAAGTGAAATCCTTTTAGCGCAGACAGCTAGTGGAGCAAAGGAGGAACTCACGGAAGAAGCGGAGCTAAAGTTGTTGCAAAAACTAGTGAAACAAAGAAAAGATAGTGCTGCTATTTTTGCAGAACAAGATAGGGCAGACCTTGCAGAGCCTGAGCTTGCAGAAGCCGCCGTGATCGCGAATTTTTTACCAGAACAGTTAAGTGAGGAAGAAGTTACTAAGATGGTAGATGAGGCAATAGCGCAAACCGGAGCAAGTGCTATGGCAGATATGGGTAAAGTGATGGGGATGGTAAATGCAAAAGCCGCTGGAAGAACAGATGGGAAGACAATAAGTACAATAGTAAAATCAAGATTAAGTAAGTAGGACATTCGTGCCTTGACTGGAATGACAATTGGCTCAGTAGTTCAACTGGATAGAATATCAGATTTCGGCTCTGACGGTTGGAGGTTCGAATCCTCTCTGGGTCACTTTTATATAGCCTTAGTTATTTGTTTATCAAATAATTAGGGTTATTTTATTTATCAATAACGTGTATTTGGTACGACATATGGTACGATTGTGCGCGTGAGTTGCCTAATTCGTGATTCCGAAAATGATACTAAGATTGTTTTGAATATGACCTTATACAAGTTCAACTTATTAAATGAAGCGGAGCAATACGATACAGTATTTACAAAAGGTACGTTTCTGGATTCTAAAAACTATGGTGCTAAAAGGTTTGCCTTGTATGCCATAGATAGATTCTTTGTAGAGGTAGAGTATGACGCACCTAACAATAAGATAGTAGGTTTAAAGAGTTTTAAAACGGGTGCACTATTGGATAAGTACTCAAATATTAATTTGTAACCTCTGTAGATTCTAAAATATCAATCCATTCAGAACAAAACTCAAGGCGTTTAATAACGCTATCGCGTTCATTTGTAACATTCCAAAGTTCTGCCTTAGTTTCCTTTAATTCCTTATTTAGATCATTGTTATTCTCATTTGTAGAGGTACAACCCAAAAATATTGTTACTAAGATTATTAGAGTTGATTTATACATATTGAAGTAAATATAACAAATAGCCGACACTTTAAATTTTCGACCTCTTTTTGGTAATTATTAATTTACTATTTAGTCTCTGTTGGATGGATTAATATTGAAGTTGGTAAATCATTAACTCTGCTCAAGTTTATAGAATTTCTTACATTACTATATTCAACTTGAGATAGTCTGCCGGTCAATGTAAGTTGATTTTCTCCGATTTTCTGTAATAAAGAATCTCTTGTTATTGTGTGATAATCGTTACAGTTAATGTAGGTGTCACTAGTGAGTCCGTTATCATTATTTGGACTTACATAGGCAAGTGTATTCAAATCATAACCCCTTTTCGTTAAATACTCTATTTTTTTATCTCTTTGAGTTGTGCATAAAACTAAATAATTATCAGTTCCATCAATCGCAACAACAATAAAATGGTGGGGTGCATCTGTTGTTATAAGTTCTGGTGCATTTAATTTATAAATTACACCAATACCAAGGGTAGAGTCTAAAACAAATTGCGGTGGTAAATTCAATTTTATCTATGCGTTTAAAATGTTTTGCACAGATTCATTGATGAGAAAATCTTTTCTTGACTGTTCTATTTCTTCATCAGT